>NZ_JAJVKV010000006.1 GCF_024198175.1 Pyxidicoccus xibeiensis
TTCCCTGGCCCGCCGCTTCTTCGCGCCCTTGGCTCTCACCCCTCCTCGACAACCACGCCATACTCAAGAAGTCGAGCGCTTCGGCTCCTACCCTGAGCATCTCCCCCCCCTTTTTCGACGGTCTGACTGTCGGACAGGTTTGCGCCATGCTCCGCCGGTAGGGGCCCTGCCCCATGCGCCCCGCTCAGGATGAGCGCCCTCACCTGAAGCGGGACACCTCCGCGACAGACCGCCCTGGCCCCACGAGGGCCCGCTCACCTGGAGCGAGCGGGCCTCCCGCGACGCGGAGCCTCGCCTCAGGCCCGCTCGACGCGGACCCTGGCGGGCAGGCCGTTGAGGCTGACCTCCTCCTCCTGGCCGGTGAGCCCCTCGGAGCCCACGTGGAGCTCAGCGGCCAGCGTCTCCCGGGAGATGAGCTCCCGGGAGGCCTCCGTCACGCGCTTCACCCGCGCGTCGCCGTCCACCCACACGCGGATGCGGTCCGAATAGCCCAGCGCCAGGTCCTTGCGCGCCGCCTGGACGCGAGCGAGCAGCTCGCGCACCAGGCCCTCGTCCACCAGCGCCTCTGTCAGCTCGGTGTGCAGCACCACCACGCCGACCCCGGCACCCGCCGCCGCGTAGCCGGGCTGGGCCTCCACCAGCGTCTCCAGCTCCTCGGCGGGGAAGACCAGCGCCTCGCCGCCCACCGTCATCGCCACCTGCCCCGTCTGGAGCAGCTCACGGTGCAGCACGCGGCCATCCGCCGAGTCGAACGCCTTGCGCACCGGCGCCAGCTTCGGCCCGAGCCGGCTGCCCACCGCCCGCAGCTGGGGCCGCACCCGGTAGCGCACCACGTCCGCCTCCGGGCTGCCCGGCTCCACGAAGTGCACCGCGTGCACGTTCAGCTCGTCCGCGATGAGCTCCCGGTACACCGCCACGCGCTCGGTCAGCTCCCTGCGCGCGAGGATGACGTCCGCGCGCGACAGCGGCTGGCGCACCTTCAGCTTGTTGTCCGTGCGCACCTTGAGGCCCAGTGACACCAGCTCGCGCACCGCGCCCATCTCCGCCGCCAGCGCCTCGTCGATGAGGCTCACGTCCGCCTCCGGGAAGCGCGCCAGGTGCACGCTCTCCGGCTGCGATTCAGGCCACGGCTTGCGCACCAGGTTGCCCCACATCTCGTCGGCGAAGAACGGGATGAAGGGCGCCGCCAGCGCCGCCAGCGTGGTGAGCGTCTCGTACAGCGTGAAGTACGCGTCCTGCTTGTCCTGCTCGAAGCCCGGCGCCCAGAAGCGCGAGCGTCCCCGGCGCACGTACCAGTTGGACAGCGCGTCCACGAGCGCCACCAGGCGCTGGGCCGCGTCATACACCTGGTAGCCGTCCAGCGAGCGGGACACGTCCCGCAGCGCCAGCTGCACCTCGGAGAGAATCCACCGGTCCAGCACCGGCCGCGCCTTCACCTCGCGCCAGCCCTGGCTGTGGCGGGTGGCCTTCCACGGCGCGTCCGAGGCGTCCGCGTTGCCCGCCGCCGGGTTGAAGCCGTCGATGTTCGCGTAGATGGTGAAGAACGCGTAGACGTTGCGCAGCTTGACGTGGAAGTCCTTCTGCAGCAGCCGCACGTTGGACAGCGAGTGCCGGGTGTTGGACCAGGTGGGGCTCGCCGCGTAGAAGAACCAGCGGAACGCGTCCGCGCCGGGAGCGCGGGTGGACGGGTCCTGCAGCACCACGCGCGCGGAGGGTGCCAGCCGGGGCACCTCCACCGGCATCACGTCCGCACCCTTCGAGGACGGCGCCACGCCGAGCGCCTGCACTTCCGAGGGAGCCAGCAGCATCACCCGGCGCTTGAGCTTCTTGTGCGCCTTCACCGTCACGGGGACGGCCACGTCCGGCCGGTCCGGGCGGAACAGCCGCACGCTCGCGCCCTCCTGGAGGTCCAGCCCCTCCAGGTCCTCGCGGGCGATGAGCGCCACGCCGGCCTCACCGGGCGCACCGGCCTCCGTGGCCGAGAGCACCGCGAAGTCCATCCGCACCTCGTCCAGGATGATCTCCGGCGGGGTGTAGTTGCCCTTGGACTTGGACTCCTTCTTGCCCTCCTTGTCCGAGACGTGGCCCAGCACGATGCAGCTCTTGTACGGGTGCGGCAGCCCGCGCGGGGGTGACAGGCCCATGCGCCGCTGCGTCTCCTCGTCGAAGAGGAGCGTGCTCACCATCAGCAGCGAATAGAACCAGCCGCGCGTCTGGTCGATGGCCTCGGAGATGAAGTCCGCGGGGAAGGTGCGGTCGAAGGCCTCGCGCGAGCCCGGCGCATGCGGGAAGCCCCACTGCGCGAAGGGCATGCAGCCCGAGTCGAACCACACGTCCACCACCTCGGGCACGCGCCGGAAGCGACCCGGGGTGCCGGGCTTCTCGTACGTCACCTTGTCGATCCACGGCTTGTGGGCGATGAGGTGCTCGGCGTTGGCCTCGTGCGGCTTGCCCTTCAGGAAGGCGGCCAGCTCGGCCTCCACCGCGCCCAGGGTGCTGCCCGGCTTCTCACGCAGGGCCTGGAGTGAGGGGACGGCCTCCACCTCGCCCGTCTCCGAGTGCACCCACAGGGGCAGCGGCGTGCCCCAGTAGCGCTCGCGGGACAGGGCCCAGTCCACGTTGTTCGCGAGGAAGTCGCCGAAGCGGCCTTCCTTGATGTGCTCGGGCACCCAGTTGACCGCGCGGTTGTTGGCGATGGCCCGGTCGATGACGGAGGTGGTGCGGATGTACCAGGCGGGCCGGGCGTACTGGATGAGCGGGTCGTCATCCGCGCGCCAGCAGAACGGGTACTCGTGCCGGTACTGCTCGGCGTGCACCAGCAGCCCGCGCTCCTTGAGGTTGCGCTGCAGCTCCTTGTCCGCGTCCTTCACGAAGCGGCCGGCCACCAGCGTCAACTCGTCGGAGAAGGTGCCGTCCGGCTTCACCGCGCAGAACAGCTCCAGCGCGTCCGGCTGGGCGAAGCGCTCGCGGTCCGCGCGGAAGGCCTCGTAGTCGTCCTCGCCGAAGGCCGGCGCCGTGTGGACGATGCCCGTGCCGCTGCCGAGCGCCACGAAGTCCGCGCCCACCACGCGCCACGCCATGACCTCCGTGCCCCCCACCTTCAGGGGCAGCGTCACGTCGCCCGCGCGCTGGTGGTACACGTCGTAGGGCGGCACGTAGCGCAGGCCCACCAGCTCGCGCCCCTTGTGCGTGGCGAGCACGGGCAGGTCCTTCTTGAGCTTCTTCGCCAGCTCGTCCCGCTGGCCGGCGGCGAGGATGAGCTTGCGGTCCCCCGCGTCCACCGTGACGTAGTCCAGGGCCGGGTTGACGGCCGCGTACATGTTGGACGGCAGCGTCCAGGGCGTGGTGGTCCAGATGAGCAGCGCGGTGTCCGGCGTGTCGCGCAGCGGGAAGGCGACGTAGACGCTCGGGTCGTCCACCGTCTTGTAGCCCAGGCCCACCTCCGCGGCGCTCAGCGCGGTGCCGCCCTTGGGCCACCACCACACCACCTTGTGGCCCTGGTACAGCAGGCCCTTGCGGTACAGCTCGGCCAGCGCCCACCACACGCTCTCCACGAAGCTGCGGTGGTAGGTGACGTACGCCTCCTTCAAGTCCACCCAGAAGCCGATGCGCTCCGTGAGCCGCTCCCACTCGGTGGTGTAGCGGAAGACGGACTCGATGCAGCGCTCGGTGAAGGGCTCCACGCCGTAGCGCTCGATTTCCGCCTTGCCGTGGATGCGCAGCTCCTTCTCGACCTCCACCTCCACGGGCAGGCCGTGCGTGTCCCAGCCACCCTTCCTTGGCACCTGGAAGCCCTGCATCGTCTTGTAGCGGGGGAACAGGTCCTTGATGACGCGCGTGAGGACGTGGCCGTTGTGGGGCAGGCCGTTGGCGGTGGGCGGTCCCTCGTAGAAGACGAAGGTGGGAGCCCCCTCGCGGGCCTCCAGGGAGCGCTCGAAAATCCGGCGCTCCTTCCAGAAGGAGAGGATGCGGCGCTCTTCCGCGGGGAAGTCCAGCTCCGCGGGGACCGCATTGAAGAGGGGGGAGTCCGTCGTGAGACGGGGGACAGTGTCCTCGGCGTGGTGCGCTTTGGGAGACTGGCCCGTCGTGGCCTTGCTCTCGTCGCTCATGGCCGTGGGCCGTAGCACGCCGGTGGGGGCGGATTCAACGCACGCACCGGGAGTGTGTTCGGGAGCCCAGCGGTTATCCTCCGTGCAGCGCCCGGAGCGCCTCCTTCCACCCGAGCGCCTGCGAGGACTTCATGCACCTGGATGACTACAGCCGCTACGACGCAATGGGACTGGCGGAGTTGGTTCGCCGCAAGCAGGTGAAGCCCGAGGAGCTCCTGGAGGCCGCGGTCGCCGCCATCTCCCGGGTGAACCCGCGCCTCAACGCCGTCATCGACGTGCGCGACGCCCAGGCGCGGGAGGCCCTGAAGCAGGGCGTACCGGACGGCCCGTTCCATGGCGTGCCCTTCCTCATCAAGGACCTGGTCGCTCACGCCGCGGGCGTGCCCACGGACATGGGCAGCCGGCTGGCCCGGGGCACGGTGTTCCCGACCGACACCGCGCTGATGGCCCGCCTCAAGCGCGCGGGGCTGGTGACGGTGGGCCGCACCAACACCCCCGAGTTCGGCAACAACGCCACCACCGAGCCCGTCCTCCACGGCCCCACGCGCAACCCCTGGAACCTGGAGCGCAGCCCGGGCGGCTCCAGCGGCGGCTCCGCGGCGGCGGTGGCGGCGGGCATCGTCCCCGTGGCCCACGCCAACGACGGCGGCGGCTCCATCCGCATCCCCGCCGCGCACTGCGGCCTGTTCGGCCTGAAGCCCACCCGCGGCCGCATCTCCATCGGTCCGGACATGGGTGAGGCGCTCAACGGCATGGGCATCGAGCACGTGGTGTCCCGCACGGTGCGCGACAGCGCGGCGATGATGGACGCCACCTGGGAGCCGGAGCCCGGCGACCCCTACTACGCGCCCCCGCCTCAGCGCCCCTTCCTCGAGGAGGTCCGCCGCAAGCCCGGGAAGCTGCGCATCGCCCTGTGCCGGACGGCCTTCTCCGGCGTGCCGGTGAGCGCCGACTGTGTCGCCGCCGTCGAGGACGCGGCGAAGCTGTGCGCGGAGCTGGGCCACGAGGTGGTGGAGGCCGCGCCCGTCTACGACGCCGCGATGCTGAACACCGCGATGACGACGGTCTGGTCCTCGGCCATGGCGGGCTGGGCCGTCCCACTCTCCCAACTGACGGGCCGTGCGCTGGGCCCCGAGACCCTGGAGGCCACGACGCTCGCCGTGGTGGAGCACGGCCGCAACCTCAAGGTCTCCGACCTCCAGGCGGCGCTGGCCGGCTTCAACCAGGTGTCCCGCATCATGGGCGCCTTCTTCCAGCAGTACGACGTGCTGCTGACGCCCACCGCGGCGGTGCCGCCCTACAAGCTCGGGGTGCTGGACGCCACCGTGCCCAGGAAGCCGGAGGAGTGGTACGCGTACGTCTTCAGCCTCATCCCCTTCACCGCGGTGTTCAACGTCACCGGCCAGCCGGCCATGTCGGTGCCGCTGCACTGGAACGGCGAGGGGCTGCCCATCGGCCTCCAGTTCGTCGGCCGCTTCGGCGACGAGGCCACGCTGTTCCGCCTGGCCGGCCAGCTGGAGGAGGCCCGCCCGTGGGCCCAGCGCCTGCCGCCGGTCCACGTGACGAAGGCCGGCTGACAGGGGCGTGAGGCAGGAAGCCTCCGAAAGTGCGCCTGGGGCTCACCGCTCACCGCGGAGAGCCCCGCCCGCACGTCGCGAGTCGCTCAACCCACGGTGATGCGCGCGAGCGCCTCCCGGAGCCGCTCGGGCATGGCCACGGCCTTACGCGTCTGGCGGTCCACGAAGACGTGGACGAAGTGGCCGTGGGCGGCGGCCTGGGCCTCGCCCTCCTTGAAGATGCCGATGCCGTACGTGACGGAGCGGTTGCCCAGCTTGTCCACGCGCAGCCCCGCGCGGAGCTGGTCCGGGTACGCGAGCGGCGCGCGGTAGGCACACTTCGACTCCACCACCAGGCCGATGATGGGGCTGGTGTGGATGTCCAGGCCGCCCTCCTGGATGAGGTAGTGGTTCGCGACGGTGTCGAAGTAGCTGTAGTACGTGACGTTGTTGATGTGGCCGTACACGTCGTTGTCCATCCACCGGGTGGTGATGGGCAGGAAGTAGCGGTAGCGGTCCGCGGACTCGTCTTGGGACACGGCTCTCTCCAGGGGACTACCAGTAGCTCAGCGCCTGACGGAACAGGTCCGTGAGGACGGGGCGGGACATCTCGCGCGGCGCGTTCTGCAGCAGGCGCTGCTGCGGGAAGGCGCCCTCGGTGAGGGCTCCGACGTCGGCCTCCGTGTAGCCCACGCCGCCCAGCCCGTTGGGCATGCCCACCGCGCGCATGATGCGGATGAGTTCCCGGGCCAGCACCTCGCCGGCGTCGCCGGGAGCGGCGCCCCGGGAGTCCGCGCCCAGGCCCTGGGCGGCCTCCAGGTGGCGCTCGGGGCTGACCTCCGCGGTGAACCGGAACACGGCCGGGGCATTGACGATGACGGCCATGCCGTGCGGCACCAGGGGCTCGTCGTCAGGGTAGCCCGAGGGGCGGAAGTCCCGCACCAGCCCGGCCACCGCGTAGGCCATGCCGTGCGGCGCGTGCACGCCCGCGTTGCCGAAGGCGATGCCCGCCAGGGTGGCGGCCCACATCACCTGCTCCCGGGCCTCGGTGTCCGCCGCGTCCTTCACCGCGCGCTCCAGGTACAGGCCCATGAGGCGCAGCGCCTCGCGGCAGCCCAGGTCGCTCCACGGGTTGGCGCCCTGGCTCATCGGCCGCAGCGAGGGCTTCGCGGGCGCGGGGCGGTGCGTGTACGGCCGCGCCGTGTAGGACTCCAGTGCGTGGGACAGGACGTCCAGCCCGCTGGCGGCCACGACTTCCCCGGGAAGGGTGTCGGTGCAGTCCGGGTCGATGAGCGCCTCCGTGGGGCGCAGCGCGTGCGAGGCGATGCCCGTCTTCGCCGCCATGGACAGCAGGTCGAAGATGGTGATGCCGGTGACCTCGCTGCCCGTGCCGGACGTCGTGGGGCAGGCGATGTGCGGCTTGAGCGGGCCAGGCACCGGGCGGCCCGCGCCGACGGGCGCGTTGACGTACGTCAGGAAGTCCGCCGGGTACGTGGCGTAGAGGTTCGCGCCCTTGCAGGTGTCGATGACCGAGCCGCCGCCGAGGGAGACGTACCCGTCGGGCTTCGCCTCCGTCGCGAAGCGGGCGGCCTCCAGGAAGGACTGGTCCGTGGGCTCGATACGCACGTCGGTGAAGACGACGACGTCCAGCCCGGCGGCGAGCAGCGACTGGCGCACCTTCTCGAAGTGCGGCAGCCGCGCCACGCGCGCGTCGCTGAACAGGGCCACGCGCTTCATCCCCAGCGCGCGGGCCCGATCTCCCACCTCCGCCAGGCAGCCCCGGCCGAAAGTCACTCGGGACGTATCCACGGTGAAGGCCCCGTCACAGCCCTCGCCCACGGGGTGGTAGTGGCAACAACCCATTGCGTCCTCCTCCTCACGGTGCGGACGCAATGTACAGCGGATGGAGCGCGCGCCTCCGTCAGAATGGAGGCGCTCAGGCACCATGCCGCCCGCTCCGGTCGGCCAGCGGACTGTCAGACCCGACACACTCCCTCCCGACGGAGGCAGTCACCTCCGCCGGGCCCGAACGCGCCACGAGACAGCTACCCAAAGCAGCGGAGTTACTGGCAGAGGTTGTATGTCCGCAACTCTTTGCAGGCATAGAACATCTGAACTCTTGCTATTCTGAACCCGAGCGACCTCCGGCACTCGATGACCTCGCCTTGCTCATTGCAGGACCCAAGTGCAGGTGGATACCCGGAGCAGACGCTGGAGGCCTCTGCGTACGCTCGGGCCCAGGCTTCGCTTTCCGCCTCGCCGCATGATGAGTCGAAGCCAGTTGTCTTCGCCTGAAGAAGGGGGAAGGGGCAATGCTCGGCCATGCGCGGGGAGTCCGGGGGCAGCGGGTCCGTCTGCACGTTCGCGGGCTGGCTCGAGCACCCTTGGACACCAGAGTGGAACAGCACGATTCGAGGCACGTTGTCGGCACCCCGATGGGTGAAGTCAACGTAGAGACAACCATTCCACTGCCACCCCGCCGGCACGGCGAGGTGGAGGTTGACACTTTCCTGCGTCAGATTCCGCGGCTTGGTCCACACGGACCCGAATGGCGTCGACGTGCATGCCACAGGGGTGAGCTTGAGATAGAAGGGGTCAGTGCTACCGTCTGTCTGATAGCATTCACATGCCGCCTGCGCGCTGCGCGAAACGAAGAGCACGGCAAGGACTGCAAGCAACACCGTTGGACGCATTTCCTGGGCCTCTAGCGGGAAGAATGATGCCCGGCGACTCTGTCATATCGAGCGGCCCTTCCTCTACCGCCGGAGCCCCAGCAAGGCGCGCGCCTCCGTCAAAGGCGCGCGCGGGGGACGGCGTCAGTCGTAGCGGCTGGTGAGGCTCAGCTTCCACGCACGCAGCGTGCCGCTGCCCACACCCGCCGGGTTGGCGATGCGCAGCCGCCAGCGCCCGTTGACGGACGCATCACGGGAGATGCCCCGCGTGACGGAGATGCGCGACGGGGGCGTCCCCTCGTTGGGGCCGTCCCACAGCAGCGCCGTGTCCCCGCCCGGGTCCACCAGCGTCAGCACCAGCCGGTGGGGCGCGGTGTGCGCCAGGTCCAGCTCCACGATGATGTCCTCGGGCACGGTCGCCAGGCCCACCACCGGCTGGGAGGTCTCCACCAGCGGGCTCGTCGACGAAAGCGTCACGTCCGCGTAGTGGGTGAACGTCCCCGCCATCCACGCGGGCCGGCACCAGCCCTCCGACAGGCCGGACGGCACGCCCGCGCAGACGTAGCCGGCGTCGCACGGCACGAAGACGGAGCAGGTGCCATTGCCCGTCTGCGGAGGCGGGGCGCCCACGCAGCGGCCATAGGGGCTGGAGTTGTCATTGGGCCTGCCCTCACAGACGAGCCCGGCCTGGCACGTGCTCTGGTCCGTGCACGGGTCCCCGGCGGGAGCCGCCCGCGTCCCGGTCTTGAGGAGATTGAGCGCGGCGGAGTCCACGTGGGCCAGCCGGGACAGCTCCACCATGTGGAAAATGGGGCGCGCGGCCAGGATGCTCTGCACCGCGGCCGGGGCAAGCCCGAAGTCAGTCGCCAGGTTGGAGCCGCTCCGGGTGTTGGCGGCCTCCAGGGCGCGGCGGGCCTCTGCCACGTTGAAGGGCACCCCATCGAAGCTGCCCACCAGCGCGTCCACCGGCAGCTCCGTCACCCGGCCGGTGCCCCGCGCGTACCACTCCAGGTCCGCCAGGGCCGCCGGGCCCACGTAGGGCACCGCGTCCACCTGGGCGATGGAGACGAAGCGCCGGTCATCCGCCGTGTTCTCCACGCCGTCCGGCCCCGCGCGCCAGGCAATCAAGCCCTGCGCGGCGCGGACGTCCAGCGGCACCTCCGTGTCCAGCACGGCCAGCGTGGTGGAGCGGTCATTGAGGAAGGCCAGCACGCCCGTGGTGGCAGGCGTGCCATCCGCCAGCGCCTGCGTCTGGGACATCAGGACGGCGGGCGACGGCTCGGTGGAAGGAGGGGCCCCGCAGCTGACGAGGACAGGAAGGACCGTGGAGATGGATAGAAACAGGGAGAGTCTGGAGGTCATGCTTCCCCGTGTATCCCAGGTCCCTGACACAGCCCAGCCAGCGTTCACGTCCGGCGGCAGAGGGTTGGCGGCGGAGGGTGCCATCAGCATCGTTGAGCCAGGAGTGACCTCTCCATGGCTCGCCTGCACGACAGCCCAGAACATCTGGACCCGCGGGCGGGGCGCGAGGTGGCTCGGGCCGAGGCGCCAGCCTGCCAGGACGGCGAGTCGCACGGCTCGGGGCGCCTCCTGGAGCTGGTCTTCGCCAGCATCAGCGAAGGGGTGGTGGCAGTCGGCGAGGACGGGGCCTTCCTCCTCTTCAACCCGATGGCGGAGCAGATACTGGGCGTCGGAGCGATGGACGTGCCGTTCTCGGAGTGGGCCCACCGGTACGGCCTCTACCTTCCCGACCAGGTGACGCCCTACCCCATCGGGCAGATGCCCCTCGCACGTGCCATGCTGGGCGAGTCCGTGGGCCGGACGGAGATGTTCCTGAGGAGCGATGCGAGGCCGGCGGGGGCCTGGCTGCTGGCGAGCGCCCGGCCCATCCGGGACGCGGCCGGCGTGCTGCGCGGCGGGGTCACCGTCTTCAGCGACATCACCCGCTTCAAGCAGTCGGAGGAGGAGCTGCGCAAAGGGGAGGAGAAGTACCGCTCGCTCTACCGGAGCACCCCGGTGATGATGCACTCCATCGACCGCGAGGGGCGGCTCATCAGCGTGAGCGACTTCTGGCTCACCACCCTCGGCTATGAGCTGGGCGAGGTGCTCGGCCACAGCTCCGTGGAGTTCATGACGCCCGAGTCCCGCCGGTACGCGCGCGAGGTCGTCCTCCCCGAGTACTTCAAGACGGGCTCCTGCAAGGACGTCCCGTACCGGTTCGTGAAGAAGAACGGCGAGCCCATCGACGTCCACCTGTCGGCCATCGCGGAGCGGGACGCGAAAGGGCACATCTTCCGCTCGCTCGCAGTGCTCATCGACGTGACGGAGCAGAAGCGGACGGCCGAGGCGCTCGCCGAGAGCGAGAAGCGGCTGCGCGCCATCCTCGACAACGCGACGGCGGTCTTCTTCCTGCTCGACCCGGAGCAGCGCTACATCTTCGTGAACCGCGAGTGGGAGCACCTGTTCCACCGCAGCCGCCGGGAGGTCGCCGGCAAGACAGTCTATGACGTCTTCCCCGAGGACATCGCCGAGGTCCTCCACCGCAACAACCAGTCCATCCTCCAGACCGGCACGCCCCTGGTCCAGGAGGAGCGCATCCCCCACGAAGACGGGCTGCACACCCACCTCACGCAGAAGTTCCCGCTCATCGACTCCACGGGGGCCACGTACGCGGTCTGCGGCATCTCCACCGACATCACCGAGCGCAAGCGGATGGAGGTGGCCCAGCGCTTCCTCGCCGAGGCCAGCCGGGAGCTGGTGACGTCGCTCGACTTCAGCGCCACGCTCCAGCGTGTCGCCGAGCTGGCCGTGCCCTCCCTGGCGGACCTGTGCATCGTGTTCATGCCGGGAGAGGAAGGCGTCCTGCGACCGGTGGCCGTCGCCGACAGCTCGCCGGCCCGGGCCGCCAGGGTGCGGGAGTTCCTGCATCGCCACCCTCCCACGCCGGACGCCCCCCAGGGGCCGGCCTGGGTGATGGCCACCGGGCGCTCGGAGTCCTCGCGAACGTCGCGGTGCCTGCTGGACCCCGCCGCCCTGGAGGACGCCCGATGGGACGAGGTCCGGACGCTCCAGGACAGGCCCTCCTTCTGTGTGCCGCTGCGCGCCAGGGACCGCATCCTCGGCGTGCTGTCCCTCATCTTCGCGCACGCGGACGCCGCCTCCCCCGTCACGGACCTGGCGCTCATCGAGGAGCTGGGACGCCGGGCCGCCTACGCCATCGACAACGCCCAGCTCTACTGCAAGGCGCAGGAGTCCATCCGCACGCGGGACGAGTTCCTGTCCATCGCCTCCCACGAGCTGAAGACGCCCCTGACGTCCATGAAGCTGCGCGCGCAGCAGATGCAGCGGACGCTGGCGCGCCAGCCCGGCAGCCCCGAGCTCGCCGGGAAGGTGGCGGGCATGCTGACCGTCTTCGACGAGCAGCTGCGGCACCTGGCGCACCTGGTGGAGCACCTGCTCGACGTCTCGCGCATCAACGAGAGCCGCATCGACCTGCGGCTGGAGGAGCTGGACCTGGTCGAGGTCGCCCGCGGCGTCGTGGACCACCTCCGCGAGCCGCTGGAGCGGGCCGGCTGCGACTTCGAGCTCGCCGCGAAGACGCCGGTGCCCGGCCGGTGGGACCGGCTCCGGCTGGAGCAGGTGATGTTCAACCTGCTGACGAACGCGATGAAGTACGGCGCTGGCAGGCCCATCCGCCTGGAGCTGGTGCCCCTCCCGGACAGGGCGCGGCTGCGCGTGGAGGACCACGGGATGGGCATCCCCCACGAGGCGCAGGCCCGAATCTTCGAGCGCTTCGAGCGGGCCTCCTCCCGCAACTATGGCGGCCTGGGGCTCGGGCTCTTCATCACCCGGCGCATCGTGGAGGCGCACGGCGGGCGCATCTGGGTGGAGAGCGAGCCGGGAAGCGGCGCCCGCTTCGTCGTCGAGCTGCCCCGGACGTCCCAGGCGTGAGCGGCGCGTGGGTGGCCCGCGGCCTTCGTCCCCGGGGGCGGCGGCTTCGTCCCCCGCCGCGGCGGTTCCGTCACATCACTCCCGGACGTGTGCAGCCGCACCGGTATCAAGGCCGCATCCGCGCGACCCGCGCGTGAGCGCTTGATTCCACCGGTACAGACCGCGGCAAGGAGCACACGGATGTCATTCCACACGTCGAGAATCGGCCTCTTCCTGGCGGGGGCGCTGGCCCTGGCCGGAGCACCGGGCTGCCAGGAGGAAGACCCACCTCCCCTGCCGGAGCCCTCCCGCGAGACGGGCGTCACCGCCCAGGGCCTCGCCTGCGGCAACAGCCTGGTACCGGTGATGACGGGGGCGACGGCGCCCTCCGGCACTGTCACGCGCTCGGGCGTCCTCGGCGCGTCCTACGAGGCATGGCAGGCATTCGACGCCGTGGACTCCGCCGCGTCCATGTGGCTCTCGCAGGTGGGCCAGGCTCCCGCGTGGCTCGCCTACGAGTGGCCGGATGCGGCGCGGACGGTGACCCACTACGCCATCACCTTCGTCAATGGCGGCCTCACCTCCCGGGCGCCGAAGAGCTGGACGCTGGAGGGGTGGAACGGCACCGCCTGGGTCGTGGTGGATACGCGCAACAACGAGGTCAACTGGGGCGGCACCGAGCGGCGCCGGTACCCGGTCCCCTCGCCGGGCGCCTACCGCAAGTACCGCGTGAGCTTCACGGACGACAACGACGCCCGCGCCGGCATCGAGACCATCTCCATCGGCCGCCTGGAGCTCCTCAGCTGCGCCTGTGTCATCAAGAACGAAGTCCCGGACATGACAGGCACGACGGTGCCCTCCGGCACGGTGACGCAGTCCAGCGTCTTCGACGGTGACACCCTGGGCTGGAAGGCCTTCGACGCCGTGGACACGGGCGCGTCCCTGTGGATTTCCTTCCCCTCGCAGGCGCCCGTCTGGCTTGGCTACGAGTGGGCCAGCGGGACCCGCACGATTACCCGCTACGCCCTCAGGCTCGCCAATGGGGACCTCACCTCCCGCGCGCCGAGGAACTGGACGCTGGAGGGCTGGAACGGCACCGCGTGGGTGGTGGTGGACAGGCGTAGCAACGAGGGCAACTGGGGCTGGACCGAGCGCCGGGAGTACGCGGTGGCCTCACCGGGCGCGTACAGCGCGTACCGGCTGCACGTGACGGACGACAACGACGCCCGGACGGGCATCGAGGTCATCTCCCTGGGCCGCATGGAGCTCCTCACCTGCGTCATGGACGTGACGCCTCCGGCCAGCCCCGTGCTGACGGGCTTCAGCCCCGCGTCGCCTTCCACCACCACGCAGCCCGTGCTCGCCGGCACCGCCGAGGCCAGCTCCACCGTGCGCCTCTTCTCCGGAAGCGCGTGCGCGGGCACTGCGGTCGCCACGGTGGTGGCCTCGGCGGGTGGCGCCTTCTCCAAGGCGCTGACCGTGACACCCAACACCACCGCCACCTTCAGCGCCACGGCGACGGACGCCTCGGGCAACGTGTCCGCGTGCTCTCCCGCCATCAGCTACCGCCATGACACCATCGCGCCCGCCATCCCCGTGTTCACGGGCTTCATCCCCGCGTCGCCGGGCAACACCCCGCAGCCGGTGCTCGCCGGCACTACCGAGGCCGGCGCCACCGTGCACTACTTCGCCGGGGGCTCCTGCGCGGGCTCGGGCACGGCGCTCGGCACCGCGGTGGCCGCGGCGAACGGCGCCTTCTTCCGCACGGTCTCCGTGAGCGCCAACACGACGGCGACGTTCAGCGTCATGGCAGTGGACGCCGCGGGCAACACTTCCGCGTGCTCGCAGGCCGTCAGCTACCGGCATGACAACGTCGTGCCCGCAACCCCCGTGTTCACGGGCTTCACCCCCGCGTCGCCGGGCACGTCCCTGACGCCGCAGCTCGGAGGCACCACGGAGAAGAGCGCCGGGGTGACGCTTTTCCGGGGCAGTGGCTGCGTGGCGCCTTCGGTGGCCACCGTCACCGCCGACGCCACCACCGGTGCCTTCACCTCCACGCTGACGGTCTCCGCCAACCAGTCCACGACCTTCTCGGCACGCGCCGTGGACGCGGCGGGCAATGCCTCCACCTGCTCGGCTGCCGTCACCTACGTGAATGACTCCAGCCCCCCGGGGCTCACGGTCATCGACGGCATCATCCCCTTCCCGACACCGCCCTTCGTCGGAGCGGTGCGCGCCCAGACCGAGCCCGGGGCGCGGGTGGCGCTGTTCTCCAACGCGACGTGCACCGTGCAAGTGCCGTCCGGCACCGAGGTCGTCGCGAACACGAGCGGCGGCGTGCTGCTGCCGCTGACGCAGGAGCAGGTGGGCTTCCTGGTGTTCGCGAGGGCGCGCGACGCGGTGGGCAACACGTCTTCCTGCGTGTCCTTCGTGGCGGACTGCCCGGTGGGCCGGGGGGACTGCGATGGGAACCCGGCGAACGGCTGCGAAGCGGACTTGATGACCGACGAGGGGAACTGCGGCGCGTGCGGCACGACGTGCGACGGAGCGGCGTCCGCGAGTGCCGTCTGCGGCGCGGGCACCTGTGGCCTGGGCTGCGCGGTGGGCACCTTCGACTGTGACGGCGCCGCCGCCAACGGCTGCGAGTCCTCCACCGCGTGCGACAGCGCGGTGTGCCAGGTGGACGCGCCCGAGGAGCTCCTCGTCACGGCGCTGTCCGTGGTGGAGGACCCCGTGCGGACCACCGGGACGGGCGCGTGGACGTTCGGCACGCTGATGCGCCAGATGAATGGCGGGATGGACCCGTCCGGGCTGGTGCGCACCTGGCTCCGCACCTGGGAGCAGAATCAGCTCGTCGGGCCTTCCTTCGTGCCGGCCCGCACGAGCATGAGGCCCATGGTGCTCGGTCCGTGGGAGGCGCGCAGCGGCGGCGCCAGCCAGCCCCTGGACTTCAGCACCGCGCCCTTCCGGCTGCTGGCCATCGTCAACCGCATGGACCTGCGGCGCGAGGGCGTGCACTCGGGCGAGGGACGCTTCGTGTTCGGCGTGACGTCCGCGGGCGGCACCCCGCTCCCGTTCACCGTCATCCTCGAGTACACGCTGCCGGGCGGCGGCCCGGAGGAAATCCAGCGCTGGGCGCGTGACTGGCACGAGCTGGGCCGACTGGGCGTGTCCCACCCCACCTACAACGCGAAGCTCCAGGCGCTCACGGACCGCTTCACGAAATCCTTCGTGACCCAGGGCGGCTTCCTGGGCAGCGCCATCAGCCAGGTGCGCACCAACGAGAACGCGCTGGACTTCGAGTGGGAGCTGCGCGAGTTCCACTTCGGCGCCCAGGGCCTCGTCCCCGCGCCGGTGGCGCTCACGCCCGAGTTCTTCCTCAACGGCTCGCCCCTGGTGAGGGACTTCGTCAACCAGAACCAGGCCGCCATCCTCGCGGGGACGCACGAGGTGCCGCCCCTCTTCCAGGGCCAGCCCTTCCTCGCGGGCTCGTCGCTGACACCCTTCGACTTCTTCTGGCAGGCCCCGGGCACGGACCCGGAGGCGCGGCACCAGTTCTCGCTCAACACGTGCAACGGCTGCCACGCGGGAGAGACGCGCACGGGCTTCCTCCACGTCGGGCCGCGCCCACCAGGGCAGGAGGCCTTCCTCTCTCCGTTCCTCTTCAGCCCCTCGCCCATGCCCGACCGCATCACCTCGGCGCCGCGCGTCTTCAACGACCTGGGCCGGCGGGAGGTGGACCTGGAGAACCTGGTGTGTGGCGTGTCGCAGAACCCCTCCGTGAGGACGGGCGCGGTGGGCGAGGCGCTGCTCGCACCGCGGGGCTTCCCTCCCCGCTCCAACCTGCCAGCCGGCCGCGTCCACTGACGCGAGGCCCCTTAAGCGGGAGAAGGCACGAGAGCGGCTGGCGTAGCACGAGCCACGCCGCTCCTTCGCTTCCTGGACGCCGCGGCCCCACCCCGCTACGGTCCGCCGCCATGTCGGCACCCACGACGGGCTTCTGGGGCCCGAGCACCTCGACGGTGGACTGGTGCGAGACCAACTACGAGCACCTCCACCACGTCGGTGAGCTGTTCAACTCGGCGTCCAGCCTGGTGCTGGTGCTGGTGGGCCTCGTCGGCCTGGTGCTGCACCGGGGCGTGCTGGAGCGCCGGTTCCTGCTGGCCTTCGCGCTGCTGTCCGTGGTCGGCGTGGGCAGCACCGCGTTCCACGCCACGCTGCTGCGCGAGTACCAGATGCTGGACGAGCTGCCGATGCTCTACCTCGCCATCGTCATCGTCTACATCCTGCTGGAGAACCGCCCCCAGCGGCGCTTCGGCACCTGGCTGCCGCTGGCCCTCTTCGGGCACGCGGTGCTGGTGACGTACCTGACGGCCTTCACGCGGGGCCAGGCCCAGTTCTTCCTCTTCCAGGTGAGCTTCGCGTCCCTGGAGTTCTACGCGCTCGGCCGCACCTACTTCCTCCAGCGGCGCAGCCCGGACCCGCGCGCGAAGCGCCTCTTCCGGCTGGGCATCGGCGCCTATGCGCTCGCCATCGTCCTGTGGCTGAGCGACATCCAGTTCTGCCCCACGCTGAACGGGACGCTCCCGGCCAACGGCATTCCCAACCCTCAGTTCCATGCGTGGTGGCACGTGCTCGTGTCGCTCGGCTTCTATGCGCTCCTGCTCGTCATCGCCCATGACCGGCTGGGTACGCTCGGGCGCCGTCCCCAGGTGCGCTCCGCCGCCAGGACCATCCCCCGCATCCTGCCCGCGGACGCCTGAGCCCGGCCGCGCAAGCCCTCGTAATCTCTGGAACTCCATAAATTACAGAGACAACCTCATTGCAATGTTGCCGTATTGACGTTCCGAGTCTTCGTGACGGAGAGTAGGGCTTCCCCCGCCTTCCCTCCTCACGAGGCATTTCTTGCTCAAGCGTTATCGGTGGCTCGTCGCGACCTCCGCGGTCGCGGTGGTCTCGGTCGTTGCCGTGCCCTCAGGTGCCAGTGCGTACAAGCGCTGGAAGGCGCGCGACGCGCGCACGAAGATGGCCAACTTCCTCCACGACGCGCGTGCCGGAGAGCACTCGCCGGAGGTGCTCTCGGAGCTGGCCGCTTCGCGAGCGGAGGCGGAGCCCGAGGAGGGCGAGGCCGAGGGCGACGACCCGCTGCGCCGCCAGATTGCGGCACGGATGATGTGGGGCGTGCCTACCGCGGAGGTGCTGGAGCACCGCTCACGGGTGGCACACGCGGAGGCGAAGCGGTGGGCGCGGATGCTGCCCCGGCCGCCCGCGGCGTGGGACTGGCTCAAGGCGCCGGCCGCCACCAACAAGGCCGTCGTGTCCGGCCTGTCGTGGGTGAACCTGGGGCCCACCAACGCGAACTTCCAGTACAACGGCACCCTCTACAACGAGGTGGACTCCGGCCGCGTGTCCGGCATCGCCGTCCACCCGGCGGACCCGCAGGTGGTGTACCTGTCCACCAGCGGCGGCGGCCTCTGGAAGACCTTCAACTTCGGCGTCGCGGCGCCCACCTGGCATCCGGTGAGCGAGTCGCTGGGCAACCTCGCCATCGGCGCGCTCGACCTGGACCCGAGCCACCCGGACACGCTCTACGTGGGCACGGGTGACTTCGTGGACACCCCGGGCGGGCACGTGGTGAAGACGGAGGACGGCGGCGCCACCTGGAGCGCCCCGGTGCGGCTGACCGGCCAGTACCCCGCGGGCTCCGGCGGCAGGGCCGTCAAGGCGCTGCGCATCCGCGCGGTGAAGGCGGACCCCGCCAACGCCAGCATCGTGCTGGCGGGCACCGACGTGGGCCTGTTCCGCTCCACCGACGGGGGCGCGAGCTTCACCCTGGTGGACCTGCCCAACAGCGCCGCCCCCCAGCGGCCGGAGAACGTGTGGAACATCGCCCATACGGGCGCCGTCGACGGGGTGAGCCGCTGGGTCATCAGCGGCGTGTATGCGTGTGACGCCGCCTCGCTGCCGCCGGACCCGAGCGTGGGCCAGGTGGCGAACGTGGACTGCACCTCGGGCAACCCGGGCGACATCTGGACGAGCACCGACGCGGGCGCCACCTGGAGCTCGCGCCGCGCGGCCGGCACCCTTCCCTCCACCGCCGTGGGCCGCATCACCCTGGCGGCGGGCACGCCCTCGGGCGCCGTCCCGCCGGTGACGGTGGTGTACGCGCAGCTGGGCAACCAGGACGAGTACAACGGCCCCGCGGGCGCGGGCTACTGGCGCTCGCCGGACTCGGGCAACTCGTGGACGGCCATCAACGGAACGCTCGCCAACCGCACCAACTCCTCGACGGACTGCACCACCGTCAACGTGAACAGCGCGCAGGCCTGGTACAACGCGGCGCTGGCCGTCGACCCCGCCAACAACAACAACGTCCTGGCGGGCGGCATGCTGTGCGGCCTGCGCACCACCAACGGCCTGGCCGCCTCGCCCACCTGGGAGAACGTGGCCCACTGGCTGCCCAGCGGCGGCGGCGCGTCCGTCACCGGCGGCACGCTGGACTACGTGCACGCGGACTGGCAGCAGGCGCGCATCGTCCGCACCGGCACGGGATACGTCGCCATGGCGGGCACCGACGGCGGCCTCTACGTCTCCACCAACCTCTTCAGCGGCACGCCGACGCAGGTGGTGTGGAACGGGCAGAACCGGGGCATCGTCACGCACCTGAGCTACTCGGTGGCCTCGGGGGACCCGGCCACGGGCAACCCGTACCTGGCCTACACCGGCCTGCAGGACAACGGCACGCGCTTCCGGGACCCGGCCGCGGGCGCCGCCTCCACCACCTTCAACCAGGTCATCGGCGGCGACGGCTTCGGCGCCACGGCCGCGAGGGACACGGCGTCCGGCAGCACCATCTACTGGGCGAGCGTCAACGGCAGCCGCCGCTTCTGCGTGCCCACCGCCGCCAACAGCTTCTGCAACTCCGGCACCGCGTGGACCACGCGCAACGCCTCGACGGTGGTCGGCTGCACCGGCGGCGACGCCCAGCCGTTCCTCATCCGCTATGCGGCGGCCACCGCCAGCCCCAGCGTCAACACGGTGCTGACGCTCACCGACTACGGCGTGCACCGCATCAGCGGGACGAGCACCACCTGGCAGGCCATCAGCCCGTGCCTCACCGGCTTCACGCGGCTCATCTCCACGTCCGCCAACCATGACGGCGTGTACGGCGTGGCCATGTCCGGCGGCCGCTTCTACGTCACCAGCAACTGCCAGGGCACCACCACCGCCTGCACGTGGACGCGCAGCAGCATCCTGGGCTTCGACGTCAACGGCAACGGCAGCATCACCCTGGACGAGCAGGTCTCCTACACCACGCAGGTGGCCTTCCCGCCCACCACCCCCGCGGGCCGCAACCTGGGGGACGTGTACGTGGCGGCGAGCGCGGCGCCCCAGGCGCTGGACGGCCTCACGGTGGTGCCGGACGCGCTGGGCCACCTCTTCATCACCCAGGACCGCGGCGCCACGTGGGCCCCGCTGCACGGCAACGGCACCGGCGCGGACCTGCCCAACGTGGGCATCAACGCCGTGAAGTACGACCCGTCGGACCTCACCAACAACACGCTCTACGTGGGCACCGAGCTGGGCGTGTACCGCACCACCGACGGCGGCCAGACGTGGCACCGCTTCGGCAACGGCCTGCCGCTGGTGAGCGTGACGGACATGTTCATCAGCCGCACCGGCGCGATGATGCGCGTGGGCACCTACGGGCGTGGCCTGTGGGAAATCTACCCGTCCGCCACCGCCGAGAAGGGCGTCAGCGGCAACGGAGACTGGAACCGCGACCAGCAGCTCGACTTCGAGGACCTGGCCGCCGCCGCCAGCCGGCTGGGCACGGACCCGTCCACCACCGCGCGCCCCTACTACGACTGGAACACCGACATGACCGGCGCGGTGAACGGCACGGACTCCGCCGACCTCACCGAGCTGCTCAACCGCATCGGAGGCCGCCCGTGAGCCGCGCCTCCTCCCCTCCTTCCCTGGAGATGTTCCCCTTGAGCCTGAAGAACCTGGCCCTGCTCGTCTTCACGGGCGCCCTCATCCTGAGCGGCTGCGGTGGCGGCTCCAAGCCCCCGCAGAACCCGCCGCCCACCCCGGTGGTGAAGAAGCTCGCCTTCGCGCAGGAGCCCGGCTTGCTGGCGGCCGGCGGCACCTTCTCCCCCACCGTCGCGGTCGCCGCGCTGGACGAGGCCGGCAACCGGGTGACGCAGCCCGTGTCCATCACGGTGGAGCTGGGCGTCAACATCCCGAATGGCACGCTCTCCGGCACCCGCACCGCCACCACGGTGGATGGCGTGGCGAGCTTCCCCGACCTGTCGCTCGACAAGGTCGGCTACGGCTTCACGCTGCTCGCCAGGGCGCAGGGCGTGGACTTCGTCACCAGCCGCCCGTTCGACGTGGGGCCGGGGCCGGCGAAGGGCCTGGTCTTCTTCAACCAGCCCACCCGCGAGGTCACCCACGAGCGCTTCGTCAGCGTGGTGAACGTGGGAATGGTGGACGCCCACGGCAACTACGTCCTGGACGGCACGGGCGAAATCACCCTGACCCTCAGCGGCGGCGCCACGCTGGTGGGAGTCACCACCGCCCGGACGGACGCGGGCAACGTCGGCTTCTCGGACCTCTCCGTGCACCAGGTCGGCACCTTCACCCTCATCGCCTCCAGCCCCTCGCTGGAGAGCGCCACGTCCGCGCCTGTGGAGATCATCCCGGGCCCTCCCAGGTACGCCGTCCTCCGGAGCCAGCCCGCCACCACCACGGCGGGCGAGCCGCTGGCGAAGGGCCTGGAGGTGGAGGTGCGTGACGAGTACGACAACCTGGTCACCCACTACACCGGTCCGGTGGTCGCGGAGCTCCTGGACCACCCCGTCGAGGAGACGCTGCGTGGCACCACCCGGGTCAACGCGGTGGCGGGCGTCGCCCGCTTCGATGACCTGTCGCTGACGAAGGCTGCCCAGGGCCGGCGCCTGCGCTTCTACAGCCCGAACTCCGAAGGTGCCACCTCCCAGCAGTTCGACATCCTGCCCGGGCCGGCCAGCGTCCTGGCCTTCACCACGCAGCCCTCCAACCTCGTGGCCGGCGCCGCCTTCACCCCCGCGGTGGCGGTGGACCTGCGCGACATCTACGGCAACCTGGCGACGACCACCGCCGCCGACGTCCAGCTCACCCTGGCCAACAACCCCTCGGGCGGCACACTGTCCGGGACGCTGACGGTGAGCGCTACGGGCGGCGTGGCCACCTTCCCGGGCGTGGCCCTGGGGAGGGTGGGCACGGGCTACACCCTCACCGCGAGCGGGGCGGGCCTCAGCGCCACCTCCGCCGCGTTCAACGTAACGGTGGGCGCCGCCAGCCGGCTCGCCTTCGACGCACAGCCTTCCAGCGTCGCGGCCGGCATCGCCATCGCCCCGGCGGTGACGGTGCGGGTCACCGACTCGCAGGGCAACACGGTGTCCACCCCCAGCGCGAGCGTCACCGTGGCCTTCGGCAACAACCCGGGCGTGGGCATCCTCAACGGCACCCGGACGGTGACGACGGTGAACGGCGTGGCCACCTTCTCCACCCTGTCCGTCACCCGGACGGGCGTGGGCTACACGCTGACGGCGGCGGCCACCGGCTTCCCCACCGTCACCAGCGCCGCGTTCAACGTGACGCCGGGCGCGGCCACCTCGCTGGCGTTCCACCGGAACCCGCCCAACGTGGTGACGGCCGGCGCGGCCATCACCCCGGACGTCCAGGTGAGCGTGCGCGACGGCTTCAACAACGTGGTGACGACCTCCACGGCATCCATCACGATTTCGATGTCCACCAACCCGGGCGGCTCCACGCTGGGTGGCACCCGCACTGTCGCGGCGGTGGACGGCGTGGCCAGCTTCCCGGGCCTGACGCTGAACCGGGTGGCCAACAACTACCGGTTCGCGGCGGCGTCGCCTGGCCTGACGGGCACCACCTCCGCCCTCTTCAACGTGACGGCGGGCCCCGCCAGCCAGCTGGCCTTCACCGCGCAGCCGGCGAGCGTCGTCTCGGGCGCCACTCTCGCCACCGTCCGGGTGACGGTGCAGGACGCCCTGGGCAACCCGGCCGCGACGACTGCCTCCACGGTGGCCCTGGCCCTGGGGAACAACCCGGGCAACGCCGCGCTAGGCGGCACGCTGTCCGCGACGACGGTCAGCGGCGTGGCCACCTTCTCCAACCTCACGCTGGACAAGGTGGGCACGGGCTACACGCTGGTGGCGTCCTCCGGCACCCTGCCCACGACCACCTCCACCGGCTTCAACGTGACGGCGGGCGCGGCCGCGCGGCTCGCCTTCACGGTGCAGCCAGGTGACACGCCCGCGGGCGTGGCCTTCAACCCGGCCGTGCAGGTGAGCGTGCAGGATGCGAATGGCAACCCGGTGACCTCCACCGCGAGCATCACCCTGGGCCTGGGCAACAACCCGGGCGGCGGCACGCTGGCGGGCACCACCGTCCTCGGCGCGACGGGCGGCGTGGCCACCTTCCCGGGCGTGTCCCTGGCGAGGGCCGGCACGGGCTACACCCTCACCGCCACCGCCACGGGGCTGGCCACCGCCACCAGCACGGCCTTCGCCGTCGCGCCGGGCGCGGGGACCCGGCTGGTCTTCACCGTCCAGCCCACGCGCGTCTTCGTCGGACAGGCCGTGAGCCCGGCGGTGCGGGTGGCGGTGCAGGACGCCTTCGGCAACGTCGCCACGGGCGCCTCGGACAGCATCACCGTGGCCCTGGGCAACAACCCCTCCAACGCCACGCTGGCGGGCACCCTCACCGCTCCGGCCTCCAGCGGCGTGGCGGCCTTCACGGACCTCGCGGTAGACGCGCAAGGCACGGGCTACACGCTCATCGCGAGCACGGAGGGCCTCACGGGCGCCACCAGCGCGGCTTTCGACGCGGTGGTCGCCGGCACCCGGCTCGTCTACACGGCGCCGGCCGCGAGCAGGCGCATTGCCCTGGTGCGCAACCCGGCCTCCACCGACACCTCTGTGGTGCTGGACCTGGTGGCCCAGGAGGCGCTCACGGGCTACTCGGTGGGCATGAACCTGCCGCTGGACGCGAGCCTCGTGCAGGCCGGGGCCAACGTCATGGTGCCGGGCACGGCGCTGCCCGCGGGCACGGCCCCCACCGCTGCCTTTGGCCGGCTGCCGTCGAGCGGTCCGCTGGCGGGCGTGCTCTCCAGCGGCCAGAGCCAGAAGGCGGCGGGCCCGGGCGCGGTGGCGGACGACTCGGCCATTCCGGCGGGCGCGGTCCTCTACACGGTGCAGCTGGAGCTGCGGCCCGGCGCCACGTCCGGCGTGGTGTTCGACGGCGCCGCGCTGGGGCCGAAGTTCAAGGCGCTGCTGCGCGACAAGCTCGGCACCGACGTGGTGGATGGCAGCGGGTTCGCCATCGGCCGGCTCGCGGTCGAGTAGCACGGCCTGAAAATACGCCCGCGTCAGGCTCCACCTGGCGCGGGCGTCAGGCTCCTGAAGAGGACGAGAGTTCCCGAGAGGCCTCGAGGTGGCGCAACGCTCGCGCCCGCTTCGGCCGTGTCAGGTCCCGTGCATGGCGGCGTCGGATGAGTCCGCCGTCGCCACCCCTGATGAAAGGCTCGTGGATGTCTCCTTCCCGGAACCCGCGTCGCACTCACGCCATCCTCTTCGGTCGCAACCCGCACCAGTCCGACACGTTCGACGTCGAGGCCGACGCAGCCGAGGCGCTCGGAGTCGACACGTACCAGGTCGACCTGTGGACGCTGCTCAACGGCAACGCGGCGCGGGCCCTGGCCGCCGTGCCCGACCGGGGCGAGCTCCGGCTGCTCTACCGCGGCTGGATGCTCACGGAGGAGGAGTACGGCGCGCTGGACGAGGCCGTCTCCGAGCTGGGGCACCAGCTGATGACGACACCGGAGCAGTACGCGGCGGCGCACTACCTCCCCAACTGGTACCCGCGCCTCGCCGCGTACACCGCGCGCTCCGTGTGGACGGAAGGGCCGGACGCGAAGGAGGCCTGGCATGCGGCCAGGGCGGCGCTCGGCCCCTCGCCGTGGATTGTGAAGGACCACGTGAAGTCGGCCAAGGAGCGCTGGGAGGAGGCCTGCTTCGTGCCGGCCGGCGCGACGCTCGACGACTTCGAGCGGACCTGCGCCAACCTGCTGGAGGCGCGCGGCGACCGCTTCGAGCGCGGCTTCGTGGTCCGCCGGTTCCTGCCGCTCAAGGCGTATGGGCGGACGCCGTCGGGGCCGGCCCACCTGGAGTATCGCCTCTTCTTCGGGCACGGCCGCCTGCTTGCCGCAGAGCCGTACCATGAGTTCGACGTGGAGGTGCCGGACTTCACCGCTTTCGAGGCGCTGGGCCGTCGCATCGACTCGGGGTTCTTCACCCTGGACGTCGCGATGCTGGAGGACGGCGGCTGGGCCGTGGTGGAGGTGAACGATGGCGGCGTGTCCGGCCTGCCTGCCAGCCTGGACCCTCGCGACCTCTTCGCCGCGCTCCTGCGGCTCCGGTAGGTCCGGGCCGCCCCAGGCGCTCCGAGAGGAGCCGGTTGGTACGCTTCTCCGGCGCAGACGCACTGCGCCGAAGAAGGAATGACATGTCGAAGCGATTGCTGAACAAGGTAGCGGTCATCACGGGTGGCAACAGCGGTATCGGGCTGGCGACGGCCCAGCTGTTCGTGGAGCAGGGCGCGAAGGTGGTCATCTTCGGGCGGGACGCGGCGACGCTGCGCACGGCGGGCGAGCACCTCGGCGCGGCGGCGCTGACCGTCCAGGGCGACGTCACCCGGATGGAAGACCTGGACCGGCTCTACGCGCGGACCGCGGAGACCTTCGGCAAGGTGGACGTGGTGTTCGCGAACGCGGGCGTGGCCCGGCTGAGGACGCTCGAGAACTCGGACGAGGCGTTCTTCGACGAGGTGATGGCCATCAACCTCAAGGGGACCTTCTTCACGGTGAAGAAGGCGCTGCCCCACCTCAACTCGAAGGCGTCCATCATCCTCAACACCTCGGTTGTGAACTCGCTCGGCATGCCGATGACGAGCGTGTACGCGGCCACCAAGGCCGCGGTGCGCTCGCTCGCGCGCAGCCTCTCCGCCGAGCTGGTGGACCGGGGCATCCGCGTCAACGCACTGAGCCCGGGCGGCATCCAGACGCCCATCGCCATGAAGATGGACAACACGCGCGAGGAGCTGATGGCCTATGGCCAACGGTTCATGGCGCGACTGCCCATGAAGCGGATGGGCGGAGCAGAAGAAGTGGCCCGCGCCGCACTGTTCCTCGCCTCGGAGGACTCGTCCTACGTCCTGGGCTCCGAGCTGGCGGTGGACGGCGGCATCACCCAGCTCTGACGGAATCCACGAAGCCATCCAACGCAGCGCGTATCTGAGAGACACACAAGATGGTGGAATGTGACCGCCACGGGCTCAGCTTTGGAAGCCGCTGTTGCGACCATGTTGCAACGGCTATCGACCACGCTCTGTCTCTAGCCGCGAAAGTATTCGAGGACGGGATGACAGATGTCCATCATCTATGCCCCAGGTGTGTCGAGCCGGTCGAAACATGGCTTTCTGAGTATCGACGAGGGGCCACACCAACGCTTGAGCCGGAGTACTCCACGACTGGCAGATGCTTTGACTGCATGTGTGAGTGGTATGAGGCTACCGGCTTAGGTGATCTCATCATTGTAGTGAAAGGTGCACGCGAAGACCGCCTGAAGATCGAGCAAGAGCGCGGCGCTTGAGCTGAAGTTCACGGTGTCCCCCCGGCATCGTGCTGACTTAGCGCCGGCCTCCATGGCCCCTGTCGCCCGCCTGCTCGAGCTCGTCGGGGGTCCATGGCAGTTCCAGCGCATCCTGCAGCTCGTAGAGGCTGTCAGCGCGGACGAAGCCGCGCCGGCCCCGGCTCACCCGGAAGCGCACCGGCCGGTCCAGCTCGGGAAGCTCCTCCTCCACGAGCGTGCGCGCCAGCTTCTCCGGCAGGTGGAGCCACACGAAGCCGTGCGGCTCCCCTTCCGGGTCCTCCTCCACGTCGTAGAACAGGCCCACGTCCTGCTCCCGCACGCTCACCGTGTCGGGCAGGGACAGGTACGGCTCGCGCACCTCGGGCGGCACCAGCGCCTCCAGGTCCAGCTCCAGCGGACGAGCCTGGAAGTCCTCCATCGACGACACGCCTTCCAGCGCGGCCTCATAGCGCGCGGTCAGCTCGGGCACCGTGAGCGCGGGCGTGCGGCCGCCGGAGCGGCGCCACACCTCGCGCACCTCGTCGACGAGCGGCTGGTTCCGGCGCACGGCCGGATGGTGCGCCTCCCCGCGCGCCAGGGCCTCCGCCAGAGCGTGCCGCGCGCGTCCGGCCAGCTCGGGCCCCCAGGCGTCGAGCACCTGCGCCTCGCGCTCCGGCTCGAAGCCGGAGTGCTCCAGGCGCCACTGAAGTACGAGTGAGCGCTGGAACGTGTCGTACGCGACCTCCGGGCCGCTCCGGCGCGCGTACTTCCGCAGCAGGTCGGCCGGCACCTGCGTGCCCTCGATGGAGGCGTGGATGGCGCCGGAGCGGTCGGCGAAGTAGCGAAGCGTCCCCGCCACCGCGCCCCAGCTGCCGCACACGCTCGTCTTCGCGACCTTCGCCGGCTCGCCGTCCGCCGTCAGCTCGTCCACCACCAGGTCGAAGGGCATGAAGCACGCGAGCAGGTCCGCGAAGCGCCGGTGCACCCCCTCGTCGGCGGGCGGCAGCTGCTCGGGCAGGTCCTTCCCCACGCTGCGGTAGACGCTCGCCATGGCCAGCGCCGCGTCCTCCACCGCCTTGACCAGCACCCCGCGCCGGTCGGCCCAGCGCCCCAGCGCCTCCGTGTCGAACAGGTGGCGAGGCAGCCCGTACACCTCTCCCACGAAGCCCGCCTCCCGGTATGCCTCGGCATACAGGCTGTAGGCGGTGAGGTGGTCACTCCCGGGGACGAGCACGCCCTCCAGGTCGCGCTCGTCGCGCGTCATGCGGTGCAGCGACTCGATGGCGCTGCACACGGCGAGGAAGGGCAGCAGCGCGTCCTCCGCGTTGACGATGAGCTCCGCCCACTCGCGCTCCACCGGCAGCGCTTCCACCGCCCGGCCGTACGCGGTGAGCCTTCCTTCCGCGTCCACGAGGTTGCGCGTCCGCAGCCGGTGGAGCACCTGCGCATAGGCAGCGCGGTCCAGCGGCACCGGCAGGTCCAGCGCGTCGGCCCGCACGCCCAGGGCGGCGGCGGTGAGCGCGACGCGCTCCGTGTCGCCCGCGAGCTGGAACTCTGGCGCCGTGGGCCGGAGGGCCGCGAAGTCGACGACCCGGTCGCTCAGGATGAAGACGCGTCCTCCTTCCACGCGGCCGTGGACGCGCCCGGCCATCTGGAGGAGCTCGTTGTTCCCCAGGTGGAGGCGCGTGAGCACGTTGCGCCCGCCCTCGATGAGGTTGGCGAAGCGCGTGTCGTCGATGACCACCGTGTCCAGCCCGGGCACGTTGAGGGCGCTCTGCCCCGCCGCCGTCATCGCCAGGAGGTACGGCCGGGGCTCCGTGCCCTCGAGGAAGGGCCGGATGACCCGGATGGGCTGTCCGCCGTGGTAGTGCACCGCGTGGATGCGCGGCCAGTGGGTGCGCACGTGCAGCGCGGCCTGCTCGACGGCCGCGCGCGTGGGGAGGAACAGGCCCACGCCGCGGCGGCCAGCCTGGACGTCGGTGAGGAACGTGTCATCGAGGAACGCGAGCGGCGCCCGCCGGTCGACGACGACGGTGGCCGCGCGGGCCGGGTCGAAGGCGGTGACCTCCAGCACGTCGGCGCTGTCCAGGTAGCGCACGTAGAAGGAGGGGTCCACGGTGGCCGACAGCCAGATGAACCGGCAGCCCACGCGCTTGCCGAGCGCGAGGCACAGCTCCAGCTCCGCCGACGTCTGGTGGATTTCGTCGATGACGAGCGTGTCGTGCGGCCGGATGTCCCCGTGCTGGAACCAGCGCCGGGCAATGCCTGTCGTGACGATGATGACGTCACAGGCGGCCGCCTCGGGCGTCGCCTCGCGCTCGCGGTTCACCACGCCCACCCGGAGCGGCGCGCCTCCCGTGCCAACCACCTCCTCCGCGATGGGCCGGATGGCGAGCGTCTTCCCCGTCCCGGTGCCGGCGACGATGCCGAAGCCCTTCCCAGACCGGGCCAGCTCCCGCAGGCGGGCGCCGTGGTGCCGTTCCAGCCAGGTGTCCAGGTGGACGCCCATGGCCAGCTCGATGGTCTCGCACGCCGCGCGCGTGGGGGCGATGACGATGACACGTCCACCCGGCGGCACTGCGGCCTCGGGGGGAAGGGAGCGGTCGAGAGGGGTACGCACGTCCGTAATCACGCACGGAGGGCGCTCGCGAGGAAGCCCGAATCCACCGGTGCTCGCGAGCCAGCGTCGCCTCGCGGACCCTCGCCGGTAGACGATGGAGGCTTCCCGACGGAGGCCCCAGCGAGGACGCCCGAATCCCGCCGTGCCCCAAGCCAGCGTCCCCCCCGCGGCCCCTCGATGGAGCGCGGTGGAGGCTTCCTGACGGACGGCGTGGGCGTCAGTCCTCCGGGTCCCTCAGCACGCGCGCGGCCGGCGGTGGCGCCCTGCCCTCGATGGCCGCACGGCGCACGGCCCGGTCCTCATACCTGCGGGCCATCATCGCGCGCAGGCTGAAGGGCACGCCGCGCTCCATTCGCTGGGCGCGGACCCGCAGCTCCGCGCGAGAGACCTTTCGGAGGTGCGTGAGCCCCACGAGGATGCGGTTGGCCGTCTCGCGCGCGTCAAAGGCATGGAGCTGCGCGAAGCTCGCCTGCCAGGTCTGGAGCATCGCGGGGAACAACGGGTTGGGCGCCCTGTGTACGTTGCTCACCACCGCCCCACCCGGAGCCAGCCGGGCCTGGGCCGCCAGCAGGAACTCCCGCGTCGTCAGCCGCGCGGGGACGCCTCGGGGACCGTAGGCGTCCAGGAGGATGACGTCATAGGCGGGGCCCGGTGCCTCGAGGAAGCGACGCCCGTCGGCCACGTGCGCATGGAGCTGGGAGTCCTCGCGGAAGCCGAAGTAGCGCCGCGCCACCTCGAGGACCTCCGCGTCGCTGTCCACCGCGTCGATGTGGGCCTGGGGCAGCACGGCGCGCAGGAACATGGGAATGGCGCCTCCGCCCACTCCCACCATCAGGATGCGCCGGGGCTCCTCGACGAAGGCCACCGCCGCGACCATCGCCTGCGTGTATTCGAGCTCCAGCCGCAGCGGGAAGCCCGGCCCCACCACGCTCTGGTACGAGCTGTCCCAGCCGAACTGGAGGTAGCGCCGTCCCAAGCGGTCCTCGCTCACGATGCACCGGCGGCCGCCGGGCCTGCCCACGTACAGCACCGTGCGCGGAGTGCCGAGCCAGCGCGAGACGCGCGACAGGAGCATCAGCGACCGCCGGGCTTCGCCGCCTGGACGCGGGCCTGCCCGCCTGGACACACCCGGGCGGAAGAGGACGGCCCTCCAGGGTGCCTCTCCCCACCAGGGTCCTCCTGCGCGCATCCACGTCACACGAGAACCTCTATCACCCGCCGCCACCGGGAGGGGCCTGTACCTGCGCCCCTCGCTCCGACTCCAGCCTCGCGAGGACCCGGGCGAGCCGCGCGCGCCGGAGGACCCCGTCCGGCGCCCTCCCCTACCCCGGCATGACCGAGGACAGCATGGCCCGGCTGGCCTCAATCACCTCGGGAGGCGCCACCTTCAGCGAGCCAGCGTTGTAGGGCGGCTCCGGGTCGTACTCGATGCCAAGCTGGATGCACTGGGCCACCATCGGTCCGACGGCCTTCCCCGCGAGGGCCAGTGCCATGTCGATGCCGGCGGACACCCCCGCGGCGGACACAGTCTTCCCATCGAACACCACCCGCTCCGCCACGGGCGTCGCACCAAAGGTGCGCAAGGCGTCCATTGCAATCCAGTGCGTCGTGGCGCGCTTGCCCTGGAGCAGCCCGGCCGCGCCCAGGATGAGCGAGCCGGTGCACACCGACGTCGTCCAGGTGGACGTCGCATCCAGCGCGCGCAGCCAGGCCTGCACCCTGGGGTCGGCCATCGTCTTCGAAGGGTCCGGGCTTCCGGGGACGACGACGATGTCCGCGCGCGTCACCTCTTCCAGGCGCTTGTCCGCATGGAGCTTCACGCCCAGGTCGGTGCGGATGGGGCCTGCCTCCACGGCGGCCAGGTGGAGGCGCACCTTCGGCAGCAGGCCGAGCACCTGGTACGGGCCGATGAAGTCCAGCGAGGTCATGTTGTCGTAGAGCAGGAACGCGATGTCCATGGTGAGGCTCCCCCAATCGAGTGTGGTGGAGGGAAGGCTACGCTTGCGGCCAGCTGGCAGCCCTGCCAATGATTTGACGATGTCTGCCAACCCGAGCCGATCGCCCCGACGCGTGGTGATTGTCGCCTTCCCCGAGGTGCAGCTCCTGGACATCGCGGGGCCCTCGTCGGTGTTCACCACGGCCACGAAGCTCGTGGGCCCGAAGAAGCCGGGCTACCACGTGGAGGTCGCGGCCCTGCGGCCCGGCCCCGTGGCGACGGAGGGCGGACTGCTCCTCCAGGCAACTGTGCCGCTCGCGCGGGTGCGCGGCGAGGTGGACACGCTGCTCGTCCCAGGGGGCATGATCACCATGAGCCCGGACTCGGAGCTGGCGCTCTCCCCCCACCTGCGCCGCCTGGCCGGCCGCTGCCGGCGGGTGGCGTCCGTCTGCACGGGCAGCTTCCTGCTCGCGCGGGCGGGCCTCCTGGAGGGCAAGCGCGCCACCACCCACTGGCTGGCCTGCGACGCGCTGAAGGAGCAGCACCCCGGCTGCGAGGTGCAGGGCGACCAGATCTACCTCCGGGACGGGCGCATCTGGACGTCGGCTGGAGTCACCAGCGGCATCGACCTGGCGCTCGCGCTCGTGGAGGAGGACCTGGGCCGCAACGTCGCCCGGCAGGTGGCGCGGCTGCTGGTGGTGTATCTCCGCCGGCCAGGCGGGCAGAGCCAGTTCAGCGTGCAGATGGCCTCGCAGTGGGCCTCGCGCGCCCCCATCCGCGACGTGCAGGAGTGGCTGCCGGAGCACCTCCAGGAAGACCTGTCCGTGGAGAAGCTCGCACGGCGCGCGGCGATGAGCCCGCGCAACTTCGCCCGGGCCTTCCGTGATCAGGTGGGCGTGACACCCGCCCGCTACGTCGAGCGGATGCGCCTGGAGGCCGCGCGCGCCTCGCTGGAGTCGACGCAGCAGACGGTGAAGGAGATCGCCACCGAGGTGGGCTTCGGCACCCTGGAGACCATGCACCGCGTCTTCAAGCGGGCGCTCGGGGTGACCCCGGCCGACTACCGGGGTCGCTTCGCCGCCCAGGCCTGAGGCGTCACTCCTGCCGCAGCACCAGCAGCCGCACCTCGGTCATGTCCTCGATGGCGTACTTCACCCCCTCGCGTCCCAGCCCCGAGCCCTTCACGCCGCCGTAGGGCATGGTGTCGACGCGGAAGCTGGGCACGTCGCCGACGATGACGCCGCCGACCTCCAGCTCGTCCCACGCCCGCATCGCCTTCGACAGGTCCTGCGTGAAGATGCCGGCCTGCAGTCCGTAGCGGCTCGCATTCACCCGCTGCAGCGCCTCGTCGAAGGTGCGGAACGACTGGAGCAGCACCACGGGCCCGAAGGCCTCCTCCGCGCACAGCGGCGCGTCCTCGGGGACGCCCTCCAGCACGGTGGCCTCCAGCAGCGCGCCCTTCCGCCCTCCGCCCGTCAGCACCCGCGCGCCCCGCGCCACCGCGTCCTGGATCCACCCCTCCAGTCGCCGCGCGGCGGGCTCGTCAATCATGGGGCCGAGCGTCGTCGCCTCGTCCCTCGGGTCTCCCGCGCGCAGCGCCCGCGCCCGGTTGACAATCCGCTCGCGCAGCGCCCCGTACAGCTCCTCGTGCACGAGCACGCGCTGCACGGAGATGCAGCTCTGCCCCGCCTGGAAGAAGGCGCCGTGGGCGATGCGGTCGGCGACGAGGTCCAGGCGCTCGGCCTGGTCCCGGTCCACCACGCAGGCCGCGTTGCCGCCCAGCTCCAGCACCACCTTCTTGCGGCCGGCGCGGGCCTTCAGGTCCCACCCCACCTTCTCCGAGCCGGTGAACGACAGCAGCTTCAGCCGCTCGTCCTCGATGAAGGGCCCCACGTCCTCCAGGCGCGTGGGGAGGACGGAGAAGGCGCCCTCGGGCAGGTCCGTCTCCGCGAGCACCTCCGCCATCAGCAGCGCGCTCACCGGCGTGCGGTCCGACGGCTTGAGCACGAACGGGCAGCCCGCGGCGATGGCGGGCGCCACCTTGTGCGCCACCAGGTTGAGCGGGAAGTTGAAGGGCGTGATGAGGGACACCGGCCCCACGGGCACCCGCTGCGTGAAGCCCCGGTAGCCCGCCGTGCGCTTCGACACCTCCAGGTTCAGCACCTCGCCGCCGTCGCCCACCGCCTCGCGGGCCGCCGCCTTGAACGTCTCGATGAGGCGGACGACCTCCCCCCGCGCGTCACGCAGCGGCTTGCCCGCCTCCAGGCACAGCGCGAGCGCCAGCTCCTCCGCGCGCTCCTGGAAGCGGCGCACGCAGTGCTCCAGCACGGCCTGCCGCGCGTACGGCGGCATGCGGCGCATCGGGCCGGCGGCCCGCGTCGCGGCGGCGATGCCCTCCTCCACCGCGGCCGCGTCCGCGACCGCCACGCGCGCCACCACCTCTCCGGAGTACTTGTTCGTCACGGCCAGCTCGGCGTTGGGCTGCCGCGCGCGGTTGGCCAGGTAGTACGGGTAGCGTTCAGCCAGCATGACGTTCCTCCCCTGCTCTCGTGTGTCCATGGTTCAGCGCCCCACGCCTTCCTCGGCGCCCGCCAGGAGCGCGTGCGCGTTGCCCGAGTAGTCGATGGGCAGGTCGATGACGTGCACGCCGCCCGACTCCAGGCAGCGCGCCAGCGTGGTTCCGAACTCCGCCGCGCTCGCCGGGCGGTGGCCCTGCGCGCCGTACGCCTCCGCATAGCGGACGAAGTCCGGATTGCCCAGCGTCATGCCGAAGTCCGGCAGGCCCATCTCCCCCTGCTTCCAGCGAATCATCCCATAGCCGTCGTCACGCACGACGACCACTGTCAGGTCCAGCCGCAGGCGCACCGCCGTCTCCAGCTCCTGCGAGTTCATCATGAAGCCCCCGTCGCCGCAGACGGAGAGCACCTTGCGCCGGGGGTGGACCAGCTTCGCCGCGATGGCGGACGGCAACCCCGCGCCCATCGTCGCGAGCGCGTTGTCCAGCAGCAGCGTGTTGGGCCGGCGGCACCGGTAGTAGCGGGCGAACCAGAGCTTGTACATGCCGTTGTCCAGGCACACGACGCCGTCGTCGGGCATCGCGCGGCGCACCTCCGCCACGAGCCGCGCGGGGTGGATGGGGAAGCGGTCTTCCGCCGAGCCCTGGGCCAGCTGCGCCTCCAGCCCCGAGCGGGCCCGCTCGAACGGCGCGAAGTCCCAGTGTGTGCGCGGGCCCACGCCCTCCGCGATGCGCCAGACCGCATTGGCAATGTCCCCCGTCACCTCCACCTGCGGGAAGTAGACGGGGTCCACCTCGGCCGACGAGAAGTTCAGATGGACCACCTTGCGGCGGTGGTCCCGCATGACGAACGGCGGCTTCTCGATGACGTCGTGGCCCACGTTGATGATGCAGTCCGAGGCCTCGATGGCCCGGTGGACGTAGTCGCCGTCGGACATCGCCGCCGTGCCCATCCAGAGCGGGTGGGACTCGTCCACCACGCCCTTGCCCATCTGGGTGCTGAAGAACGGGATGCCCAGCCGGTCCACGAAGACGCGCAGCAGCTCCGACGTGAGCTTGCGGTTGGCGCCCGCGCCAATCATCAGCAGCGGCCGGCGGGCGGAGGCGATGGTCTCCACCGCCAGCGCGATGGAGGCCTCGTCGGCCACGGGCCTGCGGTGGGTGCCGGGCGTCAGGGGCTCGCCCGTGGTGCTCTCCCGCGCGATGTCCTCGGGCAGCTCCAGGTGCGTCGCGCCAGGGCGCTCCTGTTCCGCGATGCGGAACGCCTCGCGCACCGCCGAGGGGATGTGGTCCGCGGAGACGAGCGTGCGGGTGGACTTGGTGATGGGGCGCATCATCCCCACCACGTCGATGATTTGAAAGTGCCCCTGCTTGCCCGCCTTGATGGGCTTCTGCCCCGTAATCATCACCATGGGCATGCCGCCGAGCTGCGCGTAGGCCGCGGCGGTGACGAGGTTGGTGGCCCCGGGCCCCAGCGTCGCGAGGCACACGCCCGCCCGCCCGGTGAGCCGGCCATACGTGGCCGCCATGAAGCCCGCCGCCTGCTCGTGGCGGGTGACGACGAAGCGCACGCTCGAGCCGCGCATCGACTCCAGCAGGTCCAGGTTCTCCTCACCCGGGAGTCCGAAGACGCAGCGCACGCCCTCCGCTTCGAGCGCTTTGACGAACAGGTCCGATGCCTTCATGGGGTCCTTCCTCCGTGATGGGCAAGATGTACGAGCGGGGCTCGATTCGTACATTCGTTTGTTCCCATCGAGTCGATAGGCACCATCTATGATGGCCGGATGGAGCTCCGTCACCTCCGCTACTTCACCGCCGTCGCCGACACGCGGCACTTCGGGCGTGCCGCGCGGCGCGTCCACGTGTCGCAGCCCACGCTGTCGCAGCAGATCCGCCAGCTGGAGGAGGAGCTGGGCACGCCCCTCTTCGAGCGCGCGCGCACCGGGGTGCGGCTGACACAGGCGGGAGAGCTGTTCCGCACCTACGCGTCACGCGCGCTGGAGGACGTGAATGCCGGGCAGGCGGCGGTGGGGGCGCTGCGGGGGCTCGCCACCGGAGCGCTGCGCGTGGGCTACCCACCCAGCATGCGCGGCGTGGTGGTGCCCGCGCTGGCGGCGGTGCTGCGCAAGCACCCGGGGCTCGCGCTGAGCGCGGAGGAGGCGGTGGTGCGGAGGCTGGAGCGACGGCTGGCGGACGGCAAGGTGGACGTGGCGCTGGCCTATGCGCCAGCGCGCTCGCCGGACCTGGACGCGGAGCCCGTCTTCGACAGCCGGCTCGCGCTCGTCGTCGCGAAGGGGCACGCCCTGGCGGGAGCCGAGTCCGTGGGGGCGAAGCAGCTGGTGGACGAGCCCTTCGCGCTGCTGTCACGCGGGCTGCGGGTGCGCTCGCGCGTGGACGCCTACTTCGCCGCCATGCGGCTGGCGCCCCACATCGCGCTCGAGTCGAACGCGGTGGGCACCGTGCTCGCCATCGTACGCGCGGGGCTCGCCGTCACGGTGCTGCCGGAGCCACGCCTCGCGGACGCCGAGCGCCTGGTGGTGAAGCGGCTGTCCCCGGCGCCGCGCTCGGAGCTCGCGGCGCTCCTCTGGCGCAAGGGAGCGCCCCGCTCGCCCGCGGCGGAGCTGTTCGCGGCCGAGGTGCGCTCACGGGCACGGGCTCCGGGAGAGCCCGCCCCGTGAGTCGGTGGCGCCGCGCGCTCAGCCCCTCACGACACCGTCATAGACGCCGTAGCCACCGGGGATGAAGAAGTCCTTGCCCGGCTCCAGGCCGAAGGCGTGCAGGACGGTGGCCGCGATGTCCTGCGAGCGCGGCGCCCGCATCACCCGCTCCCCGGACTCCTCCACCAGCGCCACCGGGGCGCCCATGGGAGAGCCGTTCATCGTCTCGTCGTATCCGCCGAGCATCTGGTTCCCCTGGATGCCTCCGCCCACGAGGATGGCGCAGGTCGCGGGGTGGTGGTCGCTCCCCTGCTTCGGGAAGGTCCGCCCGAAGTCGCTGTAGACGTAGACCAGCGTCTCGTCCAGCAGCGACCGGGACGGGTCGCTCCGGCTCGGCGTCAGGCTCATCTCGAGGCACATCCGCCCGACCTGCTCGAACGCGATGCGCAGGTGGTTGGTGTGTATCTGCGGCCCGTTCGCGCTGTGCGAGTCGAAGGTGTTGTTGGCGAAGCTGGAGGCCCGCAGGTTCACCGACGTCACCAGGTCGGACTTCAGCAACTGCAGCGCGAAGGAATACGCGCCCATCGACGCGCCCGTGCCGCAGGCGTCGGCGGAGCCGATGCACGCCGTCCAGTTCTCGGGATAGTCCGGGTCGGCCTCGAGCTTCTCCCAGGACGGCGTAGTGGCCAGCACCGAGAGGATGTCCCGGCGGAGGGTCCTGCTCGCGCCCTTGTAGGTGTCGTAGAGCTGTTCGAGCATCGCGTCCGTGCCGCTGCTGGACACGCCGCGCACCTCGCGCATCGCCGTCAGCAGCGCCGCATCCACTGCGGTCGCGGGCACCGTGCCAGCGAGCGCCGCGCCGTCGAAGGCGACATCCGGCACGTCGCTCCGGGTGCGGAGCCCCTTCCAGGCGCTGTCGCGCTTTTCGGACAGCGTCGGCTCCACCGAGGCCGCGGAGAGCAGCACCGTGGGGTTCGCCAGCGCGGGCAGCCCGAACGCGCCCGGCAGCGTGCCGCCCAGGCTGACATTGGGGATGGGCCGGTCCGGGAAGCGCCGGGACAGCGCGTTGGCGATGACCGCATGCACCGAGGGGGCGCGGAAGTTCGAGCCCGCCACGCCGCACATGCTCGCGATGATGCCGCTGGTGTGCGCGGCCGTGTTCTGGTCCGCGCCTACCAGCAGCGCGGCCTTGTCGAAGAGCCGGTACGCGGGGTCCGCCCACGCATAGCCCCAGGGCCGGTAGTTCTGCTGGTTCCCCGAAGCGGGGTTCAACCCGGTCCTGTCCGCCGGGTTCGCCCAGTTCCAGAAGATGGGTCCGCGCAGCTTGCGCACGGGACCGGGCGCATCCAGGTCCGCTGGCGAGCGGTCGAAGTTCTCCACCTGCTCGGGCAGGTAGCCAAAGGGGATGAGCCCGCCCTTCGGTGTCGGGATGAACTTGTTGATGCCCGCGCGGGTCAGCGGCGAGAAGAAGGTCTCCCAGTGGAGCCCTCCATCCAGCCAGATGCCCAGGAGCTTGGTGGGCCGCCCCGAGGCCGCCTGCGCCGACGCCACCGGCAACCCGAAGCGCGTCAGGAGCCCGACTTGAGCGGCCCCGAGGGCCAGCTCGAACAGCTTGCGACGAGTGAGCTTCATGGGGGCCTCAGTAGAAGATCCAGTACGGGTGGCGGATGAAGTACGAGCACACGCCCACGTAGGCCGGCTCGGTGTCGGTGGGCGTCGCGAGCGGCACGAAGACGCCCGCGTACAGCGCGTCCACCTGCGCGTCGGTGAACCGCTCGCCCAGGAAGTGCAGCGACCACCGCCGCAGCGTGGCCTTGACGTCCTCGGGGTTGGCGGTGCGCGGCGTGCCGGTGGGGAACAGCACCGTGTTCCCCGGCTTGGCCAGCGCGCGGCGGCACCACCGCTGGGAGACCTGCGTCAGCGTGAGCACGAACGTCGGCGACGGGCTCCGGTCATGGGACACCTGGTTGATGACGGAGCCGCCGCCCAGCGCGTGGTAGCGCTCGCCGGAGATGTTCTGCCGCGGCATCGGCAGGGCGTCCGGCGGCTGCAGCGGGTAGTTGTCGTCCCCTCGCGACTCGGCCATCGGAATGCCGAACTCGTTCGCCGAGCTGAAGTAGTCGTCATGGCCCAGCCCCAGCTGCTGGTAGAGCGCCCGTTGAATCTGGGTGGCGCTCATGCGGGTGATGCGCGGCGCATCGGGGTTCGGGCGCGGGTCCCGCTGCTGCGCCGCGAGGCCCTGGACCCAGGCACGGATGTCGGCCACCGACAGCGTCGCCGTGCCCTCGGTGACGAGCTGGGCATAGGACTTCTGGCCGATGGGCATCTGCTTGAAGGCGCCGGTGCCCCGGCCCTCCAGCAGGCGCACCAGCTCACTCTCGTCCGGACTGCCCGGCTTCACCATCCGGGCGTCGGACACCAGCAGGGCCTGGAAGGCCTCGGTGGAGGCGAAGTAGCCGCGAGCCCCCTGCGAGTGACAGCCCTCGCAGTGGGGCCTGAGGCCCTCCATGACGCGCACGGTCTCCGAGGTGGCCGGCGTGGAGCACGCGGCCTGCCCCTGGGCGCGGAGCGCGGACGGAGTGCCTTCCCCGCTGCATGCGAGCACCCCTGACAACACGAGGAGGAACGAGAAGCGGTTCATGGTCAGTGCCCCCTCTGGAAGAGGTTCGACTGGGTGAGGGACTTGACGAAGGGACGGACCTTGCGACCTCCCGCGATGAAGCGCGTCACCTGGTCGTCCAGGTAGCCCGCCTCCGCCGCCGGGTCGATGTCCCGGCCCAGCACCTGGGCATGCAGGTGCCGCACGACGCACTTGTCGAAGGCGCCCGCCGCGACGATGAGCTTCGCGAAGCCGAGCGGCCCCACCGTCCCGTCGCTGACCTGCCCGAGCAGTGTCTGCTCCGGCGGCAGGAAGTCGAGGAAGAGCACCTCGGGGTTGGTCTCCGCCTGGGCCACGGTGACGGGGGTGAGCAGCGTGTCGGGGGCGTACCACCGGTTCCAGTGGCTGAACGGGTCGACGCCGTAGGGGTACGCGCCCGTGCGCCACCGCACCGGCCAGTGCCAGGCCGTGCCGACGCCGGGCATCAGGTACTTCGCGCCCCAGCCCTCGAACGCGTCTCCGTGCTTCGCGAAGCGCTTGAAGTGGAGCGCCGCGGGGTCCAGCCGGCGGTGGCAGTGCTGGCAGGGGCCCTCCGTGCCCGGGTCCCTCCGGTACTCGTTGAACTCCTGGCCCGAGGGCGGCGCCAGGACTTCGCACGCCAGCGTCTCCAGCGCCCGGGCGCCGCGCACGCGCTCGCGCGGGTAGGCCGCCAGGAAGCCCAGGCTGGTGAGCATGCCGGCGGCGGGAATGCCGCGCGAGGCACCCGTCTGGGTGCGCGGGTCGAACGTGTAGTCGCGCTCGGCCAGGAAGAAGGGGTTGCGCGCGGGGACCTCGTACTCCCTCCATGCGAGCGGGTCTCCCGGCGAGTGCTCGGGGTCCACCGGCGCGCTGGAGAACCGTGACGGCCGCCACCACGAGTCGTCGTCGAGCAGGCTCGTCACGCCTCCCGCGAGGCCCTGCATGACATAGGCGACCTGCAGGCTGGTCGGGCCGACGGAGTAGGTGCCGAGGATGAGGTCGGTGACCGGCCGGTCGTGCCACGCGATGTGGGCGAAGAGCCGGGCGGGCTCCTCGGAGACGAGCCGCCGCTGGCCCTCCGGGTTGTAGGGCACGTAGTCCTCGTGCCCCGGGTACTGCTGGAAGTCGGCATGGCAGCGCACGGCATTCGGACCACAGCCGCAGGTGCCCACCGGACCCAAGCTGGCACAGGTCACCGTCACGGGACGGCCGCTGTTCGGGTCGAGAGCGGTCCCCGTGAGCGCAACACTGGCCGCCAGGCCCACCAGCGTCACCGTCGTCCCGGGAGCCCACCACGGCTCGATGGAGCGCTCGTCCACCGGCGAGCCATCCGTCTTCAGGCCGGTGCAGGCCGTGTCGTCGCCTCGGTAGAACTTCCACGCGCCGGCCTTCGCCGTTCCCGCCGCGCACCGATGGATGGAGCGCTGCTGCTGCAGGCCATACTCCGGCGCGTCGGCGGTCCGCGGGGTGAGCGGCAGGTTGAACCAGTCACGCGCCTGCTCGAACATCGTCCGGTAGAACACCGGCTGCTGGAGCGTCTGGTCGACGAAGGTCGCGACGAAGGCCCGCTGCGCGGCGTCGTCGCCCGAAGCCCCCAGCGCCGCGTACTCCTCGCCGGTCGGCGGAGTGCCGCGCAGCGCGAGCGACGCCCGGCGCAGCAGCCGGCTCGGAGAGAGCAGGTCGTTCCTCTCGCCAGCGTCCGGCGTCTCCGTCGGGGGAACGTCGACGCAGCCCGCGTCCTGCGGGTCCCCGGGCGGCTCGGTGGGCGGAATCCCTCCAGCCGAGCCGGAGCAGCCCACCCAGACCACGAGTGGCAGGACCCACCAGAGAGGACTCGACCCGCGACTCGGGGCGGGTGGCTCCAGGCCAGCATGAAGAGGAATCGAGACGCGACGTTTCATCGGCGGCCATTCAGCAACCCATGTGCCATGAGCATCCAGAAGCGGACACACCGTGGCCCCTCCTGTGTGGCGGCATGCGCGCGGCGAGAAGTGAAGCCGGCACAACGGGGGATGTGCCCCCCACGTTGAGGCCCCTGCCCCCCAGTCTCAGGGCGTGAGCATATGAAGCGACCGCGACGGTCGCACCGCGAACACGCGGTCCTCCACCAGCCGGATTGCCGCCACGGCGGCACGCTCTCACCGTGCGTCTTTTCTGGAAGGAGGCCTCCCTTGAAGACTTCCCGCTGGTCCTCGCCGCGTGGGCTCGCCGCGCTCGCGCTCTCCGCCGTGGTGCTCGGAGGCTGCGACGACAATGACGAGGCTCCGTCGGACTCGGAGCGCGCCACGGAGGCCCTGCTGCGCATCTCGCGCGACGCGCCCACCGCGCTGCCGGACGACGTGCCGGAGCCACTGCTCCGCGTGACGTTGGGAGCCGTGGAGTACAACCTGCGTGAGCTGCTGGGCCGGGAGGAGGGCACGCGTCCCTCCGCGCGCATCGTGGCCGCGTACAGGACGGTCGACACGCCGTCGGACGCGCCGCCCCTGGGGACACCGTCCGCGAGCCTTCCCGTGGACTCCACACCGTCGGCGCCCGCGGCCCAGGTCTACGAGTGCCGCCAGGTCGGCGTCGCCTTCACCTGGACACAGGTCCAGCCCGAGGCCGGCCTGCGGCCCTTCACCACGGGGGTTGTGCCGGGACTGGAGACGCTGGTCCTCGACCACTTCCGCTACCCGGGCGACATCGACTACGGGGCGCCCACCGGGACGCCTCCGGCCGGTCCTGCCTGGCGCGTGGCCGCCCCGGCACTGAACGGGGGCGAGCCCACCTCCGGGCAGACGCTCTTCGTTGGCGTCGCCGATGCCTCGGTGCACAACGGAGCGGGCAGCGTCCCCCTGCTGCGACTCTCCAATGCCGCGCGCATCGACCAGGGGCTCCCCTCGGACGTGTTCTCCCGGACCACGGCCGACGGCACCCAGCGCGGCTATGTGCTCCGGCTCGCCACCGCGGGAGGCGTCGCGCCCACGACGGGCTGCACAGGCACCGGGGACCTCGGGAAGCGGGAGCGGGTGCCGTACTCCGCGGCCTACTTCTTCGTGGAGGTCCTCACGCCGCCGTGACGGTGACCTCCACCTTCGAGAGGACGTGGTCCAGCACCGCCGCGTGCCTGACCAGGTGCTCGAAGCGCTGGAGCACACCGGGGCTGGAGTCGAACAGCCGCGCCAGCTCCTCCGAGGACGCGGCCACGCTCCCGAGTACTTCGAAGAGAGCAGCGTCCGCCACGGAGGGAGCGGAGCGGCCCCCCGCGGGCCAGGCTCGCGCTCCCCCCGTGGGCACTCACCAGAACTTGAGCTTCTTCACCGCCGACTTCGCGCCGTCCTTCATGGCCTTCGCGCCGTCCTTGACCGCGTTGCCAATCTTCTCCGGGCCGACGGCGCCCACGACGCTGGACACCGTGGAGACGACGCCACCCACCTGGGAGACGACGGGGATGTTCGTCGCCGCCAGGGCCGAGCCCGCGGCGGTGATACCCGCGGTGACCTTCTTGCCCACGGACGCCTTCGGGTCGCGCAGCGTCGACACGAACGCGGCGGTGTCCGCGGCGGCGATGGCGACGTTGACGCCGGGGACGAAGCGTCCACCCGCCCTGCCCGCGAGCTTCGCGGCCTTGAGCCCGTCGGACGCCATGGCCTTGGAGGCGCCGTTGGCGACGGCCCGCTTCATCTTCGAGTCGGCGACGTGCTTGAGGTCCCGGACCGACACGTCACCGCCCGCGCGCAGGTACTTCTGGGCCATCGCCTTCGCTGTCTCCCCTGCCTTCGTCCGGACGGTGTTCCGGTGGTGCGCGGCCGCGTCCCCGGGCGCCGTCAGTCGCGGCCCGTTCGCCTGCTTGTCGATGGCGTCGCGGAAGCCCTTCGTCACGTCCCTCACCGACTGCCGGGCCTCCCGCAGCTCCGCGAAGCCCTTCACCGTGTTGAGGCCCACGGACGCGAAGCTGGCGGTCGACCCGAGGGCCTTGTTCTTGCTCTCGCGGTCCCAGCCCTCGCGGAAGCCGGCGCGGATGTCGCTGACCATCGACGCCCCGGCGAACGGGAGCTGGGCCACGCCGAGCGTGCCGCCCACGCCCGAGGCCGTCCGCGTGAACGGGGTGTTGCGCGCGGTGACCGTCTTGCGAGGCTGGTCGTTGACGAGCGGAAGGGGCGTGTTGCCGAACTTGAGCTTCTCCGTCCGCACGTCACGGCCGCCCTTCGCGAGCATGAAGACGTCGGCGATGCTCTTCACGCCGTTGGCGCGGACGCCATTCCCGTCGTTCTTGTCCGCCACGCGGTCGATGAGGTTCTTCTTCGACTCCTTCTTGGCCTCGGCCTTCTTCGGCTCGGCCTTCACGGGCTTGTAGGTCTTCCTGCGGGCGTCGGAATTGATGCGCATGGGCGGGGCTCCGGGGGGAATGTTTTCAAAATGGATTGTCGACACCAGAGCCTGAAGGTTGCCCAAAGACTCTCAATTATCGATACGCATCGCCGACACATCCAATCAAAGACAATACAATCCCATCCACAAACACCGTGGACAGGAAGAGGGACGCAGGGGGACCTCTTTCGGAGGACACGCGCGGGCCACGGGTGGCGCATTTCCTCCGGAAGAATCCGGCCGGCCAGCTCGCAACCCCACGGAATCCGGGCGTTCTGGGTGCTCCACCCGCGGGACTCAGCCGGGCGTCGGGTCCTTCATCGCGGAGCGGATGCTCAGGTCGAGCTGGCTCTGGAGCTCACGCAGGAGGCTGCCCAGCGCGGGCGTGTCGACACCGATGCGGATGGCGAGCCGGGTACGGACCTCCGCTCGCAACCACTCACGGGCCTGCGCGAGCCAGCGCTTCACCGTGGAGCGGTCCACGCGGTAGGCCCGGGCAAGCTCCGCCGTTCCCAGCCCCTCCACCAGGTGCAGCCGCAGCAGAGTCCGGGCCCGGGGCTCCAGTCCCTCGAGGGCTTCCCGGAAGGCCTGGGTGAAGTCGTCACGGTAGCGGTCCTTGATGTAGCGCCGGTCCGCGTCGTCGACGGGCGACGCCACCTCTTCGAGCCGCGAGTAGTCCCCCTCGAGTGGAGCCTTCCGCTCCCGGAGCAGGTTCAGCGCGGTGCGCAGGGCGGCCACGCGAAGCCAGGCCAGCAGGGGGCCCTGGCCTTCATAGTCGGCCATTCGCGGCGGGCGGTCTCCGCTGGGGAGGAAGAGCTTCACGCGCAGCAGCTGGAGGGCCTCCTCCGTGGTCGGAACGTCCATTCCCCGCTGGAGCAGGGCCTTGCGGAGCTGCGGGATGAGGCGTGCCTCAAAGCTGGCGAGGGCCTCGGCATCACCCCGCGCACACGCCTGTGCGAAGGCCAGGTCTTCCCGAGGGTCCGTGCCGTTCATCGTCATGCCCCCCTACGTCGGCTATCGTGTCCTCGTCATGGACTGTTTCGACACCCGACAGCTCTTCGCCTTCGCACGAGGTGAGCTGGGCGAGGAAGCAGCCGGGTCGGTGGAGCAGCATCTTGATTCCTGCGCCGTCTGTCGAGCGCTCCTCGCGGAGGCGGCTCGCGGCCCGGACGACGCCAGCGTCCCACACACAGAGGGAAGTCCGGTCCACCCGTGGCTCCAGCGAGGCGCCCTCCTCGGACGCTACGTGGTGCTGGAGCGTATCGGCGCAGGAGGAATGGGCGTCGTCCATGCGGCGTACGACCCGGAGCTGGACCGACGGGTCGCGCTCAAGCTCATCCGCATCGACTCGGTCAGCCCGGCGAAGCAGGAGCAGGCCCAGGCCCGGCTGCTGCGCGAGGCCCAGGCCGCCGCCCGCGTCGTGCACCCCAACGTCATCACGATTCACGACGTGGGCCGGTTCGGCGAGCACGTCTTCCTGGCCATGGAGCTGGTGGACGGCACCACGCTGCGTGAGCACATGCGCAGTCGGGACAGCGACTGGCGCGGGCTGCTGGGGCTGTTCCTCCAGGCCGGACGGGGGCTGGCGGCGGCGCACGCGCAGGGGCTCGTCCACCGGGACTTCAAGCCGGACAACGTCCTGGTGGGCCGCGACGGGCGTGTCCGCATCACCGACTTCGGGCTCGCGCGCATCGTCCACGGACTGGATGAGTCCTCGGGGCCTGCCTCCGGGCAGGACACGGGCGCGCCGAAGCATGGACTGCTCACGCGCTCGGACCTGGTGCTGGGCACGCCCGCGTACATGTCCCCCGAGCAGAAGCGGGGGGAGCTGTCGGATGCGCGTGGCGACCAGTACAGCTACTGCGTCGCGCTCCATGAAGCGCTGTATGGGAAGCGGCCGCCGCGGCCGGGGCAGCCGCGAGGCACCAGCGAGGACGATGCGAGGTGGCCATCGCGCGAGGCCGGAGTGCCGGCGTGGGTGCACCGGGCCCTCTTGCAGGGGCTGGCGGAGGCTCCGGAGCAGCGACATGTCTCCATGGACGCGCTGCTGCGGCGGCTCAGCGAGGCCCCGGGGGCGAAGTGGCGCCGGGCTGGCATGGCGGCAGCGGCGGGGCTGGTGCTCCTCGCCGGTGGCGCGGCCCTCCACCGGTCCACGTCGGGAGACCCGTGCGGAGGCAGTGAGCAGGCGCTCGTCGGCGTCTGGGACGCGCCCCGGAAGAGCGCCGTGCGAGCCGTGTTCGAGGCCAGTCCCCTGCCCTACGCGTCGAGCGCGTGGCGTGAGGTGGAGCGGACGCTGGATGGCTACTCGCGCGACTGGGTGGCGGCGAGCCATGAGGCGTGTGTCGCGACTCGGGTGACGGGCCACCAGCCGGAGCGGCTGCTGGACCGGCGGGTCATCTGCCTGGACCAGCGGCTCAAGGACCTGTCGGCCGTCGTGGACACGCTGGCGGGAGCAGATGCCCAGGTCATCCAGAACGCGGCGCGCGCGGCCCATGGCCTGGAGCGCCTGGCGCCGTGCGCGGACATTCCGACGCTTGCGTCGCCGGAGCCTCCGCCCTCGGATGAAGGGACGCGCCAGCGGATGGAGGGCGTCCGGACCCGGCGCGCGGCGGTGCGGGCGAAGCTCAACGCCGGGCAGGTGATGCCCGCGCTGGAGCTGGCCACGTCGGTGGCCCGGGAGGTCCACGAGGTGGGCTACGGCCCGCTGGAGGCGGAGGTCCTGGACCTGCTCGCGGAGACGCAGGGGCAGGCCCGCCAGTACCGCGAGGCCATCCGGACGCTGCACCGGGCCATCCAGGCCGCTGAGTCGAGCCGCCACGACTGGCAGGCCGCGGAGTCCTGGGCCGGGCTGGTTCGGCTGCTCAGCTTCGTGGGCACGGAGCTGGACCCGGACGAGGAGGCCCCGCGCCACGCGGCGGCGGCCCTGAAGCGGCTGGGTGGAGACGCCCACATCGAGGCCATGCTCTCCAGGAACCTGGTCAGCCTGCATCGCGCCCGGGGCCGTCCGGCGGAGGCGCTGGTGGAGGCGCAGCGGGCGCTGGAGCTGGCTCGCAAGCTCTACACGGCGGAGGACCCGGAGCTCGCCACGGCGCTGCTCAGCGTGGGCCAGACGCTCGGGATGCTGGGGCGCCATGAGGAGGGCCTTCCCTTCCTCCGGGAGGCGGAGACCATCTACGGCGGGACGTATGGGCCCGAGCATCCGAACCTGGCCGTGGTCCTGGACATCCTCGCGGTGCACGAGGTGCAGGCGGGCAATCCCGCGAGCGCGCTGGAGTATGGGCGGAAGGCCCTGGCCATCTTCCGACGCGTCCATGGCGACGAGCACCTGATGACCGCGAGCACCCACCACAATCTGGGCGGCTTCCTGCTCGAGCTGGGCCGGGCGGAGGAGTCGCTTCAGGCCTTCGGGCACGCGGCGCGAATCCGGGAGAAGGAGCTGGGGCCCGGGGACGCCAAGCTCGCGGCCTCGCTGTCCGGCATGGGGCGCGCGCTCGCGAAGCAGGGGCGCTACCGGGAGGCGGCGGAGCACCACCAGCGGGCGCTGGCGATTCGCGAGAAGGCGCTGGGCCCGGAGAGCACGCAGGTGGGCCTCGACCTGCTGGGGCTGGGCAGGGACCTGGTGGAGCTGAAGGCACCGGGAAAGGCCCGCGTGTACCTGGAGCGCGCGGTCGCCATCTTCGAGCGGCAGCCGGCCGGGACGTCGGAGGCCAGCCTGGCGGATGCGCGGTTCGCGTTGGCCCGGGCGCTCGCGGATGAGGGACGCGAGCCAGAGCGGGCGAAGCGACTGGCTGACCAGGCCCATGAGTACAACCAGCGGTTCCCACGGGAGCGCGCCGTGGAGCTCGCGGAGACCGGGCGCTGGCAAGTCCCGGGCGTCGTACGGCGGCGGGACTGACACGTGAACCCGGGGGATAGCGCTGACTTCGGCCTACTCCGCGAGTAGTCTCCGCATTGACGGGCGCACCGCAGCGTCATTTCGCGAGGCACGGCATGGAACCTGGCCCCCTGAATCCGGCACGCCTTCCTCCCGGCACGCCCAACTACCGCTCGCCGGAGGCGTGGAGACATGTGCTCCGGCCCCAGGACGACATGGCGGTGCCGTAAGCGCCAGGGCCCGCGGACGATGTCTTCGCACTGGGTGTCACCGCGTTTCGGCTGGTGACGGACGAATACCCGGTCTCGATAGATGCGAAGGACGAGGCCTCGCGCCGCTGGTACCTGGAGGGCATCTCGCCCCCGTCACCGATTGTGACAAGGAGGCCTGTGTTTACAGGGGCGCCTGTTACATCCCGGTCTTCCCGCCCTTTCGTCCCCCCACCTCGAGCCCTACGGGTCGCGATGACAGTCAATAGACACCTCATGCGGCACGCCAACCGTACCAACTGGCGTCAAAGGCTCGCAGGTACCGGACTGGGAGCGCTACTCGCACTCGGAATCGGACGGGTGTTGAGCAAACCGGCTGCGGAAGTAACCGCGGGTCTCAGAACCGGAGCCGCAGATGACACAAGCGCTCGCGGCACTGTGGCCGTCGGGGACGCCGCACTGAAGGCCTCGATGACACCTGTCCAACCACCTTCAGCGTGGTCGCCTGTATTGACGACGGCTACCACCTGACGAAACGCGAGATGCGACGGACCCGGGTGTAGTCGGTGCCGTCGCTGGCAAGCATGAGCTCCGCGGCATTGGTCGAGCGCATATGGGGGCCGACCCTGCCATCCTCAATCCCGGGGTCGGCGTCGGCACCCAGGTTGTAGATAAAGCAGGTGCTGTAATGCTGGGTGACGTTCGCATAGTGCGTCGCGCACTGCCCTCCCGCGTACGAATCTCCGTCATAATCAGGCGCCGACCAACCCGAGGCGAACTGCCATGTGTAGATATGTGAATGGCCGCTGAGCCGTTGAGGGTTCTGGAACCGCATCGTACTGGTGTCAAAACCGTCGACACTTGCGGTGAAGACGACGACAGCCTTGCCACGCAGATCCTCGATGATGTCCATGTACTGGACGACGCTCACGAACTCCGTCTTGCGGTAGAGATAGAGGCTGCCGTCATAGAAGTTGGAGTCCAGGCTGGGACGGCCTCTGCGCCCCAGGCGCTCGGCGTAGGGGATGTTCCAGAAGTCCATCGTGTTGGTCCCAAGCACGCTGTTGTAGACCAGCGCCCAGCCCCCTCCCTGGGTCTCCATGTCGCAATAGGCGGTGATGGCCTGGGCTCCGTCGGGCTTGAGGTAGTAGACGCCCGAGAGGCGGACTCCCGTGGAATAGAGGTGCTGGCAGCTCTTCATGGCGAGGTCGGGGGTCTCTCCGTACCCCGGTTCCCCCGCCAGGACAGGGACCGGGTGAAGCACCATCGACAACGCGATTGTTGCGCCAAGGGCAGAGCACAAGGACTTCGAAGACATGCAGGACCTCAGGTGCGGTGGGTGAGACCTTCAGCCTAGCGAGCGCACGAAGACACGGCCAGCCGCTTCCGCGCGCGGCCCTCGCGCGCCTCCGTCTCCTTTGGGAGAGCGTCAGGACGCGAACCAGGGCACGGCCGTTGCGTATCGTGGGCTGGAGGCAGACGGCAGCCCTTCGCGTCGTGGCGGCCTGATCGCACAGCCCCAACAACGCGTGGACAGCAGCGCCATCAGGGCGGTTGCAGGGTCCGTTCAACGCGATTCGAGCGAACGCGCTTGCGCGTAATGAACCAATCGGTTAATTTCCCAATCGGTTAATTACCCCATGCCGATCGACCCACTCAGCGCCACCTTTGCCGCACTCGCCGACCCGACCCGGCGCGCGATCCTCGCGCGGCTCTCGAAGGGTGAAACCTCCGTCACGGAGCTCGCGCAGCCTTTCGAAATGAGCCTCCCTGCCGTGACGAAGCACCTCAAGGTGCTCGAGCGCGCGGGGCTGATTACGCGGAGCCGCGAAGCGCAGTGGCGCCCCTGCCGACTCGCGCCGAAGCCGCTGAAGGACGCGAACGCCTGGCTCGAGCACTACCGCGAATTCTGGGAGGCCAGCTTCGACCGGCTCGAGGACTACCTCGCCGACCTCCAGGGACAGAAGCGCCCGGCGCGCGCCCGCAAGGTTCCAACCCCGAAGAAGCCCAAACGAGGAGCACACACATGAATGCAGCGCTCGACCTCAACGAACTCGCGAAGCGGCAGCTGGAACTCTCGCGGCTGATCAGCGCCCCGCGCGCGCTGGTCTTTCAGGCGTTCACCGATGCGAAGATGATCTCCAACTGGTGGGGGCCGAACGGCTTCCGCACGACGACGGTGAGCAAAGATGTGCGTCCGGGTGGCGCGTGGAAGTTCACCATGCACGGACCCGATGGCACCGACTTCCCGAACCACATCGTCTACACGAAGGTCGTCCCCAACGAGCGGCTCGAGTGGGATCACGGTTCGAAGGAGGGCGAGGTGATGTTCAAGGCAGTCGTCACCTTCAAGGATGAGGCGGGAAAGACGCGCGTCACGTTGCAGCACACGTTGCCCACCGTCGAAGCGCGCGAGCAGGCGGCGAAGTACGCAATCGAAGGTGGCAATCAGACGCTCGCGCGACTCGAGCAGCACCTCGCGACGCAGCAGTAGTCGCTCGTCGCTACGGCACCGTGCGCGCGAGTGCCCATGTCAGCGCGGCTTCGAGCTCAGCGAGCTCTGCATGGTTTCATCAATACGCGCCGGTCGGGACCGGTTGGCACCGGCGCATGATGCGGTAGAGGATGCGCCATGTCTTTGAATGCCTACGATCTATCTGCTGGCGTGTTCGTCCGCGGATTGACCAACTTGAAAACGCAGTTGACGAAGGCCGAAGACCATGCCGCTGCCAGTGGCAGCGGTGAAGCGGCGTTGCTGGACGCACAACTCGCTGCGGAAGGGCGCATGCGCGGCGTTGCGAGTCACGCGCCAGCTGACCTGCACATGTACACGCTCGCCGCTCAAGTCCACTGGGCCGCGGAGGGAGCCAGGTTGGCGATCGCGCAGTTGCTGGGTGCGCCACGGGTGCCGGCCGCGAACGATGCAAAGAGCTTTGCGGATCTGCACCAGCGGCTCGATGCGACGATCGCGTACCTCCGAGAGAGCGCGCCAAGCGACCTCGAAGCCGGCCTCGATCGCACGATCGTGATCGAGCACCACCGTGGCTCGATGCGCTCCAGTGGCCGCCAGTTTCTGATCGCATTCGCGATCCCCCACTTCTTCTATCACGTGACTACCGCCTACGGCATCTTGCGCAACCAAGGCGTGCGACTCACCATGGGCGACTTTTTGGGCAACTGGGGGACGAGTTGAGCTGAACTACGCCACCCGCTCAGCGGGCCGTGAAAGCGGACATGGAGAATCGCCTTCTTCAAAGCCCTCTCACAGATGTTGTTGTCGAGTGGGCGGAACCTGTCAACGCGAGTGAGACAGCAAGTTCGTGAGATTACTGCGCAGCCTCCTGTGAGGTGGCCAGCCGTGCGGGTTGTGGCGCGAGGCGAGCCGGCGCGGCATCGGCTCCTTTGAAGCCATCTACTTCGCGGTAGGTGTTCATCAGCGGCCCGGGGCGGGAGTCATCCCACATCCCCCGCAACCCCTTGCGTCCGGCCCGGACGCAGGCGCGTTCCAACCGGACGCCTCCGACGGGCCCGGCCCCGTGTCCCCACGACGCACGCCGCGTCCCCCCTTGCCCTGAACCCCCGGCATGGCCTGTGCTTCTGCGCGCGGGCACCCTGGAAGGAGCCCGTGCCTGACGCGGTCTCCCCCTCCTCCCGGGGTTCTGAATGGCAACGCAGCAGGGCTCCCTGGTCATCGCAGGCACCGGCATCCAATGGGCCGGGCAGACGACGCATGCGGCCCGCACGGCCATCGAGGAGGCCGACCGCGTGCTCTTCGCCGTGGTCGACCCGTGGACCGTCCAGTGGCTGCGCGGCCTGAAGCCCTCCGCCGAGTCCCTGCCCTACTCCACCGGCAACACCCCACGCCGCCTCATCTACGCGGAGATGGTGCGACGCATCCTCGCCCCCGTGCGCGAGGGCTTCCGCGTCTGCGCCGTCTTCTACGGCCACCCCGGCGTGCTCCACACCGCCGCACACGAGGCCCTCCGCCAGGCCCGCGCCGAGGGCTTCCCCGCGCAGATGCTCCCCGGCATCTCCTTCCTCGACTGCCTCTATGCCGACCTCGGCGTGGACCCGGGCCGCGACGGCTTCCAGGTCCACGAGGCCACCGACTTCCTCATCCGCGGCCGCGCCTACGACGCCCACTCGCCGCTGGTGCTCTCGCAGATTGCCGCCATCGGCAACACCGGCTTCTTCGATGCCACCGCCACCCTCCGCATCCAGCACGGCCTGCGCGTGCTGAGCGAGGTGCTGCGCCGCCGCTACCCCGCCTCCCACGAGGCCATCATCTACGAGGCCGCCGTGCTGCCCATCCAGCCGCCGCGCATGACGCGGGTGACGCTGGAGGAGCTGCCGGCCGCCGCCGTCACCGATGTCTCCACGCTGTACGTGCCACCGCTCGGCCCCGCGCCCGTGGATGAGCACATGCTCGCGCTGCTGGGCATGGCCTCCGGGGATGGGCCCAACCGCAGCACCCAGAAAGGGACTGAATGAACAGGGTAGAGAGAGTGAAGTCCGGCAGGAAGACCGCCCGGGCGTCCCGGCCCGGCACCCCGGCCACCACCGCCAGGAAGCCCGCCAGCAAGAACGTCGTAGCCACCACGCCGCCCAAGGTGAACGAAGGGCGCCGGGAGCTGCGGCGTGGCAACCTGTCCAGGTCCTCCAGTCTCCTGAATGAGGCCACCGGCACCCCGGACAAGGCTCGGGCCTTCGCGTACCTCGGCCTGCTCAAGGGCGGCCTGGGCTACCTGCGCAGACCGGAGTCCGAGCCGCTCTGGCCCACCGGCGCCGACGAGGACTTCACCCAGGCGCTCCAGGACTTCCCCAAGGACGCCCCCGTGTGGCGGGCGTGGACCCTGGCCCAGCAGGCCGAGGCCCGCCGCATCCACATGGGCTCGCGCTTCGCCGTGATGTCGCACGAGGCGTTCTCCGCCGAGGTCAAGAGCATCACCGACCTCTTCGACCAGGCCGCGAAGCTGGCGAAGAAGACGCGCAACGGCAGCGGCCCCACGTCTCCCCAGCTCCTCAACTGGATTCACGCGCACCGTGCCGCAACCGACGTCCTGGCGTGCATGAGGAGCCTCGCGAAGCGCGAGCTGTCCGAGGCCCAGCGACACTTCAAGGCGGCCCAGAAGGGCTTCACGGCGGCGCGAGCGGGCTCGCCGGACGGCGTCTACCCGTGGGCCGCCATCTTCAGCTCCTTCCTGGTGAGCATGCGCCCCAAGGTCTTCCCCCGCAGCCGGGAGACCACGGCGCAGGCCGTCGCCGAGGGCCTCGCGGGCTTCGAGGAGGCCATCTCGCAGAGCAGCGACCCGAGGCAGCGGCTCCAGGACGTCCCGGACCTGCTCCGCACCAACGTCTCGTCCCGGCACAAGCAGGCCCATGACCGCATCAAGGGCACGCTCGACCTCATCGCCAGCGTCCAGAAGCCCCTCGAGCGGGCGCTGCGCGAGTGCGACAAGGGCAAAACGAACGAGGCGGCCCAGCGCATCGAGGACCTGCTCGCCAACGAGCTGTCCGGCACCCACCGCTTCGTCACCCGCTGCCTCGCCGGCATGGCCTACTACGGCCGGCAGTACGACGAGTCCATCCGCTACGGCACCCAGGCGCTCACCGAGGACCCGTTCGACAGCGTCACCCGCTACTTCGTGGCGTCCAGCCTCCTGGACAAGGGTGACGAGCTGGGCGCGCCGGTCAGTCAGGCCATGCAGCAGGAGATGAACAACCAGGTGGAGCTGCTGCTGCGGATGACGCTGCACCTGGCCCTCCGCTCCGGCCCGACCCTCACCCAGGCAGGGCTGAAGCAGCGGCTGGGGGATGCGGGCCGCCACCTCGTGTCGCTGCTCGCCGCCCTGGCTCCTCCGCAGAACGGTGGGCAGGCCCCACTCGGCCAGAAGGCACAGGCGGCCCTGGGCGAGCTGCTGGAGCACGTGCAGCTCCCCGAAACCGACCTCGACGAGCGGCTGTCGGATGCCGTCATGAAGCTGCTGGGGGCCCTGCATGGCCCGGCGGCCGGCGAGCGCGGCAGCCTCCACTTCGAGTCCATCCTGTTCGACCACCTCAAGCCCAAGGTCGTGACGAAGTAACCCCCGGAGACCGCCATGGAACAACTGCTCCAATTCCTCACCGAGCTGACTACCAACCCCTTCAAGCGCCTGGCCTTCCAGCAGGACCCGCTCGCCGCGGCGAGCGCCGCGGGCCTGGAGCCCTGGGCGTGCGCCGCCGTCACCCAGTCCTCTGGCGGCGCGCTGGCGCTGGGGGCCCAGGCGGGCGGCTGGCAGAAGTGCGTCTTCGGCCTCGACCCCGGCCCGGACCCGCTGGAAGACCCGAGCTAGCCCGCCCGCACGCAGCACCGGACCCAGCCTGACGCGCGGCCCCACGGAGGGCCGCGCCCCGAGAAGGACGCGACCCCATGGTGACGAACATCGGCGACTACGACATCACCGGCTGGATCCACGAGAGCCGCAACTCGCTCATCATGCGGGGGCGCCGCAGGTCCGACGGCCTCCCCGTCATCCTCAAGATGACCCGGGAGCGCAACCCCACGCCCCTGAAGCTCACGCGGCTGAAGCACGAGTACGCCCTGCTCGGCACGCTGGAGGGCGAGGGCTTCGTGCGCGCCCACGAGCTCGTGGAGGACGGGGGCCGCTGGGCCCTGGTGCAGGAGGACTTCGGCGGCGCCTCCCTCTCCCACCTGGGGATGGCCGGCACGCTGACGCTGGAGGAGTTCCTCACCCTGGCCCTCCAGCTCACCGGCATCCTCGGCACGCTCCACCAGCGCCGGGTGGTGCACAAGGACCTCAACCCCTCCAACATCGTCATGAACCGCGGCACCGGCCGCGTGGCGCTCATCGACTTCGGCGTCTCCACGCTGCTGAGCCAGGAGACGCGCGCCTTCTCCGGCCTCAACGCGCTCGTGGGCACGCTGGTGTACATGTCCCCGGAGCAGACGGGCCGCATGAACCGGCCCATCGACTACCGCACGGACTACTACTCGCTGGGCGCGACCTTCTACGAGCTGCTCACCGGCCAGCCTCCGCTGCTGAGCAAGGACCCGCTGGAGCTGGTGCATTGGATCATCGCCCGGCAGCCCGTCTCGCCCCACGAGCTGGATGCGCGCATTCCGCGCGCGGTGGCGGACATCGTCCTCAAGCTGCTGTCCAAGAGCGCCGACGAGCGCTACCAATCCGCGCGCGGCCTCCAGGCCGACCTGAGCGAGTGCCTGGAGCAGCTGCGCCGCACCGGCGTCATCGCCCCCTTTCCCCTGGGCCGCCAGGACGGCTCCGAGCACTTCCGGCTGCCGCAGAAGCTCTACGGGCGCCAGCCGCAGGTGGAGCGCCTGCTCGCCGCCTTCGAGCGCACCCGCCAGGGCCCGGCGCTGCTGACGGTGTCCGGCGACCCGGGCATCGGCAAATCGGCCCTGGTCCAGGAGGTGTACCGCCCCCTGACGCTCCGGCGCGGCTACTTCGCCGCCGGCAAGTTCGAGCATGACTCGGCGCAGGTGCCCTACGCCGCGCTGGGCCAGGTCTTCCAGTCACTCGTCCAGCAGCTGCTGACGGAGAGCGAGGAGCGGCTGTCGGCCCGCCGGGAGCAGCTCACCGCGGCGCTCGGGCCCCACGCCGGGCTGCTCGCGCCGCTCTGCCCGGCGCTGGAGCGGGTGCTCGGCAAGCTTTCCGCGCCGGCCGACCTGCCCCCCTCGGAGGCCCGCGACCGCTTCCACCAGCTGGTGCGCGACTTCCTCGCGGCCTTCTCCGCGCCCGAGCACCCGCTGTGCCTCTTCCTCGATGACCTGCAGTGGGCCGACGCGGACTCCCTCAAGCTGCTGGGGCAGCTGCTGGCCCCGGGCAGCAGTCCCTCCCTCTTCGTCGTGGGCGCGTACCGGGACAACGAGGTCGGCCCGGGCCATCCGCTGACGCTCACCCTGCGCGAGCTCGAGACGCAGGGGGCAGCGGTGGAGCACCTCGTGCTCGCCCCGCTCGGGCGTGAGGACGTGACGGCGCTGGTGGCCGACACGCTCGCGGTGTCACCCGAGGCCGCGGCCCCCCTCGCGGAGCTACTCGGCGCGCGCACCGGCGGCAATCCCTTCTTCGTCCGTGCCTTCCTCACGGAGCTGCACGCCGAAGGGCTGCTGGCGTACACGTCCCAGGGCTGGCGCTGGGACGTGGAGCACATCCAGCGCAAGGGCATCACCGACAACGTGGTGGACCTGATGAACCTCCGCGTCGAGCGCCTGCCCGCCGCGACGCGGAGCCTGCTGGACGTCGCGGCCTGCCTGGGCGGCCGGTTCGACCTGGACACGCTGGAGGTGGTGGCGGGCCTGGGACATGGCAGGGCCGGCGAGGCGCTGTGGCCGGCCGTCGTGGAGGGCCTCGTCATCGCCCTGGCGCCGGTGCAATCGGCGGCGGACCTGGTGACGCAGGGAGCCCCCCTGGAGCTTCGCTTCACCCATGACCGCGTCCGGCAGGCGGTGCTGAGCCGGCTCGCCCCCGAGGTGCGCTCACGGATGCACCGCGACATCGGCCGGCGGCTGCTGGAGGCGGGCCACCCGGGTGAGCACGAGCAGGGGTTGTTCGACGTGGTGGGCCAGCTCAACCAGGGCCGGTCCGCCATGAGCGACGCGGCCGAGCTGGACGCGCTCGCCGGGCTGAACCTGCGGGCGGCCCGAAGGGCCCTGCAGGGCGCGGCGGCACAGCGCGCGCTGGAGCATGCCCGGGTGAGCATCTCGCTGTTGGGGGCGCAGGACTGGGAGCAGCGCCACGCCTTCTGCTGGGACGTCTACATGGCGGCGCTGGAGGCGGCCTTCCTCTGCTCGGACCTGGAGACCTTCGCCGCGCTGGCGAAGGTGCTCCTGGCGCACGCGCGCACCCTGCTGGACGAAATCAAGGTCCGCCGGCTGGAGGGGCAGCTGCTCTTCTTCCAGCAGCGCACCGACGACGCGCTCAGGCTGTACCTCGACGTCCTGCGCCGGCTGGGGCACGCGCTGCCGCACGCGCCGGGGCCCGAGGACATCGGCCGGGAGCTCCAGGCCACCGCGCAGCTGCTGGGCAACCGGCCCATCGAGGAGCTGGCGGGGCTGCCCGAGTGCACCCAGCCCGAGGCCAGGGCCATCCTCGAGTTCCTCGGGCACGCCATGCGGGCCTCCAGCATGGGGATGCTCTTCCCGGTGGCCATCTGCCGCATCGTCCAGCGCTCCCTCCAGCAGGGCAACTCGCCGGACTCCGTCACCGGCTACCTCTTCTACGGCGCGCTGCTGGTGCAGGGCGGCGACCACGACCGGGCCTGCCGCTTCGGGCGGCTCGCGCTGAAGCTGGCGGAGCGCTACGACATCAAGAGCCTGCTGGCTCAGGTGAACCACTACGGCCCCGCCCTGCTGTTCTGCTGGCAGCAGCCGCTGTACGAGCTGGTGCCCACGCTCGTCGACTCGTACCGCCACGCGCGCGAGTCCGGGAGCCCCTACGACATCGCCAACAACGCGACGGGCCTGTGCCAGATGCGCTTCTTCTCCGGCAAGGACCTGCGTGAGCTGGCGGCGGACATGGAGGGCTACCACGACGTCGTCCGCAAGCAGCGCAACCCGCTGGTGCTGGGCTGGTACGAGCCGCTGCACCAGCTGGTGCTGGACCTGGTCCAGGACACCGCCGAGCCCCGGCTGCTGGCGGGTCCCGTCTACGACGCGAAGCAGCGGCTGGACGGCCTCGGCAGCACGGGCCTGGCGGCCCCGTTCATCCACCACCACTGCCACGCCCTGCTGTCCTATCTCTTCGGCGACGTGGCCGGCGCGCTGGCGAGCGCCGAGGCGGCGGAGCCGGGCTTCATGTTGATGGGCGGCTCGCTGTGGGCGGGCCCCATCGTCCTGCTGCGCTCGCTGTACCGGCTGGCGGCGTGTACGACGGCCAGTCCGGCCGAGCGGGAGCGGCTGCTGGAGAAGGTGGCGGCGGACCAGCAGCTGCTGGCGGCGTGGCTGCCGCACAACCCGCGGAGCATGGAGCACCGACAGCTGCTGGTGGAGGCCGAGCGCGCCCGCGTGCTGGGCGACGTGCTGCGGGCGCGCGAGTCGTTCGAGCGGGCCGTGGAGCTGGCGCGCCGCAGCGGCTACCAGCACGAGGAGGCGCTGGCCTACGAGCTGGCCGGGCGCTTCTGCCTGTCGCAGGACGACGCGAAGCGCGCGCGCCACCACCTGCGCTACGCCCACCAGGCGTACCTGCGCTGGGGCGCGGTGGCCAAGGCCCGGGCCCTGGAGCGCGAGCACCCGCACCTGCTGCCCCGCTTCGCCCTCGCCTCGCTCACCACGCAGACGCTGGCGGTGACGGGAGACGACCAGGACTTCCACCTGCTGGACGTGCTCAGCGTACTGAACGCCTCACAGGCCATCTCCAGCGAGCTGGCGCTGGACAAGCTGCTGGTGCACCTGATGCAGCTGCTCATCGAGACGGCCGGCGCCGAGACGGGCTACCTGATGCTGGAGCGCGGTGGCCGGTGGGTGGCCGCCGTGGAGAAGACGGTGGGCCGCGACGACATCCAGCTGCTGGGCTCGGTGCCCGTGGAGGAGCTGGAGGCCCAGGGGCGACGGGGCGTGCCCACCTCCATCGTCCACTACGTGGCGCGCACCCAGGAGAGCATCGTCCTGGACGACGCCTCCGTCAGCGAGCGCTTCGGCCGTGACGCGTACATCGTCCGGAACCAGGTGCGCTCCGTGCTGTGCTTCCCGCTGTCCCGCCAGGGCGGGCGCGTCAGCATGGTGTACCTGGAGAACAACCTGTCCCGGGCCGCCTTCACGCGAGACAGGCTGCGCATCCTCCAGTTGCTGTCGTCCCAGGCAGTCATCTCCCTGGAGAACGCCCTGCTCTACGAGACGCTGGAGCAGAAGGTGGAGCAGCGCACCCAGGAGCTCCAGGTGAAGAACGAGCAGCTGGCGTCCACCCTGTCCCGGCTGCAGGAGACGCAGAACCGGCTCATCCTCCAGGACCGGCTCGCCTCGCTGGGCGCCATGACGGCCGGCATTGCCCACGAGCTGCGCAACCCGCTCAACTTCGTCAACAGCTTCTCCCGGCTGTCCGCCGACCTGCTCCAGGAGATGCTGGACGAGCTGGCCTCGCTGGGCACCCAGCTCGACTCCCAGCGCATGGCCAGCCTGCGGGACACCGTCACGGACCTGGGCGGCAACCTCTCCAAGATTGGAGAGCACGGCAAGCGCATGGAGGGCATCATCCGCTCCATGCTGGAGCACTCGCGCGGGGGGCGCGGCAACACGCAGGAGGCGGACCTCAACGCGGTGGTGTCCACCTACGTCAACCTGGCCTGGCAGGGCGTGCGCTCGCGCAAGCCCGACGCGCAGGTGGAGTTCGAGCTGGCGCTGGACGACTCCGCGGGCAAGGTGAGCCTGATGCCCCAGGAGTTCAGCCGCGTCATCGTCAACATCGTGGACAACGCGTGCCATGCGGTGAGCATGAGGAAGGCCCAGGCCGGCCCCGCGGACTTCAAGCCACGCATCCAGGTGCGCAGCCGCAACCTCGGCAACCGGGTGGAGGTGGGCATCCGCGACAACGGCGTGGGGATTCCCCACCTCATCCGGGACAAGATCTTCAACCCGTTCTTCACCACGAAGCAGCCCGGCGAGGGCACGGGCCTGGGGCTGTCCATCAGCCACGACATCATCGTGAAGGGCCACGGCGGCACCCTCCACTTCGAGTCGGAGGAAGGGGCCTTCACCGAGTTCATCATCACCCTGCCCCGGGGCGAGCCGCAGGGCGGCGTCAACTGACGCCGGGGTGGGCTCGGGCTCAGGCCCGAAGACCTCGCCGAGGGCGTCGCCCACGTGGTGGAGGAGAGCAACCCCGCCCCCAGGTGCTCACGCGCTGGCCCGGTGCCTCGCCAGCTCCTCCATGTAGAGCGTCCGCTCCTCGGCCAGGGCCTTCGCGACGCTCGGTCGCTCCGACAGGCGGGTGACGTAGGCACGGAGCGCGGGCCAGCGGTCCAGGTCGATGGGCGTCGCCACGCACCAGTTCAGCACCGTGACGAGGTACGCATCGGCCACGCTGAAGCGGTCCAGGAGGAACTCGCGACCGGTCAGGTGCTTCTCCACGTGGTCCAGCCGCGACTTCCCCTTCTCCAGCGCGTAGGCCCTCACTCCCTCCGGGGCCCTGTTGTCGAGGAGCGGGTTGAAGAGCGCCTTGTGCAGCTCGGTCCCGATGAAGCACAGCCACTGCTGCAGCTGCGTGCGGCCCTTGCGGTCGGTGGGGGCGAGGTTCGCCTTGGGAAAGGACTCGGCCACGTGCTGGAGGATGGCGGCGTTCTCCGTGAGGATGTCACCTTCGTCGGTGCGGATGGTGGGGACGAGGCCGAGGGGGTTGACCTCGCGGAAGTCCATTCCGTCGCGCGTGAGCTTCGTCTTCGGGTCGACCTCCACGTACGTCGCGTCCGCGCCAGCCTCGTAGAGGGAGATGCGGGTCGCCAACGAGCATGCCAGGGGTAGGAAGTAGAGCTGCATGGACAGTCCTCCGGGGTTCGAGCCTCGTTCCCTTCGTGGGAACAGGCGACACTCTCGGCAATGCGGGGTGATGCGTCCAACGCATAGATGGCATAGGCTCGATGCATGGATGACATCGCCTCCCTGCCGAACCCCCGCCTCGACATCCGCGACCTGCGCGTGGTGCTGGCCCTGGCCTCCGCCGGCACCACGGCGCAGGCCGCGTCCGTGCTCCACCTCACGCAGCCGGCGGTGAGCCGGGCGCTGCTCGCGGCGGAGGACAAGCTGGGAGCGCGCCTCTTCGACCGGACCTCGCGCGGGCTCGTGCCCACCGAAGCGGGCCAGCAGCTCGTCTCCGGGGCGACGCGGCTGCTCGTCGAGCTGGGCGACCTGGAGCACCGCGTGCGCGCGCCGGTGGCCCCGCCCATGCGCCTGCGGCTCGTGTGCGAGTGCTACACCGCGTACCACTGGCTGCCGTCCGCGCTGATGAACCTGCGCAGGAGCCTGCCGGGGCTGGAGCTCTCGCTGGCGGTGGAGCACACCCAGGACCCCGTCCCCGCCCTCGTGTCGGGAGACATCGACGTCGCGCTCGTCACGACGTCGCCCGTTCCGCGCGCCAGGCTGGAGGAGCGGCAGATCTTCTCCGACGAGGTGGTCTTCGTCATGGCGGCGTCGCATCCGCTGGCAGCGCGCAAGGCGCTCACGCGTGACGACCTCCGGGCGAGCACGCTCCTGACCGGGCAGACGCCACCAGCGGAGGTGCAGTGGTTCATGACCCGCGCATTCGGGCGCGAGCGCCCGCGGCTGCGCTTCGAGCGGCTGCCCCTCACCGAGGCCCTCCTCGACGTGGCACGCGCGGGCATGGGCGTCGCGGTGCTCTCCGAGTGGATTGCGAGCCCCCACCTCGGCAAGGGGGACCTCGTCGCCAGGCGGCTCGCCTCGGGGCCGCTGCGCCGGCCCTGGCGCATCGCCTGGCGGCGCGAGGTCGGCGACGCCGCGCTCCGCCTCGTGTCCGCGCTCGAGGCCACGGTGCCCCGGGGGCTCGCGGTAGGCTAGGCCCGGGTCGCCTCCGCATCAGGGGTCACCCGTAGGTGGCGTGGAGAGCGGAAAGCCGTGGAAGACTGGCGAGGTTCGCACCAAACCGGGGGGTTCCCACCATCTGACAAGCGAGACGACGTCGCCAGGTCGCCCGCCCGCCATGCGAGCGGGCGCGGGCAATCTCAAGGTCCCGCGCCGACGCCGTTCTCCCGTGGTGCGCCGGTCGCGCCCACAACGACCCTCCAGGCGCGAGGGCTCCGTATGCCAATTGTCCCGTATGTGATGTTTTGGTAGAAGTGCACGCTGGGAGCACACGTATCCTCCCGACATCATGATGGTTTTCTCCGTTCACCACTGGGCCGCGTGGGCTCCCGGGCTTGTCGGGCAGGATGCCTGGAAGGCCTGGTTGTCACGGCCGCATCCGCTTCCGGCCGAGGGCACTCCGCCCTTGACCGAGATGCCGGCGATGATGCGCCGCCGCGTGGAGCGGCTGGGGCGCATCGCGCTGCAGGCGGCGTACGGGTGTCAGGCCGAGGCCCCGCCGTGTCCGGTGGTGTTCGCCTCGCGCTACGGGGAGCTCAGCCGCTCCGTGGAGCTGCTGGAGCAGCTGGCGCGCGCCACGCCACTGTCGCCCACGTCCTTCAGCCTGTCGGTGCACAACGCGATTGGCGCGCTCTTCTCCATCGCCCGCGGTGACACCACCGCCTACACCGCCGTGGCGGCGGGTGAGGAGACGGTGGAGGCCGCCTTCGTCGAGGGGTGCGCCCTGCTCTCCGAGGGGGCCCCGGAAGTCATGGTGGTCGTCTACGACGAGCCGCTCCCCCGCCCCTACCAGCACTTCCAGGAGTACGCGGCGTTCCCTCATGCCTGGGCCTGCCGCCTGCGCGCCGCCGACGGCGCCTCCGGCTACCGCCTCACCTGCGGCGCCGCGACGGGGGCTCCGGAGCACACCGGGGCGGAGGCACTGCCCGCGGGGCTCTCCGTGCTGCGCATGCTGGCCGGCGGGGCGGAGGGCTTCGAGCACGCCGTGGGCCCCCGGCGCTGGCGGTGGCAGAGCCATGCTTGAGACGCTCGAGCGCGGGTGGCGCGTGCTGGCCACGGGAATCTGCTTCGCCACGTTCGGCCTGGGCGGGCTCGGGCTGCGGCTCTTCTACTTCCCCCTGCTGCAGCTGCTCGTCCGGGACCCGGCGCGGCGCACGCGGCAGGCGCGCCTGGCGGTGCACCACACGTTCCGGTTCTTCATCGAGCTGATGCGCGTCGTCGGCGTGCTGCGCTACCGCATCGAAGGGGTGGAGAAGCTGTCGCGGTCCGGGCTGCTCATCCTCGCCAACCACCCGACGCTCATCGACGTCGTCTTCCTCATCTCCCTGGTGCCCAACGCCGACTGCGTGGTCAAGGCCAGCCTGGCCAACAACCCCTTCACCCGCGGGCCGGTGCAGGCCACCGGCTACCTCTGCAACGACTCCGGTCCGGAGCTCGTCCAGGCCTGCATCGACTCGGTGAAGGCGGGCAACAACCTCATCATCTTCCCCGAGGGCACGCGCACGCCGGTGCAGGGCCCGATGAAGCTGCAGCGCGGCGCCGCCAACATCGCGGTGCGCGGGCCCTGCGACATCACCCCGGTCACCATCCGGGCAGAGCCGATTGGCCTCGCCAAGGGAATGCCCTGGTGGCGGGTGCCGCCCAGGCCCATCCAGTTCACCATCGTGGTGCGTGACGACATCGCCGTGGCGCCGCTGCTGGAAGACGCCGGAGGCGAGGCGGCACTCGCCGCCCGTCAGCTCACCACGCGGCTGCACGACTACTTTTCCAGGGAGACACAACGCCATGCAGGCGCTTGAGCAGGACATCAAGAAGCTGGTCATCGAGACGCTGAACCTCGAGGACATCACTCCGGACGACATCGATCCGGCCGCGCCGCTGTTCGTCGAGGGACTCGGGCTCGATTCCATCGACGCCCTGGAGCTCGGCCTGGCGCTGCAGAAGACCTACGGGGTCATCCTTGCGAGCGATTCGAAGGAGAACCGCCGCCACTTCGCCAGCGTGCGCGCCCTCGCGGACTTCGTGAGCGCTCATCGCAAGGCCTGAACTCAAAACCCGAATGGAGGGGGAAACCATCATGACCAAGACTCAGCTCTTCGAGAATCTCAGCACGCTGTTGCAGGACACCTTCGGCATCGAGCCGGAGCGCATCACGCCGGAGGCCCGCCTGCGTGACGACCTGGACATCGACAGCATCGACGCGGTGGACCTGCTGGTGAGGCTGAAGCCCGTGACGGGCAAGCGCCTGCCGCCGGAGGTCTTCAAGTCGGTCCGCACCATCCAGGACGTGGTCGACGCGCTGCACGGGCTCATCGACGAATCCGTGGCGGCGTGAAGCACCTCCGTCCAGCACTGGTGGGACTGCTGACGCTGGCATACCCGGTGCTGGTCTACTTCGGACTGGGCCGGTTCGAGCCCCGCTGGATGGCACTGCCCCTGGTGGGCATTGCCGTGCTCCGGGCCCTGGCCACGCGCGAGAAGGTCTGGCTGGCCGCGGCCGGCGGGGCCTTCGTGCTCGCGGCGGCCACCCTCTTCGGCAACCACGCCCTGCCGCTGAAGCTCTACCCTGTCCTGGTGAACACCCTGCTGCTCACGGTCTTCGCCACCAGCCTCGCCTTCCCCCCCAGCGTCATCGAGCGCCTGGCACGGCTGCGCGAGCCGGCGCTTCCTCCGTCCGGCGTGGCCTACACGCGGAAGGTGACGCAGGTGTGGTGCGGGTTCTTCGTGCTCAATGGCGGCATCGCGCTGGGCACGGCGCTCTGGGGCAGTGACGCCACGTGGGCGCTGTACAACGGCCTCATCGCCTACGGGCTGATGGGCCTGCTCTTCGCCGGCGAGTGGGTGGTGCGGCAGCGCGTGAGGGCGAGCCACAGTCATGGCTGAGCACCTCGGCATCGAAGCGCTCCTCACCCGGGGGCGGCCTCCCGCGCATCCGGTAGCGCTGCGCGACGGCCAGGTCCTCCGGTTCGCCGACTTCGCCGCGCGGGCCGCCCGCTGGCGTGCGGCCTTCGAGCGCCAGCCGGGCCGGCGCCTGGCCCTGTACTTCGAGGACACCTTCGAGTTCGCCGCCGCGCTGCTCGGCGCGTGGCATGCGGGGAAGTGCGTCTATCTCCCCTCCGAGGCCCAGCCCGCGACGCTGGAGCGGCTGCGCGACGAGGTGGACGGCTTCGCCGGCCAGCTCCCCGCGGCGTACGCCCCGCTGGCCCCGGTGGAGGGTGCCGAGGGGGGCTGGCGGCCCCTGTCCCTGGAGGCCCGGGCCCTGGTCGTCTACACCTCCGGCTCCAGCGGCGAGCCCACCGCCATTGCGAAGCAGCTGGCGCAGCTGACGCGCGAGGTCTCCACGCTGGCCGGCCTCTTCGACGCGCGGCTCGGCGAGGCGCGCGTCCTCGCCACCGTCTCGCACCAGCACATCTACGGGCTGCTGTTCCGGGTGCTCTGGCCCCTGTCGGCGGGCCGGCCCTTCCCGGCGCGGAGCCTGACGTACCCCGAGGACATCGTGACCGCGCTGGAGGAAGGCCCCGCCGCGCTCATCGCGAGCCCGGCCCACCTCAAGCGCCTGCCGGAGTCCCTCGACTGGGCGGGCGTCCGGGGGAACCTGCGCGCGGTCTTCTCCTCGGGCGGCCCGCTGCCCGCCGAGGCGCTGCGGGACTGCCGGGACCTGCTGGGCCAGGCGCCGGTGGAGGTCTACGGCAGCTCGGAGACGGGGGGCGTCGCCTGGCGCCAGCGCGCGCGGGACGACGGCTCGGCCTGGACGGTGATGCCCGGTGTCGAGGTGCGCACCGAGGACGAGGCGCTGGCCGTGCGCTCGCCCCACCTGCCCGAGGGCACCTGGCTGCGGACCGAGGACCGCGTCCGCCTCCTGCCGGAGGGCTTCGAGCTGCTGGGGCGCAAGGACCGCCTGCTGAAGCTCGAGGAGAAGCGCGTCTCGCTGAGCGCCATGGAGCGGACCCTGCTGGAGGGCGGGCTGCTGCGGGAGGCCCGGGTGCTGCCGCTCCCGGAGGGACACCGGCTGACGCTCGCGGTGGCGGCGGTGCCAGGGGATGACGGCTGGAAGCTGCACGGCGAGGGGGGCAAGCGCGCCCTGAACCAGGCCCTGCGCGAGCAGCTGTCCAGACAGTTCGAGGCCAGTGTGCTTCCGCGCCGGTTCCGGTATCTGGAGGCGATGCCAGTCAACAGCCAGGGCAAGGTCACCGAGGCGGCGCTGACCGCCCTCTTCGATTCGCGCCGCCCCCCGTCGCGGGTGCTGGAGCGCACCGCGGAGCGTGTCGTCCTGGGCCTGGAGGCGCAGGCGGGCTCGCCCTACTTCAAGGGCCACTTCCCCGGCATGCCCATCCTGCCGGGCGTGGCGCAGCTGGAGTGGGCCATCCAGCTGGGGCGCGAGCACTTCCCCCTGCCCCCCGACTTCCTGCGGATGGAGGCGGTGAAGTTCCAGCGGGTCATCGTGCCCGACACGCGCCTCACGCTGGAGCTCACCTGGGCGGAGGCGAAGGGCAGCCTCCACTTCAAGCTCACCTCGGATGCCGGCGTCCACGCCAGCGGCCGCATCCTGTTCGGAGGAGTCCCGGGATGAAGGTCTGCGCGGTGATTCCCGTCTACAACCATGGCGAGGCCGTGGGCGCGGTGGTGGACGCGGTGCGCGCCCACGGGCTGCCCTGCGTGCTGGTGGACGATGGCAGCGAGCCGGGCTGCGCCGCGGTGCTGGACTCGCTGGCCGCGAAGGACGCCTCCGGCATCGAGCTGGTCCGCTTGCCCCAGAACGAGGGCAAGGGCGGTGCGATGATGGCCGGCCTGCGCGCGGCGAAGGCCCGGGGCTACAGCCACGCGCTGCAGATTGACGCCGACGGCCAGCACGACACCGGCGACATCCCCCGGTTCCTGGAGCTGGCGGCCCGCGCTCCCGAGAAGCTCGTCTGCGGCACCCCCGTCTATGACGAGTCGGTGCCCAAGGGCCGGCTCTACGGCCGCTACGCCACGCACATCTGGGTGTGGATCAACACGCTGTCGTTCGCCATCCGCGACTCGATGTGCGGCTTCCGCATCTATCCGCTCGCCCCCACCGTCGCGCTCATCGACTCGGTGCGCATCGGCAAGCGGATGGACTTCGACGTGGAGGTCCTCGTGCGCCTGTTCTGGCGGGGGATGGGCATCCTCAACCAGCCCACCCGGGTGCGCTACCCCACGGACGGCATCTCCCACTTCGACGTGCTCTGGGACAACGTGCGCATCTCCGGCATGCATGCCCGGCTCTTCTTCGGGATGCTGGTGCGGCTGCCCCTGCTGCTGTGGCGCAAGGTGGCGGCATGAAGGCGCGGCACTGGGCGGAGATGGGCGAGAGCACCTTCGTGCTCGGCATCTGGATGCTCTACTGGATTCACCGGCTGCTGGGCCGGTGGCCGTTCCGCCTCTGCCTGTACCCCGTGGTCGTGGTGCACTGGCTGGCCCGCCCGCTGGTCCGCGAGGCCTCGCTGCAGTACCTGGCGCGGGTGGAGCAGACCACCGGGGCCCTCGGCCGGCCTCCGGGGTGGAGGGACAGCCTGCGCCACGTCGCGACCTTCGCGGAGACGATGCTCGACAAGGTCCTGGCCGTCAGCGGGCGCTACCGCTTCGAGCAGGTCCGCACCGAGGGGCGCGAGCAGTTCTACGAGGCGGCGAAGGCCGGCAGGGGCGGCATCATCATCACCGCGCACCTGGGCTGCCTCGAGCTGTGCCGCGCCATGGCCGAGCGGCGCGGCGAGGTGAAGCTCACCATCCTCGTGCACACCCGGCACGCCGAGCAGTTCAACCGCCTGCTCAAGCGGTTCAACCCGGACAGCGACTTCCGCCTCCTGGAGGTCACCGACCTGGGACCGGCCACGGCGGTGGCACTCCAAGAACGCATCACCGCGGGCGAGTTCGTGGTGATTGCCGGGGACCGCGTCCCGGTGCACGCCAGCCAGACGGTGAGAGTGGACTTCCTGGGCCACGCCGCCCCCTTCCCGGTAGGCCCGTACGTGCTGGCGGCGTTGTTCAAGTGCCCGCTGTTCCTGCTGGGGTGCATCCACGAGGGCCCCGGCTACACCATCCACTTCGAGTGCCTGGCCGAGCGCGTCGAGCTTCCCCGAGGGAAGCGCGAGGCGGCATTGACCGGGTACGCCCGTCACTATGCCGAGCGGCTGACCGCGCTGCTGAAGCGCTCGCCGCTCGACTGGTTCAACTTCTTTCCCTTCTGGGACCAAGCCCATGTCTCCGCCAGGCCTCACCAGTGAGCGAGCGGTCCGCTTCGACGGAAGCCGACTCACCATCGAGGACGTCGCCTCCCTCTCCCGCCGCGAGCGCGGCGCCGAGCTGGGCACGTCCACCGACTTCCGCAAGCGCATCACCCGGGGCGCGGAGTTCCTGGACCGGCTGCTCGCCGAGGACGGCGTCATCTACGGCGTGACGACGGGGTACGGCGACTCGTGCACCGTCTCCATCCCGCCGGAGCTCATCGCCGAGCTGCCGCACCACCTCTACACGTACCATGGCTGCGGCGCGGGCCGGTTCCTCTCCCCGGAGGAGACGCGCGCGGTGCTGGCGACGCGGCTGGCCTCGCTGTCCCTGGGCTTCTCGGGCGTGGGGCTGGGGCTGCTCACGCAGCTGGAGCTGCTGCTGCGGCACGACATCCTGCCGCTCATCCCGGCCGAGGGCTCGGTAGGCGCCAGCGGTGACCTCACCCCGCTGTCCTACGTGGCGGCGGTGCTCTGCGGGGAGCGCGAGGTCTGGTACCGCGGCGAGCGGCGGGCCGCGGGAGAGGTGCTGGCGCAGCTGGGCATCGCGCCGCTGCGCCTGCGCCCCAAGGAGGGGCTGGCCATCATGAATGGCACGGCCGTGATGACGGCCCTGGCCTGCCTCGCGTGGGAGCGCGCCGAGTACCTGTGCCGGCTGGCCACGCGGCTCACCGCCTTCAACGTGGTGGCCAGCGCCGGCAATGCGCACCACTTCGACGAGTCGCTGTTCGCGGTGAAGCCGCACGTGGGCCAGCAGCGCGTGGCCGCGCGCCTGCGCGTGGACCTGGCCACGGGCCACCCCAGCCGCAACGAGCAGCGGCTGCAGGACCGCTACTCGCTGCGCTGCGCGCCGCACGTGATTGGCGTGCTGGAGGACGCGCTGCCCTTCTTCCGTACGCTCATCGAGAACGAGCTGAACAGCGCCAACGACAACCCGCTCATCGACCCCGACGCCGAGCGAGTGCTCCACGGCGGCCACTTCTATGGGGGGCACATCGCCTTCGCGATGGACAGCCTGAAGAACGCGGTGGCCAACGTGGCGGACCTGCTCGACCGCCAGCTGGCGCTGCTCGTCGACACGCGCTTCAACCACGGACTGCCGGCCAACCTCTCCGGCGCGACGGGCCCGCGGGCCGCCATCAACCACGGGCTCAAGGCGCTGCAGATCAGTGTCTCCGCGTGGACGGCCGAGGCGCTGAAGCAGACCATGCCGGCGTCCGTCTTCTCGCGCTCCACCGAGTGCCACAACCAGGACAAGGTGAGCATGGGCACCATCGCGGCGCGCGACTGCCTGCGGGTGCTGGAGCTGTCCGAGCAGGTGGTGGCGGCCATGCTCATCGCCGCGCGTCAGGGCATCTCCCTGCGCCGCCGCGTCGACGAGGGCTTGAAGCTGGCCCCCTCGCTCGAGGCGATGCAGGCCGACCTGGAGAAGCGCATCCCGCTCGTGGTGGAGGACCGCGCGCTGGACCGCGAGCTGCAGGGCCTGCTGGGGACCCTCCGCGCTCGGGAGTGGAGGGTGCATGAAGCCTGACCTCAGCCATGAAATCGAGCTGACCCCCGCCTTCCATGACATCGACCTGATGGAGGTCGTCTGGCATGGCCACTACGTGAAGTACCTGGAGCTGGCCCGCTGCGCGCTGCTGGCGAGGTTCGACTACGACTACCCGCAGATGCTGGAGTCCGGCTTCGCGTGGCCCGTGGTGGACATGCGGCTGAAGTACGTGCAGCCGGCGCTCTTCGGCCAGAAGCTGAAGGTGCGCGCGGAAATCACCGAGTGGGAGAACCGCCTGCGCATCGACTACCTCATCCGCGACGCCGCCACCGGCCGCAAGTTGAATCAGGCGCACACCATCCAGGTCGCCGTGTCGCGGGCCACCCGGGAACTGCAGTTCGTCTGCCCGCCCGTGCTGTGGCAGCGGCTGGGAGTGAAGCCCGAATGAAGCGAGTATTGCTCCTCGTGGGAGTGCTGCTGGCGACGAGCGCCAGCGCCGGTGACGTGGTGGCGGGAGTCCGCGCCCGGCTGGAGGACGCGCCCCTGCTGCGGGGCGAGTTCGAGCAGAAGAAGACGGTGACCGGCTTCAAGAAGCCGCTCGTCTCCCGCGGCGACTTCCTCCTGTCCCGCGAGAAGGGCGTCCTCTGGGACACCCGGGTGCCCTTCGCCTCGACGCTGACGCTGACGCGCACGTCGCTGAAGGCGGAGCAGGGCACGGGCGGCGCGGCCTACCAGCTGGACACGGGCCGCGAGCCTGCGCTGGCGGCGATGAATGCGCTGCTCTTCGCGCTGCTCTCCGGTGACGTGGCCACGCTGGCCACGCGCTTCCGCATCGAAGGGGAGCTGGTCGGCACGGAGGGCTGGAAGCTGGCGCTCACGCCGACGGACGCGAGCCTCGCGCGCGTCTTCCGGAACATCCGGCTCGAAGGAGACCGGTTCGTGCGGCAGGTCCACCTCGAGGAGACGCGTGGGGACTCGAGCGTGATTCAGTTCAGCCACCTGGCGAGCACCCCGCCGCTCAGCGACACGGAAGCGAAGCGCCTTGCGAAGTAGGTGGGCCATCCTCTGGGCGTTGGTGCTGGTCGCCGTCGGCGTGCACCAGGTCGGGTTCTGGCGCTCGGCGCGCCTGGACACCGACGTCCTGGCGTTGCTGCCCGAGGATGAGCAGGCGCCCGAGGTGGGCGCCGCCACCCGGAGGCTCGCGGAGGGCGCGGGCCGGGAATTGGTGCTGCTGGTGGGGGCCCCGGACTGGGCCCTGGCCCAGCGCGCGGCGGACGCCGCCCGGGAGGAGCTGGAGAAGGACTCCGCGCTGCTGGAGCCGTCCGTCACGGATGCCTCCGCGCTGGACGCGGCGGTGGAGTTCTACCGCCCGTACCGGGACCGGCTGCTGACGCCGGCCCAGCGCGCGTGGCTGGCGCGAGCGAGCTCCGAGGAGCTGGGCGGCACGGCCTTGATGAAGCTGTACCAGCCCGCCGGCCCGAGGCTGACGGACTTCGACGCCGACCCGCTGGGCCTGTGGCCCGACTGGTGGGCGGCGCGCGCCACAGAGAGCGCGGCGCGGCCTCGCGATGGACGGCTCTGGGTGTCCGGCGAGGGACGCGAGTGGGTGCTGCTGGCCTGGCAGAGCAAGGTCTCCGCCTTCGCCCTGGGCGCGGACGCGCGAATCACCGCCGCGGTGGAGCGCGCCCGGGCCGCGGTGCTGGCGGCGGTCCCCGAGGGGCGACTGGTTGCGGCGGGTGTGCCGCTCTATGCCGAGGCCGCCGCTTCGCAGGCCAGCACGGAGATGTCGACCATCGGCCTGGGCTCGCTGCTGGCCGTGCTGCTGCTCGTCTGGCTCACCTTCCGCTCTCCCCGCCCCATCCTCCTGGTGGGCGTGTCGCTGGCGCTCGGCTGCGCGGTGGCGCTGAGCGTCACCGCCCTGCTCTTCGAGCGGGTCCACCTGCTCACCCTGGTGTTCGGCTCGAGCCTCGTCGGCGTGGCCGAGGACTATGGCTTCCACTACTTCGCCGCCCGCCAGGGGAAGCCGCCCGAGGAGCGCGGTCCGGTGCTGCGCAGCCTGCTGCCGGGGATGGCGCTGGCGCTCCTCACCAGCGTGGTGGCGTACCTCGCGCTGGGCCTGGCGCCCTTCCCGGGGCTGCGGCAGATGGCGGTGTTCTCCGTCGCGGGGCTGGTGGGCGCCTTCCTGACGGTGGCCTGCTGGTTCCCCACGCTGGATACCGGCGCGCTGCCGGTGACGCCCTTCGCGAAGCGCGTCTCCGCGTCGCTGCTGCGCTGGCCCCGCTTCTCCTCCACGCCGCGGTGGTGGCTGGGGGCGGCGGTGCTGGCGGTGGCCATCGGCGGCGGGCTGTGGCGGCTGGTGCCGCGTGACGACGTCCGCCAGCTCCAGAGCGCGCCCGCGAACCTGGTCGCGGACCAGCGCGAGCTGGGACGGCTGCTCGGCCTGCCCAGCCCGGCCCAGTTCTTCCTCGTCGGCGCGGGAACCGAGGAGGAGGTCCTCGCGCGAGAGGTGGCGCTGAAGGAGCGGCTGGAGCCGCTCGTCGCGGGTGGGGTGCTGGCCGGCTACCGCGCCGTGTCGGACTGGCTGCCCTCCGCGGCGCAGCAGCTCGCGGACGCCAGCCTGAGCGCCCGCGCGGAAGCGCAGGCCGTGGCCGCCGTCGCCGCCGCCACGGGCGAGTCCCCCACCCGGGCCGCCTTCGCCACCGACGTGCTCACCCCCGCCCGGTTCCTCGCCAGTCCCGCCGCGTCCGCCGTGCAGCGGCAGTGGCTGGGGCTCCTCGGGGAGCAGCACTACAGCGTCGTCATGCTGCGCGGGCTGAACGACCCGTCGGTGCTCCCGCGATTGGCTGAGGCTGCGCGAGGGCTGGACGGCGTGCGCTGGGTCGACAAGACGGAGGAGATTTCGCGGCTGCTGGGACGCTACCGGCGGCTCATGGGCGGGCTCATCGTCGTGGGCTACGTGGCGGTGCTGCTGACGCTGGTCGCCCGCTTCCGGCGCGAGGCCTGGCGGGCCTGGCTTCCCTCCGTGCTGGGGACGCTCATCACCCTGGCCGTCTTCGGCTGGACGGGTGAGCCGCTGCAGCTCTTCAGCGTGCTGGGGCTCGTGCTCCTGCTGGGGATGGGCGTGGACTACGGCATCTTCCTGCTGGAGCACCCGGGAGAGGGCTCCGCGTGGCTCGCGGTGGCGCTGGCCGGCGTGAGCACCCTGCTCTCCTTCGGACTCCTCGGGCTGTCGGCCACGCCGGCCCTGCGCTCCTTTGGCCTCGCCATGCTGCTGGGCGAGGTGACCATCTGGTTTCTAACCCCTTGTTTCAGACTGCCTTCGGGCAAGGACATCACGTGAAAGTCGAGAAGACGGAGATCCTCATCATTGGCGCGGGCCCCGCGGGCTCGGTGGCGGCGGGACTTCTGCGCAAGCAGGGCCGCGAGGTACTGATTCTGGAGCGCGAGCAGTTTCCCCGCTTCTCCATCGGCGAGAGCCTGCTGCCGCAGAGCATGGAGTACGTCGAGGAGGCCGGCATGCTCCGCGACGTCGTCGAGGCGGGCTTCCAGTACAAGAATGGCGCGGCCTTCGCGCGCGGTGACAAGTACACGGACTTCGACTTCCGGGAGAAGTTCTCGCCGGGCTGGGGCACCACGTACCAGGTCCAGCGCGCCACCTTCGACCAGGTGCTGGCCGGCGCCGCCGCGCGGATGGGCGCCACCGTGCGCTTCCGCCACGAGGTCACCTCCGTCGACACCGAGGGCGCGCAGCCCGAGGTGACGGTGCGCTCGCCCGAGGGCGAGACGTACCGCGTCCAGGCGCGCTTCCTGCTCGACGCCAGCGGCTTCGGCCGCGTCCTCCCCCGGCTGCTCAAGCTGGAGACGCCGTCCAACTTCCCGGTGCGCGGCGCGCTCTTCACCCACGTCGAGGACCGGATTGCGCCGGGCACCTTCGACCGGAACAAGATTCGCGTCACGGTGCATCCCGAGCACGTGCACGTGTGGTACTGGACCATCCCCTTCGCCAACGGCCGCTGCTCGCTGGGCGTGGTGGCCAAGAAGGAGTTCCTCGAGCAGTTCCAGGGGACGGAGACCGAGCGCCTGCGCGCCATCGTCGGGCAGGACCCGGGGCTCACCACCCTGCTGAAGGACGCGGTCTGGGACACGCCGGCACGCGCCATCACCGGCTACGCGGCGAACGTGAAGTCGCTGTGGGGCAAGGGCTTCGCGCTGCTGGGGAATGCCGGCGAGTTCCTCGACCCGGTGTTCTCCTCGGGGGTGACCATCGCCTTCAAGTCCGCGAGCCTCGCCTCGGCCTGCATCCGCCGCGCCTTCGCGGGTGAGTCCGTGGACTGGGAGCGCGAGTACGCGGTGCCGCTGAAGGCCGGCGTGGACACGTTCCGCACCTTCGTCGAGTCCTGGTACGCCGGTGGCTTCCAGGACGTCATCTTCCACCCGAACGCCTCCCCGGAGGTCCGCCGGATGATCTCCGCCATCCTCGCCGGCTACGCCTGGGACACGAACAACCCCTACGTGGCCGACAGCAAGCGCCGGCTCGGCGTGCTCGAGAAGCTGTGCGCCGCCTGATTCCCACCCTGGCCCTGCTGTGCCTCACCGCCTGCGCCACCGCCCGTCCCCGGGCCGTGGCGCCGGAGGTGGAGCTGCCCGTGCTCGGACTGTCGCCGGCCTCCTTCGGCACGTCCGTAGACCTGACGCAGCGGCTGAGCTTTGCCCACGACGCCGACCCGGACGGCCCCCGCTCGCTGGAGGCCCTGGTGGAAATCGACCCGGCGGCGCTGCGCCTGGCCGGCTTCGCGCTCGGGCAGCGGGTCTTCACGCTGCGGTGGGACGGGACGGCGCTCGACGAGGAGCGCGACCCGCGGCTGCCCGCGCAGTTCCAGTCGCGCCAGGTGCTCCGGGACGTCCAGCTCGTCTACTGGCCGGCCGAGGCGGTCCGCGCCGCCCTCCCCCCAGGCTGGACGCTGGAGGAGGGCCCCGGCCGCCGCGTCCTGCTTCAAGGGGGCCGTGAGTGGCTGACGGTGCGTTATGGTGGCGAGCCCCGCTGGGTGGGGCGCGCGGAGCTGGTCAACCTCGCGGAGCACTACCGCCTCACCATCGAATCGAGCCCCACCGAGGGATGAGTAAATGACCCCTCCCGTCTTCCTGAACCAGCTCGGCCTCGTCTGCGCCCTGGGCGCCGGCAAGCGCGAGGTGACCGAGGCCCTCTTCGGAGACAGGCCCGCGGGCGTGGCGCCGAGCCCGGACTTCGCCGCGCGGACGCTCCACGTGGGACGCGTCACCACACCACTCGCCAGCACGGACGTGCTGCCCGCGCCGCTGCGCAGCCGGAACAACGCGCTGCTGCTCACCGCGCTGGCGGAGCTCCGCCCGGCCATCGATGCCGCCCTCTCCCGCTATGGCCCGGAGCGAGTGGCCATCGTCCTGGGCACCAGCACCTCCGGCATCGGTGAGAGCGAGGTGGCCATCGCCGAGCACGTGGCGACGGGGCAGCTGCCCGGGCACTTCGACCTCCAGCAGCAGGAGCTGGGCTCGGCGGCCCTGGCGCTGAACCACCTGCTGCGGGTGGCGGGCCCTTCACACGTCATCTCCACCGCGTGCTCCTCCAGCGCCAAGGCCCTGGCCAGCGCCGCGCGGCTCTTGCGCTCGGGCGTGGCCGACGCCGTCATCACCGGCGGCGCGGACTCGCTGTGCCGCTTCACGGTGGCCGGGTTCTCCTCGCTGGAGTCGGTGAGCGAGGCCCGCTGCAACCCGATGAGCGTGAATCGCCGCGGCATCAACATCGGCGAGGCCGCGGCCCTGTTCCTGATGACGCGCGAGCCGGGGCCGGTGCGGCTCGCGGGCTGGGGCGAGTCCTCGGACGCCCACCACCTCTCCGCCCCCGAGCCCGGCGGCCGGGGCGCGCTGGCCGCCATGCGCGGGGCGCTGGAGCGCGCGGGCCTCGCGCCCTCGGACGTGGACTACGTCAACCTGCACGGCACCGCGACGCCCCACAACGACGCGATGGAGAGCCTGGCGGTGCATGCGCTGCTGGGGGGAGGCGTGGCGGCCAGCTCCACCAAGCCGCTCACCGGCCACACGCTCGGGGCCGCGGGCGCGCTCGAGGCGGCGCTGGGCTGGCTCACCCTGACGGACAACCCGCGCGGACGGCTGCCTCCGCACTGGTGGGACGGCGAGCCCGACCCCGCCCTCCCCGCCCTGGCGCTGGTGAAGCCCGGGCAGTCGCTGGGACGACCACCGCGCCATGTCCTGAGCAACTCGTTCGCCTTTGGTGGCAGCAATGCCGCCCTCGTCCTGGCGGGGGCCTGATGCGCACCGCAATCTCCTACGACATCGCCGACCTGGTCCCCCACGCCGACCGCATGCGCCTGCTGGACCGGGTGGTGGAGGGCGACGCGGAGAGCCTGGTGGCCGAGGTGACCCTCCGCGAGGACTTTCTCTTCCACGAGAATGGCGGTGTGGGCGGCTGGGTGGGAGTCGAGCTCATGGCGCAGACGATTGGCGCATGGGCCGGATGGCAGGCGCGGCTCCGAGGCGAGCCGCCGAAGGTGGGGTTCCTGCTCGGCACCCGCCGCTATGATTGCAGCCGGCCCACGTTCAAGACGGGGGAGCGGCTGCGCATCGAGGTCCACCGGAAGTTCTGGGCGGACAACGGGCTGGGCCAGTTCGACTGCACCCTGGGCATTGACGGCGTGACGGTGGCCACGGCCGCGCTGACGGTGTTCGAGCCGCAGGTCCCGGGAGATGTGATGAAGGTGGGCACGGATGAGTGACAAGACGGTTCTGGTGACAGGCTCGAGCCGCGGCATCGGCCGCGCCATCGCCCTGCGCCTGGCGCGCGACGGCTACGACGTCGTGGTGCACTGCCGCAGCCAGGTGGAGCAGGCGGAGGCGGTGGCCACGCAGGTGCGCGAGCTGGGCCGGAACGCCCGGGTGCTGCAGTTCGACGTGTCCGACCGCGCCGCGACGGAGCGGGTGCTCCTGGCCGACGTGGAGGCGCACGGCTGCTACTACGGCGTGGTGTGCAACGCCGGGCTGGCCCGGGACACCCCCTTCCCCGGCATGTCCGCCGAGGACTGGGACGTGGTGATTCACACCAACCTCGACGCCTTCTACAACGTGCTCAATCCGCTCTCGCTGCCGCTGGTGCGGCGGCGCAAGCCGGGGCGCATCGTCACGCTCTCCTCCGTGTCCGGCATCATCGGCAACCGGGGGCAGGTGAACTACAGCGCGGCGAAGGCGGGCATCATCGGCGCCACCAAGGCCCTGGCGGTGGAGCTGGCGAGCCGGGGGATTACCGTGAACTGCGTGGCCCCCGGGTTGATTGAGACGGAGATGGTGGAGCCGCACGTCGTGGAAGAGGCCCTGAAGATGATTCCGGCCAGGCGCATGGGCCGGCCCGAGGAAGTCGCCGCCGCGGTCAGCTTCCTGATGAGCGAGGACGCCGGCTACATCACCCGGCAGGTGCTGTCGGTCAACGGAGGGCTCATCGGATGAAGCGCGTGGTCGTCACGGGCGTTGGCGCCCTCAGCCCCCTGGGACATGACTGGCCCACGGTGGAGGCGCGGCTGAAGTCGCTGCGCAACGCGGTGAAGGTGATGGAGGAGTGGAAGCAGTACGACGGGCTGCACACGCATGTCGGTGCCCCCGCGGCCCCCTTCGAGCTGCCGCCCCAGACGTACTCGCGCAAGACGATGCGGGCCATGGGCCGGGTGGCCATGCTGGCCACGCGCGCCAGCGAGCTCGCGCTCGGTGACGCCGGGCTCCTGGGAGACCCGCTGGTGAAGAGCGGCCGGATGGGCATCTCCTACGGCTCGTCCGCGGGCACGCCGGCCAACATGGGCGACTTCGGCCGGATGGTGACGGAGAAGACCACCGAGGGCATCACCGCCACGACGTACGTGCGGATGATGTCGCACACGGCGGCGGTGAACATCGGCGTCTTCTTCGGAATCACCGGACGCATCATCACCACCTCCAGCGCGTGTACCTCGGGGAGCCAGGGCATCGGCTACGCCTACGAGGCCATCAAGCTGGGGCGGCAGGTGGCCATGCTCGCGGGAGGCGCCGAGGAGCTCGACGCCACCGGGGCCGCGGTGTTCGACACGCTGTTCGCCACCAGCACGAAGTGCAACGACACGCCGGAGCTGACGCCGCGCCCCTTCCACGCACAGCGGGATGGGCTGGTGCTGGGAGAAGGCGCCTGCACCCTGGTGCTCGAGGAGCTGGAGCACGCCCGGGCGCGGGGCGCGAGAATCCACGCCGAGCTCATCGGCTACGGCACGAACAGCGACGGGCGCCACATCACCCAGCCCTACGCGGAGACCATGGCCCAGGCCATGTCGCTGGCCCTGGAGGACGCGGGGATTTCTCCCTCGGCGGTGGGCTACGTGAATGCCCACGGGACGGCCACCGACCAGGGCGACGTGGCGGAGAGCGAGGCGACGCACCGCATCTTCGGGGAGCGGATGCCCATCTCCTCACTCAAGAGCTACATGGGCCACACGCTGGGCGCCTGCGGCGCGCTGGAGGCATGGATGAGCCTGGAGATGATGCGCTCCGGCTGGTTCGCCCCGACGCTCCATCTGGAGCGCGACTCGGTGGATCCCCGCTGCGCGCCGTTGGACTATGTCACGGGGAATGGTCGAAGGATTCAGACCGACGTCGTCATGAGTAACAACTTCGCCTTCGGCGGCATCAACACGTCGTTGCTCTTCCGCCGGTGGGAGTGACCGAGGAACCCGATGAAGAAGGCACTGTCCCTGTCGCTGCTGGCGCTCACCCTCTCCAGCCCGGCGCTCGCCCGAGATACCGTCTACATGGTCCCGCTCTCCGAGGTGCTGCAGATGGCGGAGGCCAAGACGAAGCTGGACGGCTCGGTGAAGTTCTACCTGGCCGGCCAGAAGACGCCGAAGGTGCTGGAGACGCTGAACAGCGACGTCACCAACAAGAAGACCAACGGCGTGGGCAAGTCGGACGAGGAAGGCTGCAAGTGGGCGACGCTCTCGGCGCTGATTGCCCTGCAGCAGAGCGCCAAGAAGAACGGCGCCAACGCCGTCGTGGACATCGTCAGCTACTACAAGAAGAACGAGGTCAAGAACGCCAAGGAGATCGAGTGCCACGCGGGCTCGTTCGTCGTGGGCGTGGCCCTCAAGGGGACCTACGCGAAGGTCGCCGCGAAGTAACGCGGCCCGGGGGCCGAGGGAGGGCCAGGCGCCCTCCCCCGCCTGTCCGACTCAGAAGGTGAACTGACCGCTGCTGCCCTGGGCGTTGATGCTCAGGCCGTACGCCACGCGGAAGAAGTCCTGGGCGAGCTGCTGCAGCGTGGCCTGGGGATGCGGCGTCCCGTCGATGGTGGCATAGCGCCAGAGGCCCAGGCGCGCCGGCGGAGTGACGCCCGTGCTGCACTGGAAGTTGTCGAAGGCGACGGCCATCACGTACGAGCTGGAGAAGCGGCCCGTCCCGGTGTTCTTGCCGCCCCAGCCGCGGTTCTTCACGGCGATGTGGCTGGTCAGCTCCAGGGTGTGGACCTGGGCGCTGCTGGACGAGTACTCCAAGGTGTAGGCGCCGACGCGCGCCGCGTCGAAGTTCGCGTACATGTCCTGCGAGGTGGAGCCGTTGGTCCCCGAGCGGCTGACGAGCCCCGCGAAGGAGCGGATGATGCGGCTGATGAGGTCTCCGCTGATCTGCGTGTAGTCGCCCGTCTTGATGATGGCGACGATGTCGAGGGCGGACTTCACCAGGTTGGCCACCTCTTCGATGTTGAAGGCGCTCTGGCTGGCGAAGTGGCTGACGGCGCCCAGCTTGTCGAAGAGCTTCTGCGTGGCCGCCGCGCCGCTGGGAGGCGTGTACTCGAGCACGACACCGTCAGCGACGGACGTGTGCGCGGCCTTGTCCCAGACGCCGTTGGTGTCGCCGTAGGCATAGACGCGAGTCCCGTACTCCACGAACGGATACATCCGCGCGGAGCAGGAGCCGCTGCAGGCCAGGCCCGCGCCGTCCACGCATGCGAGCTGGGTGCGCAGGCGCGTGTAGTGCTGGCGGTCTCGGGAGTGCCCGGACTCACCATGGTAGTGGTAGCGGTACATGGAGCCGGCGTGGGCGGCGCCCTCGGCGGTGATGTTCCACTGGAACTCCTCCTTCACGTCACTCCGGTTGGGCCACGCGCGCATGTCGCGGAAGCCCTCGCTCTCCGGGGTGCTGACGGAAGGGTTGGCGCTGATGGCGGCGAGGACGTTGCAGCTACAGCCGGCCATGGCCGTCCGCTCCTCGGAGCCTGTCGCCGATGCGCGCACCAACTGCTGGTGGAGCTGCTGGGCCTCGGGGGCGAGCTGGGGGGCGTGCTGCTTCACGTAGGACACGAGGTCCACGGGTGCGGCGGCGGCAGCGGACCTCCGCGCCTCGGAGGGGGCCGTCTCCTGGGACCAGCGGGCCACCAGGTCGAACAGCTCGGGAGAGACCTCCGTCTGGGGGGCCTGTACCTCGGCGGGAGCCTCGGGTCCTTCGCCGCAGGCGGAGACCAGCAGGCCCGCGGGGAGTAGCAGGGAAGCCACGACACGCTTCAGGAGCTTCGACATGCTTTGCTTCCTCCTTGGATTGGCGCTCTCGCGAGGCCAGGGGTGGAAGCTTGCAGGTGTAGCAGGGATACACGCCTAGACGGAATACCCGGACTTGCGGGTTGCTCACTGCCGGGCGGGTATCGAAGCGACCCAGGAACTCGGCCCTCTTCTCTTACGGGCAGAGCCGCCGGAGCCAGCGGTGCATGTAGTCCCTGTTCATCGGGGGCCAGAGGCCGCCCTCTTCACAGAGGTAGGGCTCCAGCAGACGCGCCAGCGCTCGGTACTGGGGCGGCACCGCCCCCTTCTCGGTGTCCATGGCATCGGGCCACTCCCCCAACGTCAGCAGCAACCGTTCGCTCTCCATCGGCTCGAAGGTGACCTCTGGAAAGGGCAGCTTGTCGCGCAGCGCTTCGGCGCCTCCGAGCCGCCCGAGCAGCGGCTGGCCTAGGAACGTGAGCCAGTACGCGCCCCGCGCCCCGGTGCCGATGACATCGCTGGTCTCACTCAGGAGATAGAGGTCTAGTCCCAGGTAGCGCTGCAGGAGGTCGAGGAGTTGCCTTCGAACGCCATACCAGACCCCTGGATGCGAGACGAAGGCGAGACTGGCGTAGCCGAAGCTGAAGGGCAGCTCGCGACCGAGTTCCAGAGCCAGGGCGCGCAGGTGGGCGGGGCCGTGCTCCAGGAGGTACTCGGTGGGAAACGAGAAGGACACCCCGCTCGTGACGCCCTCTTTGCGCGAGGACAGGGGGTGGTCGAGCTGCCGGCCTTCGTAGTCGAAGTGATACCCGCCCGCTTCGCCAGGCGTATCGCTCAGCGATGCGAGCCTCCCAGCGCCCGCCCATGGACGCTCGAGAAGCGTCTTGCGGATGTGCTCCCAGCCCTGGTCGTCGAGCGGCAGGGTGTCTCCGTCGTCCGAGCCGTACCAGTTCAGCGACGCGGGGGAAATGGCTCGGTGATAGGCCTGCAAGGCGCGCCACACTGCGGGGGCTAGCTCTCCATGTGAGCGACGCATGAAGAAGCAGAGGATGACGCCGTCGCGGACGGCCACATCGCCGTAATCGTTCCGCACACGGATGATGGGGATGTTCTCTCTCATCGGGTCACCCCTCCCCGTGGCGAGATGAGAAAGGCCTCTCCCCCCAGTGCGTCTTTGTAGACCCGACCCTGGTTGAAGTTGGGATAGGCGCTGTCTTCTCCATACTTCTTCCACCGTGCCGAGTTGGTGTCGGGGCAGGGAAATTTATAGTCGAGGGTGAGCACGGACCGCAGCAGGTCGCGGTCGGCATGGAGCACGATGTCCGGCTTGATGGTGCGCCACAGCTCTCCGGTGCACCCCTGCGCGATGAGTCGCGCCTCCTCCTGCCGGCTGACCGTCTCCAGCAACCCGGCGTTGGGGTAGTAGCGGTAGCGCTGCTCAATGCTGTACGGCTTGGGCCACAGTTCCTCCAGCACCTCGCGGGCGCACTGGAGCGCCAGTTCGTGCTTGCGCTGGCCCAAAAGCATGGCCCGCGTGATTCGTGCACCACACCCGTCTACCTCCACCTCCTCACCGCACTCCTGGCGTGTCGGGGTGCGGTCGCCGAAGAACGCGGTGTTGACCTGGCGCTCGGCCAGCCGGGCGCACTCCACGAGACGCCTATCCAGTTCCCCCACCGCGTTGTCGCTCTCGAGCAGGACGAGCAGGACTGGGGCGGACTCCGCGAGGACGGAGGCCACGATGGCCCGGCCGGCGCCAGGAGCAAGCGCGCTCGCGCCCCTGCCCGTGGCAGCGGCATGGCGGAGCCGACCCACGGTCTCTGTGTCGAGGCGCAGGTCTCCGCGGGCGGCCTGCTGGGCGCTGCTGGCACAGGCCACCGACAACGCGCTGGCCACCAACAGGAGTGAGGGCTTCCAGCGCACGACTCGACGAGCGGGCACGTTCGTCTCCTGGAAGAAGACCAACACACCGACACAGCGCCAGGAACGAAAAAAGCCCCCGAGTCTTTCGACTCGGAGGCTTCTATCGGAGTGCCCAGTGCGGGATTCGGAGCCGGCAAATCACATCATGCCCGGTGCCAGGTGGTGAATCCTCTCCAGGAAAATCAAGCACTTGTGCGGACGACAGGCGCAATACGTCGCGTCCCCTCAAACAGCGGCGTAGCTGTGTAGCAGCACCCCTCACGGTTCGAACCGGCCTCCCGTTCGGGGTGCAGCAGGCCCCCGCTGCCAATGCTTACCCGGCGGTCCGATGGCTACTCCCCGCTCCGCGAGGGACACGGCGCGCCCGAGGCCCCGTAAGGGCCAGTCCCACCATGTATGCACGCACGCCCCTCCCCTGCCAACCTCTGGGCGGGCACTTCTCAAGAAGCCGGTGGGGTGAGAGGCGTCGGAGATCATCACACGCAGAGCCGCCGGTTGAGCAACTCGAGGTCCTTGCGCGCGCCGCGAAGGACTGCCTCTGCGAAACTCTGCTCGCAGTAGCCCGCTTCATCGTCGAGCGATGGGACACCGCCGAGCAGCAACCCGAAGGCGTTGATGCGCTGCCTCATGATGCCGACGGCCTTCTCGTCGCGTGTGCCGCCGAACGTCGGGTACGCGTAGCAGATCGGCTGGCCCGTGAGCGCCGCCCACGAACCGACGCGACGCACGCGGCCGTTGCGCTGCAATGTGCGCACGGGGCTGGGATCGAGTTCATAGTGGATTAGGTATCGGCAGCAGCGATGCAGATCGACGCCCTCGCTCAGGCGGTCGGTGGTGACGAGCACGTCGGGCCCGAACGGGCTATTGAAGAGCGCGAGCACGATGTCGGGCTTGCCCGTGTACAGCGTCTTCGGCGACTCGCCGTGACCATCGTGGTCCCATGCGCCCATTGCTCGAAGGCCGTCATCGAGGCGCCCCGGGAACTGGGAGGCCTTGCCGCCGAAGGTGTGCGTTCCCTTCACAATGCTCTTCAAGAGGGCGCGCGTCGACGTCGACTGCGTGTCGAGGAGAGACTCCGTCAGCGTCGTCGCCGCCTCGAGAATCGTCGGCACGCCGGAGGGCGCATTGCGCGGTCTGATTGTCGCGAACTGGTCCGCCAGAGCCTTCGCGGTGCTCGCCGGCTTGCCGAGCCAGCCACCGATCTGCAACCGCAGACCGGGCGTGCTGAGCCAATCGATGATCGGTGCCACGAGGGCATCCTTGCCGGGCAGCAACGACTCCCACGCTGCACGCCACACCTTCTCAGGCGGACCGCTCCGCGAATCGCTCGCTGCCTTCAGGGATCGCTCCAGCGCGCCGAGCAACTCGCTTGCAGTCGCGCGGTGGTGGCAGAACACGAGCACCTTCTCGCCAGCGTCCAGCAGCGGCCGGATGGCCTCGCTGACCGCCGCAATCTTTGGGTGGGGCATCGTGCGCCTGACGCTCAGCGCCTTCGTCGCCGCCTTGATGTGACGGAGAGCAGCGTGGTCGGAGCCGTCTTTGGCCCGCTCCGTGGCTCGCTCGAGCCTGGTGCCGACGTGCTGCCAGCCGATGTGGAAGCGCGGGTCGTTCCGCCGTTCACCCTTCCGCTCCGGTGTGAGCTGGAGGAGGCGGTCCATCCGTAGGAGCAGCGCGAGATCCTCCTGCGTCGCAGGTGCCGTTGGGATCTCCCATCGCTCTGCGCTGACGGCACCGAAGTGCTTCCGCTCTGACGCCGACAGGTCGTCGACGCCGTGACGGATGAGGTATGGCTGCAGTTCTTCTATCGCCGCCCTCGCAGCGCTCACGAGCCGCTTGGACTCAGCGGTGACGTCGTGGCCATCGCCGAGGGTGTAGAGTCGCTTCAACTCTCCCGCATAGCGTCGCACCGCCTCGAGTTCGGTTGCGCCGGCGAACTGCAGCAGTTGCTCCAGCTCAGCGAGCCTGATGCTAAACGGCGTGGCGGTGAGAATCAGCTTCCGCTTCGCGCGGTCGCCGAGGTTTCGGAGCGCCTCGTTGAACGCGCTGCCGTCCCCCTTCGCACGGTGCGCCTCGTCGATGATCATGAGGTCGCACGCGGTGCGCAGCTCATTGTTACCGTGGCTCTTGACCAGTGCGTGATGGGTCGCGATCTGGATGCGCCCCGCGTTCAGCTTCCCGACGTCGCCTTGCTTGATGCGGTCGTAGCTCGCGCCGAGCTGCTCGAGCAGGGGCACGTGGCGCTCGAGCTCCTCGGCCCAGCGCCGACGCAGGACCTCGTTAGGCGCGTAGATTCGCACGCGCTTGTCCTGGCAGGCGACGACCCACGCGACGAGCGCGCCGACCGTCGTCTTGCCGAGCCCAACGTCGTCGGCCAGCAGCACACCACGTCCGCCCGCGAGTCGAGAGAGGATCTCCTTCGCTGTCTTGAACTGCCTCGCGAGCGGCTCAACCTGGAGGCCGCCCGTCTCGTGTTCGATGTACCGAGCAGGGTTGTCGAGGAAGCGCAACCTCCGGGCGTCGATCTGAAAGTCGTCCATCATGCCTCCTCGTCGAGGCGCCAGCCGAGTTCCTCGGCCACGAGTCCAGCGGCGGGGCCCTCGCGCCGCGCGTAGAGCGCGCGCAGTTCCTCGCCGTCCAAGCGCACACGTTCGAGGAGCGCGGGTTCAATCGCCGCCTCCGCGAGCGCCGATCGCCACCGGTCGACCACGTTGAACGCCGCACGTGCGTCGAGCCATGCTTGAACCGAGTAGTCGGCGGCGGGCGCACCGACGGCCGGCGGCCTGTGGCCGCCTCCGAGACCGGGAATGGACTCGGGATCGACGACCGGACCACCGTAACGCTGAAGGAGGAACGCCTCACGCAGGGCCTTCGCGACAGCGGGATCAACCTCGGGCAAGGGCGTCTTGGCGAACTCGGCAGGAGGGCGAAGGTCGACGACAGCGACCTCCAGCGTCTCAGCGCCCTGAGTGAATCGTGCGGTGATCGGCGTGTGCTCCGGGTCCTTCCACGGTATGGCGGCAGCGCCATCGACGAGCGAGATGCGTTCCTCTGAGCTGCCCGTGAAGGTGACGAGGGTGGTGATCGGCGTGTCGAGGTCGGAGCTGCGTGCGCGCAGCTCAATCCGCTTCCCGTCCCAACTGGCTTCTGCCCATTCGAGCGCCGGATTGGGCTGCTCGTCGTCGGCGCGATCGACGCAGAACGGAATCGTGTCCGGCGGTTCGAACGGCTCGCCGAGCGCTTCGAGGTCCGTCCACTCGGACTCGAAGACGACGCCGAGCTCGAAGTTGCGAGGCGAAGTCTTTCCTGCGCCCCACGCTGCGACACTCCAGTTCGCCGACGTCACGAGCAGCCACCGCTTTCGTCGACTGCGCAGCAGGTACAGCTTGGCGTGACTCCAGCGCGGGTCACCGTCGCGATGCTGCTCCGTGAACCTCGCCTCGTTCGGAAGGCACTCGAGCTGCACCCCGTTGCTCTCCAGCTTCTCGCTGGCGGCAGTGGAGAGCGCCCAGCCCGTCGTCGCGGCCCATGGGTGCTTCTCCGAGATCCACTTGAGGTGGATCTTGCCCGGGACGACTCCCACGTCGGCGCTCCACGCCGACAGAGTTCGATCTTTCCACTCGCCGATGGTCGGCGTGAGCACGTGAAGCTCGGACGGCTCAAACTGCTTGAGCTGTCGAGCGGCGCTCCTCTGACCGGGGATGCTCGCGACGAACGTGACGTCCGCCGGGCACTCCACGCGGCCGAGCAACGTGATGAGGCGCTGGACTCGCGTCGCCGCGACCTCCCCTGCGGAGGCGCCGAGTGCTTCGAGAAACGGAACCAGGTCCCCCCAGGTTTGACGCGTGCTCTGGGTGGTGCGATCGCCCAGCGGCAACGTCACCTGCCAGCCAGCCTGCAACTGCCCCTTGAATGCCGAGGCTGTGAGGTTCGTGGACGAGACGTGCAGCTCGAGGTGCTCCTTGTCGTCGACCTTCCAGTGGAAAGCCCAGAGCTTGGCGTGTTGCACGGCGCGCGCCGCTGCACCGACGGTAAAGTGGCTCACGTAACGCCAGAGCCACGGGTATTGAGAATCCTCCCTCGCTGCGCGTGGCGGCGACGAGATAACGGTGAGCCGGCCGTGCAGCACTTCGAGGGCCGTGCCCAGCTCGCCGAAGAACATAGTGCGCTCCTGCACCTCCTGCGAGAGCGAGTGGCTCGCGCCGAGCAGCGACGGCAGCAGATGCTCGACCAAGAGACCGGCGTCGGGCTGCTCGAAGCTCGTCATCCACGCCTCGTGGAGCCGGCCTCTGGGAGGGGGAATGGGAAGGACGTCTTTCCAATTCGGAGTGGTCACAGGGCGTCGCCTTCCTCGTCGTCGGGCTCGTGCCGTGCAACGTCATCGAGGTCGTTCCGCGCAACGGCGTCGAGCACGTCGCCCATCTTCGCGACTCCGCACTGGGCCGCCAGACGACTCAACGGCCGTAGGCGGAAGCGGTAGTCGCTCGCGGCGATGCCGGTGTCCGCCACGAGCGGGACCATCTTGCCGGCTTGTTCACGGAACCAGCGCCGACCTCCGCCATGTTCGTGGTGATGCCGCGCCAGCGCCCGCAGTTGGTCGACCGGACTCACTGCGTCTCGCATGGCCTCGGCGAGCCTCGTAATCGCGTGATCGTGTGGGAACACACTCCTGCCGGGCGCACGAAGCCATGCCGCGCCAGCGCCATGAACCGAGTCGAGCCTCGAACGCAGCTCCGCCGCTCGCGCCAGCTTCTCGACGGCGGGAGCCTGCTTCGCTTCGTCGTGGTTGATCTCCCTCCAGAGCCCTCGCATCGCGTGCATTGCCGCGTCAGCGAAGCGCGAAAAGGCAGGGAGCGGCGCAAGGGATGCGGGCTCAACCTTCTTCGAGAGCACGCTGCAGTTGGCGAGCGCGTCGCACAGGTCGGCGTGCGACCTCGCGCCTTTCGCGCTGGCCAGCACCTCGGCCGTAACACGGCGAGTCGACTCTGCGCTGAACAACACGGGCTTGAGCAATCGGCGTTCTTCCTCGGGGAGCCGCTTGCTTACGGCCTCGTCGGGCGTGGGCAAGAAGCCACCGACCTTCGCCCATGACGTTTGCCACCCGCGCTCTACCCAGTAGCGCGCCTCGTCACCAGCGCTCCAGTGGCCCCATTTCGTGCCGTTTTCGAAGTGCTCCTGCTTGAGCTGTACATCATGAGGGAGGCTGTCGTTCACGAGGTTCGCGAGCTCAAGACTGGTGGCGTCGGGCGTCCACCCGTCGCCCATCGTCAGCCCTGGGATGGTACGCAGGACCACGCGGTACGCGCCGTACGTTCCGACCTGTCGGTGCCGACGGAACTGGTCCGGGCTCATCGCGAAGTTGGGAAGCTGGCGGTCGGCCTTGCGCCAGCGCTCGATGCTTCGTCGCCCACGAAGCTGGCCCGTGGTCTGCCCGGACTCCAGCGTGCGGTCCACCCAGAGAAGCTCAAGGGGGCGGAGCCACGCGTACCGCGCGCGTTGATCGTCACGTCGAGACAAGTCACCGCCGCCGGCGTTCCGCCACGCGACGTGCGACCACTTCAGACACCACGAGAGGAGGGTAATCCATCTCGCGTCGGAGGCGGCATTGCTCAAGCCGGGTGCCAACAGGTCCGCGAAGTAGTCTGCGCCCGCGCGGAGGCCGAGCGCGTCGCCGCGCCGAACCGGCACTGGGTCCCAGGGTGCAGTGAAGTACCAACCGCGCTGCTCGATCATCTTCTCACCGCTCCGCACGTCGTGGCTCCCGCTCGGCCGCCGTCAGCCTTGCCGCGACCGCTGCGCTCTCTTCCATGAGCCGTGACACAGAGTGTCCGTGGCTCGATCGAAGCAAGCACCGTTCGCGTCGGCCGCGACATGGGCCGGCGGCATGGCAGCAGGCGCGCCACGCGCGAGCGCATTGAGTGCTTCCCCACGATGGTCGATCGACGGGGTCCCCGTCGTGGTCGTCGACGCGGGCGGCGTCACGGCAGCCTCCATCACATCAGCGCTGGCCGTCATGCTGGCCTCCCCCGGTGTCCGGCGTGACGCCCAGCTCGTTGAAGCGCTCGTGAAGCGCGAGGAGCACCTCGGCGTCGAGCGCGGCATACTTCAACTGGTCGGCGTCGAGCGGGCGGCGGCTCCAGTTAGAGGTCTGCGAGGTCTTATCGAGGACGATGCCCAGCTCGCGCTCGCACACCATCGCGAGGCTGTGACCGCCGAGGGCGTCGGTGCCGCGCGCGCGGCGCGAGGCCACCAGGGTGTCGTAGACGCCGTCGAGGGCGACGCCGATGGCCGCGAGGACGCGCCGCTCGAAGCGAGCGTTGTGGATGACCTTCACGGGCACCGCGCCGCTGAGGACGTCGAGAATGGGCTTGAGGTCACCGACGGCCAGCGGGTCGATGAGGAAGGTCCGCTTGCGCGTCGCGATCTGCAGGAGACAGAGTGTTCCGAAGTCGAGCGCGGTCTCGACGTCGAGGCCGACGACGTCGGCGGCGCGCAGCTCCTCGCTGACGACGCGCAGTGCCGCCGGCGTGTCCACCCACTGGACGTCGTTCTTCGGCGCTGCGGCAACGCCCGGGACGGCGCGCGGGGCGAGCTCAAGGGGCAGCGGGCCGGTGGCCTCGACGTCGGCGAGGCGCATGCCGGTCGGTCGCGCGGCCACGCGGGAGCCGTTGACCTTCACGCTGGCGAGGAATCGCAGCGTGCCGGCATGATCGAGGAGGCGCTCGGACAGGAGCCGGTCCTCAGCCTCCTCGGGAAGGCACGGTTGGAATTTGCTGAGCATCCCGCGCGCCATCTCGCGGGCAGCGTCGGCAGCGATGCGCTCCCAGTTCAGGTCGGCGAGCGAGCGGATCGCGTCACCCGCAGCCGTGAAGGCGATGTCCTTGCAACGCAGCGAGAGGTTCCCCGCCACCCACTTCTTGCCGGACTTCTGCTCGAGGCCCGCCGCGAGGAGCCGGTTCACCGCACCGCCCGCGAAGGTGTGCCACTGGACGCCATCGGGGTGGTCTTCGAGCGATGCCGTGCCTTCCTCGAGGAGGCCGTCGTAGCTGTCACGCACGACAGCCAGCTCGGCGGCGGCGGCCTTGCTGAGCCACGCGCCCTCCTGCTTCTCGTGAAGCAGCACGTCGTGCATGCCCTGGCAGAGCGCGTTCGAGAGCACGCCCGGCAGCCCGAGCCAGCTCGGCACGCGGCCGTAGTCGGCGGGGCGCACGTGGAGCACGCCCTTGCCGTAGTCGATCTGCCCGACCTCCCACGCGCGCCCGGAGAGACGGAAGCAGAGCGGGCCCTTGCTGGCGTCATGCATCGAGACGAAAAGCGCCTGGATGTAGCCGACGTCTTCCTTGCCGTGCTGCACGCGCATGACCGGCGGTGCGGTGAAGACGGCGTAGAGCTCGAAGAAGTTCTTGCGGCCGTAGAGCTTCTCGCCGCGCTGGCCGAGCGACAGGAGCCCGTCGGCCTCGTAGAGAATCTCGCGCTCGAGCATCGTGTCGACCAGTTCTTGGACGCGCTCGGGGCGCACCGATGAGAACGGGTACGCGGCCTCGACCCACGGCATCAGCTTGTGCCGCGAGATGCCTCCCTCTTGGAGAATGAGCGCCATCACCTGGTGCGCGAGCACGTGCATCGCGTGAGCGGCGGGCGTGACGTCCTCCACCCATCCCGCCTCGGCGAGGCGCAGCAGCGCCACCGACTGGAGCAGTGACTCGGAGCTCAGGCAGAAGAACGTGCAGTTGGCACGCGTGTTCGCGCGGCGGCCGGTGCGTCCGAGGCGCTGGAGGAACGAAGCGACCGAGGCCGGCGCGTCGACCTGGATGACCTGATCGAGGTCGCCGACATCGATGCCCAGCTCCATCGTCGAGGTGCAGACGATGGCCGTGTTCTGCCCCTTGGCGAACTGCTCCTCAGCGAGGGTGCGGTCGGCGCGGCTCACCGAGCTGTGGTGGATGAAGACCTCGACTCCTGTGCCAGCGAGAGCGTGCGCGACCTTCTCGGCCTTGCTGCGGCTCTCGACGAAGACGAGGCTCTTCTTGCCGCGCGCGACCTGCCCGATGGCGGCCGCGGCCTCGCTGATGTCAACGCACAGGTCAAGGCGCAGGTCACGCTGCGCCTTCGCCTTCGGCGGGTCGACGAGGCGGAACGGCCGCTTGCTCGAGCCCTGGAGCCACTCGCCGATGACATGCGGGTTGCCGACGGTGGCCGAGAGGCCGATGCGCTGGATGTCACGGCCCGTCATCGCGACGAGGCGTTCGAGCAGGCTCGCGAGATGCGCGCCGCGATCGTCGGCGGCGAACGCATGCACCTCGTCGATGATGACCGCCGAGAGCCCCGAGAAGAGCGCCTTCGCGTCGGTGCGCTCGGAGATCATCATGACCTCGAGCGACTCGGGGGTGGTCATCAGGATGTGCGCGGGCGTCTCGCGGAACTTCTTCTTCTTCGAGTCCGAGACATCGCCGTGCCACTTGAAGACCTCGAGGCCCACCATGCGCGCGTACGACGAGAGCCGCTCCTCTTGGTTGTTGAGGAGCGCGCGGATGGGGCACACGTAGAGCGCGCAGACGGGCTTCAGGTCCTCCGTGAGAATCCGCGAGAGCACCGGGAAGATCGACGCCTCGGTCTTTCCTCCGGCTGTCGGAGCGAGCACCACAGCGTTGCAGCCATCGAGGATCGCGTCGATCGTCAGCTCCTGGACAGGGCGGAGCGAGCGCCAGCCCAGGTCGTGGATGATCGCGTGCTGCAGGTGCGGATGAAGGCGCGCGAGTCCCGCCATCGCTACCCGTCCAGTCGTTTCCGCTTTGGAGCCGGGGGCGGTTCCTCGCTGTCGTTGGAAGTCGGCTCTTCGGGCCCCTCGGGCGGCTCTTCGACGGGGCGCCCGTGCTTGGCGGCGAGCTCCTCGGCGGTGAGCTTTCCGTCGTCGAGCGCGAGCTTGTAGTGCTCGCGCGGATCGTAGGCCTCGTGGATGTCGACGCGGTCCATCACGTCGATCAGCTCGCGGAGGAACATGCGCGGCGCCAGCGCCACCTTGCCGCCGAAGCCCGCCGTGACCTGCGTCACGAGCCCCTGGAGGAACGCGTCGCTGACGCGCTCGGTGAGGCGCGCCGGGTTCTTCGCGGGGTACAAGTTGCGGATTCGAGTGCCAACCGTGAGCAGGCGGTCGTCCGTGAACGGCGTGAGCCGCACCTGCGGGGCCTTCAGGTTGTCGAAGCGAGTGTCCTCAGAGAAGTTCACCTGCACGCGCTGGTACAGCGGCGCGAGCGCCTTCAATCCCTTGTAGCCCTCGAAGAAGTCGCGCGTGCCGGTGACCACCAGGTACAGCCCGGGCAGCTCTTCCTTCGCGAGCACGTCCATGAGCTGCCGGAGCGCGTTGAGCGACTTCTCGCGCGTCTGCGCGTTCATGCGCTGCACGGTCTCGACCTCGTCGAGGACGACGACGAGCCCGGCGTAGCCCGACTGCCGGAGCAACTGGAGCAGCCCGGCCAGGAACGTCAGCGACGCCTGGCCGTCGACCTTGCCCTTCACGCCCGCCGCCGCGAGCACGGAGCGATCCGTGTGCGGCTGCCCAGCGAGCCACGCGAGCAGGCCCTGCGCGGTGGCGAAGTCGCCCTGGTGCGTCGCTCGGTGGTAAGCGCGAAGCACCTGCGCGAAGGCGGGGTTGCGCTTCGAGAGGTCGGCGAGCTTGTCCTCGAGCCGCTGCTCGGTCGCGTCGGGGAAGCCTGGGTCGTCCTCACTGATACCGCGCAGGCGCGTGACCTCGTCGCCGACCTGATAGAGCCACCCCTCGACGATGGCTTGGAACGCATTGGGCCCGTCGGCTGCCGTCTCGAGCTTCTCGATGAGGCGCCGGTACACCGTCTCCAGGTGATGGAGCGGTGTGTCGTTGATCGAGATCTGTACCTCGGAAGATGCGAACTTCCGCTCGCGCGCCTTCGCGCACAGGTAGCGCGCGGCGAAGGTCTTGCCGGTGCCGTACTCGCCGCGAATCCACTTCGACAGGCCCTTGCCGCCGGCAACGAAATCGAGGTCCTCGTTGACCGCTCCAACGAGCGCGTCGAGGCCGGTCGCGAAGTGTTCGAGCCCCACGTTCGGCACGAGACCACTGCGGAGCGCGTTCACGATGGCTGCTGATTCGGGGACGACAGCCATCAGCGTCCCCCCTTCGGCTGGTAGCGGTACATGGTCTCCCCACTCGGCAGGACTTCATCGCTGAAGAGAACGTGGCCCCCCTCGTGAAGGGTCCGGCGCAGCGACCGCATGAGTCCGTTGAGGCGGCCCGGGTTCTTCTTGAGGCGTTCGGCCAGCTCGCTCGCCCGCGCAGAGCCCGTCTCGCGCAGCAGCACGAGGATGCTCTTCTCGTCGAGGCTGAGCTTCGCGAGCAGCTCCTTCGGGATGGGCAGCGAGTCCGCCTTGTCGGCCGGGTTGAACAGCGAGAGCTGCGCCTTCGGCTTCGCGGGAACTTCGTCCGATGGCAGCGGCGTCACGATCGGCGGCTGTACCGGCTTCGCTTCGGTGGTGACCTCGGCGAGCGCACCGCGCCCGTACCACCACGCGGGCTCGTCGGCGTGGAGGCCATCGCGCTCCAGCCAAGCAAGAGGGACGACCACCTCCTCGAGCCCGCATCCGCCGTGGAATCCGACCTGCGACCCGCCGAGGTACGCGCCCGAGCGCCAAGCGAAGGCGCGCCGCTCGGGCGGTCCGCCGAGCCCGGCGACGTCGATCTCGATGAAGCCCTCGGGCACCGGATCATGCTTGCCGAGCGCGGTGTAGCGCGGCGTCTTGCCGTTGCCGGAGCGGAGCGACTTGTCGACGAAGGGGCTGTGACCGTGGTCGGCCGTGATGAGCACGCGCCGCTTCGCATTGAGCGCCACGCGCAGGGCGGGCTTGAAGGCGGTGATGTCCTCCGGCGAGATCTTCACCGTCGCGCCCGTATTCGACGAACCGATCTGGTCGTCGACCGCGTTGAACACGACGCCGACCACCGAGAGCGACTCGTCGTCGAGCGCGGAAAGAAGCTCCTGGCCGCCGTCGGTCAGGTCGCCCTTGAGGAAGAGACGCCGCTTGCGGCTGCCGAGGGCGGCGTTCTGGTTGAAGCGCGCCTTGTCTGTCTTCGCCTCGTCCTGGTCCCGGAACACGGTCTCGGCGACGAGCGGGTCGTTCGGCAGCTCGCCAAGGAAGATGGCGCCGCGTGCGTGGCTCGTGACGGTCGGCAGCGGCGAGAGCGCCGGAAGGCCCGCGACGAGCCCGCTTGCATCGGGCTTGATGCCGAGTGGGAAAGAGCTGTCCTGCGCGAGCGTGTAGAGCAACTCGAGGAACACCGGGTAGCTGCAGCCGTCCAGCACGACGAGGAAGAGGCGCGCGTCGGGTTCCTGCTGCCACACGGGCGCGACGGTGCGCTTCCAGAGTCGGTGCAGCGGCGTGAGCCCCTCGCGGTGGAGCGCGGCCTCGTAACCACCGGAGAGCGTCTCGGCGAAGTGGCGGTTCTCGCGGTCGCGGCGCTCACGGCACGCGGCGAGCAGCTTGTTGGCCTCGGCGTGGTAGTGGACGCTGCTCGCGAGCGCGCGGCGCAGTTGCATCATCGCCAGGTCGACGAACGCACCACCCCGCTGGTAGTCGCGTACCTGCTCGAGCAGGCCGAGCTTCGGGCTGAAGGGCTGGTCGAGGTAGCGCGAGATGCGCGCCATCGACTCGAGCACCGCGAGGTCGCCGCGATGCATGCGCGCCGCGCGGTGGTTCGACAGCCACGTGATGTCGGCGGCGCTGATCGCCCTCCCGTTGGCCGCCTGCTGCGCGAGCTCATGGCAGCGGTCCGAGAATGCGAGCGGAAGCACGCGGCTGGTCTGGAGCTGCGTGGGCGTGAGGCTTTCACGCCCGACGCGATCTGCACCGGCGAGGAGGTCACCCGCCGCGTCGCCCAGGAGCGCCAGCGTCTCCTCCGCGAGTCGCGCGACGGTGCGCCGGAGGATGCGCCGGTCCATCTCGAGCGGAGGCTCGGTGGCGGCCTTCCACAGCGTGCCCCAGGCGGGCTTCGGCAGTTCGGCGGCTTCGACCGTGAGGACCGCGCCGTAGACCACGAGCTCGCGCAGGCGCTTCTCCGGCTCGGCGAGCGCCCACGCGAGAAGGCGTCCCTCGTCGCCGTGAAGCGAGGGCATCGCGTCGCGCACGAGCTGGCTGATGTTCGGCGACCAGCGCGGCGGCTCCTGTACCCAAGTGGCCAGAAGCTGCGCGGGGCTACGCGTCCGCACCTGCTCGCCCACGCTCACGTCGACGAGCAACTCCGTGAGCAGCCGGCGGTCGACCACCGTGGGCAGCGTTCGATGGCTCATCACGAAGCCCAAGCGATCCACGTTCTCGAGCGCGAGCTGTTGCATGTAGGGCGCGTCTGCGCCGACGACGCGCACGCCAAGTACGACCTCGAGCACGTCGTTCACCGAGAGCGCGTGGACGCGCTGGTTGCGCGCGCGCCGCAGCAAGTCCGGGGCGTTCTGGATACGCCGCGCCACGTCCTCGGGCATCACGGCGATGAGAGGCGCTCCTTTCGCCTTCCACAGCAAGTGCCGAAGTCCGAGCTCGGACGAGATCCGATGCACGCCGTAGGAGCCCTTCGGCGTTGGCATCTGGTCCGGCAGGTTCTCGAGGCCCTCGCCGTCGATCACAAGCAGGTAGCCCGTCTCGCTGACACCACCAGCTTGATCGAGGAGACGACGGAGAAGGAGCTGGGCAGCACTCACTCGAGTTCCTCAGTGCGCACGAGTACGACGCTGATCGGCTTCGTTCCCTGCGCAGTGAGCGCCTTGCGCACCTCGTCCAGGAAGTCCGAGATGGCGTCGGCGTCGGTCGGGTTCACGCGCTTCTTGAGCAGCACCGTGCGTGGCGTGACCTCAGTGCCACCGCCGACGAGCGGGGGCTGGGCGCCACCACCGATGACGGGCGGCTGCACGCCACCACCGATGGCCGGAGGCTGCTCGATGAGGCGCTTGATCAACTCCTGCGCCTTCTTGTTCCAGGTCGCGACCCAGTCCTTCGTCAAGGGCTGCTCGGCCTGCGCCGCCGCGAGGCGGCTGTCGAGCGCGCTCAGGTGTCCGCTCACCTCGCTGCCGATGACGGGGTGGTTCACGCCCGCCTTGAGGTTCCCTCGCGCGTGCTCGTTCAACTCGGCGAGAGCATCACGAAGCGTCTCGGCCTGCTGCACGATGGTGCGCAGCGCGTCCGACGCATCGTCGGGCCACGCGGCGAGCAGCTCGCTCAGCACCTTGTGGCTGTCGGTCGTGGTCTGCGCGAGCGGGCCGAGGCGCGTGTTCGCGGTCGACAGCTCCTTGAGTCGGTCGCCGCCCTGGACGCCGAGATGCACAAGACGCGTGTGCAATGCCTGCAGCACGGTGCGCCTGGCCTGTCCCCTGGTGCGCAGCTCGGTCGTGAAGCGGTCCTGCCCCTGCAGCGAACGATGCGCGGCGGGGCGCGGGACCTCGAAGAGCTGGTTACCGAGGTCACGCAGCCGGTGCCAGTCGGCGGCGCTCACGAGCTTGCCGCGCTGGAGCCGGATGCGCGTCGTCTGCGACATGCCGATGCGGACGTCGGCGGGCTCGCCGCTGATGTCTTCGAGCGCGCGGTGGTCTCGTTGGCAGAGGAAGCAGAGGAAGAGGTCGACGAGCAGCGGCTGGAACCCGTAGGTCTCTCGCAGGTGGTCGGCGATCGGCGTCCACGACACCGAGTCCTGGTCGGCGCGCTGGAGGACATCCTTGATGTAGCGGGAGTCGAGCCGCAGCGACGCCTTGGTCTGTCCGAGGTTTACCAGCTCGAGCGGCTGGCCGAGGTTCTTGAGGACCTTGCCGACGTTCTCGTCGTACGCGATCGAGACGCTGCCTTCGCCTGCGTCGACCATCCAGCCGAGCAGCGACTCGAGGTCCTGCTTTTTCGGCTCGGCGAGAAAGGTCGGGTGCTGCGGGTAGCGGCGGTCCACGAGCAGCGCCGCGATGTGCTCGAGGTTCTCGGCGAGCGTCTCGCGCGGGCGGCTCGAGTCCACGTCCGAGATCAGCGCGACGAACTCACCATGCCGGACGTAGACTTCCTTGAGCAGGTCTTCGAGCTGGCCCTCGAGCGTCTTCTGGCGAATGCCCGCCTGGTCGAGCACCTTGCTCTTGTCCTGCGGCCCGAGCGTCTCGAGCAGGTCTTCCTGCCCGGCATCCGAGAGCAGGTAGCGCACCGCCGCGAGCTCGGTCAGCACGCCGAGCTCGGTCGGGCTCATGTGACGCGGCAGCCAGCAGACCGTGTGCAAGAGGCCCTGCTTCTTGCGAACGTTGATCGCGCGCAGACGGTCTTCATCGACCGTGTGCCCGGGCTCGTCCCACGGATAGTCGACGAGGATCTTGAATGCCCCGTCCGGCGGCGCGAAATCGTCGTACGACATCTCGCGCACGTTCCCGAGCTTGATGCGACCACGCCGCCTGGTGCGCCGCCACGAGAGGTCCCAATCCCCCTCGTTGGGTCCGCCGTCCTCGAAGCCCTTGGTGCCGGCGACGCCGAGCGTCTGGCGCAGCGCGAGCCAGAACACCTTGAAGCGCTGGGCGGGGTTGTCGACCTTCGAGCGCGCGCGCCCGAGGATCTCGCCAAGGCTGACGCGCCCGAGCACGTAGCGGACGAGCGCGGTCTTGCCTTGCCCGGCCACCTGCAGGTCGGGCACACGCTGCGAGAGCGCGAGCAGGTCCGTCTCGGCCACGCGCACCTGACCACGGAAGGTCTCGCCTTCGACGTCGACGGCGTTGAGCTGCACGATCCGCTCGATGGTGAGCCCACCCTGCTTCAGGCGCGGCGACACCTCGGCGAGCAGCACCGTCTTCACGAGCTGGTTGAGTGCGCGGCGGCGCTCGTCGTTGAACTCGGCGCCGCCCTCTTCGGCCATCTTCGCCATCGCCGGCGCGAGGCGCGAGTAGTACTGGTGGTGGATGTCCTGCATCAGCTCCACCTTCTTGCTCGCCTCGACGCCCGACTCCGGGAAGATGGCAGAGAAGGCCGAGCCCACCGGCAGGAACTCCCCGAGCGGCAGCTTCGGATAGTGAACGACGAGCAGCTCGTAGAGCAGGCGCAGCGCTGAGCGCTCGCGCTGCATCAGCGAGGTGACGTCAACCAGCATCTCGATGAGCGCCGGGTGGAAGGGATAGACGTCGCGCAGGTAGTCGAGGTCGCCGCCCGCCAGGAGCGCGGGCAGCACCTTGCTGTGCTTCTCCGACAGCGAGCTGACCGCAGCCTTCACCTCGTCGGCCTTCTTCGACCGGAGCACGCGGCCGCGCACGATGTGGCGCAGCTCGACGTCCTGCAGCTTCGTGATCTCGAAGCGCTTCGCGTGGTGATCGAGGTGCTCGTGGATCTTCGACTCGTCGACGAGGTCCGGGAAGAACTCCTGGAGATTTCGCTGGCGGGCGACGAAGACGAAGATGGGCGCCGGTCGCTGCCCCGTGTTGTGGTCGACGATGACGTTGAGGTTGTTGATCTCGGCAACGAACTCCTGGCCGCTCTTCTCGGCGAGCCAGAGAAGGAACTCGTCGATCATCAGCACGATGCCGCCGAAGCCCTGGGCCTTGGCGTGCTCGGCCATGCGCTTCAGGCCCTCGCTCCAGCGCGGGTCGATGCCAGCGTCGGAGGCGTCGCGCCCCTTGTACTTGAGCCACGCGCGCGCGAAGCGCTCCTTGGCCTGAATCGAGCCCGCGGCGAGCGCCTCGAAGTCTTCGCGCCCGCCGACGATGCCCTCGGTCTCAAGGCGCTTCCAGACGACCTCACCGTACTCCTTCGCCTCGCGGCGGACCTCCTCGAAGATGGCGTCGACGTTGAGGAACTCGAAGGGCACCTTGCCGCGCCGCTTGAGCGCCGCGTTGAAGCCCTCGTAGACGGCGCGGTCGAAGCCGGTGCTCTTGCCTCGCACCGAGAGCATGTGGATGCGCACGACGAGCAGGCCCGCCTTCGTGAGCCACGCTTCGTGGTCGCTGGCCTCGCCGCCCTTGCTCGCCTTTGCGTCGCGATGGGCGTTGAGCAGCGGGCGAAACTTCTTCCACGCGGGCGGCGCTCCCTCGACAAGCAGCGAGAGCATCGTCATGAAGTGCGACTTGCCGCTGCCGAAGCTGCCGTGGATGAAGCGGCCGTACTCCTCGCCTCGGTCGAAGACCTGCTTCATGTCGTCGAGGATGCGGGGCAGCTCCTTCTCGACGGCGGGGGTGACGACGTAGTCGCGTGCGAGCTGCTCGACCTCCTCGGAGTTGGGGTCCAGTTCGCGCAGTTTGACGACGAAACCCATCGCCCGGATATCCTCGGGACGCGGAAGCTCGAAGGCCTCAGTGATGGTGGTCATGACTCGTCGCTCTCCTCGATCTCGCAGTCTTCCTCGTCACGCGCAGCGGCCTTCTTCGCGCCTCGCTTGGCGCCGGAGGCGCGCGAAGTGGGTGGCGGGAAGCGTTTCTTCCAGTCCTCGATGAGCTCGCGGCTCGGGCCCTCCGGACCCACGAGCGCCTGCAGCTCGGCCTTCAGCCGCGTGGCGGCTGCAACGTCTTCGCGCGCGACGTCGGGCAACAGGCGCCACGAGCTGTCGAGCAGGCCGATGCGGTCAGCGAGCGGCACGGACGCGTCCTCGAGCTCCTCGTCGATGGTGAGGATGGCCTTCACGCGCTGCTGCGCGGTCCAGCCCGCCCAGCCGTAGAGCGTTTCGACGCCGGAGCGCCCGGGCACCTCGGTGAAGGAGATGAAGCGCTCGCGTGGGACGTTCAGCTTTCCCCGCAACCGCCAGTACTCAGTGCGCAGGAAGTCAACTGACTTGCCTCGACTGCCTTGGCTGAACTCTGGAAGAGACTCCCCGCGTTGAAGCTTCTCGCCTGCATCTTCTCTTCGCTGAAACGCCCACACCTCTTCCCAGGCGTTTCGCTTCAACAGGCCAGATACCGTGTAGATGTGGGAGGGGTGGGTCGGAACTGCCTCGGTTGCGAGAACACTTGAGACCAATGCCTGCACGTCGACGTCGCGACGTCCTTCGTAGAGCGAAGCAACGTCGAGGAAGCGTTCATCGTCCTGCACGGCCGCGGCGAGGTGAGCGGTCGTTAGCGGACGCGCCTTGTTTGCGAACACCGCCTCAAGCTGGTCACTCAGCCATGCAAATGCGGCCACCTCGAGGTGGTCCGAGTAGTTGTACGGCTCCCACTTGCGTTTGTACTCAGGGGCTTCGAGTGCGCCCAACGGGGCGTGAGTAGCGATCAGCTTGAGTCTACGCTCAAGCACTTCGCGGTACGCCTTCTGGTACACGTCGGGAACGTCGACGACTGCCATCCCACCGTTCGCCGAGAACCAATGAGTCTGCACGTCGCCAGCAGCTACCCGTCGGGCCAGATGGATTGCGAACGGGCGGTGCTCGGAACTGATCGAGTCGATCTCGGACAACGGCGTGAGTTCTGTTCGCGGCGCCAGTCCAAAGAGGCAGTAGACGGTCCAGTCGAGTTCCTCTTGGAGCGCAATCATCCTTTCGCGCACGACCCGGTGCTTCCGCTCTGCCGTGACCACTTCCGAGGAAAGGTCTGACCATGACTGGCCGAGAAGATAGGAGGGCTCAAGCTGAACCAACTCCCGTGCGAGCTTCTCGATCCGACTTGCGACCTCCCTAACGCGGCCACTGTCGTCCGCAAGGTACGGGAGCCGCTCGACAAGCCCACCAGAGAACCGGAGCCGCTGTGCCCACGGCTCTGCCTGCTTCTTGGTGCCGGAGCTTCGTCCGCCGACCTTCTTCGCGTTGTTGCGGAGCCAGAACGAAGCAAGCGACGAGTTGAGGAATCCGAGCAGCTCAAGGTGCGCAAGCTCGCCGCCGCCCCCCTTGACGCGAATGATTGGAGCCGTGTTGTTGAAGACGAACCCGCCGCGTTCCAGCGCGAAATGGTTGTGCGTCGCTACGTCCGCGAACGTGATGCGCAGCGGTACGCGGTAGCGAGCGGGAATCCACCTGTACCAGTTCCACCAGTTCGCACCCTCAGAGGCGCGATCGCCGGAGAAGGAGCTGACCGAGTTGAGAGCAGTCCGATAGCGCCAGAGGTGGTTGGGGCGAGCGAGTCGTCCTTCGAATGGGAGAGGCTCGGCGTCCTGCACGCCGTAGGGCGTCAGCGCCTCTTCCGTTGGACGGAGGCACCAGTCGCGGACGTTGGTGCCCGCAAGCAGGGGGCGGACAAACTCACAGCTGTATCCAAGGCGGACGAAGGTACCCTTGGGCTGGTAGAACGGCTCGTCTAGACCGGCAAAGGAAGCGAAGCCGATCTGCTCCACAACATCCCCGAGTCGGACCCGGGTCGTTGCTTCAATTTTGCTGATAAGATCCGATGTATCGCCTACGTGCAATACCCACGGATGCGCGGCCATCCTGGCTCGTGCGAGGTCGTCGACTCGGATGTAATCGTTTTCGAAGCCAAGTGTGGCCCAGCCGGCAACCACGCTCGACCACACGGCTGCCGTGGAGAGATCGACAGGCCGATCGGTGTCACCGGACTTTCCGATCACAGTGCGGATCGGCGCCAACTTTTCTGGACGTCGATTTCGCCCGAATAGCATCACGGTCGGCGTCTCGAATCCGGAGTGCGCGACGATGGCTCCCGAGAGATCCACAACGAGGCTCAGGTCGATCCCTGCAAGGACCTCCTCCACGAACGGCTTCCCGGCCTCTCCCTTCATGAAGTTGTTCGCCGTGATCACTCCCACGAAAGCCAAGGGCTTTGCGAGCTGAAAGCATCGTTCGGTGAAGAGAGCGCCAAGTCCGTAGTCCTTGAATGCGGCCACGTAGCGTCGACGGCGACCTACGTTCTCGCGGTGGTACTCCTTCTGAAGCCTGTCGCGTTCCTCGTTGTACGGAGGATTTGCGACCACCGCGTGGAACTTTATCTCGAAGACCTTCTTGAGTGCCGCGCGAACATCCGAGCGCGTGAGCGTCGCGCGCGGCTTCTCTTCGACCGGCTCGAAGAGCGAGAACTGAAGCGAGGGCTTCTGCTCCTCCCTCTCGACCTGTTCGAGCCCATCGGCCCAGTACACGTGCGGATGGAAGCGCGCGGCGTCGGCGAGCTTGGTCACGCCTGCCAGCTCGGCGGCCGTCATGATGAGGCGCGTGCGTGCGAGCGCGCAGGCATAGTCGTTGAGGTCGATGCCGACGACGCGGTCGAGCGCGTGCGCGACGACCTGCTCCTTCGACCAGTCCGAGTGCTTGTCGGCGGTTGCGGCGACGAGGCGCTTCAAGCCGTCGATCAGGAAGTGGCCCGAGCCGCAGGCGGGATCGAGCAGCCGCACTTCGTCAGCGCCGAAGGTCTCGATGGCCGGCGTCAGGGTCCGGTTGAGGATGAAGGCGCGCACGAAATCGGGCGTCTGGCAGAGCGCGAAGCGGTCCTTCACGACCGGATCGAGCTCCTGGTACAAGTCGCCCATCAGCTCGCCTTCGAAGCGCTCCTCGGCGAAGCTCCACACCGCGCCGCTGTCGGCGTCACGGTGGCGCCAGAAGCCGATGAGCGCGCGAGAGAGATCGTCCGACGGCAACGACACCTCGGCGGGCTGGGGGCTGAACAGCTCGGGCACGCCGCCGCGCGTGCTCGCGAGGTCCTTGTAGATCCAGCGCAGGAAGGCCGTGTCGCCGAGGTTCGGCGCGAGCTTCTCGAAGAGCTGCTGTGCCTCAGGATCGAGCAGCCGCCCCGGCGCGAGGAGCCCCCGGTCTTCGAGCACGCGCACGTAGACGCTCTTCAGCACCCAGAGCACCGCAGCGCGGCGCGAGAGGAGGTCCGTCCAGACCTCGAAGTCCTCGGCGACGCGCTCGTCCTTGTGGAGCTGCTCTGCGGCCGCGCGTGCAGCGCCGGGCGCGCGCATCTTCGCGCGCAGGTCGGCGGCGATCTTCGCGACGTGGTCGCGGAGAGCGGTGGTCAATCGGGCTCGGTCGTTCGCTTTCATCGATGTTGGCTCAGCCCGGAAGTGGGTGCAGAAGAGGCAGCGTCGCGCCTTCGAGGTGCCACATGGCGGGGCCCTCGTTGAAGCGCGGCTGGCGGTTGTGGATGACGCCCGGGACCACGAGGATCCAGAAGCCCCGACTGCTGGAGAGCGTCTCGTCGTAGAGGCGGCGCGGAAGGTCAAGCGCCTCGCACAGGCCGAAGAGCGCGGTGTCGCCGAGGACAATCACGTTGCCTGCTCGCCCGTGTTCTTCGAGCAGATTGAACAGCGTCTGCTCGGCCGCCTCGGTGAGCGCCTCGCGCTGCGCGACGAAGCGCTCGGCACGCTCGAGCGACTTGATGTCGGCGGCGTGCTCACCGAAGAAGGCGTCGTCGAACGAGACCCACTTGCCACCGAGCGCGCTGGCGACGGAGCGCCCGATCTCGGCGTGGCCCTCGGGTGGCGTCACCAGCATGCGGAAGCCGCGCGACCCCGCGGCCTCCTTCAGCATGTCGCGCACCACCAGCTCGGGGCTGCGCTCGGCGCCGAAGCTGTTCGGCAGCTCGTCGGCCGCGAGCGGCTGCGCGGCCACGATCGAGCCCGCTCGGCCCGGCAGCACCAGTGCGCCCTGAACGCGGCAGTCGAGGTCGCGCAGAATGGCGAGCAGGTGGTCGGGATCGGGGTACGGCGTATGCGGGCCGAAGATGCGTCGCACGCGCACAGCCAGCTCTTCGAGCGCGATGGGCTCTCGCGCCTGGTCGATGACGAAGCCGATGCTGTGCTTCGGGTCGATCGGGCCGATGAAGAGGTGGCCCGTCTCGGCGATCTCGACGTCCTCGCAGATGCGCACGCCGAGGGCGAGCGGATCGCCGTCGAAGTGTGGCAGGAGCCCCGCGAGCGTGCGCCGCGCAGTGTCGGGCTCGACGGGCGACCACTGACCGGCGAGGCGCACCACCTCAGCGGCGAACGCCTTGACCGTGTCGCGATCGAAGATGGGGCGCGCGACGATCGGCTGCTCGGCGCCGTCGACCTCGAAGATGTGCGCGCGACCGGGCGTGACGCGCACGATCACGCGCACGATGCCTTCACCGGTCACGACGCCGGCGGGCCACTCGCTCTCGAATCGCTGGCCGATCTCGTCGAGCCGCACGAGGCCACCAAAGCCATCGACCACCGCGTCGAAGGCGCTCGTGAGGTCGGCGAGCGCCGAGAGGTCCATGCGCTCGAGCCCTTTGGAGACATCGTGGCTGACCTTCGGCTGATTGGTCCCGAGGTCCTCGGCGATCTGCTCCTGCGTCTCGGGCTCGCCGGTGATGCCGATGACGCGCTCGACGGCGATGCGCTGCTCGGGGGTGAGCGGCCTCGTCGCGAGCTCCCAGACGCGATCGAGCGTGTGCGCGCCGTCGTTGCCACCCTTCGCCTTGCCATCGGTGTACGCGCGGAACTGGTACAGCGCCTCGACGACCTCGGCCAGCTTCTTGCGGCCAATGCCCGGGAGCGCGAGCAGCGCGCTGCGCGTGACCGAGGCCACCGCGCCGACCGTGGGGAGCCCGCCCGCGGCGAGCGCCGAGCGCAGCGTCTCTCCGAGCGGGAGCTTCTGCACAGGCTCAGGGGAGGAGCAGAGGTCGGGCAAGAGCGGAGGCTCGAGCGTGCCCGCCGCCTCGGTGCCTTCGAGCCCGCGACCACGCAGCGTCTCCTGGAAGGCGATGATGTCGTTCGCGGTCTTGGTGCCGATGGCGTGAATGGCGCGCACCTGTGCGGCAGGCAGCGCGAGGAGCTGGCCCACCGTGTGGACCTGGCAGCGGGCGAGCGCGTTGATGGCGCGCGTCGAGAGCCCCGAGGTGCGCAGCGGCGTGGTCGCGTCGATCTGCTTGGGCGGCGGGACGGAGGACGATGTGGTCGTGTCCTCGCCGAGCGCGACGAGCAACGCCTCGCGCATGGCGCGCGCCGACGGGAAGCGCTTCTCGGGTGTCGGATCAAGTGCCTTGCGGAAGAACGCGGCGAGGCCCGTGGGCTGGATGTCGTCGTCGGCGACGATCGGCGCCTGGCCCGGTTCGGGCAGGCGGCCCTCGAAGGCATGGCGGCCGGCATAGAGCTCGAAGAGGCACAGCGCGGCTGCGAAGCGGTCGGTGGCATGCGTCCAGCGCGCGCTCGCCGGGTCGCGGTAGAGGGCGGTGCCGCCGTAGGGCGCGTCCTCGGGCATGGCCGCGAGGCTGAAGTCGATGATGGTGAGCCGCCCGTCGGAGACGAGCAGGTTGTCGGGCTTGAGGTCCTTGTGCGTGACCGACTTCTGCTCGAGGTAGTCGAGGCCCGCGATGAGGTCCTCGGCGAGGCGGCGCTGCGTGGTGGGCTCGGGGGCTGGGTGCTGCGCGAGCCACTGGCGCAGGTTCATGCCGCTCACCCGCTCCATGACGAGCGTCAGGCGCCCCTCGACCATCTTGGTCAGGTCGATGACCCGCACGATGTTCGGGTGATCGAGCCCGGTGAGCACGGTGTACTCGCCGCGCAGGGCCTCTTCCGCGGCGTCCTCCGAGCGCGCGATCTTCAGGGCGCGGGTGCGCCCGCTGACCAGGTGGCGCGCGGCGTAGACGACGGCCATGCCTCCCTGGCCGAGGCGCGTGACGATCTCGTAGTCGGAGCCGATGCGCTGGCCCGCCTGGAGGTTGTCGGCATCGAGCGGCGCGCGCCCGACGTTCGGGATGAGCGCCTGACCGCGGGGCGACGGATCGCGCCCGACGCGCACGGCCTCGATGGCCTCGGCGAGCGTGGCGTAGCGGTCGGTGGCGCGCAGCTCGACCATCTTGGCGACGGCCTCGTCGAGGCTGAGGGGCAGGCGCTGCGAGATGTCGCGCACGCGGCGCATGAGCCGGCGCTGCGCCATGAGCTGGCGGGTGTTCTCGAAGAGCGGCTTGCCGGTGAGGACGAGCGCCAGCATCGCACCAAGGCTGAACTGGTCGGACGCTGGCTCTGCGCTGGAGAACGCGGTCACGACCTCGGGCGCCGCGTACACGAGCCGGTCGTCGTGGATGGTGGTGAGCGAGATGGTGGCGTCGCTCGTCATCTGCTTCGCGAGGTCGAAGCCCGTGACGCGCACCTCTGTCGGCTCTTGCTTGTCCTCGACGAGGACGACGTCGGGCCGAAGCAGGCGATGGACCACGCCCTGACGGTGCACCTCGTCGATGGTCTGGGCGATGCGGATCCAGAGGTCCGTGCGGATGCGGAGATCAGCCTTCTCTTTGCCGCGCGCGTCGGGCCCGTAGCGCTCGACCCAGGTGGTGAGCGTGATGCCCTTGAAGTGCTCGAGCGGCAGCACGATGCCGGCCTCGTCAGAGAAGGGCGGATCGGCGGTGAGCACACCTTCACTGCGACCGAGGCGACCGAGGACCTGCGCTTCCCACCGCGCGCGCTCGGCGATGCGGTCACGCTGCGTCTGCGTGGCGAGGGGCGGGACGCTGTAGATGCGCAGCACGCGCTCGGCTCCCGACAGCGTGTTCTTCCCGAGCAGCTCAGTGAAGGTGTCGTGGTGATCGAAGGTCTCGACGACCTCGTACTCGCGAACGCGGCGCACCGGGCGCGGTCCGCTCTGCGCGCCCGTGAACAGTTCGAGCAGTTCGCGCTCGGCGTTCGACGACGGCATGAGCGCGCGCCCGCCGCTCATGCGATTGATGAGCTCAGGATCCTGGAGCGCGGCGAGGATGGTCTTGCGCGTGTGGACGCGGTCGTTGCTCGCCGGGCCGCGCACGCCGACGTCGGTCGTGGCCGAGAGGAACACGAGGCCTTCGGTCCACACTTGGCCAGCCTGGTAGCTCGCGTTCTTCAGGTGCGACTTGAGCACCTGGGACGTGATGCGATTCAGCTTGAGGGGGCTTCTGATCTTCTCGGGCAGCCACCAGTCGTTGTCGGTGCCCTCGATACGGCCTCGGTACGACTTGATCTCGACGACGAAGACTGCGTGCGGCGCGACGACGACGGCGTCGAGCTCATAGACGACGCCGGTGCGCTCCACGAGCCATGCGTTGCCGTAGACGGTGAAGCTCTCTGGCAATCCATCGACGAGGAAGCGGAGCGCCTGCCGTTCGGCATCGTGCGCGGGCTCACCGATCTGGATGAACTTGGCCGCCATCTTTCACACCAACAGGACCTTCGCGGTCGGGAACCAGATCGCGAGCTGGTCCTCGACGCGGAAGAGCCCGCCCTTGTCGGGGTGGAGTCCGACGACGAAGTCGAAGGAGCGTTGACGGAGCGGGTGCTCCGGGTTCCTGAGGTCGGCCGCGTCGGCGCGCGTAGCGAAGTCGGAGTGCGGTGCGCCGAGCTCGAGCGCGACGATGCCCGCGAGCGTCAGCTCTTGCCAGGAGCCGCATGCGACGGAGAAGTTGTCCTGAAGAGTGAGGTCCTTCTGGCTGCTCACGAGGTGGTGCGCGAGCTGGCCGCCGGTGCCCGGCAGCTCGAGGACCTTCTGGTGCGGCTTCATGACGTGCAGGTCCGAGCGCGCCATGCGCATGGGCAGGCCGAGCAGGCGCGCTTGTTCGAGGATGTAGTCAGCGCCAGCCGTGTTCAGCGGCAGGGACTCGATGGCCTTGAGCCAGTCGTCGGTGACCGTTTCCGGCAGGCGCTCGGGGCGCAGCGCGCCACCCACCGCCTCGGGATCGAAGGGCACGCGATGGAGGACGGCGGCGTCCTCGAAGAGCAGCGAGACGAGGTCGACACTCGACAGGCGCCCACGGAAGCGGGACCAGGTGTCGAGCTTCGGCTCGGTGAGCCGCGGCCGACGGCGGCCCGCGGCTTCGTCGCGCGCGAGGGCGTGGAGCAGCGATGCCGCCCAGACACCGGTGGGGCGCTGAGCGTCGCTCAGCGTGGACACATCAAGGGACGGCATCAACGATCTCCCCGTGTCGGGTGCTCGGCGGCGCCTTCAGCGCGAACCCACTCATCGACCTCGGAGAGCTTGAATTTCCAGAGGCGACCAATTCGGTGAGCCGGGAGCTTCCTCGACTCAATCCAGCGGTACACCGAATCCTTCGCAACCCCGAGGTGCTTGGCGACGTCTTCGACCGAGACCCAAGACTCTGTTGTCATTCCCTTTGCTCCGGGCCGATCGGGACCACTGTGCACTTGAGGACGGTACCTGGGTCGGGCCTTGTCAACAAGACCCGAGGAAAGTCGATGAGACCGGAGGAGCAACGGCAAAGGGCAAGGCCCACAGCTTCGGAGGGGACTGGACCTCGACGAAGTTGGACGTGCTGGCGAAGTATCTGCAGGGGTACACGACAGCGCTGATGGGAGTCGCTCTGCGCGGAGGTGGCGAAGCTGAAGGTGGAGTTCCGACTTCCATCGACGTCGCCGACAGGACGCGCGCTGCCCGCGTCGGACGAAGGCCGGTAGCTACAGTCGAGCTACAGCGCAGAGCCAGGAACGAAAAAAGCCCCCGAGTCTTTCGACTCGGAGGCTCTTTCGGAGTGCCCAGGGCGGGATTCGAACCCGCACACCTTTCGGCGCCACCCCCTCAAGATGGTGTGTCTACCAGTTCCACCACCTGGGCGTTTGCTGCGCGGACCATCTACCGGACCGCTTCGGATCACGCAACGACAATTTCAACCGTCGCGTGACCCGACTTCTTCCTGAAGCCTACTGCGCCGGAGCCGGAGCAGGCGGCGTGGCCGACGGAGCGGCCTCGTTCGTCGCCGGGTTGCCACCGCCCTCGGAGGGAGGAGGCGGAACCGGCGTCTCACCGCGCGGCTGCTCCACGCTGCCCGGGCCGGACGCCGCCGGAGCGGCCGCCCCGGGAGGAGGCGCGGCAACCGAGCCGCCAGCCGCCACCGAGGTGCGCAGCCCCACGAAGGACAGGCCGAGCGAGGAGATGAAGAAGAGCACCGCGAAGACGCCGGTGAGCTTGCTCAGGAACGTCACCGCGCCCCGGCCACCGAAGGCACTCGTGGCAGCGCCGCCGCCGAGCGCGGAGCCCATGCCCGCGTCCTTACCGGGCTGCAGCAGGATGACGAAGATCATGAACACGCAGACAAGGACGTGCACGATCGTGACGAAGGTCAGCATGGCGAGTCTTCCAGACGTTCCGTGAGAAGGAGGCGCACCCTACACAAACTGGTGAACGGGAGACAACATCTTCCCGTCCCCCATTCCTACATGACCCTAGCTGGCCGCCTTGACGATGGCCGCGAAGTCGCCCGCCTTCAGGCTCGCTCCGCCCACCAGCGCCCCGTCCACGTCCGGCTGCCCCAGCAATTCCGCCGCGTTGTCCGGCTTCACGCTGCCGCCGTACTGGATGCGCACCCGCCCGGCCGTCTCCCCGTCGTACAGCCGCTCGAGCAGGCCCCGGATCGCCGCGTGGACCTCCTGCGCCTGCGCCGACGTGGCGTTGCGCCCCGTCCCAATCGCCCACACCGGCTCGTACGCCAGGACGAAGCTGCCCACGTCCTTCGCGTCGAACCCGGCCAGCGCCCCGCGCACCTGGCGCTCCACCACCTCCAGCGTCCGGTTCCCCTCGCGCTCGGCCAGCGTCTCGCCCACGCAGATGATGGGCGTCATCCCCGCCGCTTTCACCGCCCGGGCCTTCTTGTTCACCGACTCGTCCGTCTCACCGAAGAGCTGCCGGCGCTCCGAGTGGCCCACGATGACGTAGGCACACCCGAGCTCCGCCAGCATCTGCGCGGAGACCTCGCCGGTGAAGGCTCCGGACGCCTCCCAGTGGCAGTTCTGCGCCGCCAGTTGCAGCGGCGCGCCCTCCAGCGCCACGTGGAGCGGCTGCAGCGCCACGAACGTCGGCGCCAGCACCACCTCCACCGTGTCTCCCAGCGGGGCCACCATCCCCCGCAGCTCACGCACCAGCGCCAGTGCCTCGGGCACCGTCTTGTGCATCTTCCAGTTCCCGGCGACGATCTTCCGACGACGAACCGCGGCGGCCATGTGTCCCCCCAGGGGTGTGGGATACGGGTTGCGTTGCGGGCGCGCAGCCTAACGCGTTTCCAGTGCCTTGATACCCGGCAATTCACGTCCCTCCAGGAACTCAAGGGACGCACCACCGCCGGTGGAGACGTGGCTCATCTTCTCCGCGTAGCCCATCTGCTCCACGGCCGCGGCGCTGTCTCCACCGCCGATGACGGTGGTGGCCTGGCTGTTGATGGACATGGCCGCGGCCACCGAGCGGGTGCCCTCGGCGAACTTGGCCACCTCGAACAGGCCCATGGGGCCGTTCCACACCACCGTGCGCGCGTCGCGGATGTGCTGGGCGTACATGGCCCGCGTCTTGGGGCCGATGTCCAGGCCCAGCATGTCCACCGGAATCGCGTTGTCCGGCGTCTCCTTGGCCACGCTGTTCTCCGTGAGGTCGGTGCCCACGATGTGGTCCACCGGCAGGACGATGGGCGTCTTCAGCCGCTGCGCGGCCTCCAGCATGCGGGTGGCCAAAGACAGCTTGTCCCCCTCCACGCGGCTCTTGCCCACCTCCACGCCCTGCGCCTTGAGGAAGGTGTAGGCCATGGCGCCGCCGATGAGCAGCGCGTCCACCTTGGGCAGCAGGCTCTCGATGACCTTGATCTTGTCGCTCACCTTGGAGCCACCCAGGATGGCCACGAAGGGCTTCTCCGGGTTCTTGAGCACCTTGCCCAGGTACTCAATCTCCTTGCGCATCAGGAAGCCGGCGGCCTTCTCCTTCACGAAGGGCACCATGCCCGCGGTGGAGGCGTGGGCGCGGTGCGCGGTACCGAAGGCGTCGTTGATGTAGACGTCGGCGTTGGCGGCCAGCTCGCGGGCGAAGGCCTCGTCGTTGGCCTCCTCTTCCTTGTGGAAGCGCAGGTTCTCCAGGAGGACCACCTGGCCCTCCTTGAGGTCCTTCACCTGCTTCTTCACGCCATCCCCCACGCAGTCGTCGGTGAGGATGACCTCGTGCTTGCCGCCGAGCAGCTCGGCCAGCCGCACGGCGACCGGCTCGAGCGACAGCTTGGGGTCCGGGCCCTTGGGCCGGCCGAGGTGGGAGGCCAGGATGACCTTCCCGCCCATCTCGAGCGCGCGCCGGATGGTGGGCAGCGCCTCGCGAATGCGGGTGTCGTCCGTCACGCGCCGCCCCTCCAGCGGGACGTTGAAGTCCACGCGGATGAAGACGCGCTTCCCGGTCAGCTGCAGATCGTCGATGTAGCGGATCATCTCGGTCCTTCCCTCTCGGTGCCCTTCAACGCCCTGGGACTAGATGCCCTTGGAGACCAGGAACTTCGCCGTGTCCACCATGCGGTTGGAGAAGCCCCACTCGTTGTCGTACCAGGCCATGACCTTCACCAGGTTGTCGCCCACCACGAAGCAGTTGGTGGAGTCGAAGATGGCCGAGTGCGGGTTGCCGTTGTAGTCCACCGACACCGTGGGCTCGTCGCTGAACTGGAGGATGCCCTTGAGCGCGCCGTCCGCGGCCTTGCGGTAGGCCTCGATGATGGCCTCGGCGGTGGCGGGCTTGGTGGTGTTCACCGTCAGGTCCACCAGGGACACGTTCGGGGTGGGTACGCGCACCGAGATGCCGTGCATCTTCCCCTTCAGTTGCGGAATCACCTCGCCGATGGCCTTCGCGGCGCCGGTGCTGGTGGGAATCATGGAGAGCGCGGCGGCGCGGGCGCGGCGCATGTCCTCGTGGGTGAGGTCCAGGATGCGCTGGTCGTTGGTGTAGCTGTGGACCGTGGTCATCAGGCCCTTCTCGATGCCGAAGTTGTCCACCAGCACCTTGGCGAGGGGCGCCAGGCAGTTGGTGGTGCACGAGGCGTTCGAGATGATGTGGTGCTTCGCCGGGTCGTACTCGTTGTGGTTGATGCCGTAGGCGATGGTGAGGTCCGGGCCCTTGGCCGGGGCGGAGATGATGACCTTCTTCGCGCCCGCCTTCAGGTGCTTCTCGGCGCCGTCGCGAGCGGTGAAGCGGCCGGTGCACTCCAGCACCACGTCCACGTTCATGCTCTTCCACGGCAGCACCGTGGGGTCCTTCTCCGCGGTGACGGCAATCTCCTTGCCGTCCACCACGATGCCCTTCTCGGAGGCCTTCACCGTGCCCGGCCAGGTGCGGTGCACGGAGTCGTACTTGAACAGGTGCGCCAGTGCCGCGGGCTTGTCGAGGTCGTTGATGGCGACAATCTCGAGGTCTTCCTTGCGGCTGAGGGCGGCGCGCAGGATGCAGCGTCCGATACGACCGAAGCCATTGATGGCAATCCGGGTAGCCATGTCCGTCGTCTCCTTCAAGCGGTGAGCACGAGTGCCCACGGGTCGTCACGTCTGAATTCGAGGGCGCCGACCGTAGGCATGCGCATCCGCCGAGTCAACGCTTCGCGTCGTTCGTGCGACGGCGCGCACGCCGAAGCTGAACAATCACCCCGAGCAACAGCCAGATACTGGAGCCCGTTCCCGCCCCGGCCCCGCAGCCGCAGCCGGAGTCCCCCAGCGGATAGTAGAACTGCGGCGCCTCATCCAGGACCACCGGCTGCGGGGGAGGAGGAGGCGGAGGCGGGGGAGGCGGAGGCGGCGGATGCGGGTCCACCCCGCGCGCGGCCACGCAGGCCGTGAGCAGGCCAGGGCCCGTGCCACCGGGGTCCTCGGCCGGTGGAGGCGGCACCTGGGCAAGCAGGCCTGCGTTCACCAGGAATGCGGACAGCAGCTGCCCGCGCCGCGCCCGGCTGACGATGCCCTCGAAGGGCACCCCCAGCAGCAGCACCTGGCCACTGGAGCCCGAGGCCGCGGAGGCCACGCCGGCCACCAGGTCCGTCCCCGTGTAGCGCAGCACCGGCGAGCCGCCGGAAGCGGGGGTGAGCACGTCCGTCACGCCCACCGGGAATGCCCCGCGCGTGCCGTCATCCAGCTCCGCCGCGGGCACGCCCGAGAGCCAGCCGCCAGGCAGGCCCTCCACCGTGAGCGGCGGCGTCCCACCGGCCGGCGCGGCCCGGAGGATGTCCGCCAGGAAGGCCTGGTCCTCGGCCGAGCCCACCGCGAGCGCCGACGTCACCTGGGTGCCCGAAAGCAGCAGATGGCCGCCCCCGGTGACGAAGGCGCGCAGCGCGTCCTGCTCCGCGCGCGTGGGCCGGGCGCTGTCCGCCCCGCCCCGGCCGGTGAACCAGTCCACCATCCGGTAGGGCGCGCCGAGCGAGAACAGCCCCGCGGGAAGCGCCGCGCTGGTGGCGCTGTCGAAGGCGGTGGCCGCGTGCGCGAGCGCCTCGCCATGGCGCCGCACGTAGGTGCCGTCGTTCATCGCCTCCACCAGCAGGCGCACCGGCGCCGCCAGGTCGTACGCGTCCAGCGCCTCGGCGCACGCCATCGCGGAGTCGAGCCGCTCGAAGGCGTTGACGAGCAGCACGGGCACCTGTGCCCCCTGGGGCGTGCGTACCCCGACGATGGCGGACGGGAAGCCCTCCCCGCCCGCGTTGAGCGCGGCCACGCGGAAGTAGCGCACCGTGCCCGGGGCCAGCGTCGCGGAGAAGCTCGTCCCCAGCACCTCGGTTCCCTCGTCCCAGGCCTGCCCGTCCGCGCTCTGGTAGACGCGGTAGCCGGTGGGCGCGTCGCGGCCCTCCTCGTCCGGGTTCGCGGTGGGGACGGCCCAGCGGACCTCCACCGCGCCGTCCAGGCCGTTGCGCGCGAGCACCGCGGAAGGCGCCTCGGGGGGCAGGAGCACGGGCACGCCGTCGCGCGCGGCGAAGTACTTGATGAGGCCCTGGAGGATGGCGCGCGCCGCCACGCGGCGGAAGGTGGGCTCCTTCAGCCGGTTCGAGTCGGTGAGGTTGTCGTGGTACGCCATCTCCAGCAGCACGGAGGGCATCTCCGGGTTGTGCGTGGGGTTCACCTCGCCCAGGTTGGCCGACCGCAGCGTGCGCACCCGCCAGGTGGGGTCCACCTCGCGGCGGAGGTCCCTTCCGATTTCGTCCAGCAGCGCGCGCGCCATGACGTCGCTGCCGGGCACTCCGGTGAAGTTGAGCGTGCCGTCCACCGGGTTGGGCCCGTACACGTAGGCCTCCGTGCCCGCCACGTTGCCGGAGGTGGACGCATTGGTGTGCCAGGCCACGTACACCGCGTCCTCGCCATCCTCGTGCAGCCACGCGGCGAAGCGGGGGCGCGCGCTGACATCCGCGTTGCGCTCGTTGGCCAGCGCGTTGGCCCCGGTGGGCGCGTACACGGACGCGGGCGCGCCGCTGAACTGCACGTGGTAGCGCGCGGACTCCTCGTAGCGGGGCCGGGGCAGCGGGGGAATCTCCGCGTCGCCAATGAGGCCGCTGCCGCCACCGAAGCGCACCGCGTCCAGCGACACCGTACCGCCCGCCGCCGAGTCGTTCATCGCCACCACGGACCCGGCTTCCGGGTGCCGGCCGGCCTTGAAGTAGAAGCGGCCGAGCAGCACCCACGTGCCGCCGTGGCGGCGCTGGTTGACGCGGAAGTGGCTCTCACCGCCCGCGTGCCGCACCACGTAGTGCGCGTCCGTCGCCCGCGTCGGGTCCGCCGCGTACGAGACGTAGACGTGGTACGCGCCGTCCACCGGGACTTCCGGCGCCCACGTCGCGCTCGCGGTGGCGGTGGCCGCCGTCGTCATGACGCGGGTGGTGCCCAGCGTGAAGGGCTCCACGCTGTTGCCCATGGGCGACGGAAGCGCCCCCCACCCCTTCTGGGCGGAGGACTGGAAGACGTCGCCGGCCTCGGTGTAGGCGCCGGCCTGCCCATCGTCGACGATGGCCATGCGCGCGTTGAGGTCCGGCTCGCGCACCGGCACCACCGTGGCGCCCGCCCCCATCAGCATCGGCAGCAGGTACTGGTTGAGCACCTCCGCGGAGATGAGGTCCTCCACCACCGCCCAGGTGTTGGGGCGCTGCGTGGCCCACCGGTCCAGCGGCGCGCTCCGCGTGAAGCCGTGCCCCGGGCTCAGGTACACCACCTTGCCGGACAGCGCCCCACCCCGTACCCGCGTCTGCGGCACACCGGCGAGCGCGGCGCGCACCGCCCCACCCGGGGCTTCGCGCCGCACCACGGGCGGCTCCGCGGCGGACAGCCGGCGGGACTCGTGCGGCCGGGGGCCCGGGAGGGGGACGTACTCGACGCCGGGGGGCTCCAGGCCACAGGCCCCCTCGTCCAGGGTGGGGGCCGGGGCGTGGGCCCGGGCCAGCGTGGAAGTCAACAGGAGGGCCAGGGCCGCGCCACCCAGGCGCGCCCTCTCACGGTAGGAAGCAGAAGTCACGGGGTCGGACCATACCCCTTCACACCCGAGGGGCAACCGTACCCATGGGTGCTAGGGTGCGCGCCCCTTCCATCTCCGATGAACGTACCTGTCCGGCCACCCTCCGCCTTCCCTCCCCGTCACGGCTCGGGGCTGTTCGCCTCGTTCGGCCATGCGTGGGCGGGGCTCATCCACACCGTCGTCCACCAGCGCAACATGCGCGTCCACCTCATCTCCGCGGTGCTGGTGGGCCTGGTGGGCAGCGGCATCCCGCTGGGGCTCGCGGAGAAGGTGACGCTCATCTTCTGCGTCCTGCTCATCTTCTTCGCCGAAATCCTCAACAGCGCGCTGGAGCACCTGGTCGACCTGGCCGTCCAGCAGTTCGACGAGAAGGCCCGCCTCACCAAGGACGCGGCCGCCGCCGGCGTGCTGGTGCTGGCGCTGGGCACGGTGGTCATCTTCGCCGCCATCCTCGTGCACAACTGGGACACGGTGCGTGGCAGCACGGACGCCATCGTCCGGCAGGTCGTGCTGGGAGTGCCGCTCACCGTGTGCATCCTCGCCCTGGTGCTGCCTCAACGCCGCCCCCTCGGGGTGGACGTGGGCGCCTTCCTGGGCGGTGGCGCGCTGCTGGTGCTGCTGGCGCAGCGCTCGGCCAGCATCGTCTTCACCGCGATGACGGGAGGCCTGCTCGTGGTGGCCGGCGCGGCCGCGTACGAGCGGAGACGGGAGCTTCGGTCAGCGGTGGGGGCGGCGGCCGATTCGCCAGTCAGCGGAAACAAAAAGACCGGCTGACGCCGGTCCTTTCACATCCGTCTCCGCGCGGGCGGGAGCCCCGAAGCCAGTCCGGAGCCCGCGCGCCCGCGGGGTGTTGCAGTTGCGAAGGCTAGGCAATCAGGCGCGCTGGCGCCACTCGGAGCCCTGCTCCTGTGTTGCCTGGACGGCAACGGCCTTGTCGCCTTCCTTCAGGTCCGCGGTCACCAGATCGAGCAGCTCCGTGGCGATACCGATGACCTGGTGCGGCGTGTAGCCGCTCGCGCGCAGCTGGTTGAAGAAGGTGCGCGCCAGGATCCGGGTGCCCTTTTGATCGGTGCTCACAGTGAATGCCTCCAGAGGCGGCGGATTGAGGGGGGCCGCCGCGTAATCATGCGGCGTCAACACTTCAACCCCCGTGCCAGACGTTTCCTTCCTAACGGATTCCCCAGCAGTTCTCAGTGGTTGAGGTACACCAGGGCCCGGCATGGCCCCTCCAGCGGTGCGAAGGCGGTTACGCACCGCACGGCGTCACGGGGGGATGGCCGAGGGGGGTGCATCGGCGGGTACGCACCCCTGAAGCCCCCAAAGGGCCTCGTGGTTTCAAGTGCTTGCAATCTTTCAGGAGGGCGGAGCAGATACGCGCCCCCACCTTTAGGAGCAGACAGCAATGGCGTATCGGGTGAACAACATCGGGCTGTGGCTGGACGAGCCGGAGGAGCTGCTCGGTCAGCGGGCCGCGGAGAAGCTCGGGGTCACCCGCTCCGACCTCGCCTCCGTGCGGGTGGTGCGCTCGGTGCTCGACGCCCGGAAGAAGGGCAGCCCGCGCTACATCTACACGCTGGAGGTGGAGCTGGCGCCCGGCCGCAAGCCGGCCCGCCTGCCCCCCGACGTGGGCGAGGCCCCTCCGCCCCCGGAGGCCCTGCCGCCGGTGAAGCCGCCGGAGCGGTGGCCCATCATCATCGGCACCGGCCCCGCGGGGCTGTTCTGCGCCCTGGGGCTGATGGAGCGCGGGGTGCGCAGCATCCTGGTGGAGCGCGGCCGCGAGGTGGTGACGCGCCGCAAGGACGTGGCGAAGCTGATGCGCGACGGCTCGCTGGACCCCGAGAGCAACATGAACTTCGGCGAGGGCGGCGCCGGGGCCTACACGGACGGCAAGCTGTCCACGCGCATCAACCACCCCATGGTGCGCAAGGTCATCGAGGCCTTCGCGAAGTACGGCGCGCCGGACCACATCCTCATCGAGGGCAAGCCGCACATCGGCTCGGACCTGCTGCCGGGCGCGGTGGCGAAGCTGCGCGACGAGCTCATCGCCGGCGGGTGCCAGGTGCTCTTCGAGACGCGGGTGGAGGACCTGCACTACCGGGACGGCCGCGTGGCCGGCGTGAAGCTGTCCGACGGGCGCACCCTGGAGAGCGACCGCGTCATCCTCGCCCCCGGCAACTCCGCGCGCGAGCTGTACGAGCGCTTCGCCGCCGACGGCCGGGTGAGCGTGGAGGCCAAGCCCTTCGCGCTGGGCTTCCGCGCCGAGCACCCCCAGGCGCTCATCAACAGCATCCAGTACGGCAACGCGGCGAAGAACCCGCGCCTGCCTCCCGCCGACTACAAGCTGGCGGAGAACCTGGACGTGGACGGCGAGGTGCGTGGCGTCTACTCGTTCTGCATGTGCCCCGGCGGCATCGTGGTGCCCACGCCCACGCAGGACGGCCTGCAGTGCACCAATGGCATGAGCAACTCGCGCCGCAACGCGAAGTACGCCAACGCCGGCATCGTCGTCTCCGTGTCGGTGGCGGACTTCGAGCGCGAGGGCTTCCGGGGGCCGCTGGCGGGCCTGGAGTTCCAGCGCCACTGGGAGTCCAAGGCGTACGAGCTCGGCGGCGGCCGCTTCTACGCCCCGGCCCAGACGATTCCGGACTACCTGGCCGGCCGCGTGAAGAAGGACCCGGGCGGCACCAGCTACCGGCCCGGCCTGGCGCACACGGACCTCAACCGCCTCTTCCCGGCGCGGCTCACCGAGTCGCTCAAGCAGGCGCTGCGCACCTTCGAGCGGAAGATGCGCGGCTTCATCAGCGAGGAGGGCAAGCTCATCGGCATCGAGAGCCGCACGTCCTCGCCGGTGCGGATCACGCGGGGCGAGGACCTGCAGTCGGTGTCCCTCAAGGGGCTCTATCCCGCGGGCGAGGGCTGTGGCTACGCGGGCGGCATCGTGTCGTCCGCCATTGATGGCCTGCGCGTCGCTGAGCAGATTGCCACCGAGCTATCCTGAGGGAAGGACAGCCCGGGAGGAGGGCCCCATGCGCTACGTGGTCCGCACGACAGAAGGTGAGCTGACCTACCCGAGCCTGCTCGACGTCGAGAAGGCGTATGTCCAGGGACTGGTGGACCCGGAAGACGAGGTGCGGGAGGAGACGGCCTCCACCTGGCGCAAGGCGGGAAGCCTCCCGACGCTGGCGCAGGCCCGCCGCACCTCCGCCGGCGTGGCCGCCCGGGGGCAGGCGCTGATGGTGATGGGGGTCGTGCTGCTGGGAGGCCTGGCCCTGTCGCTGCTGTTCCGCGACTCGTGGAACCTGCGCCTGATGGGCATCGTCCTCGCCCTGGTGGCCAGCTTCATGCTGACGCGCGTGACGTTCAGGGCCTTCAAGCGCCCGTCCTCCGGCGGCTGAAGTCCCCTGGCCCCGGGCTTCCGGGGCCCGCTCCCTCCCCTGCCCTCCTGCGCGGCGGCCCGGCGCCCGCCGCAAGCTGGCGGCCGGCGGCGCATGTTCTCTCCCGGGAGCACGCCCAGGGGCGACGGTGCCCGGGCACACGCGAGAGGGAGGACACACCTTGCTCAGCACCTATCTGTCCCGGGATGCCGCCCGCCGGCTTCGCCATGGTGCCCCCTGGCTTCGCCGGGAGGACATCGTCTCGATGGAAGGCACGCCCCAGCCCGGTGAGCCCGTGCAGCTCCGGGACGAGGACGGCTCGGTGCTGGGACTGGGCGACGTGGACCTGGAGGCCTCGTACGCGGTGCGTCGGCTGGGCCAGCCGGACGAGGCCGTGGAGGGCCTCATCCCCCGCCACCTCCGCCACGCCTTCGAGCGGCGCGGCCGGCTGGTGGACGACCCGCGCTTCTGCCGGGTGGTGAACGATGACGGGGACGGCCTGCCCGGCCTCGTCGTGGACCGCTACGACACCCACTTCGTGGTGCAGACCCTCACCCGCGCCATGGACGCGCGCCAGGCGGAAATCACCCGCGCGCTGGTGGAGGTGACGGGCGCCGGCTCGGTGCTGCTGCGCAACGACACGCCCCGCCGCAAGGCCCTGAGCCTGCCCACGCAGCGGCCCCACGTCCTCTATGGCACCCCGCCCCGCTGGTGCCGGCTGCTGGAGCTAGGGGCGCGCTTCACCGTGGACCTCACCTACGGGCTGGGCACCGGCTATCAGTACGACCAGCGCGAGCTGCGTCGCATCATCGCCCGCCTGTCCCAGGGCGGCCGGGTGCTGGACGTGGCCTGCAACGTCGGCGGCCTCTTCGTCCACGCGGGCCTGCACGGGGCGCGGCAGCTGCTGGCCTTCGACAGGAACCCGGACTCCGCGGACCTGGCCCGGGAGAACGCCGAGGCCAACGGCCTGCTCGGCCGGGCAACGGTGGAGACGGGCGAGTCGCTCCAGGTGCTTCGCGCCCTGCGGGACACCTTCGACCTGGTCCTCCTGGACACGCCCGGTGTGGGCTCCGAGGAGGCCTTCGTGGAGCAGTTCCGGCACGCCCTGCGGCGCACCCGCCATGGAGGGAAGCTGCTGGTGGCCGGCTACCACCCCCCCCTGCCCGTGGGGGGCTTCGACGAGCTGGTGGCCACCGCCTGCGAGGGGGAGGCCCGCATCGCCACCCGGCTGGCCCGCCTGGGCCTGCCCCCGGACCACCCCACGCTGGTCGGCTCCCCTGGTTCCGAGTACCTCGAAGCCGTGGCCCTCGAAGTGAGCTGACGCCTTCCCCCCACAGCGCCTTCCTGGTGCTAGTGTCCGCCGCCGCAATGACCAACGAAAACGTGCCAGAGACCGCGCCCCCTACCACCCCGGAAGGTTCCGTGGAGACCGTCCGCAAGGTGTACGCGGCGGACCTGCGCGAGAAGGACCGCGTCAACACCGTCTTCCGCGTCACCAAGAAGGAGAAGGTGACCGCGCGCAGCGGCAAGGTGTTCCTCGCCCTGACCCTCGTCGACAAGAGCGGCGAGGTGGACGCGCGCATCTTCGACAAGGTGGACGCGCTCGAGCCCACCTTCCAGTCCGGTGACTTCGTGCTGGTGCAGGGCGGCGTCATCCAGTTCCACGGCCGCACCCAGGTGGTGGTCGAGGCCGTGGAGCGGCTGGACCCGGAGCCCCTGGACCCCAAGGAGTTCGAGCCGCCTCCGGCCCCGCCCGCGGACGCGAAGCCGGCTCAGGACGGCAAGCCCGCGCAGGACGGCAAGGCCGCGCAGGAGGGCAAGCCCGCTGGCGAGGCGAAGGCGTCCGAGAACCGCGCCGACAAGGCCGAGGCCCGGAACACCGAGGGCAAGGAGCCCAAGGGCCCCGAAGGGCGCCATGACGGCGCGGCGGGCGCGCGCGCGGCCGGCCTCATCCGGGAGATGGTCTCCGAGCGCATCAACGACCCGCACGTGAAGCAGCTGCTGCTGGCCTTCCTGGACGACCCGCAGATTGCCGCGGGCCTGCCGGTGGCCCCGGCCGCCAAGGGCATGCACCACGCGTGGCGCGGCGGACTGGCCGAGCACCTGCTGTCGGTGATGCGGCTGACGCTGCGCGTGGCGGACCACTACCCCATGGCGGACCGCGACCTGCTGCTGGCCGGCGCGCTGCTGCACGACGTGATGAAGGTGGCCGAAATCTCCCCGGACAAGGGGTTCGACTACACCGACGAGGGCAAGCTCGTCGGCCACCTGGTGATGACGGCGCAGAAGATTCGCGAGAAGACGCTCGCCATCCCCGGCTTCCCGCCGCTGCTGGAGCAGCACCTCACCCACCTGGTCATCTCCCACCACGGCCACCTCGAGTACGGCAGCCCCAAGGTGCCGATGACGCTGGAGGCGCACATCGTCCACGCGCTCGACTCGCTGGACTCGCGCATCGCCTCGTGGCTGGAGGCCATGCAGAAGGACTCCAACGAGAAGTGGACGGACGTGCTGCGCCACTACGACCGGCAGCTCTGGAAGGGCCCGGCGCCGACGTCGCGCGGCCGCGCCCCGGTGGAGGGCGGCGGAGGCGGCCGCCGCAAGTCCCGCGAGGAGAAGCGCAAGAACCGGGGCGACAAGCCGCAGCAGCAGGCTGCCGCCCCGGCCGAGGGTGCCGCCGCGCCGCAGCCCGCCCGCGACGAGCAGCGCCCGCCCCGCCGCGAGCGCCCGCCCCGCGAGGAGCGTGCGCGCGAGGACCGTCCGCCCCGCGAGGACCGGCCGCCTCGCGAGGATCGTCCTCCCCGTGAGGAGCGTGCGCCCCGGCCTCCCCGTGAGGAGCGCCCGCCGCGAGACCCGAACTCGCTGCCCCGCGAGCTGACCTTCAAGCCGTTCAGCGCGCTGACCTCCATCGCCCCGGCCGGCAACGGTAACGGCGAGGGCTCCTCGGAGAGCTGAGGGACCGAGGCACCATGGCGAAGAGGTTGGGAGAGCGCCTCATCGAGGCGGGCCTCGTCAACGCGGGGGCCGTCGAGCAGGCCCTGGAGCACCAGAAAATCACCGGCCACAAGCTGGGTGACTGCCTGGTGGAGCTGGGGCTGCTCCAGGAGGCGGCGCTGCTGCGCTTCCTGGCCTCGGAGTTCCAGACGCGCTTCGTCACCGCGGACAAGCTGGCCAAGGCGAAGATTGCCACCGAGGTGCTGGACCGGCTTCCGGTGCGCCTGGCGGAAGCGCAGAACGTGCTGCCGCTGGCGGTGGACCCGGAGCGCAAGCTGCTGTCGGTGGTGGCCGCCGAGCCGCAGAACAAGGCGCTGATGGACGAGATTGCCCTCGTCACCGGCATGTCGGAGGTCTACGCGTACGTGGGCCTGCGCAGCGCCATCGCCGCGGCCATCCGCAAGCACTACTACGGCGACCCCACCGCCTTCACCGCGCTGCTGGAGTCCGCCAGCGCGCAGGGCCGAGCGCCCGAAATGGGCTCCCGCCCGGGCGCGGCGGAGCACGGCCGCACCACCACCACCGCGCGCAGCACCATGACGGGCCTCAGCCTCCAGTACCGCATGGAGACGGACCCGCGCATGCGGGTGCAGCGCCCCAGCAGCAGCGGCACCCCGGCCGTCCGCCCCTCCACCCAGCGCCGCGAGCCGGGTGGCCCGCGCGGCATGGTCAGCGACAGCGACTACGTGGAGACGCTGAGCATCATGGTGGGCCTGCTGGAGCAGGACCGGCAGCGCCACCGCGGCCACTCCGCGCAGCTCGCGCGGCAGGCGGGCATCGTCGGCCAGCGCATGGGCATGCCCCACAAGGAGCTGACGGCGCTGGCCATCGCCGCCTACCTGCATGACCTGGGCAAGCCGTCCGAGCGCCACTTCTCCCTGGCCAGCAACGCCGTCAGCCCCGACTGGAAGGCGCAGGCCAAGGTGGCGTGCCGCACGCCCACCAAGCTGTTCGAGACGGTGCACCTGCCCGCGCAGGTGAACACCATCCTCGCCCAGCTCTACGAGGCCTGGGACGGCTCGGGCACGCCCCAGGGCGCCAAGGGCGAGGACATCACCCTGGGCGCGCGCATCCTCGCCGCGGTGGACAGCTTCCTCGAGCTGACGAAGAACCCGGGCAACGCGCTGGGCAAGGCCCTGCCGAAGGAGCAGGCCCTGGAGCACCTGCGCAAGAACGCGGGCGTGCTCTATGACCCGATGGTGGCGGACATCGTCATCCAGCTCCAGAGCGGCGAATTGCTGCGCCACCGGCTGGAGAGCGAAGGCCGGCAGGTGCTCGTCGTGGAGCCGGACGAGGCGGCGCGCGGAGAGCTGCTGGAGGCGGTGCTGAAGCAAGGCCTGGTGGCCCACGCGCTGTCCACGATGGAGGGCGCCCAGGACGGGCTGGCCCGGCAGGACTGCGACGTGCTGGTGGTGAGCCTGCGCCTGGGACAGCAGGAGGTGCTGGAGCTGCTCCAGCAGGCGCGCTCGGCGCCGGAGACAGCGGGGCTGCCCATCCTCGTGGTGGGAGAGCCGGACGCGGCCACGCGCGAGCGGCTGTTGATGGGCGGAGCCACGAGCGTCCTCCCGCCGGGAGACCGGCCCGCGGTGGCCAGCGCGGTGCGCGAGCGCCTGGAAGACCGGGTGCTGCACAACGGCCCGGGCCGCGTGGTGCGCGGCAGCTTCGACGAGCTGCCCCCGCGCGAGCTGCTGCGCACGCTGTCCGGTGGGCTCAAGAGCGGGCGGCTCCAACTGCGCCAGCACACGCTGGAGGGCTTCCTCCACCTGGAGCGCGGCCGCGTCGTCTTCGCATCCTTCGGCGGCATCCTGGGCGAGCCCGCGCTGCAGGCGCTGCTGAAGCTGAAGCAGGCGGACTTCCAGTACGACCCGGACGCGCTGCTGCTCGACGTGCCGCAGATGGACCAGGACCTCCAGGACCTGCAGGCCCTGGCCGGCGCCGTCAACGCGGGGTGAGCCCGGAAGGGCTCAACGCAGGCTGAGCCCGGAAGGGCTCAACGCAGGCTGAGCCCGAAGAGCGCGGAGGCGTTGGCGGTGGTGGTGGCCGCCACCTCTTCCAGCGTCACGCCCTTGAGCTCGGCCACCTTGCGCGCCGTCTCCACCACGTGCGCGGGCTGGTTCTTCCGCCCTCGGTGCGGCACGGGCGCCAGGTACGGGCTGTCTGTCTCCACCATCAGCCTGTCGAGCGGCGCGAAGCGCACCGCGTCCTGCAGCGCCTGCGCGTTCTTGTAGGTGACGACGCCGGAGAGGGACAGGAAGAAGCCCAGGTTCAGGTAGCGCCGCGCCGCGTCCGTGTCGCCCGTGAAGCAGTGGATGACGCCGCGGGACAGCCCCACCTCGCGGAGCACGGCCTCGCAGTCGTCATGCGCGTCGCGCACGTGCACCACCAGCGGCTTGGCCAGCTGGAGTGCCAGGGCGCACTGCCGCCGGAAGACGGTGGCCTGCACTTCCCGAGGCGAGTGGTCGTAGTAGTAGTCCAGGCCCGCCTCGCCCACCGCGCGCACCTCGGGCCGGGCGCACGTCTTCTCCAGCGTGGCGAAGTCCTCTTCCGTGGCGCGCGCGGCCTCGTGGGGGTGGATGCCCAGCGTGGGCGACAGGAAGTCCGGGTGCGCGGCGGCCAGCTCCAGCGCGTTGCCCCAGTCACCGGGCCCGTGGAACTGCCCCACGACAATCGCATGCACCAGGCCGGCGGCGCGGGCACCCTCCAGGATGGCGGCCACGTCCGGGTAGTCCTTCACCTCGAGGTGGCAGTGGGCGTCGACGAGTCTCATGGCTCCTCCAGCAGCTCTTCCAGCTCCCTGCGCGCTTCGGGTGACGCAAAGGTGGGGATGGCGGCGCGCACCCGCTCGCGGCCCTCCGGCAGGGCCAGGCGCCACAGCGCGTCGGCCGCGTCCAGGCGGAAGTCCTCGGTGGCGCGCCGGTCCTCGAGCAACGCGAGCAGCCAGGGCAGCGCCCGCGCGTCGCCCAGCCGCCCCAGCCCGCGCGCGGCGGCGCCCCGCGCGTCGTCCTTCGGGTTCTCCAGAATCTCCCTCAGCCGCTCCAGCGCGCCCTCCGCCTTCACCGCGCCGCACAGCTCCACGGCGAGGGCCCGGTCCTGGCTCCACTTCTTGCGCGTCCGCTGGAGCAGCCAGGTCGAGCCCTCCGCGTCTCCCAGCACCGCCATGACGCCCGCGGCCTGCGTCTTGTCGAAGGCGGGCAGCAGCCACCGGTGGAACAGGCGCTTCACTGCCGGGAGTGCGCGGGGGTCCTCCAGCTCGCCAATGGCGCCCAGCGCGCGGAAGCGCAGCAGGTCCGCGTCCAGCGCCTCGATGAGCACTTCCAGACCCGCGGGGTGCTTCAGGGAGGCGATGCCGCGCGCGGCCTCGAAGCGGACCTCGGGCATGGGGTCCTCCAGCATGCCCGCCAGCGCGCCGCGCAGCTCCGGCCGCGCCAGGTCCGCGAGCCGGCCGGTGGCCTCGAGGCGCACCTGGAACTCCTCGTCGCGCAGCCGGGCGAGGAGCGCGCCGGGGAGCTCCTCCGCGGGCAGCACCACGGCGGCCAGGCTGACGCCGGAGCGGCGCACCTCCGGCTGCCGGTCCGCCAGCAGCCGGGTCAGCGCATCCGTGAAGTCAGGCGCGCGCTCCGGCGCCTCGGAGGCCAGGTGGTAGAGCTGGTCCGCGGCCTCGGCCCGGAACACCGGGCGCTTCTCGCGCTCCAGTGTCAGCAGGGCGCGGTCGCGCTCGGCGCGCCAGTCCGTCACGTCACTTCACCTCGCTGCCGGGCGGCATGTCGCCCGGGTCCAGCAGCGACAGGTCCTTTCCTCCCGAGCCGGCCGTCAGCAGCATGCCGCGCGACTCGATGCCCTTCAGCTTGCGGGGCTTGAGGTTGGCCACCACGACGACGCGGCGTCCGGTGAGCGACTCGGGCGCGTACGCCTCCGCGATGCCGGAGACGATGGTGCGCGGGCCCGTCGGCTCTCCCAGGTCCACGGTGAGCTTCAGCAGCTTGTCCGCGTCCTTCACCTTCTCCGCGGCCAGCACCTTGCCCGACTTGAGCACCACCTTCGCGAAGTCCGCGTACTCGATTTCCCCCGGCGCCTCGCCAGCGCCCGCACCGGGCGAGGCCTGCGTGGCGGGAGGAGCGGCCTTCTTCTCCGCCTTCTTGTCCTTGCCCTCCTTCGCGCCGGCGGGCTTCGCCTCCTGCGCGGCCGGGGCGCCCTCGGGCGTCTTGATGATGGCGTTGACGCGGTCCGGCTCCAGGCGGGGCAGCAGCGGCTCCGGGGTGCCGGTGGGGCGGCTGCGGTCCAGGAGCGGATACTTCGCCCCCTCCAGCGCCTGGAACGTCAGCGCCGGCGCACCCAGCTGGGTGAACAGCTTCTCCGACAGGCGCGGCGTCACCGGGGCGAGCAGCGCGCCCAGGAGGTACACCACGTCCGCCACGTCGGACAGGTCCGCGCGCGCGGCCTCCGCGTCCTTCTTCACCTGGGCCCACGGCGCCTGCGCCTGGACGAAGGCATTCGCGGCCGAGGCAATCTCGGTGATGACGCGGATGGCGTTGCGGTACTCCAGCTTGTCGAACGCGTCGCGCACCTCGGGCACGCGGGCCAGCGCGGACTCCACCAGCGCGCGGCCCGGCCCCTCGGTACGGCCGGGCGCCAGGCGCTTCTCCAGCGGCCCGGCCAGCAGCGACAGGGCGCGGTTGGCCAGGTTGCAGATGTTGTTGACCAGCTCGCCGTTCACCCGCTCGCGGAAGATGGAGAGGCTGAGGTCCAGGTCCTCCACGCCCGCGCCCAGGTTGGCCGCGTAGAAGTAGCGCAGGTAGCTGGGGTCCAGCTGGTCGAGGTAGTCGCGCACCGGGACCATGGTGCCGCGGCTCTTCGACATCTTCTCCCCGTTCACCGTGAGGTGGCCGTGGACCTTGATTTCGTTCGGGATGTGGAAGCCCGCGACGTTGAGCACCGCCGGCCAGAACAGGGCATGGAAGTAGACGATGTCCTTGCCGATGAAGTGGACGATGCGCGAGGGGGCGCCCGCCTCCCAGTAGTCCAGCGCACTCTTCGCCTTCCCCGTCTCCGTCGCCCACTTCTCCGTGGTGGCGATGTAGCCGATAGGGGCGTCCAGCCAGACGTAGAAGAACTTGTCCGTCTCGCCCGGAATCGCGAAGCCGAAGTAGGGCCCGTCGCGACTGATATCCCAGTCCGCCAGGCCCTTCTCGAAGAAGCCCTGGAGCTGGGTGGCGAGACCCGGGTGGATGAAGCCCGGCTTGCGCAGCACCGACTGCAGGAAGTCCTCGTGCCGCGACAGCTTGAAGAACAGGTGCTCGGAGTTCTTGCGCACGGGCGGGGTGCCGCACAGCGCACAGCGCGGCTCGATGAGGTCGGTGGGCGCGTAGGCCTTGCCGCACTTCTCGCAGGCGTCGCCGTACTGGTCGGGCGCCTTGCAGTTGGGACAGGTACCCTTGATGAAGCGGTCCGGCAGGAAGCGGCGGTCCTTCTCGCAGTACGCCTGCTCGATGTTGCGGCGCTCGATGTCCCCCTTCTCCTTCAGCCGCCCGTAGATGAGCTCCGCGTAGTGGCGGTTCTCCGGCGAGTTGGTGGAGTGGAAGTAGTCGAAGCGGATGTCGAGGTCGTGGAAGTCCCGCTGGTGCTCCCCGTGGAACCGGGCGACGAAATCCTCCGGCTTGATGCCCTGCTTCGCCGCGTTGATTTCGATGGGGGTTCCGTGGGTGTCATCCGCACAGAAGTAGACGACGTCCTTGCCGCACGAGCGGAGGAAGCGGACGTAGATGTCGGTTTGCACGTACTCGACGGCGTGGCCGATGTGGACGGGGCCGTTGGCGTACGGAAGTGCGCTGGTGACGAGGATTCTCTCAGCCATGGACTCTCCTGAGGGCGGCGGACCTTAGCCGCTCGGATGGCCGAGGTCATCGACGGCGTGAGGGGCGCGAGCACGAATGCGCCACGGGGCCGCAGATGTTATCGACCGGATACGCATGTGCACCATCGTCATCATTCGCCAGGTCCACCCTGAATGGCCGCTGGTGCTCGCGGCCAACCGGGACGAGTTCTACGCCCGCCCCGCCACCGGTCCCCAGGTCCTCCTGGAGTCCCCTCGCGCCGTCGGGGGACGGGACGTGGAGCGTGGCGGCACGTGGATGGGTATAACCAACGAGGGAGTGTTCGTTGGACTGACAAACCAGCGCGGTGGGCGAAGCCAGGGCCCGGCCCCCCGCTCGCGGGGCGAGGTCGTGCTCAAGGCCCTGGCGGCGGGGAGCGTGGAGGCCATCGACCGCTACCTGGACACCCTCCCCGGCGACGAGTTCCTCCCCTTCAACCTCCTCTACGGGGACGCCCGGGTGCTGCGAGCGGCGTACGCCCGCCGGGGGAGCAGGCAGCTGAGACGGGAAGACGTCCCGCCCGGCATCCACGTGCTGCCCAACGACATGCTGAACGCGCCCGGGATACCCAAGGTGGAGCGGGCCCGGCTGCTGGCGGCGGAGGTGGCCCACCGGCCCTGGCCGGAGCTGGAGGCGGGGCTGAAGGCCCTGCTGGCCGACCCCACCCTGCCGGCACTGGAGCAACTGCCCCCGCTGGCAGACGGAGAGGACCTGCCGCGCGACTTCCTCCAGCGGCTCCAGGCGCTGTGCATCCACACGCCCCTGTATGGCACGCGCTCGTCCAGCATCGTCGCGCTCGCGCCCGGGCGCGTGGGCCACTACCTGGCCTCGGACGCGCCCCCCTGCGAGGGCCCGTGGCGCGACGTCACCGGACTGCTCGCGCCCACCGGCTGACAGCCCCGTCCGCCGGGCGCCTACGAGGTACGCGGGGCCGGCTCGCCCACCAGCACGCGGGCGCGCCCGTCCATGGACAGCGTCACCTCTTCCACCTTCGCGAAGCCCGAGGCCCGGGCCAGCTCGGCCAGGTGCCGCATCCACGGGTTGTAGGGCATCCCGTTGTCCGAGCAGCACGGCACCACGGCGAAGGGCAGCCCGTGCTTCGCGGCGTACTCGATGATGACGCGGGTGGCGCCGTCCGGGTGCATGCCCACCACCAGCTCCGCCTCGCACGGCTCGTCCAGCGTGAAGATGCGCTGGGCATAGGTGACGGGCAGGTGCTTGTGCCGCAAGTCGAACGTGGTGACGGCACGGCCGCGCTTCGTCAGCGCCTCATTGAGCCGCCCCTGCCCGCCCGCCACGTCGAAGACGCGAGGGGCCGCGAAGCGCGACACGAGGAAGTCCGCGAAGAGGTCGAAACGACGTTTGTCCGCCATACGCGCCTCCTCTACCCGAGCCCGGGCCTCCATGCACCCGGAAGCGCTCCGGGGTGGGCCGGACAGGCGGCCCCTCCCCCGTCCGGTCAGGGGCTCAGAGGCCCTTGCACACCGTGGTCAGCAGCCGCTCGATGACCAGCTTCCCGCTGGCCGAGGACTTGAGGGCCAGGTCCGCCTCCGCGCACGCCACCAGCGCGCCCAGCAGCTCCCGGCGCTCGTAGCCGGCGGCGGCCTTCATGCTGAAGGTGAGCGCCCAGGCATTGGGCATCTTCCGCTTGGTGCCCTTCAGCTCCGCCTCCAGCCGGGGCAGCACGCGCGCCTCCACGTCCTTCGCCGTGCGCGGCGGGGTGCCGCCCGCGTAGCGGTGCAGCCACTCGTGGCTCTCCAGCAGGCTTCTCACGATGGACGCCACCGCGCCCAGCAACTGCAGCGCGTGGGTGCCCTGCCCCATCGCGTCCTCCGCGTAGTGCAGCGCGCCCCGGAAGTCGCGCTTCTGCAGGGCCTCGGACAGCTCGAAGAACTCCTCCTCGCGGGCGTGGTGGACCAGCATCGCCACGTCCGTCTTTTCAATCGCGGGCCCCTCCGAGTAGGTGGCCAGCTTCTCCAGCTCCGACTGGAGCAGGCGGATGTTGCCGCCGATGCGCTCCTTGAGCTCGTCCAGCGCGCCGGGGCCCAGCCGCTTCTTGAAGGGCGCCAGGAACTCCTTCGCGATTTCGGAGAGGTCCAGGTCCTTGTGGCGCGCGGCCACCTTGCGCTCGACGACGTGCCCCTTGTCATGGGCCAGCTTCACCAGCGGATTCTTGGCGTCGACTTCAGAGGCCGCCATCACCAGCGCATGGCCGGGCGGCACACCCTTCTGGATGAGCTCCACCAGCGCGGAGGTGTCCCCTTCGGGCGCGGAGATGCGCTCCTCGCGGCAGAAGGCGGCGGCCTCCTTGAGGAAGGCGAGGTCCGCCTCCGCCAGGTCCACGTTGAGCTCGTCCTTCCACTGCTCCACGGACGGAGCGCCGGACTTGCCCGGGTCCAGCTGCTCCACGCCCCAGCCCGCGCGCGCCGCGAGCGCCAGCAGTCGCCGCGCGCCCTCCTTCCGCTTGCCCGCCTTCCACGCCTCGCGCGCCTTGCCCAGCGCGTCCCCCTTGCCCTTCTTGGGCGCGAGGAACTCCGGGTCCCTCACCAGGACCACCTTGCGCCCGGGGAACAGCGGCATCGTGGCCAGCTCCTGCGCCACCTCGCGCGGACTGCCCGCGTCCAGCACGGCCAGGTTGAGCCCCATGGCCGCGTCCGGCACCAGCAGCTTCACCAGCTCGTCCGCCCCCTTGCGGACCAGGAACTCCTCGCCCCACAGGAGGTAGAGCGGCGCCACCTTGCCCGCCTTCGCCTCCGCCAGCACGTCGTCGATATCGGCGCTCATCGCGCGGCCTCCGTGAGCATCTCGATGAGCATGCGCTCCAGTTGCAGCCGGGGCGCGCCGTTGCGGGCAATCGCCGCGCGCGTGCCCTCCAGCAGGGAGTGTCGCCGGTGCAGCGTGGCCTCGGAGGTGCGCGAGGCCACCTCGCGAGCCAGGTCCTTCATGTCCCGGTTGGCCAGCGAGTCCTCCAGCCCGGCCCGGGACAGCGCCACGTCGCGCGTCCACAGCACCAGCAGCTCCAGCGCGCCCTCCGCGTCCTCGCGCGAGCCGCCGTGCGCCTCCGCGAAGCGCAGCAGGGCCACCGCGTTCTCCCCCGTCAGCGCCTCGAAGGCGGTGATGACGTCCTTGCGCTGGGCGAGCGCGTCCACATCCAGCGCCAGCGCGCGGCCCAGGCTGCCACCGGCCATGACGGCCGCGAGCGCGGCGGTGCCCGCGTCCAGCTTGCGCTCCTGCTGCACGCGCTGGGCGACCAGCTCCGCCGGCAGCGGGCCGAAGTGCACCTTGCTGCACCGGCTGCGGATGGTGGGCAGCAGCTTGTCCATGGCGCTGGCCACCAGGATGAGCGTCGTCTCCGAGGGCGGCTCCTCCAGCGTCTTGAGGAAGGCGTTCTGCGCCTGCACGTTCATCGTCTGCGCGGAGACGATGATGGCCACCTTGCGCTTGGACTCCAGCCCGCGCAGGGCCAGCCGCTCCTGGAGGCCTCGAATCTGCTCCACGCGCAGCTCCCGGCTGGGCGTGCCCGTGAAGTCCGAGCGCCCCGCCAGCCCGCGCGACACCCGCTCCTCGTCCGGCATCACCCACGTCACGTCGGGGTGCAGGCCCTTGAGCACCCGCGTGCAGCTCGCGCAGGTACCGCAGCCCACGTCGGGCTGCTCCGGGCAGGTGAGCGCCTGCGCCAGCCCCCCCGCCGCAAGCTCCTTGCCCACACCCTCAGGCCCGGCGAAGAGATACGCATGGTGGACCGCGCCACCCCGAAGTGCCGCCTGGAGTGCATCAATCGCGCGCGGCTGTCCCAGCACTGATGCGAGCGTCATGAGGGGTGTATCCCCGCTCGCGCGGCACCCGTCAACAAGCTGCCTTGACCCCCATGGAAGCCACGGGGGACATTCGGGGGGTCTTGCTTCCCTTCCTCCAGAGCAATCTGTCCCTGGCCGTGGGCGCGTTGCTGGTGCTGGTGCTGCTGGCCGTGCGCACCGGTACGGGCGACAAGGACCTGAAGAGGGACCTGAACGGGGCCATCCGGCTGCTGGTCGCCTTCCTGGTGCTGCGGCTGACGGCCTGGGCGCTGCCGGAGGCGACGCCCCAGGCGCTGCTGACGACCGTCCGCGTCGGCTGGATGCTGACGGCCGCCTTCGGGCTCATCCGCACGGGCGTGGCCTTCGGGCTGAAGCTGATGCGGCTGCGGGCCGCGTCGGTGGCGCCGCCCAAGATTCTCCGGGACGTCATCGACTTCACGCTGTACACGCTGGCGGCCGTCCCCATCCTCAAGACGCAGCTCTCCCTGGACCTCACGGGCCTGGTGGCGACGTCCGCGGTGCTGTCGGTGGTGATGGGCCTGGCGCTCCAGGAGACGCTGGGCAACCTCTTCGCGGGGCTGTCGCTGCAGCTCGACAGGCCCTTCGAGGTCGGCGACTTCATCCGCATCGGCAGCCACTCCGGGCGGGTGGTGTACATCGGCTGGCGCTCCATCCGGCTGTCCACGTTCCGGCGCGAAATCATCACCCTGCCCAACAGCATGGTGGCCAAGGAGCTGGTGCAGAACTTCTCCCAGGACCAGGAGCCGGTGGGCGTGGACGTCGAAATCCGCCTGTCGCACGACGCGCCGCCCAACCAGGTGAAGACGGCGCTGCTCGAGGTCATGCGGGAGATTCCGCAGATTCTCGTGGAGCCGCCGCCCATGTCGCGCACGCTGGCGTACGACGAGTCCGCCATCCGCTACATGGTGCGCTTCTTCCTGGCGGACTACGGGCTGGCGGACGCGGTGAAGGAGGACCTGCACACCCGGCTCTGGTACCGGCTGCGGCGGGAGAACATCGAGATTCCGTACGCGCAGCGCACGGTGCACGTGCGGCAGCAGGTGGCGCGCACGGAGCTGTCCGAGGACACGGTGCGCGGCCTGCTGCGCGCGGTGGACGTCTTCCAGCCCCTGGGCACCGAGGACCTGGACCGGCTGCGCCAGGAGGTGCTGGTGCGGCGCTTCGGCAAGGGCGAGCGCATCATCCAGGAGGGCGACGAGGGCAGGACGTTCTACGTGCTCGCGTCCGGCGAGGTCAGCGTGCGCGCCGGCAAGGCCCAGGCGGAGGTGACGCGGCTGGGGCGCGGCGGCTTCTTCGGGGAGATGTCGCTGCTGACGGGCGAGCGGCGCTCGGCCACGGTGGTGGCGGTGGAGGACTCGCTGCTGCTGGAGGTGGACCGACCCACCTTCGCGCGCCTGTTCGAGCAGTACCCCGGGCTGGCGCGGCAGCTGTCCGCACTGCTCGCCCAGCGCAGGACGCAGCTTCGCGCCCTGGCCCAGGCCAGCGGCGGCGGCGCGGACGCCATCCCCGCCGAGGTGGGCCGCATCCTCGGAAGGCTGCGGCAGATTTTCGGACTCAGCGCCACGGAGTGACGGCGGAAAAGCCCCCCTGCTCCCGCCGCATCGTTGAGACTCCAATCAACCGGGAGTGCGCGAAGACACACCCGTGGAGCAGTGAGCAGGCGCCCGGGGTGACGCGGATTGTCACTCGACGCGCCGCCACCGGCATGCGAGACGCCGGTGCATGGAAGTCGCAGCACCGTCGCCCTCGCCGCACGACACACACGCGCAACCGCACCTGGGGCTGTTCCGGCTGACGTGGCCCATCTTCCTGGAGCTGCTGCTCTTCATGATGATGGGGACCGCGGACACGCTGATGCTCAGCGGCGTGTCGGATGACGCCGTCTCCGCGGTGGGCGTCGTCAACCAGTATGTCTTCATCTGCATCCTCATCATGGAGGTCATCGGCAACGGCGCGGCCATCGTCGTCGCCCAGTACCTCGGCGCCCGGCGCACGGAGGAGGCGGCGCGCATCGCCGCGCTCTCAATCACCCTGAACCTGGGCCTGGGCCTCGCCGTCAGCGCGGGCCTGCTGCTGTTCGGGGACCGCATCCTCGGCGGGATGAACCTCCAGGGCCCGGTGCTCGCGCACGCGCGCACGTACCTGCACGTCGTGGGCGGGTTCCTCTTCCTCCAGGCGCTCATCAACGTCTTCGCCAGCCTCATCCGCACGTATGGCTTTACCAAGGAGTCGATGTTCGTCTCCCTGGGGATGAACGTGCTGCACGTGGCCGGCAATGCCGTGCTCATCTTCGGCCACCTGGGCCTGCCGGCGCTGGGCGTGGCTGGCGCCGCCGTCTCCACCGTGGTCAGCCGCGCCGTCGCGCTCGGCGTCTTCGTCTGGGTGCTCTACCGCGTCATGCCCGTCCGGATGGTGCTCCGCGACTACGTGACGCTGTCGAAGGACTACGTCCGCAAGATTCTCAAGGTGGGCCTGCCCTCCGCCTTCGAGCAGCTCACCTACCAGGCCTGCCAGACGGTGTTCCTGTACTACGTCACCTTCCTCGGCCCCGTCGCCCTGGCCTCGCGGCAGTACGCGCACTCCATCTCCCAGTATGTCTTCCTGGGCAGCCTGGCCATCGGCATGGGCACCGCCATCGTCGTGGGGCGGCTGGTGGGCGCCCACCGCGCGGACGAGGCGTACCGCCGCGCCCTGCAGAGCCTGAAGTGGGGCCTGGCCCTCACCGTCGGGGTGGACGTGGCCGTCATCCTCGTGCGCGAGCGGCTCGTCAGCCTGTTCACCGACAATGGCGACATCCTCCGCGTGACGTCCCAGGTCATCGTCCTGGGCCTCCTCCTGGAGACGGGCCGGGCCTTCAACCTCGTCCTCATCAACGCGCTGCGGGCCGCCGGTGACGCCACCTTCACCGTCTACATGGGCATCCTGTCCATGGTCTGCATGAGCCTGCCCCTGGGCTACTACCTCGTCTTCAAGCTCGACCTCGGGCTGGGCGGCGTGTGGCTCGCCGTCGCCGCCGACGAGTGGGTGCGCGGCATCACCATGTGGCTCCGCTGGCGCAGCCGCGCCTGGGAACAGCAGTCCCTCGTGGCCCCCTCCGAGCCCGTGGCACCGCCCGCCACCGCGCTCGGCGCCTGAGGCACTTTCACCCCACCCCTTCCCCTCCCCCGCGCCCATGGCGTGACGGTGGATGTGTGCCCGTGGATTGAAAGATTTTTCGCATTATCCCGTGAAGATTTGGCTTCCGAGACGTTGTGATTTTGCCTGGGGGAGATGCGTGTGGCCCGTCACGACGGCCCGGGTGTGGGACTCACATCCTTCGCGTGCAAAGCCAACCACGCAGGGGGTGTGCCGGCACGGGCATGAGGGGGGGCGTCGAAGACGGACGCTCGAGCCAAACCACAACCAAGGAGTACTCAAGACATGCGAACCCCGTTCTCATGGCTGACGGACCCGCTGCGTCCGCTGGCCCTCTCCATCCTCGGCACCAGCCTGCTGGCGCCGCTGCCTGTCTTTGCGGCGGACAAGTCCTCCGCCGACGCGCGTCCCGCCGAGGAGATGCTGGCCACACGCACCTCCGCGCTGGCGCCCGCGCGCGTCGTCGACCTGGGTCGGTCCACCCCCGCTGAAGACGGGCCGAGCCGTGGCATCGCCCCGGTGTCCCATGGCCGCTATGCCCTGACCACCAGCGAGGGCCTCACCTTCCATCGCACCGACCGGCCCGTGCGCGGCCTGCGCACCATCGACGTGTCCGGCTCCTCGCTCCAGCTCTATACGTGGGACGAGCAGCAGGCGGACGGCACCCAGAAGTCGCACTACGCCTTCAGCCGCGGCGGGCTGCTGCCCGTCGGCCGCGTGCAGGAGACGACGTACCAGGTCCGCCTCCAGGAGTCGCAGTTCGACCCGCTGCGCACGCCCGAGCCCCTGCGCACGGGCATCCTGTCCGCGGACGCGGGCAACCAGCTGCACCTGGTGCAGTTCCTGGCCGCGCCCATGCCCGAGTTCCGCGAGGCCATCGAGGCCGCGGGCGGCAAGGTGCTGCGCTTCCTCACCGACCACACCTACCTGGTGGAGATGAACCGGGACGTGAAGTCGCGCGTGGCGCAGCTCGGCTACGTGCGCTGGATTGGTGACTACCACCCCGAGTACCGCCTGGAGCGCGAGCTGCGTGACTCCCTGATGGGCGTGGCGCCGCGCCTGCCGGAGACGCAGCGCTACTCCATCATGCTGGGCGAGGGCGGCCGTGGCCGCCAGGACGCCGTGGCCAGGCTGGTGGAGCGCGTGGGCGGCAAGGTCGCCCTCATCGAGGACGGCGGCCTGCGCGTCGAGGCGACGCTCACCCAGGAGCAGCTCCAGCAGGTGGTGCGCGCCAACGAGGTGCAGTTCATCGACCGGTGGGGCGGACCCGGTGAGACGGACATGAACGCCGTCCGCGAGCTGGGCGGCGCCAACCACCTGGAGACGCTGAAGGGCTGGACGGGCCAGGGGGTGCGCGGAGAAATCTTCGACACCGAGCTGCTCCCCACCCACCAGGAGTGGCCCCACACGCCCATCATCCACAGCACGGGGACCACGGGCGGCCTCCACGGCACGTCCGTCTACAGCAACATCTTCGGCCGGGGCACGGTGGCCAACGCGCGCGGAATGATTCCCAGCGGCCAGGGCATCTTCTTCCGCTACAACGAGTCCTCCCAGTTCGGCGGCGCCATCTCCCGCTACACCATCAACCAGGAGCTGACGGACCCGAACGGCCCGTACCGCGCCGTGTTCCAGACGTCGAGCGTGGGCAGCGCCCTGACGACGTCGTACACCACCATCTCCGCCGAGGTGGATGACTACCTCTTCAAGCACCCCATCCTCAGCACGCAGTCGCAGAGCAACGCGGGCAGCCGCAGCTCGCGGCCGCAGGCGTGGGCGAAGAACATCGTCTCGGTGGGCGCCTTCTACCACAACGACACCGTCAGCCGGACGGATGACGTGTGGAGCTTCAGCGGCAGCATCGGCCCCGCGGCGGACGGCCGCATCAAGCCGGACCTGTCGTACTTCTACGACATGATCCACTCGGCCACCGGCTCGGGGAACGCCAACTACACCGAGTTCGGCGGCACCAGCTCCGCGACGCCGCAGACGGCGGGCCACTTCGGCCTGCTGTTCCAGATGTGGCACAACGGCGTGTGGTCCGGCCACGGCGGCGGCGCGGACGTCTTCGCCAGCCGGCCGCAGATGGCCACCGCCAAGGCGCTGATGATCAACATGGCGCACCGCTACAACTGGCTGGCGGGCGGCAGCAACGCGGACATCGACCGCAACAAGCAGGGCTGGGGCACCTCCGACGTGAAGCGCCTGCTGGACCGCGCGTCCGTCACCAGCATCATCAACGAGACGGACGTGCTCGCCCCGCTGGGGGTCAAGGGCTACAACGTCAGCGTCGCCGCGGGGCAGACCGAGCTGAACGTCACCATGGTCTACACCGACCCGATGGGCACCGTGGGCGCCGCCCAGGCGCGCATCAACGACCTGTCGCTGCGTGTGACGTCGCCCTCGGGCGTCGTGTACTGGGGCAACAACGGCCTGACGGCGGGCAACACGTCCACCTCGGGCGGAGTGTCCAACAAGGTCGACACGGTGGAGAACGTCTTCCTGGCCAACCCCCAGGCGGGCATCTGGCGGGTGGACGTGTTCGCGGACGAGCTCGTCCAGGACGCGCGCCTGGAGACGCCGGGCGTGGTGGACGCGGACTACGGCCTGGTGGTGAGCGGCGGCCGCATCATCGCGGGCGACCCGGAGATGACCCTGCCGAGCTACGGCAGCACCTTCACCAGCCCCACGCTGACGCGCGGCCTGTGGTTCACCTCGCCCACCCAGTTCACCATCACCGGCCTGCAGGTCCCCAACGAGGCTGGCCACGCGCTGCAGAACATCGAGGTGGTGCGCTTCAACCCGGGCGTGACGCCGCCGACGTTCGCCTCCACCACCAACGCCTTCACGTCGCTGTTCCGCGCGGCGGGCGTGTCCTCCGGGCAGATCATCTCCGTGAAGATTCCCGTCTTCGCCGGTGACGTCATCGGCATCCTGGGCGCCACGGGTGACGCCACGAACATGTACAACTCGTACTCCACCGGCAACAGCGGCACGTACGTGACGCACATCAACGGCCAGCCCGTGACGCTGAACCGCCTGGGCATGCAGTACAATCTGGCCAGCAACACGGCCCGGGAGCTGTTCAACTCGTCGGGGGCCATCTCCCGCGTCCGGATGCTCTACACCACCAACAACCAGGTGCCGGCGCCGCCCTTCAGCAGCACCTTCAGCGGCGCAACCTTCACGCGCGGCCTGTGGTTCACCGCGCCCACCAGCTTCATCCTCACCGGTGTGCAGGTGCCCAACGAGGCCGGCCACGCGCTGCAGAACGTCCAGGTGGTGCGCTTCAGCCCCGGCGTGACGCCGCCCGCCTACTCCACCACCACCGACTCCTTCACGTCGCTGTTCCGCTCCGTCGGCCAGCCGTCGGGCCAGGTGCTGCGGACCTTCGTCCAGGTCAACGCTGGAGACGTGATTGGCGTGCTGGGCGCCACGGGTGACGCCACCATGATGCACAACTCGTACTCGTCCAGCATCAGCGGGACGTTCAACGGCCACATCTTCGGCCAGCCGGTGACGCTGTATCGCCTGGGCATGCAGTTCAACCTCGCGAGCACCAGCGCCACGCAGCTGTGGACCGAGGCGGCCGGCAGCATCAGCCGCGTGTCGCTGTTCTACACGCGGGTGGGCGCGCTCCGGGGCGAGGAGCGCACGGCCAGCCTGACGCTGCACTAGTCAAGGCGCTGTGACGTGACACAGGAGGGCCCGTCCGGGACGTCTGTCCGGGCGGGCCCTTCGCGCTTCAGGCGGTGAACACCACCCCGTCCTCCACCCGCACGGGCCAGGGCGTGAGCCGGGCGCCCGCGCAGGGGCCTCCCACGCACAGCCCGTCCTTCGGCTGGAAGAGGGCGCCATGCCAGGAGCAGGCGATGAGCGACCTGTCCGGCGTGAGGTACCCGTCCAGCTTCTGCGCCAGCGGCAGGCCCGCATGGGGACAGCGGTCCACGTAGCCGTGGACCTCGTCGCCCACGCGCACCAGGAAGCCGTGGAAGTACGCGTCGCCTATCTGCAGCACCAGGTTGCGCGCGCCAGGGTCCTCGAGCGCGGACACCGGCAACAGCCGCACGTCCGGCGGCGTCGTCCAGACCTTCACGGCGCGCGCCTCAGGGCAGCTTCGCCTTCTGGAAGCCGGACCAGCAGTGGTCGTAGTCGGACTGCAGCGTCGGGCTCTCCATGGCGGAGCGCGTCGGCCGGATGACCCAGCGCGACTCGAACATGAAGGCCAGCGTGTCCTTAAGCTTGTGCGGCTTCAGGTCCGCGTGGATGGCCTGCTCGTAGCTGGCCTGGTCCGGCCCGTGGCCGCTCATGCAGTTGTGCAGCGAGGCCCCGCCCGGCGCGAAGCCACCGGCCTTGGCGTCGTAGACGCCGTGCACCAGGCCCATGAACTCGCTCATCACGTTGCGGTGGAACCAGGGTGGCCGGAAGGTGTGCTCGGCCACCATCCAGCGCGGCGGGAAGATGACGAAGTCGCAGTTGGCCGTGCCCGGAAGCTCGCTCGGCGACGTGAGCACCGTGAAGATGGACGGGTCCGGGTGGTCGAAGCTCACCGTGTTGATGGTGTTGAACCGGGACAGGTCGTACTTGTACGGGGCGAGGTTGCCGTGCCAGGCGACCACGTCCAGCGGCGAGTGGTCGAACCGGGACTCCCACAGCCGCCCCAGGAACTTCTGCACCACCAGGGTGGGCCGGTCCACGTCCTCGTAGGCCGCCACGGGCGTCAGGAAGTCGCGCGGGTTGGCCAGGCCGTTCGCCCCGATGGGGCCCAGGTCCGGCAGCCGGAAGAAGGCGCCGTGGTTCTCACAGACGTAGCCGGAGGCCTGCCCGTCCGGCAGCTCGGCCCGGAAGCGCACGCCGCGCGGCACCACCGCGATTTCGCCCGGCGCCACGTCCAGCACGCCCAGCTCCGTCACGAGGCGCAGCTTCCCGGCGCCCGGGACGATGAGCAGCTCGCCGTCCGCGTCGTAGAACACCTTGTCCGTCATGGACCGGTTGGCGGCGTACAGGTGGATGCTGATGCCCGCGCCCGTCGCCGGGTCGCCGTTGCCGCCGTAGGTGCTGAGCCCCTCGATGAAGTCCGTGGGCTGCGCCGGGGGCGGCCGCGGGTCCCACCGCAGCCGGTTGGGCGAGACGGGCACCTCGTCGAAGGGGCCGCTGCGCAGCAGCCCCTGCGGGTGGGGCTGGTACGCGGGGTGGTTGGCGCTGGGCCGGATGCGGTAGAGCCACGAGCGCCGGTTCTCCCGGCGCGGGGCGGTGAAGGCGGCGCCGGAGAGCTGCTCCGGGTAGAGCCCGAAGGGCGCCCGCTGCGGCGAGTTCTGCCCTTCGGGGAGCGCGCCGGGGACGGCCTCCGTCGCGAACTCGTTGCCGAAGCCGGAGAGGTAGCCGCCGGGGGCCATCTTCAGGGTGCTCCTGGGAGTGGTCCCGGCCTGCGTGTCGGTCGTCACTGGGTGCGTCCTCCGCGGCTCCGAGAGGGCCTAGCGCTTCGTGTCGACCTTGATCACGCCGCGGCGGATCTGGTCAAGCTCGATGGACTCGAAGAGCGCCTGGAAGTTCCCGTTACCGAACCCCTCGTTGCCCTTGCGTTGGATGATCTCGAAGAAGATGGGCCCGAAGAGGTTCTCGGTGAAGATCTGCAGCAGCAGCCCCTCCTGCTCGTTGCCGTCGATGAGGATGCGGTTCTTCCGCATCCGCGCCAGGTCCTCGCCGTGGTTGGGGATGCGCTTGTCGACGAGGTCGTAGTAGGTCTCGATGGTGTCCTGCAGGGCCACGCCGCGCTCGCGCAGCCGCTCCACGGTGCCGTAGATGTCGCGCGTGGTGAGCGCCAGGTGCTGGATGCCCTCGCCGTTGTACTGGCGGATGAACTCTTCAATCTGCGACTTGTCGTCCTGGCTCTCGTTCAGCGGAATCCGGATGTTGCGGTCCGGGGCAATCATCGCCTGGCTGAACAGGCCCGTGGCCTGGCCCTTGATGTCGAAGTACTTCTGCTCGGCGAAGCCGAAGATGCGGCTGTAGAAGGCCGACCAGGTGCGCATCTGGCCGCGGCGCACGTTGTGCGTCAGGTGGTCCAGCGACTCCAGGCCCACGCTGTTGCGGGCCTCGGCCTCGTCCGCGCCGGGAATCTTCACCCAGGAGTCATAGAGCGAGCCCTTCGCCCCGTGGCGGTCGACGAGATAGAGCAGGCTGCCGCCGATGCCCTCCAGGACATAGGAGCCCTCGCCCAGCGCGCCCCGGGAGGGGTCCGCCGCGCGGGCGCCGCGCTCCAGGGCCATCTCGTAGGCCCGCCGGGCATTGCCCACGCGGAAGGCCATGCCGTTGGCCGAGGGGCCGTGGGCCGCGCGGAACTCGGCGACCTGGCCCGTCGTCTCGCGGTTGATGAGCAGGTTGATGCCGCCCTGCTTGTAGCGGACCAGGTCCTTGCTCGGGTGCTTGGAGTACGCGGTGAACCCCAGCCGCTCCAGCAGCCTGACCATCACCTCCGGCGCGGGGCTCGTGAACTCCACGAACTCGAATCCGTCCAGGCCCAGCGGGTTCTCAGCCGTCTCCACCATGACACCGCCTCCGTGCTTCGCGTGGGGGCGCGCCGCCTGCCGCGCCCGAAGGGTCGAGGTCCCTCTTCGGAACCATTCGCGGCGCAAGGTAAGGACGGGGGTGGACAACGAAAAGTACAAAGCACAGGCAGAGACTGTCAGCCGTCCGCACAATGCAATGCGCCATGAACGGCGCCGGGAAGGCGCCCTCCGCGGCGGGTGGAGGGGGCCGAATCCTACCTTCCGGGGTGGAGCCGGAGCCCCCCGCCCCCGCAGCCGGCCCACCGAGGGAATGTCAGACCCCTCCGGTAGTCTCCTTTCATCAACGAAGCCGAAAGGAAGGCCGCCATGTCCACGACCACGACCATGACCACGACCACTCCTCGCGAGAACCCGCGCGTCTCCGTCAACAAGCTGGGCCAGTACCTCACCGCGACGCCGTCGCTCCGCAAGCGCATCATCCACGGACAGAAGCACCCGGTGGACCCGCAGTACCTGCGCTACCCCGCCGCGGCGCAGGCCATCGTCGAGTTCCTCTGCGAGGGCCGCGACGAGGTCATCCTGCGCTACCACCAGCGTCGGCTGCTGAACGCCATGCCGGAGTCGGACTTCGACGCGCACCGCCTGGCGCTGTGCGCCGAGGCCCTGCAGCGCTGCCTCGTCGCCTCGGAAGGCCTGGCCAGCAAGGCCATTGCCAGCCCCGCGGACGCGGAGCTGCCGCCGCTGGAGCTGTCCGGCGTGGCCATCAGCGTGCGCCCGGAGGTGCTGCTGCGCAGCGTGGACGCGCAGGGGCAGATGCGCTCCGGCCTGCTGAAGCTCTACTTCTCCAAGCACACGCCGCTGGATGAGCGCGCGGGGCAGTACATCGCCACCGTGCTGCACCGCTACGCCGAGCAGCGGCTGGAGCAGCGCGGCCCGGTGGACCCGCGCCTGGTGGGCGTCTTCGACGTGTTCGCGGGCCGGCTGTTCCTCGCGCCCCGCGCCCAGCAGCGGCGGATGAACGACGTGCTGCTCGCGTGCGAGGAGATTGCCGCGCGCTGGCACGTGAACTGACCCGCGTCATGGCGGCCGGCACGCGCGCCCCTCCCCGCGCGCCGGCCGCCCTCGGTGACGGGCACCGGGCACCCGGCCACGGCTCCAAGCCCGGCGGTGTCCGGTGTCCGTTTCCGGGACGCTTCATCCCGCTTCCGTGAAGCCTCCGGGCGCGCGCGGGCGGAGCGCGCATGCAACCCCCTGGGGTTGCTTCGGCCCCGGGGTTGGCATGTGCTTCGCTTAGGGGCACGCCATGGACTCCCTCCGCCAGGACTTCCGCTACGCGCTGCGCACCCTGATGCGCACCCCCGGCTTCACGCTGGCCGCTGGAATCACGCTCGCGCTGGCCATTGGCGCGAACACCGTCCTCTTCAGCGCCATCCACGCCATGCTGCTGCGGCCCCTGCCCTTCCCCGAGGCCAGCCAGCTGGTGCGCATCTGGTGCAACCAGGAGGGCACGGACACCGCCTCCGTGTCGTCGCCGGAGCTGCTGGGCTGGCGTGAGCACGGCAAGGGCTTCGTCCGGCTGGCGGGGTATGCGCGCACGGACCTCAACCGCACGGGCGGGGACGCCCCGGAGCGCGTGCGCGGAGGCCGCGTCACGCCGGACTTCTTCGCGACGCTGGGCGTGAAGCCGGCCCAGGGCCGCGACTTCGCGGAGGACGACGCGCAGCCGGGCAACGCCGCGTCCACGGTGGTGGTGAGCCACGGCTTCTGGAAGCGGGCGCTGGGCGGCGCGGCGGACGCGGTGGGGCGCACGGTGGTGCTGGACGGGCGGACCCACACCGTGGTGGGGGTGCTGCCGGAGGACTTCTCCTTCCCGGACTTCGCCGACGAGGCGGAGGTGTGGGTGCCGCACTGGCTGGACGCGCAGGACCACGGCCACCACTACCTGTCCGTGCTGGCGCGGCTGGCCCCGGGGCTCTCGCTGGAGGCGGCGCGGGAGGACCTGCTGCGGGTGGCCGCGGCCATCGACCGCTCGGAAGCCGGCCAGAAGCCGCACACCGTGACGCCGCGCCTGTGGCAGGACGAGCTCACCTCCAACACGCGCCCCCTGCTGTGGACGCTGTGGGGCGCGGTGGCCTTCGTGCTGCTCATCGCCTGCGCCAACGTGGCCAACCTCATGCTGGTGCGGGCGCTGGCGCGGCAGCGGGACGGGGCCATCCGCGCGGCGCTGGGGGCCAGCCGCCGCCGGCGCGTGCAGCAGGCGCTGGCGGAGAGCGTGCTGCTGTCCCTCTTCGGCGGCGCGCTGGGCATGCTGCTGGTGCTGTGGGGCCTGGAGCTGGTGCGCACCCTGCTGCCCGCCAACATGCTGCGGCTGACGCCGGTGGAGCTGAGCGCGCCGGCCATGGCCTTCAGCGTGGCGCTGTCGGTGGGCGCGGGGCTGCTCTTCGGCCTGGCGCCCGCGCTGCACACCTCCGGCATGGACGTGCTGCCCCTGCTCAAGCAGTCGGGCAGCGCCACCGGGGCGCGCTCCAGCCACCCGCTGCGCAATGGACTCGTCATGGTGCAGCTGGCCCTGGCGCTGGTGCTGCTGGTGGGCACCGGGCTCATGGTGCGCACGCTGCGCAACGTGCAGGCGGTGGACCTGGGCTTCGACATGGATGGCCTGCTGAGCGCCCGGCTGTCCCTGCCAGGGACGAAGTACACGGACCCGGCGCTCCGGCGGTCCTTCCATGACGCGCTGCTGGGCCGGCTCCAGGCGCTGCCGGGTGTGGAGGCGGTGGGCATGGTCAACGACGCGCCCCTGGGCGGCAGCTACACCAGCGGGGACTTCGTCCTCGAGGGAGACACCGCGCAGCCCGGGGACCTGCGCATCGCCGAGTACCGGGTGGCCAGCCCGGACTACTTCCGCGCCATGCGCATCGCCGTGCGCCAGGGGCGCGCCTTCGGTCCGCAAGACGGGGAGAAGGGCGCGCCTGTCCTCATCGTCAACGAGGCCTTCGTCCGCGCCTACGTCGCCGGTGGCGAGCCCCTGGGCCGCAGGGTGAAGCTGGACTGGAACGGGGACACCGCGTTCCGCGAAATCGTCGGGGTGGTGGCGGACGTGCGCCATGACAGGCTCACCGTGCCGACCCGCCCGGAGGTGTACCTGCCCCTGGCACAGCTCCCCCTCCCCGGCGTGTCGCTGCTGCTGCGCTCCCGCAACACGCAGGAGGCCGCGGTGGCGGCCCTGGTGACGGCGGTGCGCCAGGAGGTGAAGGCGGTGGACGCGGAGCAGCCCGTCTATGACCTGGCGCCCTTCGCGGCGCGGGTGGAGCGGCAACTGCTGCGCCCCCTGGCGACGGTGCGGCTGCTGACGGCCTTCGCGCTGCTGGCGGTGGTGCTGGCGGGCGTGGGCGTCTACGGCGTCATGGCGTACACGGTGGGCCAGCGCACGCGCGAGCTGGGCATCCGCCTGGCACTGGGCGCGCATCCGCGGCAGGTGCTGCGCCTGGTGATGGGCCAGGGCCTGAAGCTGACGGCCATGGGCGTGGGAGTGGGCCTGCTGGCCGCGTTCGGCGTCACGCGGCTGCTGGCCTCGCTGCTGTACGGCGTGGACGCCAGCGAGCCGACCATCTTCATCGGTGTCACCGTGGTGCTCGGCGGTGTGTCGCTCCTGGCGAGCTGGCTGCCCGCGCTCCGCGCCAGCCGCGTGTCGCCCTCCATCTCCCTCCGCTCGGAGTAGCCCGGAGCGGGCCGCACCTCCTCCGCCCTGCCCGCCTGCCTTCCCACCTGGCGAGCAGGGTGGTTTTCGCCCCACCCCAAGGCCTATGCGGGGTTACCGCATTCTTCGCGGAGGGTAGGACTGTTGGGCCTTTGACGCTCGGCGACTGTCGGGTCTAAGTGTCTGCATGCACTTCGACTGGACCTTTGTGGTGCGGCTGAGCGCGCTGGTGCTGCCAGCCATCATGCTCATGGCCCTGCACGGCGCTGCACACGCGGCGCCGCCGACGTCCTCCGCGGCGGGCGTGTCGCTGGAGAAGCTGGCGCAGCAGCGCATCTTCTTCGGACACCAGTCGGTGGGCGGAAACATCCTCGACGGCGTGAAGCAGGTGACGGCCGGCCAGCAGGGCCCCGCGCCGCGCATCGTGGAGGTGAAGGACCCCACGGTGCCGCTGGCGCCGGGCACGATTGCCCACGCCATGGTGGGGGAGAACCTCAAGCCCGAGACGAAGATCGCCGACTTCGAGCGGCTGATGGACGGCGGGCTCGGGAAGGGGGCGGACGTCGCCTTCATGAAGTTCTGCTACATCGACTTCAACGGAGCCACGGACACCCGCGCGGTGTTCGAGAAGTACCGCGCGACGATGGAGGGACTGAAGGCGCGCCACCCGCACACCACCTTCGTGCACCTCACCGTGCCGCTGACCACCGTGCAGCGCGGCGCCAAGGCGTGGGTGAAGGAGCTGCTGGGCCGGCCGGTGTGGGGAATCGCGGAGAACGTGCAGCGGGAGACGTTCAACCAGCTGCTGCGCAAGACGTACGGCGGCAAGGAGCCGCTGTTCGACCTGGCGGCGCTGGAGTCCACCACGCCAGAAGGCACGGCGGAGACGTACGAGCTCAACGGGCAGACGTGGCCGGCCATGGTGCCGGCGTACTCGGATGATGGCGGGCACCTGAACGCCGCCGGGCAGCAGCGCATCGCCAGGGAGTTCCTCGGCTTCCTGTCCACCCTGCCCGCGCCCGCGGTGCAGCCTCCCATTCCCGCTGTCCTGAACACCCCGTGACATGAGCCCGCACACCCTTCCCCTGTCGCGCGGGCTGGGCACGCTGCTCACCCGGATGAAGTTGCGGCGCTGCCAGTCCGTGGGGGCTGCCCCCACGGTGCTCGGCCGCGTGTGGATTCACGGCCCCGGCGAAATCCGCCTGGGAGACCGCGTGGTGCTGGACGGGCGCGTGGCGCCCATCGAGCTGCACGCGATGCAGGGCGGCAGCATCGTCCTGGGAGATGACGTCGCCATCGAGGGCGGCGCCTCCCTGGAGGCCCTCCAGTCCATCACCGTGGGCACGGGCGCGAGGCTGGGCGCCTTCTGCAAGGTGCTGGACAACCAGCACCACCCGCTGCGCGGCAACCGGCACGAACGGCCGCCCTCCGTGCCCCTGGTCATCGAGGAGGGCGTGACGGTGGGCAGCCGCGCCATCCTCCTGCCGGGCTCGCACGTGCAGAAGGGCACCACCGTGGCCCCCGGGACGGTGATTTCCCGCCGGATTCCCCCGGGCGTGACGGTGGGAGGCTCGCCGGCGCGCGTGCTCCGCAAGGAGGTGGCCGGATGAACGCGCGACTTCCCGCCCCGCCCGTGTCGGAGTGGCTGACGCGGTTCCACGAGCTGCGCGACTCCCTGGAGCCCCGCGCCGAGCGCGTGCTGGCCGTGGCGCGGGCGCACTGGCTCTTCCGGGGGTTGCCGTCCCTCGGCCGCAACGTGGCCGCCTATGGCCCCGTCGTCGTCAAGAACGAGGGCGCCCTGGAGCTGGGAGACCGGCTCACCTTCGCGAAGGGGATGATGGCCACCTCGCTCACCTGCCACCCCGGCGCCCGGCTCGTCATCGGCGCCGACACCACCTTCAACTACGGGGTGTCCCTGGAGGCGTGGGAGCGGGTGGAGCTGGGGGCCCGGTGCATGCTCGCTTCGTTCGTGCGCATCGCCGACCGCGACGGGCACCGCACCGCGCCCATCGTCATCGAGGACGACGTCTGGGTGGCCCATGGCGCCATCATCATGCCCGGGGTCCGCGTGGGGGCGCGCTCGGTGGTGTCCGCCGGGAGCATCGTCACGCAGGACGTGCCCCCGGACTCGCTCGCCATGGGCAACCCCGCCCGGAACATGAGCCTGGAGTTGGTGGCCCGCGAGCCGGGCGCCTGACGCCGTAAGCCTTCTCGCCCAGGACGTCTTCACCTGGACTGGGCGTCTTTCCCCTTCACCCGGTACCCCGACAGGATTGATTCCATGAGCACTCGTGAGCGCATCCGCAGCTTCATCGTCGACACCTTCTTCGTAGACGAGTTCGGTGACGACGACTCCTTCCTCCGCAAGGGCCTCATCGACTCCACGGGCATGATGGAGCTGGTGGCGTTCCTGGAGCAGGACTTCGGCCTCAAGCTGGAGGACCGCGAGCTGGTGCCGGAGAACCTGGACTCGCTGTCGCGCGTCGTCGCCTTCGTCGAGCGCAAGCAGCAGGCGCGCCTCCCGCAGGCGGGCTGAGAGACAGCCATGTGTGGCATCGCGGGTTTCACCTTCCCTCGGGGAAGTGGCGCCACGGAGGCACGGCGGGAGGCCGCCGGGCGGCTGCGCCGGATGACCGCCAGCCTCCAGCACCGGGGCCCGGACGCACAGCGGGCCCGGGTGATGGACGGCGTGGGCCTGGGCCACACGCGGCTGTCCATCGTCGACCTGGAGGGCGGCCACCAGCCCATGCGGGATGCGGCAACGGGGCTCACCGTCGTCTTCAACGGGGAGATCTTCAACCACGTGGAGCTGCGGGAGCAGCTCTCCGGCCGCTACACCTTCCGCACGCGCTCGGACACGGAGGTCATCCTCGCCGCGTTCCTCGCGTGGGGCATCGACTGTGTGCGCCGCTTCGAGGGCCAGTGGGCCTTCGCGCTGTGGGACCCGCGGGACGGGGCGCTCTGGCTGTCCAGAGACCGCGTCGGCATCTGCCCGCTGTACTACGCGCACCTGCCCGGCGGGCAGCTGGCGTTCGGCTCGGAGGCGAAGGTCTTCTTCGCGGGCGGGCTGGTGACACCGGCGCTGGACGCGCGGGGCCTCAAGCAGACCTTCCAGCTCTGGGCGCCGGTGGCGCCGCGCACCTCGTTCGAGGGCGTCAGCCTGCTGCCCCCGGCGCACTCGGCCTGCTTCCGGGACGGGAAGCTGGAGGTGTTCCGGTACTGGGACCTGGACTTCGGCGTGACGCCGGAGGCCGCGGACGAACCGAAGCTGCTGGAGGAGCTGGGCGCGGTGCTGGAGCGCGCGGTGCGCCTGCGGCTGCGCGCGGACGTGCCGGTGGCGGCGTACCTGTCGGGCGGGCTGGACTCCAGCCTCCTGTGCGCGCTGGCGCAGGAGCAGCTGGGCGGCACGCTGCGCACGTTCTCCGTGGGCTTCGCGCACGCGCGCTTCGACGAGCGCCAGCACCAGGCCACCGTCGCGGAGGAGCTGCGCACGCAGCACCACGTGGTGGAGCTGGGCGATGGCGACATCGGCTCGCTGGTGCCCGGCGTCATCTTCCACGCCGAGCAGGCGATGATGCGCTCGGCGCCCGCGCCCTTCCTGCGCCTGAGCCGGTGGGTGCGGGACAACGGCATCCGGGTGGTCCTCACCGGGGAGGGCTCGGACGAGATGTTCCTCGGCTACGACCTCTTCAAGGAGACCAAGGTCCGGCAGTTCTGGGCCCGCCACCCGGAGTCGAAGTCCCGGCCGCTGCTGTTGCGGAAGCTGTACCCCACCCTGTCGGTGAGCCAGCAGAACGTGGAGCTCCTGCGCGAGTTCTTCGGCCTGGGGCTGGACGCGCCCGGGGGCCTGGCCTTCTCGCACCTGGTGCGCTGGTCCAACAGCGGCCGCATCTTGCGCTTCCTCGCGCCGGAGTTCGCCGCGCGCGTGGCGGACGAGGACCCGGTGGCGTCGGTGCTCCAGTCGGTGCCGGAGCACGTGGCCCGCTGGCGGCCGCTGGCGCGCGCGCAGTACCTGGAGGCGAAGACGCTGCTGTCCGGCTATCTGCTGTCCGCACAGGGCGACCGCATGCTCCTGGGCAACGCGGTGGAGGGGCGCTTCCCCTTCCTGGACACGGCGGTGATGGAGTTCGCCGCGCGCGTGCCGGAGCGGCTGCGCCTGAAGGGCCTGGACGAGAAGCACCTGCTCAAGCGCTTCGCCCGGGGCAAGGTGCCCGCCTCCATCCTGGAGCGCAGCAAGTTCCCCTACCGCGCGCCCATCGCCGGAGCGCTGGTGGGGCCCGACGCACCGGCCTGGGCCCGGGAGCTGCTCGCGCCCGAGGCCGTGGCCAGGGTGGGCGTCTTCGACGCGCGCAAGGCGGAGCGGCTGGTGGCCAAGCTGCGCGCGCCCAATGCCGCGGAGAGCGAGGCGGACACCATGGCCCTCTTCGCCATCGCCTCCACGCAGCTGCTGGCCCACCACTTCCTCCAGCCCAAGCCCCCGCCCTCGGAGCACGTGGACGCGGTGGTGATGGAGACCGCATGAGCGGCCAGGACTCATTCCAGCCCCGCTTTCCTCCCTCCCCGTCCGTGGACGCGCGGGCGTTGGAGACCGCATGAGCGCGCCCGACTCATCACCCGCCTGGGTGCTCGGCCACGCCGGGCGCACGCCCGACGCGCCCGCTGTGGACTCCCCATGGGTGCGACTGACTTACGCGCAGCTCGCGGCGCGGATGCGCGCCCTCGCCGGCCACCTGCACGACGCAGGCGTGTCACCGGGAGACAAGGTCGTCATCGCCCTGCCCCTCGGTCCGGCAGCCGTCGTGGCGGGCCTGGCGGTGCAGGCACTGGGTGCGTGCGCGGTGGAGCTGGACCGCGAGTCCGGCGCGGCGTCGCTGGACGCCATCCTCGCGCAGACGCGCGCGCGCCATGCCTTCCTCTTCGGACAGGACGCGCGCCGGTGGGCGGGCAAGCCCGGCCTGGGCCACCTGTACGTCGTCCACTCCGCACGGCCGCCGGAGCGCATGCTCCAGGTGCTGTCACCTTCCGTCTGCACCTGGCTCCAGGAAGACGGCGCGCTGGACCCGGAGGTGAAGGCCCCGCCGCTGGAGGCCCTGCCGCCCACTGCGCCGGATGCGCCCGCCTCCATCGTCTACACGTCCGGCAGCACGGGGACGCCCCGGGGCGTCATCCAGACGTTCGGCAACATCGCGGCCAACACGCGCTCCATCGTCGAGTACCTGGCCCTGACGCCCGCCGACCGGGCGCACCTCATCCTCCCGCTGCACTACTGCTACGGGAAGAGCGTGCTCCAGACGCACCTGCTCGTCGGGGCCTCCGTGTTCCTGGAGCCGCGCTTCATGTACCCGCGCGTGGTGCTGGAGGCCATGGCCGCCGAGGGCAGCACGGGCTTCGCCGGCGTACCCATCACCTTCGAGCTGCTGAAGCGGCAGGCCAGCACGGAGCCGTTGCCCGCCCTGAAGCTGCGCTACGTCACCCAGGCAGGTGGCGGCATGGCGCCGGACACCCTCCGCTGGACGCGCGAGGCCTTCCGCCCCGCGGAGCTGTACGTCATGTACGGCCAGACGGAGGCCACCGCGCGGCTGAGCTACCTGCCGCCCCGCTACGCCGAGCAGAAGGCGGGCTCCATCGGCGTCGCGATTCCGGGCGTGGAGCTGCGCGTGGTGGCCGAGGACGGCGCGCCGCTGCCCGTGGGCGAGACGGGACACCTGGTGGCGCGCGGGGCCAACGTCACGCCGGGCTACCTGGACGCGCCGGAGGAGACGGCCACCGTGCTGCGCGACGGCTGGCTGTGGACGGGCGACCTGGCCTGGCGCGACGCGGACGGCTTCTTCTTCCTGGTGGGCCGCGCGAAGGAAATCCTCAAGGTGAATGGCCACCGGGTGAGCCCGGTGGAGCTGGAGCACCAGCTGGCGCGCCACCCCGCCGTGCAGGAGGTGGCCGTCGTCGGCGTACCGGACGCGCTGGGCGGCGAGGCGGCCTGCGCCGTGGTGGTGCTGCGCGCGGGCGCCGAGGTGAGGGAGGACGAGCTGCGGCGCTTCTGCCGCGAGTCGCTGCCCGCGCACAAGGTGCCCAAGCACGTGGTGTTCTCGGAGGCGCTGCCGCGCGGCCCCGCCGGCAAGGTGCTCAAGGCGGAGCTGCGTACCCGGTATTCGTCAGTCGGTTCTTCGTGAAGGGCTTGAGAGGGGTGGACACGATGAAGTTCTCGAAGCAGGTGCTGGAGCTGGACTGGGAGACCAAGGCCGTCGAGCTGTCCGAGGGGCTGCGCGAGGCGGTGCTGAAGAAGCTGCGCAAGCGCGGGCTGGTGGTGGCCATCTCCGGTGGCATCGACTCGGCGTGCGTGGCGGCGCTGGCGGTGCGGGCGCTGGGGCCGGACCGCGTCTTCGGCATCCTCCTGCCGGAGCGTGACTCCAGCGGGTGGAGCTCGCAGCTGGGCCGCAAGCTCTGCGAGAAGCTGGGCATCAAGTACCAGCTCCACGACATCGCCCCCATCCTGGAGGCGGCCGGCTGCTACGAGCAGCGGGACGCGGCGGTGCGCTCGGTGTTCCCGGAGTTCACTGCGGACATGAAGTGGAAGATTGTCATGCACGGCGACCGGCTGAACACGGACGCGGTGAACTTCTTCTACGTCGTGGTGCAGGTGAACGGCGAGGAGCGCCGCTTCCGCCTCTCGCCGCAGGCGTACACGCAGATTGTCGCCGCCACCAACTTCAAGCAGCGCACGCGGAAGATGATGGACTACTTCCACGCGGACCGGCTGAACTTCGCGGTGGCCGGCACCCCCAACCGGCTCGAGTACGACCAGGGCTTCTTCGTGAAGCTCGGCGACGGCGCGGCGGACGTGAAGCCCATCGCCGGCCTCTACAAGACGCAGGTGTACAAGCTGGCGAAGCACCTGGGCGTCATCGACGAAATCACCAGCGGCGAGCCCACCACGGACACCTTCAGCCTTCCGCAGTCGCAGGAGGACTTCTACTTCTCCGTGCACTACTCGCAGCTCGACCTGCTGATGTGGGCCAAGAACCACGACGTGTCCACCGAAGAGGCCGCCCAGGTCATGGGCCTGACGCCCACCCAGGTGCGGCGCGTCTACGACGACATCGACCAGAAGCGCCGCTCCACCGCCTACCTCCACTCCGCCCCCGTGCTGCTGGAGAAGGTGCCGGAGCTGGACGGGTTCAAGCTCGCCTAGGGCTACTCGAACTCGTCACACTTCTCGGCGCGCACGGGGATGCCGCTCTTCTTCTCCTCGCGCACGAAGAGCGTGCCGCCGCGGAAGAAGCCCGTGCCGCCCTTGAGCTGGACGATGTTCCGCTTCGCGTCGGCCACCGTCCACTCCAGCGTCTCGCGCGAGCCGCTGGGGCCCGTCACCTCCAGCGTGTACGCGCCCGCCCTGCCGGGCTTGCTGCCCGTCACCTTGAGCTGCTCGCCCTCCTGGCCGTACTCGACGTCCAGGACTCCGCTGACCTGGAGGGAGAAGGAGGGGTTCTCGGCGGAGCAGGGCTGGTCGATGACGTACCCCTTGCCCTTGCGCTGCACCTGCACCCAGCGCCCCACGAGCGACTTCACCTCCACCGGAGCCGGAGCCGAGGCCCCCGCGCCGCTCCCCTGCGCCTTGCAGTCGAGCTGATCTCTCCGCAGCAGCCCCACCGTGGCGCTTTTCGCCCCCGCGAAGCGCGCGGGCACCAGGTCCGGCTCGAGCGGCGGCACGTAGACCTGCACCGCGTCACCGGCCACCACGAAGGCCTTGCGCTGCGTGTTCTTCGCGTCCGAGTCGTGGAAGTACGCGCGCGGCGCCGTCACCTTGCAGCCGCGCAGCGGCGTCACTCCCTTGCGGGGAAGGACCTCCCGCCCGGGCCAGCCCGCACCGCAGCACTGGGGACTTCCGTCCTCGAGCACCAGCTGCTCGGGCTCCAGCCGCAGGGTCCACGTGTCTTCGGAGTCGGTGCTCTTCAGGGCCCAGCGCGTGGCGGACTCCTTGCGCTGCAGCACCAGGGGACACTCACAGGTGCCCACGCTCTGCCCCTGCGGGAAGCCGGCGCCGTAGTGCAGCAGCGTCTCCTTGTCGCCCTGCAGCACCGCCAGCTCCGCGCCTTCCTTGCGGTACAGGCCCGTCACCTCCGCCACCGGCTGGGCCACGGCCAGCGCCGCCCATGCCACCACCGTCAGGCCCAGCCACACCTGCCTGCTCTCCATCGCTCGCTCCCTGACTCAGTGAATCCGAGGGGTTACGTAGCCCATCCTGGGGGCTCCTGGAAGTCTCCCGCTCCAGCAACAATGGGCGGAACTCGGCGATAATCATGGGAAATCCTCGACTGCGGGTCGAGTGGCCGTGGAGCAGTCAGCCCATGGCACGGGAGCGGATGATGACGAGCGTCAGCAGCTACAAGGTGCGGTCGGGTGACACCCTGTCGGCCATCGCGCGGGCCAAGAACACCACCGTCGATGCGCTGGTGAAGGCGAACAACATCAAGGACCCGGACCGCATCCTCAAGGGCCAGGTCCTCCGCATGCCGGACGACTTCCAAGCGAAGCCGGCCGGCACCTCCACCGGGAAGAAGCAGCCGCAGGTGGACAGCTTCCAGCCCACCGGCACCACCACGAAGCCCGCCGAGACGACGAAGGGCGGCGCCGTCCCCTCGGACCTGGGCAGCCTGAGCCGCAAGTACGAGGCGACCGGCCCCGGCACCGTGTCCAAGGGCACGGGCGACGCGGGTGGCGTGTCCTACGGCTCGTACCAGTTCGCCAGCAAGACGGGCTCCGCGAAGGAGTTCGTGGACGGCCTCAAGGGCACCTACCCCGAGTACCACAAGGCCCTGTCCGGCAAGACGCCCGGCAGCGAGGAGTTCTCCGCGGCCTGGAAGGCGCTGGCGAAGAAGGACCCGGAGGGCTTCTTCAAGGCCCAGCACGACGCCATCCAGCGCACGCACTACGACCCGGCGGTCGCCAACATCAAGAAGGCCACCGGCCTGGACGTCACCACGCGCTCGAAGACGCTGCAGGACGTGGCCTGGTCCACCTCCGTCCAGCACCGCAACAACTCCGACGACATCTTCAAGGCCGCGCTCAAGGGCAAGGACCCGGCGAAGATGAGCGACGAGGACATCATCAAGGCCGTCTACGCCGAGCGCGGCCGCCGCAACGCGAGCGGCGGGCTGGTGCACTTCAGCCGCAACTCGGCCAAGGTGCAGGAGAGCGTCGCCAACCGCTTCGTGAACGAGTCGAAGGACGCCCTGGCCCAGCTCAAGAAGGAGCAGGCGGGTGGCACGACGCCCGCCGCGAAGCCGGAGACGAAGCCCGCGAAGAAGCCGGACACGTCCTCGTCCACCCCCCAGCCCGCCGACAAGCCGGTGACGGACACCGGCGCCACCACGAAGCCGGGCGCGACGGAGCCGAAGAAGGTCAAGGTCCCGTACTACAGCCAGTTCGAGGGCGGCCACGGCTACACCCCGAGCGACACCGCGTGCTTCAAGGCGGCGGTGGCCATGGCCAAGGCGGCCGGCGCCACCGTGACGGGCCCCGGCGAGCGCATCCAGGTGGCCAAGAGCGAGAACTCCAAGGGCCAGGTGACGGTGGACCCGAAGAAGGCCGCCGAGGGCCGCAAGTACATCGACTCGCAGCTGGACGCGGGCAAGCCCGTCGTCGTCGGCGTCAGCCACAAGGACTCCAACTACAACGCGGACCAGCTCACGGACCACTTCGTGGTCATCACCGGCCGCGGCGTCGACGAGAAGGGCCGCACCTACTACACCTTCCACGACCCGGGCACGAAGCAGCAGGCCAAGGGCGCGGACACCAACCCGAACAACCGCTTCTACGTGGATGACAGCGGGAAGATGTACCGCCCGGGCAAGCAGGCCACCGGCTACATCACCGACCGTCAGCTCGAGGTCGCGATGGTCCGCCGCAACGCTTAGCCCCCCCTTCGAAGCGCCGTGACAGCGAAGCCGCGCGCCGACCCGCCTGACGGGCTCTGCGCGCGGCTTCCTGCATTTCGGGGCTCGTCGCCCACCCCTTGTCAACGACGGGGCGTCCCGCCGAGCACTCCCAGTCGAATCCGCGTGCGCTGTCGTCCGCTTTCCCGCGTGCGCCCAGACCTATTTCAGCCTCCTCGGCTTGGGGCACTGACGCTCCACGTCCGCGTCTGGAGGTCGTCATGAAGTGCCTGTCTCGAGCGCCATGGCCCGGTACCCTGGCCTTGTCCCTGTCCCTCGTCGCGTGCGGTGGGCTTCAACTCGCTCGAGGATGGACCGCGGCCGGACACCGCGAGCGTGCGCGAGGCCCGGCGGCATGCCACGGACCCTGCGCCCCTGGTGGCTCCAGGCGCGAACTCCGACTGCAGCGCGCTGAAGACTGGCCGCCAGACCCGCGCATCGACCGCTGGGTCGCCGACCGCGATGCGGAACAGGGGTCCTGTTGCGACGTGAGGCGCGAGTGGGCCTGGGGCGGTGAGAGGGCAGGAGGGTCCTCCCTGGCCTAGCCGGCCGGGGCATCCGGCCCGAGGCCCTGGGCGAGCTCGATGAATGTGACCTCGGGCAGGGCGGCGACGCGCGCGAGGTCGGCGAGCCCGATCGCGGCGGGGGCGACGTCACCCGCGACCGAGCCGATCATCACACCTTGCCGCCGCAGCCACTCGACCGGGCCCGCGAAGCGCAACATGACGGTGACGCGCCGCTGGCCACGCTCCGCCTCCGGGACACGCACCCACAGCGCCAGGAGCCGGTGGTCGACCTTGCGCTGCCAGGCGTCGTCACTCAATGCCGTGACCTCACGCCCTGCGGGGCCGCAGTTCCAGACTCACGCCGCCCACGAGCTGCCCGCCCGAGTGCTGGGCGATGTGCACGAATCGGCGCTCCTTGTCGATTTTCGGCTTGCTCACATGGAGCTTCGCCACCATGCGAGCGCCGTCGGCGATCCGGACATAGGGCACGTGCAGGCGACCCGCCTTGCCCATCGTCACCGTGGCGATGCCGTCCCTGAGCACGAGCAACTCCGCACCGACGATATCCGTGATGGCTCGAACCTTTTCGCCCTCCAGGGTCGCATTCACGCGAGCGAGCGGATCAACGGCGCCACAGCAGCCGAAGCCCGGCCGCGGCCCGTTGTTGCGCTCGATCAGCGCTCTGTCGCGCCATGGCAGTGCCTGGACAGGCAGCAGCAGGCTCACTCGTCCGGCCGCGAGCTTGGGATGGACGATCAGGCTGTCCTGCTCCGCCGAGCCGACCACGTAGAAGCTCATGTCCGCGTCGCTCGGATCGTCGGGCTGGACGTGCACGTTGTGGAGGCCGACGTTGTTGCGCGCGCTGATCGCGCTCCATCCTCCGGTGCCAATCTGCGAGAGGTCGCTCTCGTTCTCCAACCGGACCAGCAGGCAGAAGTGGTCGTCGCCGCGGATGTTCGAGCCCGGCGCGGGGGGCGCCCAGCCGAACTGCACCTGAGTGCTCGCTCCCGCCGCGAGCTGTGGGATGACGATCATGTTGGATTGGTTCACGAACCCGGGGGCATCGTTGTAGATGCCGGTGGTGTTCCACGCGGCTGGATAGGGAATGTTCGTGGCAGGGTCCGCCCAATAGAAATAGACCTCGGTGTTGCGCGCTACATTGGCGCCACGGTTGCGCACGGTGATGCGGATGATGTTGTTGAACCGCTTCACCGGGTCGAAAGTGGGATTGGGAACCGGGTTGCCAGCGGTATCCAGCACCTCGATGTCGGGAGAGAGCCAGGCGACCGGGCCGACGAACGGCTCGGTACCGGTGTCGGCCGCATCGTCGCGCAGCCACACATCGACGCTCGGCGCAGGCGCGGCGCAGCCGGTGCCGACCTGCATGAAACCGAAGCCGAATGCATTGCCGGGAATCGCAAGCCCCGCGGTTCCGGCCGTGTCCTCGAGAATCTGCTTCAGGTTCGCCCAGGTGCTTGTCCCTCCCCGGCACTGGAACAGACAGGCACAGGCACCCGCCACGAGCGGTGCGGCCATGCTGGTCCCACTCATGGGGGTATAGAGCGCACCCGGCACCCCCGCGTTCATGTTGCGCGAGCGTGGTGCGGTGACGCTGCCGCCGACCGTCGCGATCTCCGGCTTGATGCGACCGTCGCGCGACGGACCGCGCCCACTGCTGGCCGAGATATTGGGGGTCGGCGCCGTCTTGTTGTGGTTGCCGACGGTGATTGGCCGGCGCGCGGTGGCGGGAACGCCGAGGGTGAGCGTGCCCTCCTGCAGGAACGGCGCCTGAAATGACGAGAGCCCGCGATTGTTGCGGTCGACCCAGGCCTGGAACGCACCGTTGATCACCGTCGTTCCGGTAAGTGCAATCGTCGTGTTGCCGAGCGGGATGTTCTGCCCGCCCGGCACGACGAAGATGATGCTGATGAGATTGTCGCCGTTGCGGGGATCGTTGAGGACCGAGGTGACCTGGACAGAAACCCCGCCCGGCAGGGCGGCATTCGCCATGCCTCCGGGAGCCACCGGCCCGATGACCGTCGGCACCGCCGTCGGAACAGTCACCGTGACGTTGAAGCGGTCGTGCCCGTCGTACCAGATCTCGACGTCGTCGCTCAGCGGCACCTCGTTGATGCCATCTCCGTTGAGGTCCGCAGCGAAGTAGTTGAGCACGAGATTCGACGTCCCGCCCATCGCCACGTTACCCGCGGCATGTGAACCGGTGTTGTTCGAGTTTCCCGCCGAGAGGGTGATCGCGCGGCCCGGCGTGAGCAGCAGGTTGTCGAGAAACTGCTCGCCGAGCACCATCCCGTCATGCGACCCCTGGTTGTCGCTCGCGCTCATGTTGATGACGCACGGCTGCCCGAGCTGGGCCGCACGGGCAAAAATGTAGGCGAAGGCGTCGGCCATCCCGACGCTGTCACCGAACAGCGCCGTCCCCGCCGTGCCCTGCTGGCGTACGAAGACGAGGTCCGCAGCCGGTGCGGCACCGGTAAACGTGCCACCTTGACCGAGGCCGTTGCCCGCCGCGATGCCAGCGACATGAGTCCCGTGCTCACTCGCGGTGCCGCCGTGCCGCACGATCTGGTACGCGGGCGGGGGGTTGACCAGTTCGTTGTCGATCGTGGCTCGATTGTATTCGACGCCATAGGTGACGCCGCCCGCGGGCACGAACCCCGGCAAGGCCGGGTGGATTGGCGGGCCGGCTTCGCCCGCGGTCGGCACGAGCGTCTGGTCCCAGAGGAACAGCACGCGCGTCGCATTGGCGGCGGTGCGGAAGTCCGGGTGGTAGATGTCGAGCCTGGTGTCGACGATTCCGACAATGACGCCGGTACCGTCGATCGCGGGCATCGCGTTGTGCAGCGTGTCGAGCTGCGTGTAGGGCACGGCCGCGTTGAGCGTGCGAAACAACGGTCGCGCCAACTCGATGTAACGGATGGCCGCCGACTTCTCCAGCTTCGGGATCGCCGACAACGGGATGAAGGCAGAGAAGATGTCACCAACCTGGCTGCGCACACGCACGCCGAGACGCTTGAGATCGTCTGCACTCGCGTCTGAGAGGACGAATGCGGCGACGAACGACTCCCTCATCGGGAAGGGCCACGGCTTCTTGCGCCCGGCCAGCGGAAGGAACAGGCCGGTGGTGAGTGGCGAGAACAGCTGGAGATCGAGCTTGCGCAGCCGGTCGACGGCGCCTTCACGCGCCTCATCCTTCGCACCATCGAGCGCCGCGAGCGCCTCGTCGAGCTCCCTGGCCAATCTGCCGAGCCGCTCATCCTCGTGCTCCTTGAGCACGCGGCGCTGCTTTTCGGTGAGCGTGAGCAGGAGCGCCAGTCGAGGATCCAGCTTGGCGCGTGTGGGGCGAGTCTTCTCGAAGCGTCGCGTCTTGCGAGAAGACACCTTCTGCCGCCTGGCCATCATCCACCTCCGTTGCCTTGTGGAGCAGAGTCTCGGTGAGGCCAGGCTCCCAAGGAGTGACCGCTTGAGGTGTCATTCCTTCAATCTCTAATCAAGAATGCGAGGGCGCGGCAGACCCTGGGGTGTCTTGAGGCCCACGCCCGGTCTGGCCCACAGTGTGGATGCCAGCAACTCCCGCCAGTTGTTGTTGCTGGACTGACGCTTCCCCATACCCGCTCCACTGTCTGCGCCCACCCGGTCAGGGACTTTCGGAGCCCAGGCATCCCACCGAGGTCCATTCCACTCACTCTGGATGAGTCGCTCCCCCGCTGAGCACCCCGGCCCGCCAGCATGCAGTATTGCTGTCACGGCACAGCCCCGCGGTACTGCCCCGCTCCGCGGGTCCGGGGAGCCGCTCGGGAGGTCCCGCAATCGCCAGGAGGTCAGCAACTCTTCTTCGCGAGGTTCGAGAATACCCCTGTAAGCCGTACGCTCACCTTTCGAAGCTGGAGCCCTCCATGTCTCCTCGTATCGAATCCCGTCAGCCGTCCTATACGTCCTCGACGACGCAGGCCTCGGGGCTGCCCCAGGGGCGGGACGCACAGCTCAACCTCCAGCAGCTGTGGCCGCACATCGAGAAGTACGCGCAGAAGTACGGCGCGGACCCGAAGGTGCTGGCGGGCATCATCGCGCAGGAGTCCTCCTTCAAGAACCACGGCGTGCACCGCGACGGCACGGGCCACGGCCTCATCGGCCTGGACGACAACGGCCTGCTGCCCTCGTTCGAGAAGTGGTCCGGCATGCAGGTGGGCCGCGGCGCCAACGCGAAGACGATTCCCCCCGAGAAGCAGGTGGAGTTCCTCGCGAAGACCATCGGCGACCTGACCAAGCAGCACGGCAACAGCAACGCCGCCGCGCGCGAGTGGCACCGCGGCCGGGGCAACATGAACGACGCCCGCGGCTACGACTACCAGAACAAGATCCAGAACCACATCAACACCCTGTTCCCGGGCGGCAAGACGCCGAGCGGCACCAACACCCACGTCCCGGACACCACCGTGCCGGGCGGGGACACGAAGCCGGGCAGCAAGCCGGGGACGCAGCCGGGCAGCAAGCCGGGGACGCAGCCGGGCGGCGACTCGCGCCAGCCGGTGGGTGACTCCGACTACCAGATCAAGAAGGGTGACACCCTGTGGGGCATCGCCTCGCAGCTCAAGGCGAAGGGCATGCAGGGCTCGCACTGGGACATCATCAACCAGATTCAAGCGCTGAACCCGAAGATCACCGACCCCAACCTCATCATCGCCGGTGACTCGCTGAAGCTGCCGGGCGTGGCGGGCTCGGACCAGAGCACCTTCCAGCCCGGCGCCAACAAGCCCGGCCCCGTGGACATCAACCCCCAGAACCCCAAGCCGGGCACCGCGCCGACCGAAGAGGCCGCGCCCGTGAACAACAACGGGAAGGTGGACGCCAGCAAGGTGCCGCAGATCAGCCAGTACAACCCGGCCGGCAAGGACGGCAACTACTGGAACGGGCCGGCCAACTGCGGCCCCACGTCCATGGCGCAGATTGCGCGCGCCGTCGGGTACGGCAAGGGCATGACGGACGCCCAGCTCATCAACCACCTGGGCAAGATTGGCGGCACCAGCGGCAACGGCACCGACGTGAACGGCATCGCGAAGATGGCCAAGGCCATGGGCCAGAATGCCGTCACCAAGGGCCCCGGCGCCAACGTGGACTGGATTGCCGACCAGCTCAAGCAGGGCAAGCTGGTGGTGGCCAACGGCGACTACCACGCCATGCCGCCGCACCAGAACGAGGGCCGCACCTCCGGCCACTACGTGACGGTGGCGGGCATGGACGCCAACGGCAACTTCATCGTCCGGGACCCGGCCGATGCGAACGTGAAGACCATCACCCCGGAGCAGATGAAGCACTTCCTCAACTCCAACCCCAACGGCGGCTATCAGATCTCCATCGGCTGACCGGCGGGACCCACAGGAAGCGCTGTCCTTCGTGGACCGACATCTTCATGATGCCGGTCCATTTCATTTCCGACTCCGAGGCCCCGCATGACCCAGAGCAAGCAGCCCGCCCAGAATGCGTGCATCAACTGCAAGCGCTCCGAGAGTGGTGACGTGGTCGGCTCCTCGTTCATCTCCAATGGGGAGAACGGGATGATCGTCCGCTTCTGGATGTGCGACGACTGCGCCCTGAAGCTGGGGCCGGGCCAGGGCCCCATCGACATCGACGACCCGACGAAGCCCGCCGAGAAGCGCTGAGCGGGCAGGTGCCGGGCAACCCGGTGGAGCCCGGCGGACAGGCGGGGTATGGAATACGCGGCCCCCGCCTCCGTCGGAGAAGACATGAACAAGCTCCTTGGCATCGCCTCCCTCGTCCTGGCCTCCTCGGCGCTCGCCGTCGCCCTCTGGGGCGGCCGGGGTGAGCCCGTGTCGCCCTCCCCCTCCGGCCAGGAGCCGTCCGCCGCAATCGCACCCGCGGACGTGGAGGACCTGGAACGGCGGGTGAAGGCGCTGGAGGACACCACGCTGGGCCTGTCCCGCCGGCTGATGGAGCTGGAGCGGCGCCCGGTGGTGACGGCTGACGGCGGCATGGTGGCCGCCGCGCCCGGCGCCCTCACGGCGGAGCTGGAGCAGCTTCGCGCGGAGGTGCGCGGGCTGGTGGCCGGCGAGGCGCTGAACTCCGAGGGCGGGCGTGAGTACCTGAAGCAGGCGGTGCGCGCGGCGCAGGAGGAGATGCGCACGGAGCAGCGGCAGGAGCGCCAGCAGGAGTGGGTGCAGGCGCAGACGGAAGCGCGCACCCAGCGCACCGAGCGCGTGCGCCAGTTCGTGAGCGAGGCGCGCCTCAACTACAACCAGGAGCAGACGCTGACGCGCCGGCTGGAGGCCGAGGACGCGAAGCGCCAGGCCCTGATGGAGGAGGTCCGCGCCGGCACGAAGAACCCGCGCGACGTGCGGCAGGAGCTGCGCGCCGAGCGCCAGAAGACGGACGAGGAGATGAACGCCCTCCTCGATGAGGCCCAGCGGGCCCAGTACCAGGAGCTGCGGCGCGAGGAGCGCCGGGACGAGCGCCCCCGCGGACAGCGCGGCGAGCGCGCCGGGACGCCCTGAGCGCGCGGCCTCGGGCCGCCTGAGCGCGGGCCCTTCAGCCCATGGGCGGCCGCGCGTCGTGGGAGATGACGAGCACCTCTTCGGGCCTCCGCTCCGCGCGGGCGTGGGCCAGCAGCGTGCCCAGGCAGTCGGCGCCCCGCGCCTGGGCCGTCTCCAGCGGCACGTCCTCGCGGTAGGGGAAGAACAGGTCCCGCTCGCCCAGGCTCTGCTCCACCCAGCGCCGCCAGCCGGGCAGCGCGTGCCCTCGCGCGGGCTGCAGCCCCACCACCTCGTAGCCCGCGCTCGCGAAGGCCCGGTGCAGCCCCACCACGGTGGCGCCCGTGCCGAAGCCACACACCACGCTGCGCACGGCCGGGAAGACGTCGAACACCACGTCGCACAGCCGGGTGGCCCACTGCTCCACGCAGCCGATGAGGGCCGCGTTGGCGAGCTGCCTCGGCCAGCACCACCCTTCCCGCTCGTAGCCCTGCGCCAGCTCCCAGGCCTCGCCCAGCCCCGTCACGGTGCGCACCTCGCCGCCGAACCCGCGCGCCGACAGGTTCGCCGTCCCCGCCGCGTCCGTCAGCGCCACCACCGGCATCCCCCGCTCCCGGCCCAGCGTGTCGAGCGCCAGCGCGGAGGAGGCACCCGACAGCTCCACCAGCCCCTTCGCGCCGGCCGGCACCGACTCCAGGTAGCGCGAGAAGGTGAGGTACTTGAGGCTGCCCGACGGGAACTCGCCTCCCCACAGCACCACCGGGCCCCCCGGCCACGGACGCGACAGCGGAAACATGGCACGCATGCGCGGCCCCCCTGGTTGAGGCCCCATGGCACTTCCGGGCCTGGCCCCAGCGTCCCCGTCCGGGCGCCTCGACGCCATGGCCGGGCGGGCGCGCTGTCCGCCCGTGGACCGGAAGCCCGGCTGCCCGCCATCCAAGGACATTCGCCTCCGTCGCGGGTACGACGTGGAACTCCCTGGCGGGTCCGGTTGTGCAATAGTCGCAGGTGACTCCAAATGCTGCGCCGGCTCCTCCCCACGCTCGTGGCCCTGGGTATCGGTCTCCTGGCTCTCGGCTGGGGGCTGGTCAGCCTCCAGCGCATCTTCATGCGCGAGCGCGAGGATGCGCACGCCCAGCTGCGCTCCCGCCGCCAGGCCCTGGAGCACACCGCCACGGAGGCGCTGCGGCAGAGCCTGGCGTGGCACCTCAAGTCGAGCATCACCGACATCCACGCGGCCGTGGGGGACCCGCTCGCCCCGGGCGAGGGCTACTACCTCCTGTTCCGGGGCTACCGGCTCCTGCCCCGGCTCAGCCCCAAGCACAGCAGCGAGACGCCCGCGCGCAAGACGTACGAGGCCCTGCTGGGCCACCTCCAGGACAACTCCCATGCGGGCGCCTGGGAGCAGCGCCTGTCCCTGCTGCGCGCCGCGGAGGCGGCGCTGGCGGCCGGCAACAGCGTGAAGGCCGGCAAGCGGGTGGAGGAGCTCTTGCGGCACCACGACGCCAACCCGCTCCCGACGGAGCAGGAGATTCCCTTCCTGCTGCTGGTGGTGGAGCGGCTGCAGCGCGGGGAGGCCACGGCGTCACTGGTGCGGGAGCTGCTGACGCTGGGACTGCCCGAGGGCCTCGGCGGCTTCGGACGCTCGTCGGGACTCCAGAAGGACCTGCTGCGAGAGCGCGAGCGCTTCACCCAGGAGGACTTCCAGTTCCTCCATGAGCGCATCACCCAGGTGAGCAGGCTCCTGGGCGAGGACACCCGCGCCTTCATCGCCCGGGCCCAGGAGATGACGGCCGGCATGCTGGTGATACCGGAGACGCTCGATGAGCCCTTCCTGCTGGGCGAGAACTGGTACCTCGCCCCCATGGAAGAGAAGGTGTACGGCGTCCGGGTGGAGATGGACTCGCTGCTGCGGCCCATCGCCGCGGACATGCGCGCCCGGCACCTCTTCGGCGAGGACGGCCGGCTGCGGCTGAGGACCAACAGCGCCATGCAGCCGCTGCGCACGCTGCGGCTGGCGGTGGAGCTGCCCGAGTGGGCCCGCTCCGAGGCGGACATCGAGGCGCGCTACGGGCTGAAGACGCTGCTGGTGGCCGTGTGCGGCGCGCTGGCGGCGGCCATCGTCGCGCTGGCGATGATTGCGCAGCAGAGCAAGTACCGCTTCCTGGAGCTCAAGAGCGACTTCGTGGCCACCGTCTCCCACGAGCTGCGCACGCCCCTGGCGTCCATCCGCCTGATGGGAGAGACGCTGGAGCGCAAGCTGTCCCAGGCTCCCGAGGTGCGGGACTACCCGGCGCGCATCGTCCAGGCGGCGGACGGGCTGCACTTCCTGGTGGAGAACATCCTGTCCTTCAACCGCATCGACAAGGGCCGCTGGAAGCTGCGGACCTCGCAGGTGCGGCTGGAGGAGCTGGTGAATCCGCTGAGGGACGACCTGGCCAGCGCCACGTCGGTGCCGCTGGAGCTCACCACCGACGTGGGCGACGCGGAGCTGGAGGCGGACCCCTCGCTGCTGCGGCTGCTGTTCTCCAACCTGGGCCGCAACGCCTGCGCCTACAACCACCGCAGCCCGGTGCGCCTGAGCGTCAGCGCCGAGGTGATTCCCGGCCATGGCTGCACGGTGCTCTTCCGCGACAACGGCATCGGGATTCCCGACTCCGAGTGGGAGAACGTCTTCCAGGACTTCTACCGGCTGACACAACCGGGGGCCCCCGAGGTGCACGGCAGCGGTTTGGGATTGGCGCTCTGCCGGAAGATCATGAAGCTGCACGGTGGTGACATCCAGGTGGCGACCTCCGGCCCGGAGGGGACCACCTTCGCCCTGACCTTTCACGAGCCACGTCGATGACGACCGCCGCGCCACCGCCGTCCACCCGCCCCACCATCCTCATCGTCGAGGACGATGCCCACCTGCGCATCGGCCTGCGGGACAACCTGCAGGACGAGGGCTACACGGTCACCGAGGCCCCTTCCGCCCGCGACGCGGAGCCGATGCTGCGCGAGCGCGAGTTCGACCTGCTCATCCTGGACGTCATGCTGCCGGGCGAGGACGGCTACAGCTTCTGCCGCCGGCTGCGCTCGCAGGGCATCAAGAGCATGGTGATGATGCTCACCGCGCGCTCGCTGGAGGACGACATCCTCAAGGGGTTCGAGGCGGGGGCGCAGGACTACCTCACCAAGCCCTACCGCCTGCGGGAGCTGCTGGCCCGGGTGCGCGCCCTGGTGCGCCGGGCCGGCACGACGCCGCCCCAGGTGATGACCTTCAGCGGCTACACCGTGGACCTGGGCCGGCGCGCGGTGACGCGGCCGGACGGGACGGACGTGGAGCTGACCCGCACCGAGTTCGACCTGCTCGCCTTCCTGCTGCGCCACAAGGACCGGGCCCTGCCCCGGGGAGAAATCCTGGACGCGGTGTGGGGCAAGGACGTGGTGGTGGACCCGCGCACGGTGGACAACTTCGTCTCCAGCCTGAAGAAGAAGCTCGGGTGGACGAGCGCGTCCGGGTTCTCCATCCACACCATCCGCGGCGTGGGCTACCGGATGGAGCTCTCCTCGCCATGACGCAACCTTGACGAAGAGATGGCCGAGCCACGGCCATCTTCCCTCGACGACTCCGTAGGCTGACTCTTGCGTGGATGGGGCCACGCCAGTGAGGAGGTCTTGGAAATGTTCCAGTCGGTCATCGAGCGGCAGAGAGCGGGGCGGCTTGGCTCGGGCGTGTGGGTGTCCATCGGCGTGCACGCGGCGCTGTTCGCCGCGGTGCTCTTCATCTCCGCCCGGGTGCCGGAAGAATCGCGCCCCCCGGAGCCCCCACCGCTCGACTTCCCGGAGCTGAGCCCGGGTGTGACGCCCAAGGGGACTCCGGCCCCCGCGACGCCGAAGCAGGGCACCCAGCGGCCCCCACGCGCCAGGAGAGACCGCGTGCCGAGCCAGGTGCGGCCCCTGCCGACGGAGCCGGCGCATCCCGTGGAGCCCGACCCGACGGACGAGGTGGCGACCCCGGACGTGCCCGGCGACGCTTCGACGAGCACGAAGTCCATCGGGCTGCCCATCGGCGTCGACCTCGGTGGCCCGGGCTGGGGCCCGGGCCTTGGCTCCGGCGTCCCCACGGGCGAGGACCATGAGCCGTTCGGCCAGGGAATGACGCCGCCGGTGCTGCTGGGCGGCCAGCACATCGACTACACGCCCCAGGCCCTCGCGGCCCGGGTGGAGGGCACGCTCGTCGCGAAGTGCGTCATCACCGTGGAGGGCCGGGTGCGCGACTGCAAGGTCCTCAAGGGCCTGCCACACATGGACGAGGCCGTGCTGGACGCCCTGCACAGCCGGCGCTACCGCCCGGTGACCTTCCAGGGCCGGCCGGTGAGCGTGTCCTATAGCTTCACCCTCCGGCTCTCGCTTCCCCGGTAGCACCGTGCGGCTACGGAGTGGGCGCGGAGGCGGCCTCGGCCACCTGACGCGCCCACTCCGCGCGCAGCACCCTGGGCAGGAAGCCTGGGACTTCGTGGTCCGGGTAGCGCTGGCTCACCCGCTGGGAGATGCGCTCGAGCGCCTCCGGCGTGGACCGGCCCCGCGGCTGCTCCTCGGAGACGGCGGCGACGACGGCCTGGAGATATTCCGTCTGTCGCTCCAGCAGCTCGGGCCCGCCGCTGAGCCCGCGCCCCGGGTGGACCCACCTCGGCCGCAGGGCGCGCAGCTCGTCGAGCCGCCGGAGCCACTCGTCGATGCGGCCGTTCTCGACCCAGCTGTGGGTGCCATTGGCGACCAGGTCCCCCACGAAGAGGTGTCCCTCCCACTCCACGACGACATGGGCCGGGCTGCACCCGGTGCCCAGCACGTGCGCTTTCAAGGTGAGGCCGCCCGCGCTCAGCTCCTGGGTGGCGGCGCCGAAGGCCTCGGGCAGCACGAGCGTCCGGGGGTACCGGCCGTTCCAGTACTTCTCGAAGTAGACGGGCGCCCACCTCTCGTGGACCGCGGGGATGAGGTCGCGGACCTGCTGGGAGGTGACGACGCGCACACCCCGCTCCCGGAGCCACGCCGTCCCGTTGAAGCGGTCGGGGTTCGGATGCAGGACGATGGCCAGCACGACCTTCTTCCCCGTGACACCCTCCGCGTAGTGGACCTCCTTCTTCAGCGCGGATGGGAGGAATTGCGTGTCAATCAAGACGAGCCCCTCGGGACCTTCAATCCAGAAGGAGGACGTCATGAAGGACCAGCTGGATGAGAGGTATTGGCCGACCCGTGTGTCTCCCTGCTCCTCTACGGAGTTCGAGTACCGGTGGTGGCGGGCGGGGCTGGCACAGCCGACGACGGCGAGGAGCGAGGCCAGGAGCATGAATCGCATGGGTGTCGACAATAGCCACCGCGCGAAGCCGTACAACAGACAGCATGTCCGTGGAGCAGGCAGCCGGCTGTCATGACAGAACCGTGACCGAGAGATGGCCGAGCCACGGCCAACTCCTGCTCATGACTCCGTAGGTTGACTCTTGCGTGGTGAGGGCGTTCCCAGGCCCTCCGCCCACGTCACAGAGGGAGGCCTTGCGACATGTTCCAGTCGGTCATCGAGCGGCAGCGGGCGGGACGTCTTGGCGCGGGAGTGTGGGTGTCCATCGGAGTGCACGCGGCCCTGTTCGTCGCGGTGCTCTTCATCTCGGCCCGGCCCTCGGGGCCGCCGCCCGAGCCGGACAAGGAAATCACCCTCATCGTCCGCCCGGGCCCCAACGTGGCGAAGGGCACCCCGGCCCCCAAGGCCCCGCAGCAGGCGGCGGCGCCCAGCAAGCCGCGCCGCCCGCGCAACCTGAACCAGATGCCCACCCAGGTCGCGCCGATTCCTCCCGAGGCGCTGACGCCGCCCGAGCCCGACACGTCCGGCAGCAGCGACACGGACGAGCAGGCCGACACGGGCGACGGCGTGGTGGGAGGAGATCCGAACGGTGACCCGAACAGCACCGTCATCGGCGTGCCGCTCATCCCCGGCCTCACCGGCGGCGGCCAGGGCGGCACGGGCACGGAGGTCCTCCCGTTCGGCCAGGGCATGACGCCGCCGTCGCAGGTGGGAGGCCGGCCCATCGAGTACACGCCGCAGGCCCGCGCGGCCCAGGTGGAGGGCACGCTCATCGCCAAGTGCGTCATCACCGCGGAAGGGCACGTGCGCGACTGCCGCATCATCAAGGGCGTGGCGCACATGGACGAGGCCGTCATCGACGCCCTGCACAGCCGGCGCTACCGCCCGGTGACCTTCCAGGGGCGGCCGGTGAGCGTGTCCTACGTCTTCACCATCCGGCTGCGCATGCCCTAGAGGTCGTGGCGGCCCGACGCTCCCGCCGGCACCAGGACGTGCTTGAGCACGTACGTCTTGAGTCGCTGGCGGACGGCGTCATCCATCGTGAGGACGACCTGGGGATGCACGCGGGAGCCCACCTCGAAGAGCACCGCCTCCAGCAGCATGCCGTCCTGGGCGATGACGAACAGCCGGTCCAGCGTCGGGTCCGACGCCTCCATCTTCCCCTCCGCCTTGCGGCCCTCGTGGACGACGAGCGCGGAGCCCAGGCACTCCAGCTCCTCGGTGGAGGTGAAGTGCTCGTCGGTGGTGCCCGTCATCTCCAGGCGGTGTGACGGCTCGCCAATCCACAAGGCCTTGCAGTTGGCGAAGGCGAACCACGCGGGGTCGTGGTCGGGGTCGAACTGGATGGAGACGTCCTCGCCCATGCGCTCGGCGAAGCCACGGGGGACGATGGTGTCCTCGCGGATGACGAGCCCCAGGTGCGCGTTGGTGCGGAAGAACTGGCGGATGACGGGATAGCGAGGGCTGAGCACCAGGCACCACGCCCACGAGTCCAGCGCCTCGTCGTAGCGCCCCAGCTTCGCGAGCGCGTTGCCCTGGAAGAACCAGGTGCGGTGGTCCTCCGGGTTGATGGCGATGGCCTTCTGGTAGTGCGTCAGCGCGGTGGCCGCGTCGTCGGCGAAGTAGGCCGCGTCCCCGCGGAAGATCCAGGCCCTGTAGCAGTCCGGGCACACCTCGGTGGCGCGCGTGTAGAGCTTGGCGGCTTCCGCGTAGCGCTTCGCCTGGAAGAGGGGCTCGGCCTCCTGGAGCAGCGCCTGCGCCTTCGCGTCCTCCGGCCAGGGCTGGATGACGCGCTCGCCGCCCTGCACCACCACGCGGGGGAACTCCACCGCCTCCATGCGCTGGGGCCACAGCTGCTCCGCCCAGCCTCCCGGCGGAGAGTCCTTGCCCTCCACGCGGTAGGACACCTTCGACTCCTCCAGGCGCTTCAGGATTTGCGCGGGCGTGAGGTACGCGGGCGACTTGCGCGAGGACGGTGGAGTGACGGCGGGGGCCTTCGCCTCCTCCACCGGACGGGCGGCTCCGGGCTTCGGCGTGGACGCGCAGCCGAGCGCGAGCACACAGCCGAGGACGATGAGTGAGCGGTGCACGAGACGTGTCCTTTCGGTGGGGAGGGCCGCCCAGTGTATGCGCCTCCCCCCGGGTCTTCTCGCACCCGAAATGGAAGGAAACCGCCTGTCGCAGTGCGCCTCGTTTTTCTCCGCTCCCAGAGAGTACGGTTCTCTCCGGTTCAAGCCCGTAGCGAGACACACCGGAGGAGTCATGCGAATGCAGGGGATGAAGCAGTGCGGCGCGCTGGCACTCGTCGTGGGAAGCCTGGTGGCCTGGGGCTGTGGGGGCGCGGAGGTGGAGCCTCGGGAGGCGAGCCCGGCGGAGGTCGCGGAGTCGTGGTGTGCCACCTCGGAGCCGTCCGCGGCGGAGCTGGAGGAGGTCGCCGCGAGGCTGGCGGAGCGCGAGGTGAGCGCGATGCGGCTGCCGGGCTCGGTGCGGGTGCCCACGTATGTCCACGTCATCCGCAAGGGCACGGGCACGACGAACGGCGACGTGCCGGACACGGTGATTCGCCAGCAGCTGGACGTGCTGAACTTCGCGTACCGGAACACGCCCTTCTATTTCGACCTGGTGGGCACTGACAGGACCACCAACACCACCTGGTATGCGATGTCGCCGGGCAGCTCGGCGGAGACGATGGCGAAGAATGCGCTTCGCCGGGGCGGCAAGGAGTCGCTCAACCTGTACACCGCGAGCCCTGGGGGCGGGCTGCTGGGCTGGGCCACCTTCCCGTGGAGTTATGCCGGCAGCCCGAAGCTCGACGGCGTGGTGCTGCTGAACTCGACGCTGCCGGGCGGCACGGCGACGGGCTACAACTCGGGCGACACCGCGGTACACGAGGTGGGGCACTGGCTGGGCCTGCTCCACACGGCCACGGGCTGCTCGGGCAGCGACCAGGTCGCTGACACGCCGAACGCCAACGCGTCGTACACCTGCGCCGAGGGCGCGGACACGTGCGTGAGCGCGGGGCTGGACCCCATCCACAACTACATGCACACGACGGACGAGGCCTGCATGTGGGAGTTCACGCCCGGCCAGGGCGCGCGCATGGACGCCCAGGCGCTCCAGTACCGCTGAGCGCGGTGGGCCTCCGGCCCGGGCCCTCCGGGGCTTCGGGCCGGGTATGGCTGGGCCCATCGTGGCGCTGACGCTCCGAGCGGGCTGGCGCCGCCCGGCCCGCGTCGGGCTGAATGCAGTGTCGTCCAGGCCGGGGGCGCTCGCAGGTCCGCAGGCCAGGCAACGGTGTTCAGCGCCGTGCGTGAGCCCGAGGAAAGGCTCGCGGGCGGGGACGTGCCTCGTTAGTCACGGGGCGCCGTGCCCGGGCCGGGGCGCGGTACTGAAGGCGCGGGGGCGCGGGCTCCCGGCGGCGTCCCGCCAGCCTCGGGTTCCAGGCAGGGACGATGCCGAGCACCTGGTACGACGCGGTGGTGGTGGGCGCGGGCTTCGGCGGACTGGCCACGGCGCTGGAGCTGACACGGCGGGGCGCGCGCGTGGCGCTGTGCGAGACGCTGAACTATCCCGGCGGCTGCGCCAGCACCTTCCGGCGGGACGGCCATGCCTTCGAGGCCGGGGCCACGCTCTTCTCCGGCTTCGAGCCGCACCAGCTCTTCGGCCGGTGGATTCGCGAGCACGCCCTGCCCGTGACGGTGGAGTGGCTGGACCCCGTGGTGGAGCTGCGCACGCCGGGACTGCGGCTGCCCGTGCATCGGGACCGGGAGCGTTTCATCGCGTCGCTCTGCGCCCTGCCTGGCGCGCCCGTGTCCGCGGTGCGGCGCTTCTTCGAGCTGCAGGAGAAGGTCGCCGGCGCCCTGTGGCCGCTGTTCGATGACCCGACGCTGCTGCCGCCGCTGGACGTGAAGTCCCTGCTGCGCCATGCGGGCCGGGCCTTCCAGTACCCGCTGCTGCTGCGCTGGCTGGGGCGGCCGCTGGGCGCGGTGCTGGAGCACCTGGGGCTGACGGGCTTCACGCCGCTGCGCACGTACCTGGATGCGCTCTGTCAAATCACCGTGCAGTGCAACGCGGCGGAGGCGGAGGCCCCCTTCGCCCTGGCGGCCATGGACTACTACTGGCGCGGCACGGGACATGTGCGAGGCGGCATCGGGAGGCTGGCGGAGGCCCTGGCGCACGCGGTGGAGGCGCGCGGCGGCACGGTGCTGCTGGCCAACCGGGTGAAGTCCCTCACGCGGGTGCCCGGAGGCTGGAGCGTGGCCTCACGACGCGGCGAGCTGCTGGCGCGGAACGTGGTGGCCAACCTGCTGCCGAAGGGAGTGACGCGGCTGCTGGGCCTGCCGCCCGAGCAGCTCCCCAAGCTGGGCGCGCTGTCGGGTCGTATCGAAGAGGGCTGGGGCGCGGCGATGCTGTACCTCGTGGTGAAGGCGCCGGAGCATGGGGACGCCAGCGCGCACCACCTCGAGCTGGTGCGGGACGAGGGGGCGCCGTTCATCGAGGGCAACCACCTGTTCATGTCCATCAGCGGCGCGGCGGACGAAGGCCGCGCGCCACCGGGTCACCGCACGGTGACGGTGTCCACGCACGTGCCGCTGAAGACGCTGGCGCGCATGCCGGCGGAGGAGCAGGGCCGCTACCTGTCCGGAATCCAGGAGCGCATGCACGAAGGCCTGGAGCAGCTGGCGCCGGAGTGGATGGCGGGGCTCACGCACACGATGACGGCGTCGCCGCGCACGTACCAGCGCTTCACGCAGCGGGAAGGCGGCGCGGTGGGCGGCGTGCCCCGGCGCGCGGGGCTGGCCAACTACCGGGGCCTGGGCCCCATGCAGGTGCTGGACGGGCTGTGGCTGGTGGGGGACTCGGTGTTCCCAGGGCAGAGCACGCTGGCCACCGCGGTGGGCGGCGTGCGCACGGCCGCGAGCATTGCCTCGCGAGGCTGATGGCCGGTGCCTCTCGACACGCCTGGCAAAGAGCGTCGCAGGGCGGCAGGGAGCGCCCAGGCGCGAGCAGTGCCGCGCGGCCGGTGCGGGGTGAGCGCCCGCCCCGCCGGAAGTGCGACTCAGGCGCCCCGCGCCTCCACGGAGCCGCCCACGGTGGGGGGCTCGTTGCGCGCGGTGGAGGCCAGCTCCGCGAGGATGCGCACCGCCTCGCGCGCCGCTGCCTCCGGCCGCACGCTCGTGTCGGAGATGCCGGCAATCAACCGGGTGATGTCGTGGTCCACCCTGCCCTGCCGTCCCCACGCCCGCGCCGAAGGCGCGCTGAGGTACGCGGAGAAGGCGTGGTGCCCGGAGCCCGGCCGCTCGCCGATGACGTGCACCAGCGCCCGGGGCGCCGCCTCGTCCGGGTCACCGAACAGCAGCTCCCCCACCTGGTAGCCCGCGCGCACGCGGCCGTACTTAACCACCAGGTGCTCGGGCGCCACCTTCCAGCCCGCGGCAGCCAGCTCGTGCCGCAGCTCGGCCAGGAATGGCCGCAGGTGCCCCTCGTCCATCAGCGAGCGCGCGTCCAGCCCATCCGAAATCACGATCTGCGCGTCCCACTGCCCCGCATGCATCAGCCGCAGCATCCGCACCGCCATCTCGGACGAGGCGTCCAGCCGCTCGCCCGACGGCGGGTGCAGGATGTAGTCGCGCCGGTCCTCCGAGCACGTCCGCAGCCACACCGCGTCCGGAAGCCGCTCCACGTCCGCCGCGGACAGCTCCGACCAGATGCCCGCCTTCGCGTCCTCGTACAGCGCGTGGAGCTCCCGCTCCAGCGACGGCTCCAGGTCCCACGGCTGCGCCCCGTGCCCCACCGCCAGCGGCACGCTGCGCTCACGCACCGCCGCCATCTCCCGCTTCGCCTCCGCGAGCACCTCCGCGTCCGGGCGCGTGTCCCCCTTGCGCCGCCGGTACTGCAGGTACACCCACGCCGGGTCACCGAAGTGCGCCGTGGGCTTCCCGTCCGCGTCGATGACGCCCAGCTCCTGGAAGAAGGCCCACATCCGGTCATCCACCTTGAGGCCGAACTTCTCCCGCAGCCGCACGTGGTCCTGGAACGCCGTCGTCAGGTAGCTGAGCATCGGGTCGTTCCGCGTGGGCAGCGCCATGAGGTAGCCGGGGCCCGCCGGGGCCACCTGCTCCAGGCACCAGCCCAGGTCGTCCAGCGACACGTCCATGTGCAGCGTGGAGCACACGTCCAGGCCAATCATCAGCCCGTGCAGCTTGCCCATGACGATGTCTTCCAGGCAGCAGCGCACCAGCTGCTCCCGGGTGCGGAACACCTCCGGCCCGATGAAGCCCGCCACGTCATTCACGTGCACCCACGGCTCCGGCGCCCGCCCCGCCCCGAGCTGCGCCAGCGCCACGCGCGCCTTGAGCGCCCGCGCGAAGCCGTACTTGCGCGCCTCGTGGATGAGCATGTCGCAGCCGTGGTGGTGTCCGTTCGTCGCGTCCGCGCCCTGCCCCGTCTCGAAGTAGAGGCCGAACTTCCCGGTGCGCCGCGCCGCGTACCCCACCATCTTCTCGATGGTGACGTCGAAGGTGCGGTTGGCGGACTCGTTGCCCGCCAGGCTCTGGAACCAGATGCCCGTGGTGCCCGGCTGCCGCGCCTCCACCTGCGCCTGCACGTCGATGTGTGACAGCACGCAGTGGGGCATCACCTCGTCGAGCCCGAAGGTGACGAGGATGTCGTGCAGCGCCGCCTCCACCGCCGCCACGGAAGAGGGAACCGAGGACACCGGGTTGGTGCCCAGCACCACGTCTCCCACCGCGAAGGACCAGCCGTTGAAGACCTGCCAGCGGATGTCGTCCGGGTGGTCCGTGGGCGAGTTCGGCTGCAGCCGCGCGCCCAGGTAGCCCTTCGCGCCCAGCTTGCTGCCCGGCAGCGGGTGGAAGATGCGGGCCCCCACGGCCGTCAGCTCCGCGTCGCTCATCAGCTTCACGACACAGGCGATGACGTCACTGCCCAGGCCGCCGAGGATGGCGTGGACCTCCGCCTCGTCCGCGGTGAGCAGGAACGACTTCAGCTGTCCCAGCGTCCACTCGGACAGCTCGGGCAGCAGCTCCATGTCCAGCCCCTCCAGCATGAAGGCGTGGAGCCGGTCCTCGAACGGCGGGTGCGAGTGGATGGCGCCCAGCTTCGTGCGGGACAAGAGCGCACGCGCGTTGGCGCGAGACGTCTCGTCCGCCGCGGCGATGCCGAGTGTCGCATCTCCTTCCTTGAACGCGTTGGCCGCGCCGAGAACCTGCTGATACAGGCGCTGATCGAAGAAACCCTGGACCCGGTGGACGTAGCCGAACACGTCCTCGCCGGTGAGGACGTCGCGGAGAAACACGCTCATGGCGCGGCACAATGTATCCGCCGTCCCATTCGGGAAGCCACGCACGGCTCGTCCTGTCACCTGGGTGACGCCCGCCTGTCGGCTCCGGGTTCATGAAACGGATTCATTGCGGCACCAAGCGGTGACGGGAAGCCGGGGCTCGCGCGGCTACTCGTCGAGCAGGTCGGACCAGAAGCCCACCAGCCGCCACACGTCCGCGGCCTCCGCCTGCCGGTCCACCTCGGCGTGGGAGATGAGAGGCGTGGCCAGCTGGTGGACCTCCGTGTGCGGCCGCAGCGCCTGGGCCAGCAGCACGGACTCCATGGCGGGAATCACCGTGTCCCCCGCGCCGTGGAGCAGGTAGACGGGAGCGGCCGGAGCGGGCGAGCGGGCCGGGGACAACGACGGGTCCGCGGCGAAGGCCTTCACGTACGGCAGCAGCGTGGGGCCGAGCGCCGCGACGTCGCGGGTATTCACGTGGCCCATCAGCGTGGCGGCGGGCTCGGGCAGCTGCGCCTGCAGCGCGCGCGCTCGGGCGAAGGTCTCCTCCGCGAGCCGCCCGTCGGTGAGCGTCAGGTGCGAGGCCCGCAGGAAGGTGCGGATGGCCGCGCGCAGCGGCTCCACCTGCTCGGGCGGCACCAGCCGGTCCGCCACGTTGAGGAGGATGACCACCACCCCGTAGTCGTGGGGTGCCAGGCGGCTGCCGTCCGGCAGCTCGCCCGTGCACAGGAAGGCCAGCACCCGGGGCAGGTCGCCGTGCCCGCCGAAGGAGAGCGTGGCGGCCACCCGGTCCTTCAGCGCGGGCCGGCCGGCGGCCACCACCGACAGCCCGCCGGAGAAGCTGATGCCGAACAGGCCCACCTTCCCGTCCGGGGCCAGGTCGGGCTGCGCCGCGGCCCACAGGGCGGCGTCCTCGATGACGTCGGGCAGGCGCGGGGTGATTTCGTAGCGCAGCAGGTCCGCGGGCTCGGGCGTGAGCACCGCGAGCCCGCCCGAGGCCAGGTTCCCGGCCAGCTTCACCAGGCGCGGCTCGTCGATGCCGTCCGCGTGGACGCCCGAGGTGAGCACCACCGTGCGCCCCCGCCCCTCGACGGGACGGTAGAGCCGGGCCCGCGCCGGGCCGTGCCGCGTGGGGACCTGGAGCTCCTTCACGTCGAAGGGCCCGGTGCGCCAGCGCGACAGCGCCTCGGCCGCGTCACCCTGGAGGTCCGCCGCGCGCGCCACGAAGGCCAGGCCGCGCAGCCAGTCCGGCCCCGCCCACAGGCCCAGGGCCAGCAGTGCCACCAGCGAGGCGCCCAGCGTCCGGCGGGCGACCCGGCGGCTCATTGGAGCAGGTGCTCCACGAAGGTGCACAGCCGCTCGCGCTCGAAGGGCTTCTCCAGCAGCCCTCGCGTGTGGCGGCCCACGAACTCGCGCGCCTGCGCGGTGAAGGCGCCGCCCGTCATCAACCCGGTGCGCAGCGCCAGCTCCGGCGCCAGCCGCTCCAGCTCCACCACGAAGTCCATCCCGCTCATGCCCGGCATCATCAGGTCACAGAGGATGGCATCGAACTGCTCTCCGGCGGACAGCAACTGGAGCGCCTCGCGCGCGTCCTGCACGGCGCGCACCTCGTACACGTCGCGCACCAGCCGGGCCACCGAGCTGCCCACGGCCGGCTCGTCGTCGATGAGCAGCAGCCGCCGGCGCGGCGCTCCCCGGCGGGGCTCGCGCGGCGGCATGCCCGGCTGTGCCGGGGCCTGCACCGCGCCCACGAGCGCGGGCAGCACCACGCGGAAGGTGCTCCCCCACCCTGGCGCGCTCTGGACTTCGATGCGCCCGCCCATGGCCTGGACCAGCGTGAGGCAGATGGACAGCCCCAGCCCGGTGCCCTCGCCCACGGACTTGGTGGTGAAGAACGGGTCGAAGATGCGGCGCTGCACCTCGGGCGTCATGCCGTGCCCGTTGTCCGCCACCTCCAGCTCCACCGAGCCGCCGCGGCCGGGGCGCAGGCAGATGCGCACCACGTTCTCATCCACCGCCCGCTCCGGCAGGGCCTGCAGCGCGTTCACCAGCAGATTGACCACCACCTGCCCCAGGCGCACCTCGTTGCCGTGCACGCGCGGCACCGGCTCGAGCGTGCACACCAGCCGGGCCCGGTGCGACAGCTCGTTGCGCACCAGCCGGAGCGCCCCGTCCACCACGCGGGTGATGTCCACCGGGCCGTGGCCGTCCTCCTCCGCGCGGGCGAAGGTGCGCAGGTCCCGGACGATGGCGTTGACGCGGCCGGCGCCCTCCTCCGCCTCCGCCACCACCTCGCGCAGCTCCGGAAGCTGCTCGGGCGCCAGCTCCGCCTGGGACAGCCGGTCGCGCAGGAAGGACAGGTTGGAGCTGACGTAGGCCAGCGGGTTGTTGATTTCGTGCGCCACGCCCGCGGCCAGCGTGCCCACCGAGGCCATGCGCTCGGCCAGCATCAGCTGTGACTCCAGCAGCTTGCGGTCCGTGACGTCCCGGATGACGGCGACGAGGAACGACTCACCGTCCGCGCTGCTGAAGGAGGCCTTCTTCGTCACCAGGTGGCGCGACTGGCCCGTGCTGCCGGTGTGCGTCTCCTCGTTCTCGTCGGTGACGCCGGAGCGGAAGACCTGCTCGTCCTTGCGCCAGAAGACGTCCGCCTCGTGGGCGGGGACGAAGTCGTAGTCGGAGCGGCCCAGCAGCTCGTCCGCGGTGTGGCCCATGAACCGGCAGAAGGCGCTGTTGACGGCCACCCAGCGGTGCTGCCGGTCCTTCACGAAGAGCGGGTCCGGCAGCGCGTCGAGCGCGCTGCGCAGGAAGTCCCCGGTGCGGCGCATGGACTGGAGGTCCGCTCCGGCGCGCTCCGCCTGCAGCCGCCGGCTCAGCGCCACCAGCCGCGCGCCCCAGTGCGCGCCCGGTGGGGCCACGCACTCGTCGGCGCCGGCCTCGGCGAGCGCCTCCGTGTCCGAGGGAGCACGCCCCGTCAGCAGCACGAAGTGCGTGCGCGACGCCACCCGGGACGCGTGGATGCGCTGACACGTCGCGAGGGCCGCCTCCAGCGGGCCGCCCTCGTCCCAGGCGACGACCAGGCCCTCCGTCACGGACTCGACGGGCAGCGCCACGGCCCCGGCCACACGCAGGACATGACAGGGCCGGCCCGCCTCGGACTCGCGCAACCTGCGCTCGATCTCCTCCGCTACGGCGGAGGGTACCGCCACCAGCGTTGCGTGCACCCCGTCACTCCCCGGCCACCAACAGGCCCTGCTGCCCGTGTGTACATGCAAGACACGGGACAAGCCGCGCGATTGCAGCGCCCCGAAGCGAAACGGTCAACGTCGCCCCCGTTTCGGGATTCCATTGCCTCCGCGGCCAGAGGTTTCACGGACCCGCTGGGTCATCTTCGCCACCAGTCCGGGGCCCACACCACAGGCGGGCAGGAGGGAGCAGCGGGCGCAGTTGTCCGGGACGGGCTGGGCGGGGCAGGCGCCGCTCATGCCGTAGTGGCAGAGGGCGAAGTCGTAGCGCACGGGGTCGGCGGCATCCAGCGCGCGCAGCGAGGCGGTGACCTCCTCGGCGGTGCGCCACGTGAGGTCCTTGCGCCGGGTGAGGCCCAGGTGCTGCGAGATGCGGCCGATGTGCGTGTCCAGGGGGATGAGGAGCGCGGCGGGGGGCACGCGCTTCCAGATGCCGAAGTCCACGGTGTCGGGGCCTCGCACCATCCACCGGAGGAAGAGGTTGAGGCGCTTGGCGGCGCCGGTGCCCAGGGGCGAGGGCAGCAGGTGGTGCAGGCCACGCTCCGGGCCGAGCGCGGCGCGCAGCGCGTCCATGGGCACCTGGCGCAGGCCGGTGGTGAAGGCGTCCAGCGCGCCGTGCAGCGTGCCGCGGGCCTCCAAGCCCTGGACGAAGAGGGCCTCCAGGCTGCCGTGCTCGCGCAGCGCGCGGCCCATGCCGAGCAGGAGGACGGCGACGTCGGTGCCCACGTTGAAGCGGTAGACGAAGCCCGACAGCAGGGCGCAGGCGCCGGACACGTCGAGCGCGCGGACGAAAGCGGCGGGCGAGGGGCCCATGCGCCGCAGGAGGGCGTCCACCTTGGGGCGGAACAGGTCCGCGCGGCCGTAGGCCAGGGCGGCGGCGAGCAGCGCGCTGACCTCGATGTCGCGCGCGTCGGTGTAGCGGTGGGGGAACTCCACCGGGTCGAAGCCAATGCGGGCGCGGGCGTCGGTGGAGGCCAGGAAGGCGTCCAGCCTCGGGCGCAGGTGGTCGGCCGCCTGGGGGGTGAGCCCGGTGTCGCGGGCGGTGCGCCGGCTGGAGCGCGGTGTCACGTCGGAAGCTCCCAAATGTCCCTGGAACGGCTGCCTGGGCGTCAAGCTTCCCGGACTCGCGCGGATGCACGGCATCCCCCCTCCTCCGGGACTGAGGAAGGGGGACGGGTCAGCAGGCTACGGCTGCACGGCGAACACGAGGTCGTCGTGGTCGTTATAGGAGCTCGTGCCGCAGGCGGTCGGGCTCCCGCCGTAGCGGAACCGTGCGCGCACGGCCTGCACGGCGCCGGCGGGCAGCGTGTACGTCGTGGACAGCACCTGCCGGCCCTTGGCGGTCGGACGCAGCGTGGCGATGAACGTCCACGCCGGGCTGCCGGAGGTGGCGGCGTTGCCCGTGTAGTACAGGTCCAGCTTGTCGTTGGTGACGTTGAAGCACCACACCGTCGCCTCGATGCGCACCAGCTTGCCCGGACCGAAGGGCGTCCCGTCCACCGTGGCCACCTTGATGTGGTCGTTGGACTCGTCCGAGTGGTAGCTGCCCGACAGGCCGTCCGAGCACGAGTTGTTGATGGTGTTCGGGAAGTTCACCTCGGGCCCCAGGTTGGCGCGGCCGTTGAGCAGCGCGCCGGAGTCACACGACTCCGAGACGGAGAAGCAGCGGGGCGCCCGCAGCGCCGGGTCATACCCCGCGACGCTGGCGGAGTTGCTCACCGTCACCTGGATGGCGCTCGTCGCCGGGAGGTTCACCCTGTCGTAGGCGCGCGCCTCCAGCGTGTGCGCGCCGTTGGGGGTGGCCCCCGTGTCCCAGGTGAAGGTGTACGGCGCGACGGTGTCCGTGAACTTCACCGCACCGTCCACGAGGAACTCCACCCGGCTGATGCCCGAGGCATCCGTGGCCGTCGTGGTGACGCTCACCGAGCCCGTCAACGTGGCGCCCGCCGCGGGCGCGGTGATGGCGACCGCGGGCTCCGTGGTGTCCGTAATCGTCAGCGTGCCCTCCGCCAGCTCCGCCACGAACGCGGAGGCAATCTTCGCGAACTTCAGGGCGTGCGCTCCGGTGACGTCCGTGTTGGCGAGCGTGTCGGCCGCGCTGTGGATTCTCTGGTTTCTGCCGTCGAACAGGGCCTCGAAGGGCATGGAGACCGGAAAGCCCGCCGAGTTCCAGGAGGCGTGGTCCGAGCACGCATAGTTGCACTGCGTGTTGGCCCACTGCACGCCCGGGATGTACGTGCCGATGAGGTTGGTGACGAACGTGTTCTGCGCGGCGTTGGTGAAGTCGGAGATGATGCCCACGTCCACCGTCGAGCCCTTGTAGTTCGTCATGTCCAGCTGGAGCACGCCAATCACGTTGCGGTTGTTGGCCTTGTGCTCCTGGGCAATCGCCTGCGAGCCCCGCAGGCCGACCTCCTCGGCGGCGTAAGCAATGAACTTCACCGTCTTCGCCGGGCGGTAGCCCTGGGCCATCGCCACTCGCAGCACCTCCGTGAGGGTGGCGATGCCGGAGGCATCATCGTCCGCGCCGGGCGCGGCGGGGTTCGTGGTCGAGCTGGTGGTGGAGTCCAGGTGCCCGCCGACGATGACGATTTCATCCGGGAACGTGGTGCCGGTGATGGTGGCGATGACCGACGGCTGGAGCCAGCTGTGGCCGAAGAGGGTGATGGCCACGTCGTCCCGGTCCAGGGGGACATAGCCCTGCCACTCGTCCGCCAGCCAGGCGGCCGCGGCCGCGCCCGTCTCCGACGTGAAGTAGCGCGTCGGGTAGGTCGTCGACAGGTGGGTGATGGTGGCGAGGATGTTCGCCGGGTCGAGGCCCGCCTGCATCGTGTTCACGAGGTAGGGGTTGTCCAGCGTGTAGTTGGCCGCGAGCGAGCGAGGCGTCTCCACCACGGGCGCGTTCATCGCCGCCAGCGCCTCGGCCTCCGTGCCGTGGTAGAAGAAGCCGCCGCAGCGGTGGAACTGGTTGTGCATCACCGCGGAGACCAGGGGCAGCTGGGACTCGGGAAGGCGCAGCGCGGTGACCTGCCCCTTCTCGCCGACGCGGGCGGGGGCGGCGAGCCCCTCCCCCATCAGCGCGGCGTTCACGAAGCCGACGGCATCCGAGCCGATGGTGATCCACACCTCCGGATCCTTGGACTTCGCCGCCGGAGCCTTCTCGGCGGGAGCCTTCGCGTCAGGAGCCTTCGCAACGGGGGGCTTCGCGAAAGCCGAGACACAACCAAGCACCATGACGGCCGAAGCCAGGCGCTTCATGTTCATACGCTTCTCCACTGCATGCGGGGGAACTGGTGCTGCGGGACCGAGGCAGCGGGCTTCACTGCCTACACAGTGACTGTGACATTTTCCGTGATAACAGGGAAACGGTGTCGGTCCTGAAACAGCCGCAGCTCCTCCCAGCCTGGAGGAAGCGTCATTCGCTGAGAAAATGATTAAAAAAGCTCAGCGTGTCAGCTCGCGGACGGCATGGCCCAGCTCCGGGAGGATGAGCGCGTCCAGCGCGAGCCGCACGGCCCTGGGTGAGCCTGGCAGTGCGAAGAGGATCATCCCCTGCCAGGTGCCCGCGGTGGCCCGGGACATCATCGCCGCGCTGCCAATCTGCCGGTACGACAGCATCCGGAAGAGCTCGCCGAAGCCAGGCAGCTCCTTCTCGAACAGGGCCTGGAGCGTCTCCACCGTGGTGTCGCGCCGGCCAATGCCCGTCCCGCCGTTGAACACCACGGCGCGCGCGCCCGCCTGCCGTGCCTGCTCCAGCGCGGCGCGGATGGCCTCCGGGTCGTCCTTCACCACCGTGTAGCCGGCGAGGCCATGCCCCGCGGCCTCCAGGGCCTCGCGCAGCACGCGGCCGCTCTCGTCCTTCGCCGCGTCCCGGCTGTCCGAGCACGTCACCACGAACGCGCTCACGTGCACCGGCGCTCGCGCCTTGTGCTCCGCCGCCACGTCCGCGTCCGCGCCGCCGTGGGCATGGGCCTGGTCATGGGCATGCGGGGGGTGGTGGTGGTGCTCGTGCCCGTGGCCATGCTCGTGGTCATGGTGCGGATGCGCGGGCCCGTGGTGGTGCCCGTGCTCATGAGCGTGCTCGTGGTCGTGCTTGTGCCCGTGGTCATGACCGTGCTCGTGGTCATGGTCGTGGTCGTGCCCCTCGTGTGCCATGGCGGTGCTCCGGTGCGCGCGTGGGCGCCTCAGGTGTTGTCGGGCAGCTCGACGACGAGGGTTCCGTCCTGGACCTCGACCGTCACTGTCGGCTGGTCGTCACAGACGCCCGGGGACGTCTCGTTGCGCCCGGTGTCCATGTCGAAGCCGACCTCGTGGCACGGACAGACGACCAGGTTTTCCTCGATGCGACCGCCCGACAGCAGGCAGCCCGCGTGGTTGCACCAGTCGTCGAGCCCCTTGTAGCGGCCCTGGATCTTCGCGATACACACGTTGCGCTTGCCGACTTCGTAGCCGCGCATCTCCCGTTCGGCGAAATCCGCCGGACCCAGCTTGATCTTCGTCATCGCGGTCCTTTTTCCCACAATGCAGGTCGGCCTGCACCCCCGTTCCCCGGGCATTACCTTCCCCACCGTGACTCCAGACGTCAGCCCCCCCACCGTCGACAAGGCGGCAGTTGCCCAGGTCCTCCGGGACATCTCCATCCTGCTCCAGCTCCAGGGAGAGGGCGGATACCGCGTGCGCGCGTACGACATGGGCGCGGACCGCATCGTCGGCCTGCCCCAGGAGCTGGGGCCGCTCGTCGCGGAGGGCCGCCTGGAGAGCCTGCCGGGCATCGGCCCCGCGCTCGCCGAGAAGATCACCGAGCTGGTGACCACCGGACGCCTGCGCTACTTCGAGGAGCTGAAGGCGAAGTTCCCCCCGGGCCTGCTGGAGCTGACGCGGCTGCCGGACATCGGCCCCAAGAAGGTGGCCGCGCTCTGGCGCGAGCTCCAGGTGGGCAGCGTGGAGGACCTGGAGCGCGCCTGCCGCGAGGGCCGGGTGCGCCAGCTCAAGGGCTTCGGTGAGAAGAGCGAGGCGAAGATGCTGGAGGGCATCGCCGTGTACCGGCGCGCCCGCGGCGAGCGCAAGCTGCTGGGGGACGTGCTGCCCATCGCCGAGGCCCTGCTGGAGCGGATGAAGGCCGCCCCCGGCGTGGTGCGCGCCAGCCTGGGTGGCAGCGTGCGCCGCCGCGCGGAGACGGTGGCGGACGTGGACATCATCGCCTCGGCGCCGGACCCGGTGCCCGTGCTGGACGCGCTGGCCCACGCGCCGGGCGTGGCGGCGGTGCTGGGCAAGGGCGGCAGCAAGTGCTCCGTGCGGCTGGAGGCGGGAGACCTGCAGGTGGACCTGCGGGTGCTGCCGGACGAGGACTACGCCACCGCCCTGCACCACTTCACCGGCTCCAAGGCGCACCACATCCGCCTGCGCAACCTGGGCCAGGAGCGCGGCCTCAAGATTTCCGAGTGGGGCGTGCACCGCGAGGACGGCACCAAGGTGCCCGTGACGGACGAGGCCGGCCTCTACGCGCTGCTGGACATGCAGTACGTGCCGCCCGAGCTGCGCGAGGACAACGGCGAGGTGGAGGCCGCGCGCGAGGGCCGCCTGCCGCAGGACCTGGTGACGCTGGAGGACGTGCAGGGCGCCGTCCACGCGCACAGCACCTGGTCCGACGGGAAGCACTCGCTGGAGGAGATGGCGCTCGCCGCGCGCGAGCTGGGCCTGAAGTACCTCACCGTCACCGAGCACAGCGAGGCGGCCATCTACGCCGGCGGCCTCAAGGTGGACGACCTCAAGCGCCAGTGGGAGGAAATCGACCGCGTCAACGCGGCGGTGCCCGGGGTGCGCCTGCTCAAGGGCATCGAGGTGGACATCCTCGAGTCCGGCGCGCTCGACTACGCCGACAGCGTGCTGGAGCAGCTCGAGGTGGTCATCGGCTCCATCCATGTGCGGCACGGCATGGACGAGGACCAGATGACGCGCCGGCTGCTCACCGCGCTGGACAACCCGTGCCTCCACATCCTCGGGCACCCCACCGGCCGCCTCCTGCAGAGCCGCGAGCCCTACCCCGTCCGCATGGAGGAGGTGCTGGAGCGGGCCGCCGAGCGCGGCGTGGCCGTGGAGGTCAACGGCAAGCCGGCGCGGCTGGACATCAAGGCCGAGTACATCCGCCAGGGCCTGAAGCACGGGGTGCGGCTGGTGGTGAGCTGTGACGCGCACCGGCGGGAGGACCTGCGCAACCTGGCCTTCGCCGTGGCCACCGCCCGCCGGGGCTGGGCGCGGAAGTCGGACATCCTGAACACCCTCCCGGCGGACCGGTTCATCACCTCGCTGCGCGCCCGCCGGTGATAGGCTGCGGCGCGCGCCGATGTCCCGCCTGCTGCCGCTGCTCCTCTGTCTCGCCTGCCTGCCCCACCCCGCCCTCGCCGGGGAGGGCCGGCCCTCGCGCGCCGACCTGCAGCGGGTGATGGAGCAGCACGCGCGCTCGGTGGTGCGCGTGCGCGGCCCGAAGCAGGCCAGCCCGGGCGTCATCGTGGGCGCGGCCGGACAGGTGCTCACCTCCACGGAGCCGGTGGGCGGCGAGGCCTTCGTGGGCCTCAACGCCGCCACGGTGGAGCATGACGGGAAGGCCCTGCCCGCCCGGGTGGTGCTGGCCAACGCGGCCCTCAAGGTCGCGGTGGTGGCCGCGCCGGACGGCACCTACCCGGCCGCGCCGGTGAAGCTGCTCAAGGAGGGCGACAGCCTCCGGGGGCGGTGGGTGGTGGGCGTCCTTCCGGCCACGAAGGCCCAGCCCGCGCGGCCCGTGTCCGCGCAGGTGGGCAGCGCCCCGGCGCCCTTCTTCGACGTGCCCCTGGCGCTGCCGGCGGGCAGCCCGGTGTTCGACTCGGACGGGCGGCTGGTGGCGGTGGTGGTGCAGCGCCACCGGCGCGGCTGCCGGGTGCTGCCGCTGACCGAGGTGAAGGTGCAGCTCGCGTCGGCGGACGCGCCATGAGCGGCGCCATGGCGACACCCTGGCGCCCCACCGCCGTGCAGGAAGCGGTGGGCCTGTGGGCCGTGGGCTTCCTGGGCATCATCGCCGCCTTCCTCCTCTTCGGCGGCACCAGCATCCCCAAGCTGGTGGCCACCGTGGGCTTCCTCTACCTGCCGCTCATCCCCATGCGCTGGCGGGATGAGGACTACCGCGACTACGGGCTGACGCTCCGGGCGTGGCGCCAGGACGTGCGCCTGTTCCTGGTGCTGTCCGCGGTTGTGGGGCCGCTGTTCTTCCTGGCCTTCGCCGGCTTCGTGGAGGTGCTGCCCCACCTGCCCCACGCGCTGGCGCGCCACCTGACGCCCATCGTCGGCGAGGGCCACTTCCGGCCCCGGCTGCCCCCGCGCTTCGGCGAGTGGGTCATCGACCAGCTCTTCGTCGTCGCGCTACCGGAGGAGTTCTTCTACCGGGGCTACCTCCAGAGCCGGCTGCGCGACGCGTGGCCGGAGGGCCGGCGCGTGCTGGGCGGCAGGCTGGGGCGCGCCTTCTGGGTGACGGCGCTCCTGTTCGCGCTGGGGCACCTGGCCATCTTCCAGGTGTGGCGCCTGTCCGTCTTCTTCCCCGCCCTGCTCTTCGGGTGGATGCGCGAGCGCACCGGCACCATCCTCGGCGCCGCCCTCTTCCACGCGGCCTGCAACCTCTACGTGCGCTTCCTCGAGGTGTCCTTCTTCGGAAGTCCCTGAGGCCGTCAGCCCGTCCCCGGCCTGCCGCATGCCCCAGTCCCGGCAGAACAGCGCTCGACTCCGCCCGGGCCAGCGCCCGCGCGCCGAAGGCCCCCCTCTGACGTGATTCGCGGATTCATGGAATAGTGCAGTCCCGAAATAAAAATAGACGCGAAGCAGCAACTTCTTGGGACCTGAGTCCGACAAATACGTACCCCCCTCGCAGCGAGGCCCCCACCATGAGCGTTCGTCGCACCGATGGCCCGAAGCAGCCGGTCTCCCTCCGCCCCACCACCACCGAGACGCAGCCGAAGAACGCCGTGAAGACGGGGACCACGCCGGCGCGGGTGAAGGACGGGTTCGAGTCGTCCGCGCCCCGCCGCACGGAGCTGGCGCGCGCGGAGCAGACGCTGACGCCGGTGCCCGCGCGCCCGGGCCGGCTGCCCATCGACAGCAAGGACGCGCAGAACGCCATCCAGGCCTCGCTGTCGTACCTGAGCCCGGCCACGGGGGCCATGACGCTGGTCGCCCCCTCCCCGAGCTTCGTGCCGAAGAACGTGGAGCGGGACGAGCTGGGCATGACGCACGTGCGCCTGGACCGCGTGCACGAGGGTGTGAAGGTCTTCGGCGAGCAGGTCATCTCCCACCTGGACAAGGACGGGAAGGTGTCCAGCGTCACGGGCGAGCAGTCCACCATCCCCGCGGGGCTCGGCAGCCAGAAGCCGAAGCTGTCGCCCGCGCAGGCCATCGAGTCCGCGCGCAAGGAGTTCGACGGCAAGCCGGACCGGCAGCCCCACGCCGAGCGGGTCATCTACCAGGACAAGGCGGGCCAGTACCACTCGGCCTACCGCGTGGAGATGTCCCAGATTGAAGGCCAGCAGAACCCGCGCCGGATGAACTACCTGGTGGACGCCAACAGCGGGAAGGTCTTCGAGAGCTTCAACGAGATTGACGGCTTCTCGATTCCGAAGGGCACCAAGACGGCGACCCTGCCCACCGAGGCCAGCGCCACCACGTCTCCCAAGGCGAGCATCGCCGACCTGGGCACCGTGACGTCGAAGCTGAAGCTGGACCAGGACGTCACCATCGACAAGCTCAAGCTGTCGCTGGACATCGACCACACGTACCGCGGCGACCTGTCCGTCACCCTGACGAGCCCCTCCGGCAAGAGCGCGGTGGTGCACAACCGCACCGGCGGCGGCGCGGACCACGTGAAGGGCGACTTCGACCTGAGCGCCTTCGCGGGTGAGCAGGCGAAGGGCGAGTGGACGCTCACCGTGAGCGACAAGGCGCGCGCGGACACGGGCGTGCTCAACAGCTGGGGCCTGAAGGCCACCGGCAAGGCGCCCCCGCCGACGACCCCGCCCGCGGGCAAGGCGGACGACACGTCGCTGTACAGCGGCAAGGTGGAGCTGCAGACGACGAAGAACGCGGACGGCACCTTCAGCCTGCGCGACTCCACCCGCGGCAAGGGCGTGGAGACGTTCGACGCGCAGAACAAGGCGCGCGCCACCGGACAGACGGACTTCAAGGACACCAACGACGTCTGGGGCGAGTCGACCGACGATGCCCGTAGCCACGCCGCGGTGGACGCGCAGTACGGCGCCTCGATGACGTACGACATGATGAAGAACGTCCTCGGGCGTGACTCGCTCGACGGCGCGGGCGAGAAGCTCGTCTCCTACGTGCACGTCGACAACGGCCTGGTCAACGCGTTCTGGGACGGCCAGAAGATGAGCTACGGCGACGGCGACGGGAAGACGTCCGGCCCGCTCACCGCGCTGGACATCGCGGGCCACGAAATCGCGCACGGCCTCACCGAGCGCACCGCCGGCCTCATCTACCGCAACGAGTCCGGTGGCCTGAACGAGGCCATGAGCGACATCTTCGGCGCGGGCGTGGAGTGGTACGCGGCGCAGAAGAACCCCGGCGTGAAGTTCAACTGGACGGTGGGCGAGACGGCGTGGACCCCCGGCAACAGCACCGAGGACGGCCTGCGCTACATGGATGACCCGACCAAGGACGGGTACTCCATCGACAACTACAAGCACTACCCGGAGCAGACCGAGGTCCACGGCTCCAGCGGCATCGCCAACAACGCCTTCTACCTGATGGTGAACGGCGGCAAGAACCGCACCTCCGGCCAGGAGGTGAAGGACGGCATCGGGATGGAGAAGGGCCTGAAGATCTACTACCGCGCCCTCGCCCACTACATGACGCCCAACACCACCTTCGCCCAGGCGCGCGAGGCGTGCATCAAGGCCGCCACCGACCTGCACGGCGCCAGCTCGACGGAGGTCCAGAAGGTGAAGGAGAGCTGGTCCGCCGTCGGCGTGAGCTAGCTGCGCTTCATGGGCTGACGGCTCCCTGGTGCGAAGAGCGCCGGGGAGCCCGGCCCGGGCTCAAGAGGCCACGGCCGGAGAGCCCAGGTCGCTCGCGGAGGGAGGAAGTCCCTCCGCCAGCAGCATCATCGTGTGGGCGGAGACCTGACGGAGCGCCTTGGCCGGGGCGTACTCGGGCGAGGCCCACCAGGCCCGGGCCTGCTCCGCGTTCGGGAACTCCAGGATGACGAAGCGTGGAGGAGCCCAGGTGCCCTCCAGCGTCTGCGTCGCGCCCCCGCGCACGAGGTAGCGCCCGCCGTACCGGGCAATCGACGGCGGGGCCAGCTGCTTGTACCGCTCGTAGGTCTGAGCGTCATGCACGGCGATTTCGACCACGACGTAGGCAGGCATTCACGTTCCTCTCGCGGGCGGCTCAGAACACGAACGGGAAACGGACGGGGCCTCCCTGTTCCTGGTGCTTCGGGAAGGTCCAGGCCCGGACCTTCCCCTCGATGCAGCGCGCGATGGGCGTGCCCTTGAGCGACGCCGTCTCGGTGACGACGTCCGACACCTGACCGCTCGGGAGGATGCTCCAGCGCACCACCACCCGGCCTCCCGCGCCGGGGGTCGGCGGCTGCTGCTCGCTGGCGCACGCGGAGATGTCGTCCTTCTTGGCGAGCACCACCTCGAAGATGTCGGACTGGGCGAGCTCGGCGGGCGGCTTGCTCGGGTCCGGCGGGACGTACACCGAGCGCTCCGCGCGTGCGCCGGCACCCGGCGGAGGTGACGCCAGCTCACGCTCGAAGGCCTCGTCGGGGCCCAGCTTCTCCGCCGGTGCCGTGTCCACGGCCGGAGCGGCCTCGGCGTCCAGCTCGTTCTCGAAGTCGGCCTCCGCCAGGGGCGGTGGCGCCGCCGGGCGCTTCTCGGCCGAGGGAGCGGAGACCGCCGCGCGAGCGACAGGCGCCTCCTCGGGCAGGTCCTCCGTCTCCAGTGACTCGGCCACGGAGGCCGGGGCGCTGGTGGCGGCGGGCGCCTTGCGTCCACCGGAGGCGGCCAGCACCGGCACGGCGCCGCCCCTGTCGAGGGTGCCCGCGGTGACGCCGGCGAGCGAGGTGCCGCCAGCCGTGCCAACGCCAGGCGTTCCCAGCTTGGCGCCCGCGGAAGCGACGACTGCGCCCGGAGCGGCGCCTGCACCGGAGGTGCCCGGCAGAACGCTCGCGGCTCCCGGCGAAGCGCCAGGGACGGCGGTCCCCGACGCGGCACCGACGGCGCCCGGCGTGGCACCACTGCCCGTGGCTCCCACCGCGGCAGCATTGCCGACACCGCCCGGCGTGGCACCGCTGCCGGTGTTCCCCGGTGCGGGCTGAGCGCCATCCACGCCCCGCGCCGTGCTCCCGGCGCCGGGAGTCGCGGTGGCGCTCACTCCCCAGGTCTCACGCGAGGTCATGCGGGCCAGGAGCGCGCGCCCATCGGCGCTGCCCATCAGCCCCATGACGATGGCGACCGACACCCCGCCCGTGACGCCCCCCAGCAGCGCGAGCCACACACCGCCGCGCCACCGCACCTCCACCCTTCCCGCCTCCCTGCCCAGCACCGCATGGGTGCCCACCGGCTCCACGGAAGGACCCGCGACCTCGGCAGGCACCGTCACGAACTGGAGCGAGGCGCTCACCTCCGCGGCCACCGTCCCAGGCTGCGGCGCGGCGCCCACCTGCGACGCAGCCACCTCGGTGCTCACAGCCACCGGCCCCGTCGCCTCCACGCGCAAGAGCTCCACCGCGGGCTCAGTCACCGGAGCCGCCGCATCCCCGGGCAGGGAGCGCAGCGCCTCGGCGCCCTTGAGCGCGAAGTTCGAGCCACTGGGCTCACCGGTCGACTCGGCGGGCGTGGGCAGCTTCTCCTGCGGCAGCGGCACGAGCGCCTCGGCCAGCTCCGGAACCTGGCACAGGGGCGTCCACGCGCTGAACCCCTCCCGCCAGCACAGCGAGTCCGCCCCCAGCTCTCCCCGCTCCAGGAAGGACTTCAGCGCCGCGACGTCATGCGGCCCGGAGACCTGGTTGCCGGGCGCGACGTACCACGCGTGCGTCGCCACCTCCTCGGGCACGGACGACACGAGCGGACGCCGTCCGGCATGCAGCCGCTCCGACAGCATGTCTCCACGGCCCCGCGACTGCGTGGCGGGCGCCACGACACGGTTCTTGTCCGTGCGCAGCTTGCCGACGAAGGCATCCAGCTCTGCTTCGGACACGCCACCCAAGACGGGTGCCTGTCCCCCTTCAACGTCCTGCGAGGAAGCTCCCCCGGTGCTCCCCAGGTTGGAACCACCGTCCCCTGAGTTGCCGACCATGCGTGTGCTCCTTGCCAGACCCCAACTGACGACCCGCGCCCCGACCTGCTGACCTGCTACCCCAATGGAATGCCCGTGCCGCGATTCGTCAACGGAGAGTCTAGGCGCAGAGGTGGACTCCATGCCCACTTGGAACAGCGTCCCAGCGGAAATCTCCGTCTCCACCCCGGTGCTTCCGCTCCACTGTGGGGTGTCCACACACAGAGACCGTGACGTGCCTCCCGCGGAATCGCGATGACCCTTCAGAACAGCGGGTCCTTCGGATTCAGCCCGAGCCCCAGCTCCAGCCGGCCGAAGTTCTCGCCCGCGGCGTCGAAGTTGATGCCCGCGTGCACGGCCATGGCATGGATGTCCCGCCAGTAGCGCTGCAGCGGGTTGCTCTCGAAGTTGGCACCCGCGCCACTGGCCGTGTAGAGCCGCTCGACGGCGCGCACGCACAGGGTGGCGGCGTAGGCGTAGTCGCGGCGCACCTGCACGCGCTGCTGCAGGGTCAGCATGCCTCCGGGGCGCAGGGTGTCGAGCGCCCGCCGCAGCAGCAGCTGCGCGGCCTCCAGTTCCGCCGACACCTCCGCCATGCGGATCTGCTGGTGGGACAGCGTGGCGACCTGCTCGCGGCTGAAGGTGGTGTAGCGCGTGCGCATCAGCTCACGCCACGTCTCGTACGCCCCGAGCGCCGCCCCGATGATGGGCGCGACCAGCGACGACGCCATCGGCGGCAGGAAGGGCAGCTGGTAGAGCGGCGAGGCATGCACCCTGGAGCCCGGGGAGCGCCCCTCGCGCACGTCGCCCAGCGCCATGTTGCGGTGCTCCGGCACGAACACGTCGTTGACCACCACGTGGTTGCTGCCGGTGCCGCGCTGCCCGGCGACGAACCAGGTGTCCTTCACCTGGAAGTCGGCGCGCGAGACGAGGAACAGCCGCACGTCCGGAGGCCCGGCCTCGGCGCCCGCCGCGGACGGGACGATGCCCGCGAGCAGCGCCCAGCCACAGTGCTGGATGCCACTGGCCCACTGCCAGACGCCGGTGAGCCGGTGGCCGCCCTCCGTGGGCACCGCCTGTCCTCCGGGCGCGTTGACGTTGGCGATGCACGCGTCCGGGTCCGCGCCCCACACCTCCTGCTGCGCGGCCTCCGGCATCATCGCCATCAGCCACGAGTGGATGTTGAGGAAGGAGAAGCACCAGCCCACCGAGGCATCGGCCCGGGCAATCTCCAGCGTGGCGTCGATGAACGCGTCCAGCCCCAGCTCATGCCCCCCGAAGCGCCGGGGCGTGAGCAGCCGCACGAGGCCCGCATCGATGAAGTCGCGGATGAGCGGCTCGGGGACCCGCCGGCCCGACTCGGCCTCTCCCGCGAGGGCGCGGACCCGCGGCGCGAGCGCCTTCGCGCGGGCAACGGCCGCTGCTGCGTCGAGGTGAGGGGGAGCGACGGAGGACTGCACGGAGTTGACGCTCATGCTGTGGGTTCCAGTCCGCGGGAGGTCGAAGCCAGCCCGAGGATACCAGCCCCCTGCCAACAGCTTCCAATGCCCCCAGGTCACAGGGGCAATCGGATTGTCAGGGCCGCTTCTCGAGCACCACGAACGTGGGCGAGGTGTAGCCCTCGTGGGTGCCGTGGCTCCGGAAGGTGTACCCCTGCCGCGCGTACCAGTCCTGATGCTCCTGGAGCGCGAGCCGCACGTTGAGCCGCACCGGCAGGGGGCCGAGCGCCCGGGCACGCGCCTCCACCGCCTCCATCAGCGCCCGCGCCACGCCCTGGCCACGAAAGGGCGGGAGCACCGCCAGCCGGTCCAGGTACACGTGGTCCTTCCGGACGTGGAAGAAGACGCATCCCTGCGCACCGGACGGCGCATCCGCGAGGAGCGCGCCGCCGTCCCGCAGCTCGCGCCGCACCACCTCCTCCGTCTTGCCGTGGGCGCTGGACGGAGGATCCAGCCGCCCGCGGTACTCCTCGAATGCCTCACGCAGCAGGCGCGCCAACAGGGACGCGTCCGCATCCACGGCCTCGCGAATCTCCACTTCCGCCTACTCCTTCAGCGCCGCGGTGAACTGGGTCAGCGTCTTCTTCGCGTCGCCGAGCACCATCATGGTGTTGGAGCGGACGAAGAGCGCATTTTCGATGCCGGCGAAGCCGGCGTTGAGCGAGCGCTTCAGCACCAGGCACGTCCTGGCCATGTCCGCGGACAGGATGGGCATGCCGTAGATGGGGCTGCTCTGGTCGGTGCGCGCGGCGGGGTTGACCACGTCGTTGGCGCCCACGACGAGCGCCACGTCGGTGGCGGCGAAGTCGTCGTTGATGACCTCCAAATCGTAGAGGTGGTCATACGGGACGTTGGCCTCGGCGAGCAGCACGTTCATGTGGCCGGGCATGCGGCCGGCCACCGGGTGGATGGCGTAGCGCACGTCGCAGCCGTTGGCCTGGAGCGCGTTGGCCAGGTCCCGCACCGCGTGCTGCGCCTGGGACACCGCCATGCCGTAGCCGGGCACCACGATGACGGAGCGCGCGGCACGCAGCACCTCGGCCGCCTCCTCCACGCTGCCCACGTTGGGCGCGGGCCCGGCGGGCGTGGCCCCCGCCGTCATGGACTTCTGCTCCGGCGCCGCGCCGAAGGCGCCGAAGAGCACGTTCGCGAACGAGCGGTTCATCGCCTTGGACATCATCATGCCCAGCAGGAAGCCGGAGAAGCCGTCCAGCGCGCCGCAGATGATGAGGACGTTGTTGCCCAGCGCGAAGCCCGTGGCCGCCGCCGCGAGGCCCGCGTACGAGTTGAGGAGGCAGATGACCACCGGCATGTCCGCCCCGCCGATGGGCAGCACCAGCAGCACGCCCAGCAGCACGCCCAGCACCGCCACCGCGTAGAAGGCCCAGGACGCCCCCGGCATGTAGACGAGCAGGCCAATCAGCCCGAGCGTGCCGGCAATCATCAGCATGTTGGACGCGTTCTGCCCCGGGTAGGTGACGGGCCTGCCGGTGATGAAGCCCTGCAGCTTGCCGAAGGCCATGAGGCTGCCGGTGAAGGTCAGCGCGCCCAGCGCCACCTCCAGGCCAGTGGCCGTAATCTGGAGCGTGCTCATCTTCGGCCCGCCATGCTCCAGGTACTCGACGACGCCCACGAGCCCCACCGCCAGGCCGCCGAAGGCGTGCGAGAGCGCGATGCGCTCGGGCATCTTCGTCATGGGAATCCACAGGCCCATGCCCGTGCCCACCGCCGAGCCGATGAGGATGGCCAGGATGATCCACTCCCACCGGACGATGACGCCGGACACCGCCACGCCGTACAGCAGCGTGCCGGCGACGGCGGCCACCATGCCGACCTCCGCGAGCAGCACGCCCCGGCGCGCCGTCTGCGCGTCGCCCAGGTCCTTCAGGCCCAGGATGAAGAGGATGGACGCGGCCAGGTACAGCAGCTGGACGAACGTCTCGGTCGTGGAGAGCGTCACCGCGTGCCTCCCTTCTTCTTGAACATGCGCAGCATGCGGTCGGTGATGAGGAAGCCGCCCACCACGTTGATGGTGGCCGCGAGCACCGCCACCGCGCCCAGCACCGTCGACAGCGTGCCGTAGTGGCCTCCCGCCGCCAGCAGCGAGCCCACCAGGGAGATGCCGGAGATGGCGTTGGTGAAGGCCATCAGCGGCGTGTGCAGCAGGTGCGGCACCTTGGAGATGACCTGGTAGCCCGTGAAGGCGGCCAGGAAGAAGACATAGAGACCGAAGATCAGCGTCAGTGACATGTCAGCTCTCCCTCAGGGCCACGTCCGCCACCGCCGGGTGGACGATTTCACCGCCGCGGGTGATGAGCATGCCCCTCACGATTTCATCCGCGGTATCCAGCTTCAGGGCGCCGTCCTTGTCGGTGACGTGCGCGAGCAGCTTCTCCAGGTTGCGCGAGAACATGGCGCTGGCGTGCACCGCCAGCTGGCTGGGCAGGTTGCGCTCGCCGATGACGGTGACGCCATTCTCCGTGCGGTAGCGCTCACCCGGGCGGGTCAGCTCGCAGTTGCCGCCCTGCTCCGCGGCGATGTCCACCACCACCGAGCCGCTCTTCATCCGCCGCACCATGTCCGCGGGCAGCAGCAGCGGGGCGCGCCGGCCGGGCACCAGCGCCGTGGTGATGACGGCGTCAGACTTCGCCACGTGCACCGCCAGCGCGTCCGCCTGCTTCTTCTTCGCCTCCTCGCCCAGCTCCTTCGCGTACCCGCCCGCGCCCGCGGCATCCTCGATGTCGATGTTGACGAAGCGGGCGCCCAGGCTCTCCACCTGCTCCTTCACCACCTTGCGGACGTCGTACGCCTCCACCACCGCGCCCAGGCGCCGCGCCGTGGCGATGGCCTGAAGGCCGGCCACGCCCGCGCCCAGCACCAGCACCTTCGCGGGAGGAATGGTGCCCGCGGCCGTCATCAGCATGGGGAACAGCTTCGGCAGCGCCTCGGCCGCGAGCACCACCGCGCGGTACCCGGCGATGGTGGCCTGCGAGCTGAGCACGTCCATCATCTGCGCCAGCGTGGTGCGCGGCACCATGTCCATGGCCAGCAGCGTCACCTGGCGCTGGGCAATGGCCTTTGCCAGCTTCGGGTTGGACATGGGGTACGCCAGGCTCACCAGCACCGAGCCGGGCTTGAGCAGCTCCAGCTCCTCCGGACCCGGGGGCTGGACCTTGAGGAGCACGTCGGCGGCGGCATAGACGGCCGCGGCGCCCGACTCGAGGCGCGCTCCGGCGGCGCGCAGCTCCTCGTCGGAGCACTCCGCGCCCAGGCCCGCTCCGCTCTCGACCACCACTTCGTGCTTCTTGCCGACGAGGCGTTTCACGCTCTCCGCCACGAGCGCGACCCGCCTTTCGCCCGGCACCGTTTCACGGGGAATGGCGATGATCATGACGGGGAGCATAGGCGAACACGCCCGCTCCCATCTGCCCCGCCCGGAGAGAAGTCCCTACCTGCCCTCCGGTACTAGGGGATACCCCCGATGCGTCCCACCACCGCGGTGTCAGGCGCGGCTCAGGCGGCCCGCTGCGAGTGCTGCGCGGCCACCCAGTCCTTCGCCTCGTCCTCGGTATCCACCGTGATGAGGGGCCGGGTGCCCGGGCGGCCCCCCTGCGCCATCACGCTCGCGATGGACCTGACGGCGAAGCTCGCGCCGAAGATGAACCGGCTCGCGAAGGGGGCCGGGTCCGGGTGCTCGGCGAACGTCTGCCGCAGCTCCGGGGTGATGCCGGTGCTCTGCCGCATGTCGGCGACGAGGTGGAGCGTCGGATGCTGCGCCTGGAGCTCACGCGCCAGGTCCTCCAGCTCGCGGAGAAGCTTCACGTCGAAGGCGCCGACGACGACGACCCGCAGCGTGCCCGGCGCCTCGAGCCACACCTTGTGCGGTCCCAACGTCCTCATGGTTCCCATGCTCGGAGTCCCCCGCGATGAGAATCGAGGCGTGGCTCAGGCGGTCTTCTTCGCGCGGTCTGCCTCGCGCTGCTTCGCCACCCAGGCCTTGGCATCCTCCTCGGTCGCCACCATGGCGAAGGCGGTGGTGCCCGTGCGCCCGAGGAGCTGCTGGGCGCGGATCATCATGTTGATCATGGTCCGCATGGCGAAGCTGCTGCCGTACATCGCCGAGCCCACGTAGGGCAGGTAGTCCGGGTTCTCGCCCAGCAGCTTGCGCACGTCCGCCGTCATCCCGGTGCCCTGCCGCGCGTCGGTGATGATGTAGAGGCGCGGATAGCGCTTCTGGAGCTCACGGGTGAGCGCGACCGACTCCTCCAACAGCTTCATGTCGTACGGGCCCACCGTGACCATCCGCACGGTGTCCGGCTCCTCGAACCACATCTTGTGCGGGCCCAGCGTCCACATGGTCTGCATGGCAATCTCCTAGGGATTCAATCCAGGTCGGGGCAAAACGGCTCAGGCGGTCTGCTTCAGGCGGTCGGCCTCGCGCACCTTGGCCACCCAGGCCTTGGCCTCCTCCTCGGTGCCCACCATGACGAAGGGCCGGCTCGAGGAGCGCCCCAGCAGGCTCCCGGCGCGGACCATCATGTTGATCATCGTCCGCATGGCGAAGCCGGTGCCGAACATCGCCGAGGCCGCGTAGGGCATGTAGTCCTCGGAGGTGCTGAGCTGCTTGCGCACGTCCGCCGCCATGCCGGCGCCATTGCGCGCATCCATGATGAGGTAGAGCGTCGGGTGGCGCTTCTGGAGCTCCAGCACCAGGGCGCGCGACTCCTCCAGCAGCTTCATGTCGTACACGCCCGAGAGGGTCACCCGGACCGTGTCCGGCTCCTCGAACCACATCATGTGGGGGCCCAACGTCCACACTGCACCCATGCTCTTGCTCCTCGCTTACGGTCCGGGTTGGCTCAGCGCTGCGCCGTCGGCGTGCCGCCAGCGTGCTTGCGCAGGTAGAGGAAGCACTCGCGCAGACCTTCCTTCAGGCTGCCGAGCGTCTTCACCTCACGCAGGTCCACGCCAATCTGGACCAGCGTCTGGGCGATGAGCGGGCTGATGCCCGTCACCACGCAGTACGCACCCAGCAGGCGGGCCGCGTTCACCATCTTGATGAAGTGGTTGGCCGTCATCGTGTCCACCACCTCCACGCCGGTGATGTCGATGATGACGCAGCGGGCCTTGCCCTGGACGATGCGGTGCAGGAGCCGCTCGGTCATCTCCACCGAGCGCTGCGTGTCCACCACGCCGACGATGGGCAGCGTGAGGATGTCCTCCCACAGCTCGATGATGGGCGTGGACAAATCCCGGATGGCCAGGCGCTGCTGCTCGATGGTGGAGAGCTTCTCCTGGAGCTCGCGGTGGCTGGTCTCCAGGCGGCTGAGCGCCTCGTCGTGCCCGCGGCGCGTGCTGTCCAGCTCGCGCACGAAGACGTTGAGCGTCTCCTCCAGGGCGGCGAGCTCGTCGTGCTCCTGGATGTTGATGGTGGTCCGCTCCGGGGAGAACTCTCCCACGGAGATCATCGACAGCACGTCGATGATGCGGCCGATGCGTTCAGGGTCGATGGTGAGCTGCTGGGGCTTGGGCAGGGCGCTCATGATGGGGGTGTGGTTCCTCAGACAGCGGACTTGGGGAGGGCGGTAGCAGGGGGCAGACCGAGCATCTCGTCGGCGAGCTGCTGGGCGGCTTCCCGCTCGGTGCTGGCGGTGCGCCCGCCCACCACCTGCACGCCGAGCAGCGTCAGCCCCTCTTCCAGGCCCAGGGCCGTCTCCACGCCCTCCAGCTGGATGCCCATGCTCTGCAGGGTGAGGGCCACGTCCGCGCCCATGCCGCTGAGCACGGTGCGGGTGCCCATCAGCCGGGCCGAGCCGGACAGGCGGGCCAGCACCGCGCACAGGTGGCTGTCCACCAGCCACAGGCCGGAGATGTCCACGACCATGCCGCGCGCGCCGGTGCGCTGGATGTCGCGCAGCACGTCCGAGCACAGCTGCGCGGCCTGCGCATCCGTGATGTCTCCCTGCAGGGGGACGATGAGCTGGCCCCAGAGGGGGATGATGGGGATGCGGGAGATCTCCCGCTCGGGGCCGGAGCCCCCCGAAAAGTCATGCTGGCTCATACGGTCTCCACATCCGCCACCAGCACGGTGGCGTCGTCGGTGGTGCGGGCGTAGCGCTCCATCAGCAGCGCGCAGGCCTCGCCGGGTGGAAGGCTTCGGGTGGGCTCCAGGTCCAGCCTGAAGCTGAGCCCGTCGCTGAAGAACACGAGGCGGTCCCCGTGCTGCAGCGGCGCGGAGGCCGTGCGCAGCGAGCGCATGGACTGGCCGAGGATGCCGGGCGTGGGAATCACCGGCACCTTGGTGCCCCGGGAGCGCAGCTCCACGTTGCCCACGCCGGCGCAGTGCAGGGTGTGGCCGTCGAACAGCCCCAGCATCACCGCCGCGCCCCGGCCGTTGCGCAGCGCCGCGTGCAGCGCGTCCACCACGGGCCCCACGCCGCCGCTGAGCGACTGCTGCTCCAGGCACCGGGCCGCATCGGACGCCACCCGGGCCGCCACCGGGCCGTGGCCCAGCGCGTCCACCACCGCCAGCAGCGTGTGAGCGCCCTCCTGACGGACCAGCGCGATGTCGCCATTCTCCTGCTCACCCGACTTGGGACGCGAGCGGTGGGCGATGGTCAACCTCAAAGCCATACCTCGAACTCCACCTGGGTGCCCGTGGGCCCGGTACGCACGTCGAACCGGTCCGCCAGACGCTTAACGCCCAGCAGCCCCAGGCCCATGCCCGTCTTGCTGCGATAGGTGCCCGACAGCACGCGCTCCAGGTCGGGAATGCCCCGGCCCTGGTCCTCGGCGCGCACGCGCAGCAGGCGCTTGGGCGTCTGCTCCGGGGCGAGCTGGATGGTGCCGCCGCCGGCATACGCAATCTGGTTGCGCGCCAGCTCACTCACCGCGGTGGCCACCTTCTGGCACTCGAAGCCTCGGCCACCGAGCGTCTCGCACAGCGCCCGCGCCGCGAGCCGGGCGTGGCTGGCGTCGGACTCGTTGCGCACCAGATAGGTGGTGGGCCGCGTGGGCGTCTGCGGCGCGGCGGGCCCCTTCAGCGACACCATGGGCATGGGCGCCGGCGTGGGGATGGGCGCGGAGGCCGGCGCTGCGTAGGAGGGCGCCCCGGAAGCGGGCGCCGTCAGCGTCCGCAGCTGCGCGGCCAGCTGCGGCCTCCGGGACGGGTCCACGAAGTGGCGGGTGGCCGGCTCCAGCGCCTCGATGACGCGCGGGAGCTCCGCGGCACCGACCGACTCCAGCGACAACCGCAACGGCTCCAGCGTCCCGCGCAGCACGAGCCGCGCCGCGGTGTCCGACATGAACTGCTGCAGCACGCGCAACAGCTCGGCGCACATCGAGCCCCGGCTCACCAGCGCCTCCTTTCCTGGAGAACGACCCGCTTGCGGGCCACCACTTCAAGACCTCCGCCCTCGCGATTGGTCACCTGGACGGCATCCGTCAGGCGCCGCACCGCCGCGCCCCCTTCGCCCAGGCTCTCTCCGGGCAGCGGCCCGGGACGGCCGTCGCGGCCGGTGAAGAGCCGCTCCGGCTCCACCATGCCGGGCCCCCGGTCTCTCGCGCGGATGAAGAGCCACTCCTCCTCACGCCACAGCTCCACCGTGCCTCCCGCGCCCGCATGACGCACCAGGTTGGTGGCCAGCTCGCTGACGACCACCGCCACCTCCGCGCTGGCGGCCGCCGCCATCCCCACCTGCCGCGCGAAGCGACGGCCCAGCGCGGCGGCGACGGCGGCGTCCGACTTCAGGCGGACCTCCACGCACAAGGGGGACTCGGGAAGAGGAATTGGAGAGTGCTGGGCCGGCAAGCTCATTCCTAGCGGAAAATTTCGATGAGACTCACCAAAATAGTCCTCCAATCTGACGGTTATGTAAAGTGGTGCACACCGTACCCACCGGTACCCACTTCCTTTTCGCGGAAGCTCGGGCTAGAACGCGGACCTTTTGGGTATTGGAACCCGGCTTCACCGGATTGAGTCGGGAAGCTCTGAGTTTTCAGTCTTCAGGACAAAGCAGGCTAGCGGGCACAGGGGAGCCCAGGCTCCCCGCGCCACACGCATCACGCCTCGTGCAGGTGATGCACCTGCAGGTCCGGGCCGACCACCAGCGTGGTGCCCTGGGTCAGCTCCACCCAACCCGCGGGACGCTTGAGGTGGCTGGCCACCACCACCGTGCGACGGCGCCGGTGCGCGCCCACCGCGGGCTGCGACTCCGGCGTGCCCGGCGTCACGCCACAGCGCTCGCACTCCGCCGAGCCCTCCAGCCGCGTATAGAAGAGGGGCTGCTCACCGAAGCGGCACGCCACCAGGAGCGAGCCGTTGGTGGCGACGAGGTTGAGCGTGGGCGTGCGCGTCACGCCCGAGTCGAAGGCGGCCTTCATCACCTCGCGCGCGGCGTCCGAGAGCACGTGGCCGGCGACGCGCGGCTCCAGCCTCGGGTCGTCCGTCCGGCCGAGGTCTCTCAGGTGGCGCAGGAAGACGCCGAAGAGCACCTCGCTGTCGGTGCCGCCCCGCACCTGGCGCCGCAAGTGCTCCGGCAGCGACTCCAGCAGCGGCGCGCGAAGCGACTCGAGGCCCGTCACGCTCCCCTGGTGACCGAACAGCCAGCGGCGGGCCCGGAACGGCTGGGTGTTGTCCTCCAGCGACAGGCCGACCGGCAGCCTGCCGCCATGGAAGAGCAGCGCATCGGACTCGTGCGGCGGAGCAAGCGAGGCCAGCTCCAGTGCCTCGTCGCTGGCGAAGCGCCGCAGCAGGACCTCGTCCTGGGCATAGGTGCCCACGCCCATGGCGTTGGCCCGATGCTCCGCCCGCAGGAGGACCTGCCCGGCGAGCCGGTGCAGCTCGCAGCCGAGCAGGTTGGGGTCTGACGTGAACGCAGCGAGGATGACGGACATGGGTGAGGCCCCCTCTTCCAGTTCATAGATAATGTCGCCACCCCACCCCCTCAAGCCAGCAGGCGCGCTCACTCGCCTCCTCGCTAAGTGCTTGAAATGGCTGGGCTTTGCGTGATTGGAACATTGACAGTTCCCGTCCGGGGCAACTAACCTCCCCGCGCTTCACCGACGGGCCTGTTTGCAGGTCTTCACCGGAGATGGAATGGCGGACGACATCGCAATCGGCATCGACCTGGGCACGTCCTATTCGTGCGTCTCGGTGGTCCAGGACGGCCAGCCCGTGGTCATCCCCAACGAGTGGGGAGAGACGACGCATGCCTCCTGCGTGTCCTTCCTCGAGGATGGCTCGGTGCTGGTGGGCAACGCTGCCAAGAAGAACATCATCACCAACCCCGAGCAGACGGTGTACTCGGCGAAGCGGCTCATCGGCCGCTACTACTTCTCCGACGAGGTGAAGAAGGCGCAGGCGGTGATGCCGTACCGCATCGTCGAGGGCGACAACAACTCGGTGCGCATCGCCGTGAGGGAGCGGACGTACTCGCTGCCGGAGATCAGCGCGCTGGTGCTCAAGGAGATGAAGGCGGTGGCGGAGACGTACCTGGGGCGGGAGGTGACGAAGGCGGTCATCACCGTGCCGGCGTACTTCAACGACAACCAGCGCCAGGCCACCAAGGACGCGGGCCGCGTGGCCGGGCTGGAGGTCTTGCGCATCCTCAACGAGCCCACCGCGGCGGCGCTGGCGTACGGCTTCGGCCGGGACGTCAACCAGCGCATCGTCGTCTACGACCTGGGTGGCGGCACGTTCGACGTGTCCATCCTGGAGATTGGCAAGGACGTCTTCGAGGTGCTCGCCACGGCGGGTGACACGTACCTGGGCGGCGACGACTTCGACGACCGCATCATGACGTGGCTGGCGGACGACTTCCTGGCGAAGACGCGGCTGGACGTGCGGCAGAACAAGTACTGCCTCCAGATGCTCAAGGAGGCGGCGGAGAAGGCGAAGATCGACGTGGGGCAGACGGGCACGGCGGACATCCTGTGCCAGGGCATCTGCCAGGACGCGCAGGGCAACATCATGGACCTGCGCGGCACGCTGACCCAGGACCAGTTCAACCGGATGGTGATGGACCTGGTGCAGCGCACGTTCAAGGTGTGCGACGAGGCGCTGCAGAGCGCGCGGCTGACGGCGGCGGACATCGACGCGGTCATCCTGGTGGGCGGCCCGACGCGGCTGCCCATCATCCGCAACTCGGTGAAGCACTACTTCCAGAAGGACCCGCTGGAGGGCGTCAACCCGGACCAGGTGGTCGCCATGGGCGCCGCGCTCCAGTCGCACGCGCTGCTGGACAGCAAGACGGAGACGTTCCTGGTGGACGTCACGCCGCTGACGCTGCGCATCGGCACGGTGGGTGGGTACACCGAGAAGATCATCGACAAGAACACGCCGGTGCCCATCGACCGCTCGAAGACCTTCACCACCAGCCGCGACGGGCAGGAGAAGGTGAAGATCCGCGTGTACCAGGGCGAGTCGAACCGCGCCGACGAGTGCGAGATGCTGGGCGAGTTCGAGTTCTCCGGCTTCCGCATCGGCTACCGGGGCGAGGTGAAGATCGAGGTCACCTTCGAGATCAACACCGATGGTCTGGTGAATGTGTCCGCGTGTGACACGGAGACGGGTCAGAAGACGTCGACCACCATCACCCTGTCTTCCGGCATGAGCGAGGCCGACATCCAGCAGTCCATCCAGGCGAACCGGAACACGCGTCTCGCCGGCCACAACACCAACGACCTGCCCGCCGTGGCCCAGTAAGTGGCCCGATAGACGACGCCGATGTCCCAGCCTTCCGACCCCAGCACCGGCAAGCCGCCGGGAGCCCCGCCCGGGACACCGGCGGCTCCCGCACGCCCCGCCATTCCCCGGGTGACGGCCGCCGTTCCCGGCGCCGTGACGCCACCGGCGCCGGCCGCCGCGGCGCCCCAGGCCCCACGCCCGCCACAGGCCCCCGCAGCGCAGCCTCCGGGCGCCGCGCTGCCCCCTGGGGCCCAGGCTCCGCACGCCGCGGCGCCCGGTGCTCCGGCCGTCCCGCCGCGCGCGACGGCCACGGGCCTCCCCACCGTGGCAGCCCCGACTGCGGCATCGCGTCCCACGGCCACGGGCATTCCCAGCGTGGCGGCTCCGACGGGGGCACAGCGCCCCACTGCTACCGGCATTCCTGCCGTGTCGGCCCCGACTGCGGCACAGCGCCCCACGGCCACGGGCATTCCTGCCGTGTCGGCTCCGACAGGGGCACAGCGTCCTGCGGAGACCGGCACCCCTGCCGTGTCGGCCCCGACGGCGGCACAGCGTCCCGTAGCCACCGGCACCCCTGCCGTACCAGCCCCGACGGCGGCACAGCGTCCCACGGCGACTGGCCTTCCCACCGTGGCGGCTCCGACGGCGGCACCGCGTCCCACTGCCACGGGCATTCCGGCCGTGGCGGCCCCGACGGCGGCGCAGCGTCCCACCGTCACCGGCATCCCCACCGTGGCGTCGCCACAGCCCGCGCCGGGCAGTGCCTCCGCCCAGGGGCCGGGGGCTCCCGCTCGCGCAATGCCGGGCAACGCGCCCGTGGCTCCGTTCCAGCCGGGACAGCCATTGGCGGGTGCGCCCCAGGCGGTACCGCCCGGCCATGCGATGAACCCCAGCGCTGTGCCCGCGACGGGGCCCGCCCCGCGTGGCACTCCCATGGGCCTGCCGTCCATCACTCCCGCGACAGCGGTCTCGGGGCCCGCGCCTCAGGGGACTCCCGCCGGGCTGCCCTCCATCACTCCCGCGACAGCAGTGCCGGGGCCCGCTCCTCGGGGGACTCCCGCCGGGCTGCCCTCCATCACTCCCGCGACAGCGGCTCCGGCGACTCGCGGCGCGCCCGCCGAGGTCCGGCCTCCTGCAGGCTCCGTCCCCACGGCTCCGCCGGCTTCCGCCTCGCAGCGCGCTACCGTCACCGGCCTCCCCACTGTCGCGGGCTCCGGCCCGGCGGCCGCGGCGATGCAGAGACCTGCCTCGGGTGCCAGCCCGGGCGTCCCGCCCGTCACGGGCACCGTGCCCACCGTGGCGCCGGCCGTGCCCCGTGCCACGCCGGGCGTCCCTTCCGGTATCCCGCCCGTGGCCGGTGCTGCCTCCGCGCCTGCCGGGACTCCGGCCATCGCCGCGCAGCGCCCTCCCGCGGGCCCGGGGCCCGCGATGCCTCCGGCCATGCCGCCGGCCGTCGGTGCCGCGCAACGCCCTGCCACCGGTCCCGTCCCCGCGATGCCTCCGGCCATGCCTCCCGTGATGCCTTCGGCTGCGATGCCTCCAGCGATGCCTCCGGCCATGCCGCCCGCGATGCCTCCAGCGATGCCGCCGGCCATGCCTCCAGCGATGCCTTCGGCCGCGATGCCTCCGGCCATGCCTCCCGCGATGCCGCCGGCCATGCCTCCCGTGATGCCTTCGGCCGCGATGCCTCCGGCCATGCCGCCGGTCATGGGCGCCGGAGTGCGTCCGCCCGTCGCGAGCACGGCGGCCCCTCGCCCGCCTCCCACGCTCGCGGTGGGCCAGCCCGTGGCGCCGCCTCCCACCGCGGAGGCCACGCCGGCGCGTCCCGGGGCACGCCCCACCGTCTCGCTGCCAGCGCTGGCCACCGCGGGCACCCCGCCGCGTCCGCCTCCCGCCGTCGGGCCCGTGACGGCGCCTCCGCCGTCCGCCGCCATGCGCGTGGCGCCCGCCGTCCCCGGCATTGCCCCCATGGCGCACGCCGTCCCCGGCATCCCTCCGGTGCCCGCCATTCCGTCGATGGCGCCGATGGTGCCGCCCATCGCCCCGGCCATCCCTTCCGTGGCCGCACGGATGCCGCCCCCACCGCCCGCCGCCGCCATGGCCCCGCCGCCGCCTCCCGCCGAGGCGAAGGGCCCGGGCCTGGACATGCAGCAGCTCATGGACCTGGAGGACCGCACCTCCAAGCTGGACCAGCTCGACTACTTCGAGCTGCTCACACTGGAGCGGACGGCCACCCCGGCGGACATCAAGAAGGCCTTCTACCGCGAGAGCCGCACCTACCATCCGGACCGCTTCTTCCACGTGGAGGCGAAGGAGCTGAAGGACCGGGTGCACGAGCTCTACAAGCGCGTCACCGAGGCGTACTACGTCCTGCGCGACGACACGAAGCGCAAGAAGTACCTCGCCGACATCACCGGCCCCGAGCGCGCGCAGAAGCTGCGGTTCACCGAGTCCTCCGAGGCGGAGACCAAGGCCGCCGCCAAGAAGGAGCAGGAGGAGCAGATCGGCACCCACCCGAAGGGGCGCCAGTTCTACTCCCAGGCCCAGAAGGACAGCGACGGCGGCAACCTGTCCGCCGCCGAGCGCAACCTGAAGATGGCGCTCACCTACGAGCCGTCCAACGCCCGCTACAAGGAGCGTCTGGCGGAGGTGCAGAAGCAGCTCGCGGACGACGCCAAGGCCAAGGGCGACTCGTCTTTCAAGATCCGCTGACGGAGCTCAGGGGGGAGCCCCATGGTCATCGACCTCATCATCCTGGGCCTGGTGGTGTTCTTCGCCATCATCGGCGCCATCACCGGCGCCTCGCGGCAGGTGGCCAACCTGGTGGGGCTGGCGGTGGGCTACTTCGCCTCGCGCCAGCTGGGCCGGGTGCTGGGCCCCCGGCTGGCGGACGCGCTCGGAGGCCCGCTGTTCCTCGGCGTCGTCGTGGGCACGGTGCTCGTCTTCATCTGCGTGTGGCTGGCGGTGCGCTACGCGCTGGGCGCGCTGCTGCTGCGCATCCTCGGCTCCGGGAAGCACTCGGAGGACCGGGGCGTGGACCGCTTCCTGGGCTTCATCCTCGGCGGCGCGAAGATGGGCATCATCGCCTGGGTGCTGCTCAGCGCCATCGCCTTCTTCGAGCAGCACGTGGTGGTGGCCGGCCGGCGCGTCGGCCTCTCCCCGAAGGAGTCGCTGTCCATCAGCCTGGCGCGCCGCTTCAACCTCTTCGAGATGACGCAGTTCGCCCCGGTGGGCAACCTGGTGCGCGTGGCGAAGGCGTCCGCGGACCCCCAGAAGGCGGCCCGCCTCCAGGAGGACCCGTCCTACAAGGCGCTGCGCAAGGACGCCCGCTTCCAGCGCCTGCTCCAGGACGACAAGCTGAAGCAGGCCCTGGCCCGGGGAGACACCGCCACCCTGCTCCGCAACGACCTCGTCCTCCAGCTCATCCAGGACCCGGACGTGGCCGCCCGACTGGGCGCGGCCGCCCGGGCCTCGGAGCGCGGAGACTGACTCACACGCCGATGTGCGCGGAGTCCAGCCCCACCAGCCGCTGGCGCACGAAGTCCGCGTCCACCTCCACGCGGCGGCGACGGTGCTCGGGCGCCTCGAACATGATGTCCGCCATCACGAACTCCAGGATGGAGCGCAGCCCGCGCGCGCCCAGCCCCCGCTCCACGGAGTAGCGCACCACCTCGCGCAGCCCGCCGTCGGCGAAGTCCAGCTCGATGTCGTCCATGGCCAGCAGCTCGCGGAACTCGCGGACGATGGAGTCCGGCGGCTCGGTCAGCACGCGGATGAGCTCCGGCTCGCCCAGCTTCTCCAGCTGCACCACCACCGGCAGGCGGCCGAGGAACTCCGCCAGCATCCCGAAGTCCACCAGCTGCTTGGTGCTGATGCGCCGCCGCGAGCGCTTCGCCGCGTCCTCGGCGCCAAAGCCCATGGCCCGGCCGCCCTCGTCGCCGTACTCGTGCAAATCACTGAACGTTCCCGCGCAGATGAAGAGGATGTCGCGTGTGTCCACCTGCACGAAGTCGCTCTTGTTCCACGCCTGGGTGACGTTGAGGGGCACGTAGACGTCGCGGCCCTCCAGCAGTTTGAGCAGCGCCTGCTGGACCCCCTCGCCGCCGATGTCGCGGCTGCCCGCCCCGTTGCGCGCGCCCTGGGAGCGCCGGGCAATCTTGTCCACCTCGTCGATGAAGATGATGCCCCGCTGGGTGTCCTCCACCGAGTGGTTCGCCTTGAACAGGAGGTCGGAGATCATCACCTCCACGTCCTTCCCGTAGTATCCGGCCTCGGTGTACTCCGTGGCGTCCACCGTGGTGAACGGGACGTTGAGGATTTCCGCCAGGTTGCGGGCAATGTGCGTCTTGCCGCTGCCGGTGGGGCCAATCAGCAGGATGTTCGATTTCTTGATGAGCGACTGCCTCCGCAGCCGCCGCGCCTGGATGCGCTTGAGGTGATTGTGAGCGGCGATGGCCACCGCACGCTTGGCGGCATCCTGCCCGATGACGAAGCGGTCCAACCGCTCGTAGATCTCCCTCGGCGTCTGCACCCCGTCTTCCCTGCGTGCGGACGACTCCATGTACCCTCCCCTTCTGTCCACGCGTCCTCCCGGACTCCCTGGGAAAGGGTAGGAATTGAATGGAAGGCTGGCCCGCGGGACTACAGGCACCGGCCTGTCACCCAACCCGCCTGCCTGCCCCTCTGGCAGGCGGCTGTTGAATACCGGGGGGGTTTCCTATAGTTCCCGCGCCCTTCCGTTGTTCACGGGAGTCACCCCCCCTTTCCCAGGGAGCTTCGAGACGCCGATGCCCGCAAACGCACCTCCACACCGCTGGACCCTCGCCGACGCCCAGGAGCTCTACGGAATCCGCAACTGGGGCAACCCCTACTTCGGCGTGAACGAAAAGGGCCACGTGTGCATCCACCCGGATGGCCCCCAGGCTCCGAGCATGGATCTCAAGGAGCTGGTGGACGAGGTCCGCCGCCGCGGCATCGGCCTGCCGCTGCTGCTGCGCTTCACGGACGTGCTCCGCCACCGCGTGGTGCACCTCAACGAGGCGTTCCGCAAGGCCATGGCCGACCAGGGCTTCAAGGGCGGCTACCGGGGCGTGTACCCCATCAAGGTCAACCAGCACCGCTACGTGGTGGAGACGCTCATCGAGGCGGGCAAGCAGTACAGCTACGGCCTCGAGGCGGGCAGCAAGCCGGAGCTGCTGGCGGTGATGGCGCTGCTGGAGAACGAGGACGCGCTCGTCATCTGCAACGGCTACAAGGACGAGGAGTACATCGAGACGGCGCTCTTCTACTCGCGCCTGGGCCGCAACGTCATCCTGGTGGTGGAGAAGCCCAGCGAGCTGCCGCTCATCGCGGAGGTCGCGCGCCGCACGGGCATCACCCCGCGGCTGGGCATGCGCGTGAAGCTGTCCACCCGGGGCGCCGGCAAGTGGGAGGCCAGCGGCGGAGACCGCTCCAAGTTCGGCCTGTCCTCGTCGGAGCTGATGAGCTGCATCGGCTTCATGAAGGACACGGGCCTGCTGGGCTCCTTCGAGCTCTTGCACTTCCACCTGGGCAGCCAGATCTCCAACATCCGCAACGTGAAGAACGCGCTGCGTGAGGTGGGCTGCTTCTACGTGGAGGTGGCCCGCCAGGGCGCGCCCCTGAAGTACCTGGACGTGGGCGGCGGCCTGGGCGTGGACTACGACGGCTCCCAGACGAACTTCGCCTCCTCCATGAACTACACCACGGAGGAGTACGCCAACGACGTGGTGTTCGGCGTCATGGAGGCGTGTGACCGCGCGGGCGTGCCGCACCCCACCCTGGTGTCCGAGTCCGGCCGCGCGGTGGTGGCGCACCACGCGGTGCTCATCGTCGACGTGCTGGGCACCAGCGAGTTCGACCCGGCCACGGTGCCGGAGAAGGTGGACGAGAAGGCGCCCTCGGTGGTGCGCAACCTCTGGAACACCTTCCGCGAGGTGACGAACAAGAACCTGCTGGAGGCGTGGCACGACGTGCAGGACGCCAAGGAGGAGAGCCTCACCCTCTTCTCGCTGGGCCACCTGTCGCTGGAGCAGCGCGTGGCGGCCGAGAACATCTACTGGGCCGCCTGCCACAAGATCATGCGCATCGCGAAGGAGGCGGGCGAGATTCCGGAGGAGCTGGAGTCGCTGGAGAAGGCGCTCAGCGACACCTACTTCTGCAACTTCTCCGTGTTCCAGTCGCTGCCGGACTCGTGGGCCATCGACCAGCTGTTCCCGATGATGCCCATCCACCGGCTGGCGGAGAAGCCGACGCGCCGCGCGACGCTGGCGGACATCACCTGCGACTCGGACGGGAAGATCGAGCACTTCATCGACAAGCGCGAGGTGAAGGACGCGCTGGAGCTGCACGCGCTCAACGATGACGACTACTACCTGGGCATCTTCCTGGTGGGCGCGTACCAGGAGATCCTCGGCGACCTGCACAACCTGTTCGGCGATACCAACGCCGTGCAGGTGTCGCTGGCGCCCAACGGCGGCTACCTCATCGACAACGTGGTGGCCGGCGACACGGTGACGGAAGTGCTCAACTACGTCAGCTACAACAAGGACGACCTGGTGGCGAAGCTGCGCAAGTTCACCGAGACGGCGCTGCGTCAGGGCCGAATCTCGCTGGACGAGTCGCGCAACCTGCTGCGCATGTACGAGGACGGCCTGTCCGGCTACACGTACCTGGAGCGCGAGGTGGACGCGAGCTTCGCCAGCAACGCCAACCAGCTGCGCCTGGTGCCGCAGCCGGACGCCGCCGCCACCGGCCCCCGCCCCACCCTGCCCCCCGCCGGCACGTGAGGCCGTAGCGCCCCCCTCCGGCCACGTCCGGAGCCCAGGGCACCCGAAGCCCCCTGACGCTCCACGCGGCAGGGGGCTTTGCCGTTTCCGGGCCCTGGAGGACGCCCGGAGAGCGGCGCTAGAGGCTGGAGATGGCGGGCTCGCCGGAGCCGAACTGCACGGGCTCGTCGGCGAAGGCCACGTCCGAGGCGCGGCCGCGCAGGTGCTGGAGTGCCTGCTGCTGGGCCTCGCCCCGGGCGATGAGGGCCTCGAAGTCGAAGCCGGCCAGGCGGGTGTCCCTCGCCGACAGCCGCGCCAGGGTGCGCCACAGGGACAGCCGGCCCTCGGTGGCCACGCACAGGCCCTCCAGCTCCACCAGCCGGCTCAGCGGCGAGTAGCGCAGCAGGGAGCCGTTGAGCTTGAGCCGGCCGAGCTTCTCGCCCACCCACGACATGCGCGTCTTGAGCGGGTCTCGCTTCACCTCCAGCGTCTTCATGACCGCTTCCAGGATGGACTGGTCATGCTTCAGCTCGGGGATGAACGCCGCCAGGTAGCGGCCCACCGGGTTGCTCCGGTTCTCCGTCTCCGTGCGCACCGCCAGCTCGATGCCCGCCACCGAGCCCGCCAGATGGTCGTTGAGGTAGATGCCCAGCCGCTTGACGTCCATGCCGCTCCCTCCTCGTACCGAGTCAGGGTGGCCACGCTGGCGGGGGCACGCACTCCCTGCCTGCCTCTCCGGTCAGCAGCCAGGCAGGCACGGAACAGGGGCCGGGCGGTTCAGCATGCGCTGCCGAGCGGCGCACGTCCCCACGCCGGGTGGTGCCCGTGAGGCCACCCGGCGTCTTCCCGCTTGTGCAAGCCCGGCGATTCAGTCCGGGTAGCTGAACGTCAGCGGCAGCTTCACGTCCGGGTGGAGGCTGCGGGCCACCGGGCAGTGGCGGCCCGCCTCTTCCACCCGGGCGCGCTGCTCGGCGCTGAGCCCCGCCGGCATCTGCAGCTCCAGCACCAGCTCGCCAATGCGGCGCGGAGGCGGCGTCATCCGCTTCTCCACCCGGCCGCGCACCTCGCCCAGGGCGATGCCCTCGCGCGAGGCGAACAGGTGCATCGTCGTCACCGCGCAGGACAGCAGCGCCGCGCCCACCAGGTCCGTGGGCGAGAAGCTGCCTCCGGTGCCACCGTTGTCGCGCGGCGCCTCCGTGACGGCCACCGAGCTGGACGGGCCGTGGGTGAGCTGCGTCTTGAACTGGGGCTGGCTGACCACGGTCATCACCACACCCGTGGCGGGGGTCTGCGGCTGGCTCATGTCGGCGCTCCTCGGTGGCACTGCGGGGTCCTGGGCGGCTTCAGCGCACGAAGGTCTCGTGCTTCTTGACGTCGTCCTCGGTGGAGGGCTCCGCGTCCTCCACGCTCCAGTCCAGCGTCTTCATCAGCGACTTGCTGCGCTTGCGCACGTCCGCGTCCAGGAAGGCGACGGCGTCCGCCATCCGGTCCATCAGCCGCATCGGCTTGCGCTTGTTCTTCGGCTCGCTGAGCAGCGCGTGCGTCAGCCAGGGGAACACCGCCGTCACGTCGGTGTGCACGTAGACGGAGCCGGTCTCCACCGCCTCCACCGACACCTTGCCCCACGTGTGGCCCTCACCGGCCGGGCAGCTCGACAGCGCGCCGTTGTCCACCGGGTCCACGCAGAACTGCACGTCGATGTCGAAGCCCGTCGTCGGGACGTTGAGGATCTGGTCCAGCAGCGGCTCGCCCTGCAGCGTGTAGTTCTTCGGCACGCCGCCGCCCAGAATCCAGATGGCCAGCCGCTTGCTGCCGTTGTGCCGGCAGAAGTGCTGCATGGCCGCCATGGAGTAGACGTCGTCGTTGATGTCGAGCTCGAACTTGAACGCGTCCCCCAGCAGCCGCTTGAGCTTCACGACGTTGAGGAAGATGGAGCCGTCCTGCACCGCGCCCACCCAGATGGGCACCGCGTGCTTGTACGCCGTGGCCAGCAGCGACGGCTGCTTCACCCCGAGCTTCTTCTCGATCTGGTAGATGGCCTTGCCGAGCAGGTAGTGGAACTCCGGCGTGGTCATCTTCTTCTGGAACTCGGGGCCGCGGATGATGGCGGAGAAGAGGCGGTCGGTGTCGAGCAGCGCCTCCTCCCAGAAGCCCAGGTCGTAGATGCGGATGATGCGCGCCAGCCGGTACTGGAGGTCGCCCGCGTTGGGGTTCACCTCGCGGATGGCGTGGCCGATGATGCGGTGGGCGTCGTGGTAGAGGTTGGCGCCCGTCGTCGTAATCGCGGAGATGACGCCCTTCTCGATGAGGGGAATCAGGCAGCTCTGGTGGAGCCCCGCGGGCGTCATCGCGCCGGACAGCGTCAGGAAGACGGAGGCGTCCTGCTCCATCGACTTGGACATCAGCTCGAAGGCCGTGCGCTCCTGGCGGCCCACGTAGGCGCTGAAGGCGTGCGCGAGCAGCTCCGCCGGCTTCTCCTTGCCGGTGATGGGGCGGGGGTCCGCCTTGCGCGCCCCGGAGTACGCGGCGCGAAGGGACTTCTTCGGGTTCGAGGAGGTCTTGGCCATGGCGCGGCGACATAGCACCGCCGGCCGGACAAAGGGAGCGCCGCCTGTGCCCCGGCGCTACTTGTCGCGCTTCTTGCCGCCCCCGCCGCCGCCGTTGCCGTCGTCCCCGGCGGCGGCCGGTGCGTCCTCGGGCCCGGCCTCGGCCTCGGGCAGGCCCAGGACCCTGTCCCTCACCTCCTCCGCGGACAGGGCGGCTGTGTCGGACACCACACAGGACACGTACGCCAGCTCCGCCAGGGCCCGCCGGGCCCGCTCACGGACGGCCGGGTCATCCGAGCCCAGCTCTTCCGAGGCGGCGGAGACGTAGCTGCTGGCCAGTGACTCGAAGAGGTACACCCGGTTTTCGATGGTCGAATCGTTCTTCTTTCCCATGGGGCGGCCAGTGTAGGCACGGGCCCCTGCGGCGGCAGGCCCAACGTCTTAAGTTGGTGTGAAACCGAACCAGGTCGCGTAAGTGCGACACTCACCGCTCGCCGGGAGCCCGTCTTGATTGACCTGCACTCACACACCACCGCCAGTGACGGGCAGTACCCTCCGTCGGAGCTGCTGGCGCGCGCGGCGGCGGCCGGGGTGACGGTGCTGGCGGTGACGGACCACGACACCGTGGCGGGGCTGGCGGAGGCGGCGGAGGCGGCGCGCGCGCACGGGGTGGAGCTGGTGCCGGGCATCGAGCTGTCCGCCTTCATCCACCGGCGGGAGGTGCACATCCTGGGGCACTTCCTGAAGCCGGACGACGAGGACATCGCCCGCTTCTCCGAGCGCCTGCGGGACGAGCGAGAGCAGCGGATGGAGCGGATGCTCGAGCGGATGCGGCAGCTCGGCTACCCGGTGCGGATGGAGCACGTCCGGGCAGTGGCGGGCAACGCGCAGCTGGGCCGGCCCCACCTGGCGCGGGTGCTGGTGGAGCGCGGCTGGGCGGTGGACGTGAAGGAGGCCTTCGACCGCTTCCTGGGGACGCGGGGAGCGGCCTGGGTGGACCGCTACAAGCTGGACGGCGCGGAGGCCATCCGCCTCATCCGCCGGGCCGGCGGCACCGCCACCCTCGCCCACCCGGGCTCGTCGCGGATGGAGCGGCCGGAGATTCGCGCGCTGGCCAAGGCGGGCCTGGCCGGACTGGAGGTGCTCCACTCGGACCACAACCCGAGCGTGCGGCACAAGTACCTCGCCCTGGCCGCGGAGCTGGACCTGGTGCCCACCTCCGGCAGCGACTTTCACGGAGAGGCCGTGTCCCCGGACCACAAGCTGGGCGCCGCCGCCATGCCCCCGGACCTGTTCGCGAAGCTCAAGGCCCGCGCCGCCGCCTGAAAGCCGGGGAGGAGAGGAATTCTCGTTTTTTGATACGCTCCTGCCGCCCATGGAGTGTCCGAGCGAGACGACACTGAGCGAGTTCCTCGAAGGGCTGCTGCCCGAGGAGCGCCGCGTACGCGTTCTGGCCCACGTGGAGGGGTGCGAGCGCTGCCAGGAGAGCGTGGCGTTGGGGGCCAGCTCCACCGAGGGCGCCGCCGCGGCCCCCTGGGACGGCCCGCTGCTGGCCCAGGGCGCGAAGCTGTCCCGCTACGTGGTGCTGGAGCGCATCGGCCAGGGGGCCATGGGCGAGGTGTACGCGGCCTATGACCCGGAGCTGGACCGGCAGGTGGCCCTCAAGCTGCTGCGGCCGGAGGGCCGCCACGTGGAGGAGCTGCGGCTGCGGCTGCTGCGCGAGGCCCAGGCCCTGGCGCGGCTGGCCCACCCCCACGTCGTCACGGTGCACGACGTGGGCATGGCGGGGGACTGCGTCTTCCTGGCGCTGGAGCTGGTGGAGGGCACCACGCTGTCGGACTGGCTGAAGGCGCCGCGCACCGCGCGCGAGGTGCTGCGCGTCTTCCGCGATGCCGGCCGGGGGCTGGCGGCCGCCCACGCCGCGGGCCTGGTGCACCGCGACTTCAAGCCCGCCAACGTCCTCGTCGGCCAGGACGACCGGGTGCGGGTGACGGACTTCGGCCTGGCCCGCCCCTCCAACCGCCGGCCCGTGGACGGGCGCCTGCCCCAGACGCCGGCCCCCGAGGAGCGGACGCCCGCGCCCCTGACGCGCACGGGCGCCCTGGTGGGCACGCCGGCCTATATGGCGCCGGAGCAGCTCCAGGGCCACGGCGTGGACGCGCTGTCGGACCAGTTCAGCTTCTGCGTCGCCCTCTATGAAGCGCTCCACGGGGTGCGCCCCTTCGAGGGGCGGAACCTGGAGGAGCTGGGCCGCGCGGCGCGCGAGGGCCGGGTGCGGGCGCCGGTGCGCGAGGCGAAGGTGCCCGCGCGGGTGCGGCGGGCGGTGCTGCGCGGGCTGCGCGCCAAGCCGGAGGAGCGCTTCCCGTCCATGGACGCGCTGCTGGCGGAGCTCGTCCCGCGCGCCTGGAACATCCGCACCTGGGTGGCCACCTCCGCGGCGGCGGCCAGTCTGCTCGGGCTGACGGTGGGCTACGTGGTGGCGCAGCGGCACGAGGCGCGCTGCGAGCAGGACGCGGAGAAGCTCACCACCGTGTGGAACCCCGAGCGGCGCGAGCGGCTGCACGCGGCCTTCCTCGCCAGCGGCAGGGCCGACGCCGCCTCCACGTGGGAGGCCGTCTCCAGCGTGCTGGAGTCCCAGGCGTCCGCGTGGCGCACGCTGCGGCTCGACTCCTGCCTGGCCGACGAGGACGCCGCCAGCACCTCGTGGCAGACGATGGCCTGCCTCGACGCGCGGCTGTGGCACCTGGCCGCCGTCACCGACGTGCTGGAGAAGTCGGACGCGCAGACGGTGCGGGACGCCCCGCAGCTCGTCGCCTCGCTGGAGGGCATCTCCGGGTGCCGGGACGCGCCCGCGCTCACCACCCGGCCCCAGCCGCCCGACGCCCTGCGCCCGCGCGTGGACGCCGCCCGGCGCCGGCTGGCCGAGGCCCGCGCCCGCATGGACCTGGGCAGCCACTCGGCGGCCATCGAGGTGACCACCGCCCTGCTCGGGGAGCTGAAGGGCCTGGACTACCGGCCGCTGGAGGCCGAGGTCCTCACCCTGCACGGCCACCTGCACGGCCTCACCGGCAAGCTGAAGGAGGCGGAGGAGTTCCTCTACAAGGCCCTTTGGGCCGCCGAGGCCAGCCGGGACGACGAGACGGTGGCGCGCGTGTGGAACCTGCTGCTGTGGGTGGTGGGGGACCAGATGGCGCGGATGGACGAGGCGGACCGGCTCGTCCAGCACGCCCGCGCCGCCGTGGAGCGGCTGGGACGCGAGCGCTTCCCGGCCATCGCCATCGACCTGCACCTGCGCATGGGCGGGCTGCGCCTGGTGCAGGGGCAGCTGGACGAAGCCGAGGCCGAGTACAACCAGGGGCTCGCGCTGTCGCGCAAGGCCCTGGGCCCCGAGCGCCAGCGCACCACGTACTTCCTCTCCGGCCTGGGCCGTGTCCGCTCGCGCCAGCTGCGCGCGGCGGAGGCGCTGGAGCTGTACCAGCAGGTCCAGGAGCACGCGCTGCGTGAGCGCCAGTGGAGCCCCGAGCACCCCGTCGTCGCGCTCAACCTCAACAACATCGCCACCGAGCTGCTGGCGCTGGGGCGCACGGAGGAGGCGCTCGCCACCTTCCGGCGCTCGCTGGCGCTGCTGGAGGCCGCGCGCTCCAAGGACCACCCCAGCCTCGCGCCCCCGCTCAACAACCTCGCCGGGCTGCTGCGCCGCGAGGGCCGGCTGGACGAGGCGCGGCAGCTGTACCAGCGCGCCTTCACCATCTTCGAGCGCAGCAAGGGCCCCGACCACCCCAGCACCCTCGTCGCGCTCAGCGGGCTGGGGATGGTGGCCTATGACTCGAACCAGCTCGACGAGGCGCTCGCCCACAACCAGCAGGCGCTGGAGCGGCTGGAGCGGACCCTGGGGCCGGACACCCCGCGCGCGGAGAATGCGCTGCGCAACCTGGCCCTCATCCTCCTGCGGGCCGGCCGCCCCGCCGAGGCCCGGCGGCACCTGACGCGCGCGCTGGGCCAGCTCCAGAAGGCGAACGGCCCGGACTCCGTGACGACCACCGGCGTGGTCCGCGACCTCGCCCGCGTGGACCTGGCCACGGGCGCGCACCGGGCGGCGCTGGCGCACTGCCAGCGCAGCCTGAAGCTCGACGAGCAGACGCAGGGCGCGGAGAGCCCGGACGTCGCGCTGGACCTCGCCTGCCTCGCGGAGGCCCACCTGGGCCTGGGCGCCGTGGAGCGGGCCGTGCCCCTGCTGGAGCGCGCGCGGCGCATCCACGAGAAGTCCTGGCTGGACCGGAAGGACTCGGCCCGCATCTCCTTCCTGCTGGCGCGGGCGCTGTGGGAGCGGCGTGCCCCCGCCGAGCGGACGCGCGCCCTGGCGCTCGCGAAGGAGGCCCGGGACTGGCTGGAGCCCCAGGGCATCCGCACCCGTCAGGAGCTGCGCGAGGTGATGGCCTGGCAGCAGACCCGGCAGCCTCCCGCCATGAGCAAGGCCAGCCGATGACGCCCACCGAGGCCCCGCTCACCGCGCTGCTGCTGGCGCACGCGCCCCCGGAGCGGCACGACGCGCTCCGCGCGCTGCCCGCGATGGAGTCCCTGCTGGAGGCGCACCTCGCGAGGGGCCGGGAGGAGTGGCCGGCGGTGACGCTCGCGCCCGGGGACTTCGTGCGCCACCTGGCCCGCCACCTCCCCACGGAGGGCCGCCTCGAGGACGCGCTCCAGCAGCTGCGCGGGGCCGACCTGTACCTGGCCTGCGCGTGCGCGGCGGGCGAGCCCCAGGCCCTGGAGCTGTTCGAGCGGCACATCCTCCAGAAGGTCGCCGCCCGGCTGGGCCAGCTCCCGCGAAGCGCCGTGGACGAGGTGCTCCAGGTGGCGCGCCAGCGGCTGCTGCTGGGCGTGGCGGGCTCGACGCCGAAGATTGCCGAGTTCTCCGGTCGGGGCTCGCTGAGCGGCTGGGTGCGCATCGTCGCCTCGCGCATCGCCGGGGAGCTGCTCAGCGGGGATGGCCGCCAGCAGCGTCTCTCCGAGCCGCCCCAGGCGCTGGAGCGCATGCTGTCCGGCGACAACCCCGAGCGGAACCTGCTCCAGGCCCACTCGCGCCAGGTGGTCACCGAGTCACTCCAGGCCGCGCTGGCGGAGCTGTCCGAGCGCGAGCGCGCCCTGCTGCGCCTGCACCACGTGCTGGGGCTCACCATGGACCGCATCGCGACGATGTATGGCGAGCCCCGCTCCAGCGTGGCGCGCCATGTGGTCCAGGCCCGTGAGCGATTGCTGAAGCTCACCCACCGCGAGCTGGCCACCCGGCTGAAGCTGGATGGACAGGAATTGCAGAGCCTGCTCGGGCTGGTGCGGAGTCAATTGGACCTCAGCCTCCACCGACTGATGGACTCGCCGGCTTCATCCTGACGCAATTGCCTTCCGCCCCTCTTTGCGGCGGAGGACTCGGGCATCGGCTGCGCCGCGGGCACGGGCGCGCCGCTGGGGCTGGGTTGGGGCGCGCTGCTGCTGCTCGGCTGCCTGTCCCGTCGACGGGGGGCGCGGCGCGGCTGAAGCGGGCCAGGGCTGCTAGGCTCGGAGCCCATGGACCCCACAGACCCCACCCTGGACACGTTCGCCCAGGAGCTGTTCAACGGCATGCTCCTGGGCGCGCTCGCCTACGTCTTCCTGCGGTATGTGCTCGGCGGCCTCTTCACCGTCGACCAGAACGTGCGCGCCGTGAAGGTGCGCTTCGGCCGCGCCGAGCGCCTCTCCGGCAACCCCACCAACAAGGAAGGCCCCCTGTCCGAGGGGCTCGCGCGCACCGACGAGGAGCGCTACGTCTACCCGCAGCTGCGCGTCATCTCCTCCGGCGGCCCCTACTTCAAGCTGCCCTGGGAGAAGGTGCGGAAGATCTCCGTCGCCACGCAGACGCTCAACATGGCGTACGACCCGGACTCGCCCGAGGCGAACCAGGGCGGCACCATGGTCGAGGCCGTCACCAAGGACCAGCTCAACACGGGCCTCATCGGGCAGATCCGCTACCGCGTCTCGGAGAAGAACCTCTACGCGTACCTCTTCGGCGTGAAGAACCCCGTCGCACACGTGATGGGCTTCTTCATCTCCATCCTCCGCCAGCGCATCGCCAACTTCGAGGCGCCCGCCGCCGCCCGCGACAGCGACAGCCTGGAGGCCAGCGTCGTGTCGGGCGTGTCCATCAACGACTTGCGGAAGAACCTGAGGGACCTCAACGAGCACATGGACCACGAGTGCCGTGGCAGCGAGGCGCGCTACGGCGTGGTGCTGGAAGCGTCACTCATCACCGGCATCGACCCGCCGGCCGAGGTGGAGAGCGCCCTGGCCGCCATCAACACGGCGCACAACCACGTCTCCAGCGACATCAGCCTGGCGCAGGCCTCCGCGGACCAGAAGATCGTCCAGAGCCGCCGCGCGGTGGAAATCGAGACGCTCAAGGCGCAGGCCGAGGTGGAGCCGCTGGTGGCCCTGTCCACGGAGCTGGCGCTGCTCAAGCGCAGCGGCCCTGGAGCGCTCCAGGCCTACCTGCGCAACATCCGCCTGGGGCTGTACCAGAAGGCCCAGGCCGTGGTGATGGGGGTGAAGCATGGGTAGCACCATCGTCGGCTTCATCCTCGGCCTCGTCATGATGGCCATCGGCGTGCCCGTCTTCTTCGCGCTCCTGCGCCTGTTCGGCTTCTACGCCGTCGTGGAGGAGCGCACCTGCCGGGTGTACGTGCTCTTCGGCTCGGTGGTGTGCACGCTGGACGAGCCGGGGCTCCACTTCCTGTGGCCGAAGCTCGGCCCCAAGGCGCTCATCGTGAACCTGGTGGGCCGCTGCCAGGTGGTGGACCTGAGGCTGGACCAGCAGTACCTGCGCAGCCAGGCGGTGAACTCCGAGGAGGGCGCGCCGATGGGCATCGGCATCTGGTACGAGATGTACATCTCGGACCCGCAGCGCTTCCTCTTCGAGAACGCGGACCCGCGGGGCAGCCTGGCCGCCAACGTGAGCAACGCCGCGGTGCGCTGCCTGTCCAACATGAAGCTGTCCGCCATGCTGGAGACGCGGCACGAGATGAGCCGCACCGTGCGCGCCGAGGTGAGCCCCCAGAGCCACGCGTGGGGCTACAAGCTGGGCAGCGTCTACGTGCGCAAGGTCCACTTCCGCGACGCGGTGATGATTCGCCAGATTGAGGAGAAGGTGGTCAACCGGCTGCGCCAGGTGACGAGCGCCATCCGCCAGGACGGCGCCAACCAGGTGAGCATCATCACCAGCACCGCCGAGCGGCAGAGCGCGGTGGAGTTCGCCCGCGCCGCGGCGCTGCGGCCCCAGATTGTCGGCACCGCGCTGCGCAAGATTGGCGAGGACCCCGAGGTGCTGGAGGCCACCTTCGAGCTGCTGGAGACGCAGCGGCTGCTGGAGAGCGGCGCGCAGCTCACGCTCATCCCCGATGGCCAGCGTGGCGAGCTGCTGTCGCAGTTGCTGGCGGCCCGCGCCACCAGCCACTCCAGCAAGGGCTGAGTGGCCCGGCGCCCGGCGGACCTGTTTCCGCCGGGTGCCTCAGCGCTTGCGCAGGATGGCCGAGTCTCCCGCGAGCCACAGCTCGGTGGCGGAGGCGGCCCATACGCGTGCAGCGCCGTTGTACCCGCGCACCTTCGCGCACCGGAGCCGTACCGCGGCTCGGGGCGCTCCCGCGTCTCGACTCAGGCCAGCTCTGCCGCCGCGGCAAGGACTTCGGCCACCACCGTGTCCACGTCCTCGGGGGTGGTGCGGTGGTTGACGAAGCAGGCGCGCAGGGCGAAGCGCCCGTGAATCGTGGCGTTGGAGATGTAGACGCGGCCGCGCGCGTTGATTCGGGCGAGCAGCTTCGCGTTGAACGCGTCGCGCTCTGCCTCCGCGAGCGTGCCCACGTAGCGGAAGCACACCGCGCTCAGCGGCACGGGGGCGAGCAGCTCCAGCGCGGGCGTGGCGCGCACCGCGGCCTCCAGGCGCTTCGCGTTCTCCACGTCACGGCGGATGGCCTCCCGGAAGGCCTCGAGGCCGTGGTAGCGCACGGACAGCCACACCTTGAAGGCGCGGGCGCGGCGGGACAGCTCCATGGACTCGTCGAAGAAGGCGAAGCCCTCCACCGCGTCGGCGCTCATCGCGAGCACGTAGTCTCCGGAGAAGGAGAACGTCCTTCGCGCGGCGCCCGCGTCCCTGAACAGCAACACGCCGCAGTCCGCCGGCTGGTAGAGCCACTTGTGCGCGTCCATGGACAGGGAGTCCGCCAGCGACAGTCCCTCGAAGCGCTCTGGCAGGGCCATGGCAGCGAGCGCTCCGAAGGCGCCATCCACGTGCAGCCACAGGCCGTGCGCGCGGGCGATGCGGGCCACCTCGGGCAGCGGGTCCACCGAGCCGGTGTTGACGGTGCCGGCCGTGGCCACTACCGCCAGCGGGCGCCGGCCAGCGGTTACGTCCTCGGTGATGGCGTGCTCCAGCGCGTCGGGGCGCATCCGCCACTGCGCGTCGGTGGGAATCAGCCGCAGGTGCTTCCGGCCCAGCCCCAGCAGCGCCATCGCCTTGGGGATGGACATGTGGACCTCGGAGGACGCGTACACCACGCCCGAGGGAGAGCCCTCCTCGTTGGCCGGGGCGCGGGACTCGCGCGCCATGGCCAGCCCCATGAGGTTCGCCGCCGAGCCGCCGCCCGTGAAGCTCCCGGTGAAGCCCTCGCAGCCCACCGCACGCGCCAGGCTGCGCACCACCGCGCGCTCCATGCTCACCACCGTGGGCCCGGAGCGCCACGCGGTGACGTTCTGGTTGATGACGCTGGCCATGTAGTCGCCCAGCACGCCCACCGGCTCACCCGAGCCGAACACGTAGGCCAGGAAGCGCGCGTTGCCCGCGCGAGCCCCGTCCATCACCGGCTTCAAGGCCTCCAGCGCGGCGTCCTTCAGCCCCACCTCGGGCAGGCCGTCGGCGAACAGCGCCTCCGTGGCGCTGCCGGGAACACCGGGCGCCACCGGCCGCGAGTCGAGCTCCTGGAGCCACTGCTCCGCCAGCGACGAGATGCGGTCGGCGAGACGACGGAACTCCGTGGGCGACACGTCCAGAGCGCTCATGCGCGCGCACCATAGTTGTCGCCGCCCGACGGTGGAACGGACGTTCCATTCCGCACGCGGGCGTCGCGCCCGGCGCCTGCTCCCTCCAGGACTGGGCGGTCCACCCGGGGCGAGGCAGCGCACGAAGTGGAACGGACGTTCCATTCCACACGCGAGCGCCGCTCCGGCGCATGCCCCCTCCGAGAATGGGTGGCCCATCCGGGGCGAGGCAGCCCGCGAAGTGGAATGGACGTTCCATTCCGCACGCGGGCGTCGCGCCCGGGGCGCCTCCGCTGGCAGGATGGACGGCCCACCTGAGAGCAAGGAGCGAGCAATGGCGAAGCGTCCCGCGAGAGACCTGGAGAAGACCTACCCGCGCAAGGAGTTCGTCGCGAAGCTCCGGCGGCTGGCGGATGCCCTGGAGGCCGGCAAGGCCTTCAGCATCCAGATTGCCGGAGAGCGCCTGCACATCCCCGCCGATGCGCTCTTCAACATCGAGCACGAGCGCGAAGGCAACGTGGACGAGGTGGAGTTCCAGCTCCGGTGGAAGCGCGAGTAGGCGCGGCCGGAGGCCTCAGCTGCGCGTCGTCTTGAAGCGGCCGGTGACGGCGGTGAGCCCCTCGGCCACCGCCTGCAGGTCCTGGGCGATGCGGGTGGTGCGGCCGGTGGCGTCCACGCCCTGCTTCACCAGCTCCGCCACGTTGCGAGCGCCCTGCACGGCCTGCTCGCTGGACTGGCGCTGCTGCCGCGTGGCGATGGTGATTTGACGCGCCGCCTCGCTGGTGCCGCGCGCCAGCTCCACGATGCGCTGGAACACGGAGGAGGCCTGCTCGGCCACCTCCACGCCCCGGTCGCTGGTGGCCATGCCCACGCGCGCCTTGGACGCCGCCTCCTCGCCCGAGTCCTGCACCTTCTCGACGATGCGGGCGATGTCGCGCGCGGACGCGGACACGTTCTCCGCCAGCTTGCGCATCTCCGCCGCCACCAACGAGAAGCCGCGGCCCACCTCGCCCGCCTTGGTGCCCTCCAGCGCCGCGTTCAGCGCCAGCAGGTCCGAGCGCTCCGCCACCTGGTTGATGACCTGGGCAATCTTGGACACCTGCTGCAGGTCCTGGTTGAGGCCGACAATCGCGTCCGCCACGCCCTTGGACTCGGTGCGGATGTCGTTGATGCCGGCCACCACCTGCGCCACCACCGCCATGGCCTCGGCCACGGCCTCGTGGGTGCGCCGCGCGCTGGACTCCACCACCTCCGTGGAGCTGGAGATCTGCTCCGCCGTGCGGCTCAGCTCCTCGAACGTGGCGGCAATCTGCTGCGCGTACGCCGCCTGCTGGCTGATGACGTGCTCCTGGTCCGCGGACGCGACGAGCAGCCCGCGCGAAGCACCGCCCAGCTGGTCCGTGCGCGACACCAGCTCCATCACCGTGGTGCGCAGCGTGCCGAGCATCTGGTTGAAGGACTGCGCCATCAGGCGCACCTCACCCGTGGCGGACACGTCCAGCTCCGCGCGCGACATGTCCCCGCGCGACACGTCCTGGACCACCTCCGTCACCCGCGACACGGGCTCGACGATGGAGCGGCTGATGAACATCGCCAGCAGCAGGCCCACGCCCAGCGCCGCCGTCAGCGCCGCCAGCGCCATCCCATCCAGGTCCACCAGCGACGCCACCGCCTCCTCCACCCCGAAGCCCGCGACGTAGGTGTGGCCACCGCTGGCGCAGCGCACCCGCACCTCCCGCTCGGGCGCTCGCGACGTCTCACAGCCCTCCAGGGGCCGCGCGGGCCGCGCCCTCACGTCGTCGGGGATGGGCCCGCGGGCGTGCACCACGGCGCCCTCCGGGCCCAGCAGGCCCTGGTAGTGCACGGTGAAGCCCCGGCCCCCCTCGGCCCCGTTGGCGAGGTCCAGCTGGGACAGCACCCCGTCCGCGCGCGAGCGGGCCTCCGTGGTGCCGTCCACGGCGAGCACCGCGGGGTGCTGGGCCACGAGCGTTCCCACCACGCGCACCCGCTTCTCCAGGAGCCCCAGCGTGACCTCCCGCTGCCGCTCCGGGAAGTACAGGCCGCAGAAGAAGACCACCGCCAGGCAGGGCACGAGCACCGCGATGGCCACCTGCATCCGCAAGCTGAGCCGGCCCCACATGCCTGTCTTCTCCCGGGAAGTGCTGATCCACGCCGGCCGCGGCGCGCCCACCGACGGTAGGCGCCCCGTCGAGGAGCGTCAAACGTGTCCCCCGACGGGAGACCGCCCGGCCGGCCAGGCGCCGGCAGGCAGGCACGGTGGGCCTCATGGCGGCGCCACAAGCCCTGCTTTTCGCCGTCATCTCAAGGGGTTGGAGCGCTGCCCCGGGGGAGTTTCCCTTTGACATGGCGCGGCCGGTGTCATTAGGTTCCGCGCGCGATGACTCCCACTCCACTCTCGCCCTATCTGCCGCTGGCGGTCGTCCTGCTGCTGGCCGGCGGCATGGCGATGCTCATTCCCCAGATCACCACCCGCCTGGGGCCCCGGCGTCCGAGCGCCATCAAGTCCACCAGCTTCGAGGCCGGCTCCGAGTCGACCGGCCCGGCACGTCAGCGCTTCGCGGTGAAGTTCTACGTGGTGGCGCTGTTGTTCATCGTGTTCGACGTCGAAGCGGTGTTCCTGTACCCCTGGGCGGTGAACTTCCAGGCGCTCGGCTGGTTCGGGTACGTGGAGATGCTGGTTTTCGCGTCCACGCTCGTCGTCGGGCTTATCTACATCTGGAAGAAGGGCGCCCTGGACTGGGAGAGCTGAGACACCATGGCTGACGCTGACATTGCTCCTGTTTTGACGACCCGCCGCGACGAGGCCATGGGCTTCTTCCAGCGGATGGTGTCGAAGGGCCTGGGTTGGGCCCGCAAGTACTCGCTGTTCACCTATCCGTACGCCACCGCATGCTGCGGCATGGAGTACATGTCCGTGGCGGCGAGCCGTCACGACATCTCGCGCTTCGGCGCCGAGTTCCCCCGCTTCTCGCCCCGGCAGGCAGATCTGCTGATGGTGGTGGGCACCATCAACCTGAAGCAGGCGCCCATCCTCAAGCGCGTGTACGAGCAGATGGCCGAGCCCAAGTGGGTGGTGGCCTTCGGCGTGTGCGCGTCGTCGGGTGGCTTCTACGACAACTACGCGGTGCTCCAGGGCATCGACCGCATCATCCCCGTGGACGTCTACATCCCCGGCTGCCCGCCGCGTCCGGAGCAGGTGCTGGACGGCCTGATGCTGCTCCAGGACAAGATTGGCAACCAGGTGCACCGCATCGCGGACCGCGAGCAGCCCAACGCCACGGCCGCCCGGCACGACCTGCTGCTGTCCATGGGCAAGTAACGAGTCACGCGCCCCACGCGCGGTACCTCAGGGCCCCGCCCGCCTCCCCTCGTCAGAGCGGAGGCGCCGGGGCCCTGGCTTTTCCAGCCGCCGCCTACCAGCGGTGGTACGCGGGGTGGCCCGGCTTCACCGCGACGAAGGTGCCCCGGCAGGTGGCCGTCACCTTGCCGCCGGCGGTGAGCGTGCCCTCGATGATGGCGCGGTCGCCCTGGATTTCCACCGGCTTCGCCTCCAGGTGCACCGGCCCCGTCATGGGCGTGGGGCGCTTGAGGGAGATGGAGTAGTCGGCGGTGACGGTGCACGGCGGCGAGTCCGCGCCCTGCGCCTTCATCAGGTGGAAGGCGGCCGTCCAGTTGCAGTGGCAGTCCAGCAGCGCGCCGATGATGCCGCCGTTGAGGACGCCGGGAAACGCCTGGTGGTGCTCGGAGGGCGTCCAGTCCGCGACGACGAGGTCACCCTCCGCGCGGCTGCGGATGCGCAGGCCCTGCGGGTTGGCCGGACCGCAGCCGAAGCAGCTGTTGTGGGGTGCGTAGCGTTCCTGAAGGCTGGGACTGTCTGGGGTCGTCGACATGGCCCGCCACCTTACGCCAGCGGCCCTCCGCCGTGCGGCCCAGGACACCGTCCAGCCACGCCTCCAGCGCGTGGGCGTCCGCGCCTTCACAGTCGCCCTCGCAGGTACGCAACACACTGCCGTCCGCGCGGGGCCGGTCCACCCACCAGCGCCGCCCGTCGAAGGCGCCCTGGTCCTTCTCGCGAACAATCGCCGCGTGGGCCGCGTCGCCCAGCTCCACCACGCCGTCCGGGCGGATGCGGTACGCGTCGAAGGCGCGCGGCGCGCCGGGCCAGTGTCCCGGGTCGAACACCTCCGGCAGCACGTGGGTGAAGCCCGTCTCCGCGTAGAGCGCCAGCGGCTCCAGCGGCTCGCCGCGCAGCAGCGGCGCCAGCGAGACGCCGTCCACGTCCTTCAGCGCGGGCAGGCCGCTGAGCGCCAGCACCGTGGGGCCCACGTCCACCAGTCGCACCAGCGCGTCCACCTCGGACGGCCCCGTGCCCCGCCCGCGCGGCGGCTTCACCGCCAGCAGCACGCGGTTCTCCTCGTGCGACAGCCGGGCGCCGTGCACCGGCGTCGCGCCCGCCAGGTCCGGCCGGTCCGCGTGGAAGCTCTCGCCGTGGTCCGACAGCAGGACGATGAGCGCGTCATCATAGCGCCCGGTGCGCTTCAGGGCCTCCAGCACGTCTCCCACCTGCGCGTCCGCCTGGGCGAGCAGCTCGTCGTAGAGCGCCTCCGCGCCCTCGCGGCTCCACCCGCCCTTCGCGCCCGGCGACACGGGGGCGAAGTGCATGCGCAGCCGCCGCTCCAGCGGCTCGGAGGGCGGGACGAAGCGGCGGTAGAAGGGGTGGACGGGGTCGCCCGGGAAGTGGGCCGCGGTGGCGTGGAAGGCGAACAGCGTGGGGCCCTGGCGCGCCTCGTCCACCAGCCGCGACGCCAGCCGCCGCGAGTAGCCCATGGGGTCATGGATGCCGGCCAGCGCGCGGTTGTCGATGAACTCCGGCACCCACGCGGCGCCCAGGGCGTTGTCCGCGAAGACGCCCAGCGCGCGGTAGCGCAGCTTCTCCAGCAGGAAGTTCACCGCCCCGCGCGGCGGCTGCAGCCGGGTGTCGAAGCCGGAGGCCGGCCCCTCGGCGTGGAAGCGCGAGCAGTCCGTGGCGAACACCGTGCGCCAGCCCGCCTCGGAGAACGTCCGCGCGAAGGTGGGCTGGAGCTTCAGGCGCGAGTCGGCCGTCAGCGCGTAGCGCACGCCCGTCGTGTGCGGCCACCGCGCGGTGAGCAGCGAGCGCCACGCGGGCTCCGTCTGGGCAATGGGCGTGTACGCCTGGGTGAAGAGCGTCGCGTCCTCCAGGAAGCGCTCCACGTGGGGCGCGACATAGCCAGAGCCCCCCTGCGACTTCAGCCGGTCCGGCCGGAACGCGTCGATGCCGATGACCACCACCAGCGGCTGCCGTGCCTCGCCCGAGGGCAGCCGGCCCGCCCCCGCCGACAGCAGCGCCACCGCCCCGGCCACCGTCGCGCCCACGAGCAGCCGCCGCCGGGGCACCTCGGTGCGCCGCACCCACAGCACCCCATGGAGCAGCAGCCACGCCGCCGCCGCCGCGCGCGGGTGCCAGGGCTCGCCGTGCGCCACCAGCCAGGCCAGCAATGCCCGCACCGCCGGCAGGTCATCGAAGAGGGCCGGCCGGGCGATGGCGCGGTCCCACGCGAGGAAGCCCACCAGCACCAGCCCCTGAGCGAGCGTCAGCAGCGCGCCCCGCCACCCCGCCACGCGCCACACCCTCGCCAGCACGCCCGCCACCAGCGCGAGCACCGCGCCCGCCACCACGTACACCGCGGCGATGCGCAGCAGCAGCGCCGGCAGCACCGGACGCACCGCCGCCGCCAGCGCCGCGTACGGGCCGTCCACCGGGATGTCCATGCCCACCACGCCCGAGCGCAGCAGCAACCAGGACTCCGCCGCGAACAAACCCAGGCCCAGGCCCACCCCGGCCAGTACACGCAGGACATGGGGGCGCAGGGAGCGGGACGGGGAGGAGGCGACCATGCGCCCGCGTCTATACCCGATTGCAACAGTCCCGCCACGCTTGGAGCAGCAAGTTTCCGGAAAGGTGCCCGGGGGCGGGAGGCGGTGCAAGATGGGGTGTGGGAGAACCTACCCAGGGCACCGGGCGAGGGGGTGCGAGCGTGCGGTCCAGCCAGCCTGAGGGCAGCCAGGACTCGGTGAGCCGGGCCCTCGAGGCCGAGCGCCAGCGCAACGCACGGCAGATGGCATGGCTGCGGCTGGCGGCCGTCTCGGTGCTCTTCGGCGTGTCCGCGTACCTGGGCCGCTTCCGGGGCCTGGCGGACTGGGAGGTGTACCTCCAGGCGTTCGCCGGCTACTGGCTGTTCACCGCGGTGGCGGGCGTGGCGGTGGCCCTCTCTTCGAGGGCGGCGCGGTGGGCTGGACTGACGCTGGCCCTGGTGGACGTCCCGGCGGTGTACTGGCTCCAGCACCTGGCGATTCCGGTGTCGCCCTCACCCGGAGGCGTGGCGGGCTTCACGCTGGGCATCTACGCCGTGCTGGTGGTGCTGGCCGCGCTGTCGCTGCGGCGCTCGGTCATGCTCCTGGTGACGCTCATCGCCATCGCGGCGGAGGTGCGGCTCCAGCAGGAGGCCGGCATCGGCGTGGGTGCCCAGGTGGTGGCCGGGGTGGTGCTGGGGGTGGCCGCGGCCGGGGCGTGGCACCTGCTCAGCCGCATCCGCGCCCTGTCCGCCGCCGTCTCCGAGGAGGAGCTGAAGCGGGCCCGGCTGGGGCGCTACTTCTCCCCGTCGGTGGCCGAGCGCCTCCAGCGCCAGGCCTCCCCTGCCCCGGAGCTGCGCGAGGTGACGGTCCTCTTCGCGGACCTCCGGGACTTCACCGCCCTGAGCGAGCGGCTGGCGCCCGAGGAGGTCGTCAAGATCCTCAACGAGTACTACGGCCGCATGGTGGAGGTGGTGTTCCGCCACGGAGGAACGCTCGACAAGTTCATCGGGGACGCGCTCATGGTGTACTTCGGTGCACCGCTGGACGACCCGGACCATGCCGGCAGCGCGGTGCGGTGTGCGCTGGCCATGGTGGCCGAGCTGGAGTCCGTCAACGCCGAGCGCCTCGCCCGGGGAGACCCCAGCCTGCGGATGGGCGTGGGGGTCCACACCGGCCCCGTCGTCCTGGGCAACATCGGCTCCATCACCCGGCGCCTGGAGTACACCGCCATCGGCGACACGGTGAACCTGGCCAGTCGAATCGAGGGGTTGACCAAGAAGGCCGGCGTCCCGGTGCTCGTCTCCCAGGTCACCCGGGAGCGCGCCAAGGGCCACTTCTCCTGGGAAGCCGTCACCAGCGCCCAGGTGCCGGGCAAGAGCCAGCCGGTGGCCACCTTCGTCCCCTCTTCCAGCCCCCCGCCTGACTCGGGCCCGAGGCTCGCCTCCAGGGCGGGCGCAACCGGGGGGGCGGGATGATCCATTCCCCTCCCCCAGGTCCGGAAGGCCCCCCACGTCCGGCCGGGCGCAACGCCCGCTTCTGACGCGCCTAAGTAGCCTACATGGCTAAGGGTTTACGTTGACGCCCCCCTCCGGGGCTCCTTATAACGCCGCGGATTCTTCTCCCTCAGTCATTGGGGCCCCCTTGAGCACTTTCGCGTTGGACAGGGTCTCCGCCCAGCTCCCGGAGGCGGTGGCGGATCGCTACGTGGACCGGACCGGCGGCGCCTGGGCCGTGATTCATGCGGACTCTCTTCCGAAGGTCGCCGCGTTCCTGAAGAACGACCCGGAGCTGGAGTTCAAGCTGTTCGGCTCCATCGACGGCGTGGACCGCCTGCACCTGGCGGAGAACGACCCGCGCTTCGAGGTCGTCTACTTCCTCTACTCCATCAAGCGTCACGAGCACGTGCGCCTGAAGGTCCGCGTGAGCGAGAGCCAGCCGGTCATCCCCTCCCTGACGCCGCTGTTCCGGGGCGCTAATTGGTGGGAGCGGCTGACGTTCGACTTCTACGGCATCCGCTTCGACGGCCATCCAGACCTGCGTCGCATCCTCCTGTACGACGAGTTCCAGGGGCACCCGCTGCGCAAGGACTACGCGCTGCGTGACCGCCAGCCGCTCATCCCCGAGCGGCCCATCAAGGACATCTTCCGCGGCCCCGGCACCAGCGGGCTCTCCTGACCGCCGCCGCCAGCATCTTCCGAGGACATCATGGCTGACCCCGTCAAGCCCGAATCCCACGCTCCGAACCCCGACACCGACGCGTACGCCCACGAGTCGGAGCTGGAGTCCCACCTCCAGACCAAGCGGATGGTCATCAACATGGGCCCCTCGCACCCCGCCACGCACGGCACCGTGCGGCTGAAGGTGGAGCTCGAGGGGGAGACCATCGTCAAGATCGACCCGGAGATCGGCTTCCTCCACCGCGGCTTCCAGAAGAGCTGCGAGAACGTCACGTGGACGCAGTGCCTGCCCTACACGGACCGGCTCAACTACCTGTCCGCGATGATGAACAACTTCGGGTTCCTCAACGCCGTGGAGAAGCTCATCGGCCTGGAGATTCCCGAGCGCGCCCAGTACATCCGCGTCATCGGCTCCGAGCTGCACCGGCTGACGGACCACCTGACGTGCGTGGGCGCCACCGGCCTGGAGATGGGCGGCTTCGCGCCGTTCCTCTTCGCCATGGAGTTCCGCGAGCTGCTCCATGACCGCACCGCCGAGCTGACCGGCGCCCGCCTCACGACGAGCTTTGGCCGCGTGGGTGGCATCAACCGCGACCTGCCCGAGGGCTGGATTCAAAAGGTCCACAAGTCCCTGGACCGCGGCCTGGAGCTCATCGACGAGATGGACGTGCTCCTGACGCGCAACCGCATCTTCGTGGACCGCACCAAGGGCACCGGCGTCATCAGCGCCGAGGACGCCATCGACTTCGGCTACACCGGCCCGGCCCTGCGCGCGTGCGGCGTGGACTACGACATCCGCAAGACGAAGCCCTACTGGGTCTACGACCGGTTCGACTTCGACGTCCCGGTGGGCGAGCACGGCGACAACTACGACCGCTACCTCGTCCGCCTGGAGGAGATGCGTCAGTCGGTGCGAATCCTCCGCCAGGCGATGGACACCATCCCCGCGGGCCCCATCATCGTGGATGACTGGCGCATCGCCCTGCCGCCCAAGCCGGAGGTGTACGGCACCATCGAGGGCGTGATGTCGCACTTCAAGCTGGTGATGGAGGGCATCCAGGTGCCCGCCGGCGAGGTGTACGACTCCACGGAGGCGTCCAACGGCGAGCTGGGCTGGTACATCGTGAGCGACGGCGGTGGCCGTCCCTACAAGGTCCACGTGCGCGCCCCGGGCTTCCCGGTGCTGGCGGCCGTCCCCCACATCATCGAGGGGAAGATGCTGGCGGACCTCATCCCCACCTTTGACACCATCAACATGATCGGCGGCGAGGTCGAGCAGTGAGCGACAACGACACGAAGAAGCCCACCGGTGATGCGCAGCCGCCCCCGAAGGGCGCGCCCACGGACACCCCCGCGGCGAAGATTGGCCCCGAGCCGTCCAACCCGCCCGCGGGCGCGAAGCTGGACAACCCGCCCGTCGCGCACAGCGGCCCCACCGGCACGCCCAAGCCCCCCACTTCGGGCCCGCCGCCCAAGCCGGCGCCGAAGAACCCGGGCTTCGTGACCTGCACCATCGACGGCAAGGAAGTCGTCGTGAAGCCGGGCACGAACATGATCGAGGCGGCCAAGACGGTCGGCTCGGAGATTCCGTACTACTGCTACCACCCGCGCCTCTCCATCGCGGCCAACTGCCGCATCTGCCTCATCGAGGCGTCCAACGCGCCCAAGCTGGTGCCCGCGTGCCAGACGCCGCTCGCCGAGGGCGTGGTCGTCAAGACGACGACGCCCAAGGTGAAGGAGCAGCAGCGGTCCATCATGGAGTTCCTGCTGCTCAACCACCCGGTCGACTGCTCCATCTGCGACCAGGCCGGTGAGTGCAAGCTGCAGGACTACTACATGAAGTACGACTACCGCCCCTCGCGACTGGAGGGCGGCAAGATCCTGAAGAACAAGCGCAAGGTGCTCGGGCCCCGCGTGGTGCTGGACCAGGAGCGCTGCATCATGTGCACCCGCTGCGTGCGCGTGATGAACGAGGTGGCGAAGGAGCCGCAGCTGGGCGTGTTCGGCCGCGGCAGCCACGAGCGCATCGACGTGTTCCCCGGCAGCGAGCTGGACAGCAACTACTCGCTGAACACCGTGGACGTGTGCCCGGTGGGCGCGCTGCTCAGCCGCGACTTCCGCTTCAAGGCGCGCTCGTGGTTCCTGTCCGCCACCCCGTCGGTGTGCACCGGCTGCTCGCGCGGCTGCAACACGTACGCGGACTGGATGTCGCAGGACACCTACCGCTACCGCCCGCGGGAGAACGAGGCCGTCAACAAGAGCTGGCTGTGCGACCAGGGCCGCCTCTCGTACAAGTACCTCAACCTGGGGCGCGCGCTGCGTCCGCAGGTGGGCCGCCGCGCCGGCAAGGCGGGCGAGGCCGAGCCGGTGGTGACGCGCAAGGAGGCCGTGCAGGCCGCGGGCAAGGCGCTCAAGGCGCTGGTGGGCAGCGCCCAGCTGGCGGTGCTCGCCTCGCCGCTGCTCTCCAACGAGGACCTGCTGGCGGGCCTCACCTTCGCGAAGGCCACGCTGGGCGTCACCACGGTGTACGTGGGCGGCCGGCCGCAGGGCGCCGCGGACCACTACCTGATGACGGCGGACAAGAACCCCAACCGCAAGGGCCTGGAGCTGATTGCCCAGGGGCTGGGGCTGAAGCTGGAGTCCTTCGAGTCGCTCACCGCCGCGCTGGGCGCGGGCCGGGTGAAGGCGCTGTACGCGCTGGGCACCGAGGTGCCGGGTGACGCGGAGGCCTTCGCGCAGGCCGCGGGCAGGCTCGAGGTGTTCGTGGCGCACGCGTTCACCGAGTCTCCGGTGACGGCGCAGGCCACGGTGCTGCTGCCCGCCTCCGTGCACGTCGAGGACGAGGGCTCCTTCGTCCAGGTGGACGGCCTCATCCAGCGCTTCCGCAAGGCGTACCCGCCCAAGGGCGACGTGGTCCCCAACTGGAAGTGGGCCGCGGAGCTGACGCGCGAGCTGGGCGGCGAGGCCGCCTGGGGTTCCGCGCGGGACGTGTGGCGCGAGCTGGCCGGCAAGGTGGCCGCGTTCGCCGAGTTCAACTGGGACAAGGCCTCTCCGCCGGACCGGGAGAAGCCGGGCATCAATCCGCTGCCTTCCGCCTCCGACGGGCGTCCTCCGGGGTACCGTGAGTTCGGTACGCCCCGGGTGAGGGGTATCTAGCCATGAGCCGCGTACTGACCATCCTCCTCGCCATGTTCACCATCGTCGTCGCCATCTTCGGTGGCATGGCGACGGCGTACCTCGTGGGCGGCCTGGTGGAGGAGCACTGGTTCACCGGCGCCAGCCGGCTGACCAACATCCTCTTCCTCGTGCTCGTCTTCGTGATGATCATCGCCACGTTGCTGACGATGGCGGAGCGCAAGTGGAGCGCGTTCATCCAGGACCGCGTGGGTCCCAACCGCGCGCGCATCGGCCTGCCCGGCCTGAAGAACCGCGCGCTGGGTGGCCTGCCGCACATCCTCACCGACGTCCTCAAGATGCTGACGAAGGAGGACTTCATCCCGGGGACGGCCAACCGGTTCATGTTCAACCTGGGCCCCATCCTCGCCTTCGCGCCGGTGTTCGCGCTGTTCGCGGTGGTGCCGGCCGGTCCGTCCGTGCCCGTCTTCGGGCACATGGTGGACATGGTGGTGGCCACGCCGGACTTCGGCATGCTGTACGTGCTCGCCATCGCCTCGCTCGCCGTCTACGGCACGGCGCTGGCGGGCTGGGCCTCCAACAACAAGTTCGCCCTGCTGGGCGGCGTGCGCGCCACGTCGCAGATGATTTCGTACGAGGTGGCGCTGGGCCTGTCGCTGGTGGGCCTGTTCATCGCCTTCTCCTCCGTGCAGCTGCCCGCCATCGTCGGTGACCTGGGCAACGCCCTCGCCGGCAACGGCTCCGGCCAGGCGCAGTACCTGTGGCGCACCGACGGGGCCTTCGACTTCGGCCTGCCGGCGTGGGGCTTCATCCTCCAGCCGATTGGCTTCCTCGGCTTCTTCGCCGCGTCCTTCGCGGAGACCAAGCGCGCCCCGTTCGATCTGCCCGAGGGCGAGTCGGAGATCATCGGCTACTTCGTCGAGTACTCCGGCATGAAGTTCGGCCTCTTCATGATCTCCGAGTTCGTGGAAGTGGTGGTGCTGGCCGGCGTGACGACGGCGCTCTTCTTCGGCGGTCACCACCTGCCCTTCGGCGGCGAGTGGCTGGCCAGCCAGGCCATCTTCCAGGAGCACGGCTGGCTGCTGGGCGCCATCTTCGGCACGGTGTTCTGGCTGAAGGTCGTCTTCCTCATCTGGGTGCAGCTGCTCATCCGCTGGACGTTCCCCCGCTTCCGGTATGACCAGATCCAGTCGCTGGGCTGGAAGATCCTCCTGCCCATGGCGCTGGTGAACATCTTCGTCAGCGGCGCGCTGGTGCTGTGGGACCCGTCGCTGCGGGCGCTGGCCATCCTCGGCATGCTGGAGATTGCGTTCGTGGTGGTGCTGACGCTGACGCAGAAGGAGCCGGCGGAGGGCGGTGCGCATGGGGCCCACGGCGGCGCTCACGGCCACGGTCACGACTCCCACGGGCACGGGCTGCCCGCCGGCGCGCATGGGGCCCACGGGCTTCCGGCGCATGGCGCGGCCCCGGCCTCCACGCACTAGACTTCCACCGGCGGCCCCGCCCTTCCGGGAATCGAGAACACCATCATGGCCCTCAAGGTAACCCAGGACCCGCGCACCGACATCCGTGAGCGGGCCTACGTGCCGGAGCTGCTGCGCGGCCTGGCCGTCACCACGAAGCACTTCTTCCGCAACCTCTTCGGTACCCGCGACACCAACGTGCGCGTGGAGGACCGCACCGGCACCAGCCTGATGACGACGGTGCAGTACCCCGAGGAGAAGCCCATCTACCCCGAGGGCTACCGCGGCCTGCACCGGCTGGTGCCGCGCGAGGATGGCAAGCCGCGCTGCGTGGCCTGCTACATGTGCGCCACCATCTGCCCGGCGCAGTGCATCTACATCGAGGCGGGCGAGTACGAGGAGACGACGGCCGAGGGTGAGTCGCGCGTCATCGAGAAGTACCCCACCCAGTTCGTCATCGACGAGCTGCGCTGCATCGTCTGCGGCCTGTGCGTGGATGCGTGCCCCAAGGACGCCATCCGCATGGACACGTACACGCACACCCCGCCGGAGTACACGCGGCAGAACTTCGTGTACGACATCCCCAAGCTGCTGAAGGGGCCGGCGGTGTCCCACCCGTCGGACCCGTGGAACAAGCGCGACGGCTCCGAGGAGCCGCACCACTCGCACAAGGAGGCCCACACCCGCGTGGGCGAGGGCCTGGTGGAGCTGAAGCTGCCGCAGCACGGCAACATCGGCGCGGGCCACGGCCACGGCGGCCACGGCAAGGCGACGCCGGGCGCCCAGACGGGCGGCCACGGCCAGACGGTCGTCACCCAGCAGGGCCCCATCCAGGTCACGAAGTTCCTCAAGTAGATCCGTTCTCCTCACGGGCCCGTAGGGCTCTTGAGACCTCGCCGGCCCGCCCTCCCGCTCTCACAGCGGCAGGCGGGCCGGTGCCTTTTCGGGGTGCAGGTGGTGACGATGAAGCTCTTCAATGGCCCTGGCGCCATGCACCATGCCGGGAGCCCCCCGGGCCCGCGCGCTGTGCAGGCGGGCTTCGCGTTGCGGAGCCCGTCTGCTTTCGGACAGTCCAGGGACGCCGTAGGGTGGAGTCCCCCATGAAGCGTTACCGCCTGTCGGTGTGCAAGGGCGCCAGCTGCAAGGCCGCCGGTTCAGATGCCGTCTACGCCGCGGCGCGGGACACGCTGTCGGCCCAGGGCCTGGTGCCGCGCTGTGAGCTGTACCGCGGCGGCTGCTACGGCTTCTGCCACATGGGCCCCAACGTCGTCGTCCGCGAGGACACCGGCCGCAAGAGGGACCCGCTGTCGCCCGAGGACTACCAGCTGATGGGCTGGCCGGGCGAGGTGTACTACTCGCACATGACGCCGGAGAAGATGCGGCGCGTGGCGGAGGAGCACATCGGGAAGAATGCGCCGGTGCGCGAGCTCTTCGGCCAGCCGGACTCCGATTCCGGAGACGACTGACTCACGCCGCGGCGGCGGTGGGCCCCGCGTCCTCCAGCCCGTGCACGCCGTCCCACTCGGCGGGCGGCGGCTGGACGATGAAGCGGGCGCAGCGGGCCACGTACACGGCGGCGACGGTGTCCTGGAAGTCCATGGAGGCGCGCTCGAAGAGGGCGTGGGCCTCCGCGAAGCGCCGCTGGTGGTACGCGGTGAGGGCCTGCTCGTGGAGGGCGAGCTGCTCCTGCATGCGCGGGGTGAGCTCTCCGCGGCGCGCCACCAGCTCGTGGACGCGCACCGGCTGCGCGCGGCCCTTGAAGCGCACGTGGTCCACCACGCGGAAGACGTAGCCGTCGCTCGCGAGCCGGGCCGTCTCGTCCCCCACCAGCACGTAGGTGCCGTACACCTTGTTGACGGACTCGAGCCGCGCGGCGAGCCCCACCGCGTCACCCAGCACGGTGTAGTTGGACTTCAGCTCGCTGCCCATGTCGCCCACCACCACCTCGCCGGTGTCGATGCCGGCGCGGAAGCCCAGGCGGCGGCCGTACTTCTTCTCCCAGGCGTCCTGCTTGTCGGCGAGCACCGCGCGCAGCTTCAGCGCGGCCTCGCAGGCCAGGTGCGCGTGCCGGTCCGTGCGCACCGGCGCGCCCCAGAAGGCCATGACGGAGTCGCCGATGTACTTGTCCACCTGCCCCGCCGTGGAGCGCACCACGGCGGCCATCTCAGTGAGGTACTCGTTGAAGAGGCCCACCAGCTGCTCGGGGGACATGCCTTCCGACAGGCGGGTGAAGCCCTCGATGTCGCAGAGGTACACGGACATCTTCCGGCGCTCGGGCCGCATCAGGCTCAAGTCCCGGGCCACCAGCCGCGCCACCTCCGGGCTGACGTAGCGGCCGAGCGCGTTGTGGACGAAGTCGCGAATCTGCCGCTCGGTGCTGAAGGCGTAGAGGATGGTGACGACGAAGGCGCCCACCATGGCCATCAGCGGGCCGGCCATGGCAATCCACAGCCGCTGCTCGACGAAGACGTAGGCGGCGGCCGCCGCGTAGCCCGCGCCCGCGGCGACGAGCATGCCCACGTAGAGGACGGCGCCGCGCACCGAGCGCAGGAGGAAGCTGAGCGACAGCGCGAGGAAGGCCCCGGAGAAGGCCAGGCCCACGGTGAGCACCAGGTCCAGGTCCGGCGTGGCGCGGGTGATGCCGTCCGAGCGGAGGATGTTGGCCAGGGCCTGCCCCAGAATCGCGCCCCCCGGCGTCTCGGGGCCGATGGGCGTCGGGCGCAGGTGGCCGGCCTCGCCCGCGGTGAGCGTGAGGACGACGGAGCGGCCTTCCAGGTCGTTGTCGAAGCGCGCGGGGCGCTCGTCCGCCACGTCGAAGACGTTGAGGAGCACGTTCCACGCGCGGATGGAGCGGGCCAGCGAGCCGCGCGAGCCCCGGCCCGCCGTGGGCGCGTCCCAGCGCAGCAGGCTGAAGCCCGACGCGTCCATGGGCACCGAGTGCGCGTCGCCGATGTACAGGCGGCCGTCCGCGTAGCGCAGCTTGCGCGTCTCGGCCAGGCGCATGGCGGCGGCGAGCGGCAGCGAGGGCAGGATGTGGCGCTGGCCGCGCACGTTGAAGGACACGAGGTGCGGAATGGCGCGCACCACGCCGTCCGGGTCCGCCGGGAGCGTGACGGCGCCGTAGCCGGTGCCGCCGCCCAGCAGCGGCGCCACGGGGTGCTGGAGGTGACGCACCTCCACCAGCTTCGAGGCGTCCAGCCCCTCCACCTGCACCTCCGCCAGCGAGACGAAGAGGTCCGTGGGGCCCACGCGGTGGGTGTCGTCCACGGCGCGGCGCTCCTCGATGGCCGCGGAGCCCACGCCGAGCCGGGCGCCCAGCGCCCGCCCGTCTGCTTCATCGGTGGCGCCGCCCCAGACCTCCACCTGGTTGCCGGCGGGGATGATGAACGCGGGCCGCTGCACGGCGAGCACCGCCTGCGCGCGGGTGAACGCCTCGGCGGGCGTGGCGTAGGCGCCCAGCTTCACGCGATAGGGCCACAGGCGGCTGGCGGGGGGCAGCACGCGCGGGCCCTGGGACTCCCAGGAGAAGGCGAGCAGCGCGCGGCCGGGCTCGCGCTCCAGCAGCGCGCGGAAGGCGGCGTCGTCGCCGGTGGGGCCCTGGGGCGACAGCTTCGGGTCGACGCAGGCGCTGGGGCTCAGCTCGGGAAAGGGCAGGTCCACGAGCACCAGCAGGGCGCCCTCCTCCACCAGCCGGTGCACCATGCCGCCCACCAGCTGGCGCGGCCACGGCTGCATGGCGACGCCGGGCCGGTCGTCCTGGCGGGCCTCGGCGAGCGTCTCGTCGTCGATGGCGACCACCACCGCCTCGTCGGGCCGCTCGGAGCGCTCGCCCAGCTCGCGCACGCGCCAGTCGTAGGTGGCGCGCTCGTAGCCCTCCAGCCAGGCCTGCGCGGTGTCGAGCGCGCCCAGGGGCACCCAGGTGGGCGAGTCCTCGCGACGCGGCTCCGCCAGGCCGGGCGCGCGCAGATAGACCAGCAACCCCAGCACGCAGCCGAAGAGGATGGCCATCAACAGCGAGACGCCGAGCCGCTTGAGGAAGCGCCGGCCTGCGGTGTGTGCGCGGTGACCTTGCACGGGAGCCCGGAGGATACCCCGACTCGGGGCCTGGCGCGGGTGTCGTTCCACGCGCGCCTGCTATGCTCGGGCGTCCCGCAGCACCTCTGGAAAAAAGTGCCGATGAAACGCCTCCTGCTCTCCGCCGCTCTTGCCGCCTCCTCCCTCGCTCCCCTGGCCTGCGACCTGGAGAAGACGGGCAACCAGCTCGCCGCCGACCACGTCATGGTGGGCACCCTGCTCGCCACCCCCCAGGTGGACGTGTCCGCCTCCGCGATGGCCGGCTACGACGCCGGGACGTTCGGCCCGGACGGCGGTGACGTCCTCTCGCTGCCGGCGCAGACGGGGGCCGTCGTGTTCTTCGGCACGCGCAACGGAGAGAACTCCCAGCCCTCGGGCGTGGGGGGCGCGGAGGTGACGCTCCAGCCGGTGAGCGGCCAGGCCACCTCGCTCTCCGAGGACGGCTCGGGCAGCTACAGCCGCACCAGCGTGGGCGAGGCCGAGCTGAAGTACCAGTCCGGCGCCACGTACCAGTTCATCGCCTCGCGCGGCGGCACGCGCTACGTGGGCCAGGTGGACAACGCGCCGGTGCAGGAGAAGATCACCGCCTTCCACCCGCCGGAGGGCTTCCTGACCGTCGACGCGCGCACGGCGCTCGCGTTCGACCGGGTGGCGGTGCCGGACAACCAGGACCGCACGCTGGGCTTCGTCACCGTGGTGCCGCTGAGCGCCAGCGGCGCGCAGGGCGAGCCGACGTACACCAACATGCCGCAGACGCCGCTGCAGTTCCTCCAGCTGGTGGGCCTGCCGGGCCCCTACCGCGAGGCCCGCGTGACGGTGCCGGGCACGGCGTTCCCCCAGGGGAACCAGACGTACCTCGTCATCTTCCAGGCCGTGCGCATGGGCGGGGCGGAGTCCGACAACCTCTTCCTCGGCAGCGCCCTGCTGGCGGGCACCGCGGACGTGGGCGTGGTGCGCACGCGCTGAGCCGAAGCCCGGGAGGCGGGCCTCAGCCCGCCTCCAGCTCCAGGTCGATGCGCCCCTCCAGCTTGAGGCGCAGCAGGTGGCCCGCGAAGCGCTCCGACTCCTCGCGGGTGAGGACGTTGCGGAACGCGGCGCCGTCGGCCACCTCCACCTCCAGCACGGCGCCTCTCTGCAACAGCCGGAAGAAGTCCTCGCCGCCCGCCGCGCGCGGGACGAACACGGGCAAGAAGCCCTTGAGCGGCACCACCTCCCCTGCCCCGCGCACCCGCGCCTCCAGCCCCGCCGCGTCCGGACGCACGTCCGCCGGGGCCACGCCCTCGTCCGCGTAGAGCGGCGCGGGCGGCAGGGCCACGTCCTCCGTGGAGTCATCCAGCAGGAAGCCGTGCCGCGACGGAATGCGCCCGCTGAGCAGGAAGCACAGCAGCACCGGCGCGTCCCCGGACAGGCGCTCCACGTGGAGGATGGAGCGCTCCGCCCCCACTCGGCGCAGCAGCAGCGTCAGGCGCGGACGGCTCGCGGCCAGGTGCCGCCGCACGCGGTCCTTCAGCGTCGCCCGCAGCTCCGCGAAGGCCTCGGCGTAGCGGGCTTCTGACTCCGCCTCCCGCTGCGCCAGGGCCTCGCGGGCCGTGGCCAGCTTCGCCTCGGCGTCCCGCACGAAGTCCGTCGCTGACGCCGCCGTCGGCACCAGGCCCGGCGCCGGAGGCTCCGTGGCGGAAGGCGGCACCAGCCCCGCGGCGCGCACCGCACCCAGGAGGAACGAGCCCTGCTGACTCAACCGCTCGCGCTCCTCGCGCAGGCGGGCCCGGGAGGCCGCGTGGTCCACCTTCAGCTCCAGCCAGGCCTCGTAGCCGGCCTCGAGCGTCTCCAGCGCGCGCAGCCGCGCCAGGGCCGCCTCCGGACCGGCCGCCGACGCGGACTCCGCTCCCGGCAGCCGCGACATCCCGCCCTGCTTCTTCTCACTCACGCCGCCGACTCTAACCGGCTCGCAACAGGAAGGCCTCCACCCGCTGCCGTCTTCCGGCACGAATGGAGGCCTCCAGGTGACGCAGCGCTGCCGCCGCGACTCAGACGTTGCGCGGCGTCGACGACGTGCCCTGCTGGGCGTTGTCGCCCGAGCGGTTCACCGCGTTGTTGATGAGCTCCTGGCCGCTCGCCAGCCGCTGCTTCAGGTCGTCACGAAGCTGGTTGCCCGGCTTCGGCGCGAGCAGCAGGCCCAGGCCCGCGCCCACCAGGATGCCCGCCGCGAAGGCGCCCAGCACCGGCAGGAGCGTGTCCGTCGTGTCGCGACGGGTCTCCAGGCCGATGAGGTTCAGCAGGTCATCCTTGTCCATCTTCTTGAGGCTGTTGAGATTCACCATGCTCGACTCCAGGGGTACGGTACGACGTGAGGGAAAGACGCCCAGCCTAGTAGCTGGGAGGGCGCGGGGTACCGGCGGACGTGGCATTCACCGAGGCGGAACCCTGCGCCTCGCCGGAGCCACCCCCGGAGCCCGCCATGGAGCGGCCGGTCTGGTAGCCCTGGAAGGCCGACTCCGCCATGCCCAGCAGCTCGTCCTTGACGAGGGGCAGCGCGGCCAGGCGCACGCCCAGCCGGAGGATGCGCGCCGTCAGCGGCGTGAAGAGGCCACCGCCCAGCACGTAGCCCACGCCCAGCGCGGCCACCATCATCCCGTACGGGTTGCGCTCCACGCGCCCCCGCAGGTCCAGCGTCTGCCCCAGGTCCGTCACCGCCGCGCTCGCGTCGGTCCAGAGCTGCTGCGCTTCCGAGCCAATCTGGTCCACCCGCTGTCCGAAGCCCGCGTTGGAGCCACTTTCCTGCGACTGGGGCGTGCCGTTGCCCGTTGCACCTGGATAGGTCGTCATGAATGCCCTCTCTCGTGTTCTTCCCAGCGGGGGGACGGTCAGCGGCGCGAAGCGATGCGGCCGACGAGGAAACCAACGGCAATCGCCCCCAGCAGGCACGTGCCCGGGTTGGCGCGGATGAAGGTCACCACCCGGGTGTTCAGGTCCACCAGGTTCTGGCGGGCCTCGTCGATCTGCGGCACCACGCGGTCCTGGAGCTGCCGGGCCCTATCGGCCATCTGCTGTGGGTTCATCTCCATCGAAGTCATCTCCTCTTTCAGGGGGTGGAACGGAAGAAAAGCGCTAGCGGCGCGAGCCCAGCCAGAAGCCCACGACGAAGGCGGCGCCGACGCACGCATGCGGATGGCGGCGCACCCACTGGCGCCAGTCGGCGGCCACCGCCACCTCCTCGCGCAGGGCACTGACGGACGTGGCCAGCTCCGCGCGCGTGCGCTCGATTTCCGCGCGCAGCGCGGCGGCGCTCCGGGGAGTGGCGGCCTTGGGAAGTCCATTGCTAGCGGCCATTCGTCGACTCCTTCAAGAATTCACTGTTCGCGCCCCGGAGCGTATTCACGGGAACGCCCGGCGCGGAGTGGGTCAGCGCGGCCATGCTGCGCGTCAGCTCCTGCGAGCTGTCGTCCATCACCCGGCGCGCCTGCAGCCGCTTCACCGCCCAGAAGGCCCCACCCGCTCCGCCCGCGAGGTTGAGCAGCCCCACCCCGCCCAGCGCCCCGGCCCAGCCGAGCCACGGCGACAGCAGCGCGGCGATGGCGCCGCACACGAAGGCGTAGCCCACCAGGATGAAGGGCACGAAGGCGGCGATCATCGCCACGTCCAGGCCGGTGGCCTTCACGTCCTCGGCCAGCTCCATCCTCGCCAGTTGCAGATGCTGCGTCACCAGACGGCTGAAGCCATCCGCCATGCGCCCGACGAGCGCGGTGATGCCGCGCTCCGTCTGTTCACTCCCTGCTTGCATGCGCTTCTCCGGCCGACGCCCCGCGCTCCACGGGTGGGGGCCAACCTAGGCACACCACCTCCGCGCGACAACCACGTCACGGCGGATCTGTCCGGCGTTCGCAAGCGTCGGCCACTGAACGCGCCCGCCGGTGTCCCGCACGCTAGCCGATGAGCTGCACCGGCGGAGAGAGGGGGGCCTCCACGGCGATGGGCGCCTCGAAGCGGAACACCAGCGGCAGGTGGTCGGACGCCACCTTGCTCCGCTCGGTGCGGTGGGGGTGGATGGCGACAGGTCGTACCCCGGCATCCACGTAGATGCGGTCCAGCCGGAGCATGGGCATCCGCGTGGGGTAGGTGCGCGCCGGGGAGCGCAGCTCCAGGGCCACGTCGTGGATGGCCTGGCGCACCAGGGACGGCACCGGGCCGTTGCCCAGGTAGTTGAAGTCCCCGCACACCACCAGCGGGTCCTTGCGCGCGGCCTCGCGGAGGATGTCCGAGGAGAGCAGCAGCGCCTCCTGCCGGCGCCGCTCGCCCATGCGCAGCCCCAGGTGCAGGCTGAAGACGTGCAGCTGGCTGCCCCCGCCCAGGTCCAGGTCGCACCGCAGCGCTCCCCGGGGCTCGCGGCGGCCCACGCTCAGGTCATAGTTCTTCGACTTGAGGATGGGCAGCCGCGACAGGATGGCGTTGCCGTAGCGCCGGCCATTGCGGACCACGTTGGGGCCGAAGGCCATGTGCAGCCCCAGCATGTCCGCCAGGTGCTCGGGCTGGTCCTCGCGGGGCGTCACCGCGCGGAAGTCCCCCACCTCCTGGAGCGCGATGATGTCTGCGCCCACTTCCTGGAGGACCTCTCCCACGCGGCCCAGGTCGAACCGGCCGTCCGTGCCGATGCCGCTGTGGATGTTGTACGAGACGAGGGTCAGCTCCACGCGGCGGGCTCACCCGTTGACGAGATGGAAGCGCCGCGCGGCCAGCCGCACCACCTCCACCGGCAGCGAGGCCAGCCGGCTCACCGCCTTCGCGGCGTCGCCCAGCCCGCCCTGGATGGCCTGGAGCTGGCGCTGCGCCTCGTCCACCAGGTCCATCAGCCGCCCGCGAGGCGGCGGCTCCCGGGTGGGCGGCAGCGCGCCGATGGGCGCCGTGCCACCGATGACGGGCGTGGCCACCGGCTGGGCGGCGCGCTTGCTCTTCTTCGCCTTCGGCGCCTTGAACTCCGGGCCGTGGGAGAACTTGGCGTCAGGCTCGGGGCGGGCGAGCTCCTCCAGCTGTGCGGCCATCTGGTGGGCCGTGTAGAGCTCCTCCGTCTGGGCGAAGCGCTTGCCGTAGTGGATGCCGCCGTCGTTCTCCACCCCCTCCGGATGGGGCCGGGATTGCGCGACACGCTTCTTGTCCTGCCCACGCAGGCCGCGCTTCTCCTGGGGCAGCGTCTTCGGGACCTGGAAGTGGTCGAAGCTGTAGGAACGAGGCATCCGCGAATCTCCAATCAATCGAGTCCGTCGAGAAGCTAGGAAGCGCCCTCGGTCCCGGGTACGCCTTGACGGCACATGCCCTTCTCGCCCGCTCGCCCTCCGAGCTTCCGGACACGAGCGCGGCGCTCCCTGCCGTCCAAGTACCGACAATGTCAGGCAGTCAGCGGTCTCCCGTGGAGCAGGCAGCGGGGCGTGGGGAGGCAGGCGGCAGGGCGGGCGCTGTCCAAACTCTTTCCAACCGCGGGAAGAGGAGTCGCTTCCGTGGTGTAAGAACGGCCCATGCCTCCGCTCCCCGCCGGCCGGAAGTATTCCGCTTCCCCGTACCTGCTGCTCGCCCTGCTCGCCCTTGGTGCGAAGGCCCGGGCGTCCGAGACGTCCCCGGTGCCCGCCGCCGCGGCGCCCCGCCCGCCCGAGGCCCCGCCGCTGGCGGAGGGCCGCCCGCTCTTGACGCTGCAGCCTGGCGCGGCGAAGCCGGGAGACCCGGTGCTGGTGTCCGTGCGCGGCATGGCGGAGCTGCCCTCGGGCACGCTGGCCGGACGGCCGCTGCGCTTCTTCCCCTGGGGCGAGGGCTTCCTGGCCATCTCCGGCCTGCCGGTGGAGCAGGCCCCCGGCGCGGTCCCCGTCCAGGTGCTGGGCCCGGCCGCGCCCGGCGCGGCACCGGTGGAGCTGACCGGCACGCTGGACGTCATGGAGCCGGGCTACCCGGAGCGCGAGCTGAAGGTGTCCGGCAAGTACGTGGAGCCGCCGCCGGGGGTGAAGGCCCGCCTGGCCGCGGACCGCAAGGCCTTCGCGGCGGCCTTCTCGCAGCCGTTCACCGCGCCGCACTTCGGCCAGAACTTCGCGTGGCCGCGGCAGGACCGCATCACCGCGCCCTTCGGTGACCGGCGTACGTTCAACGGCAAGCTGTCCAGCCAGCACTTCGGCGTGGACATCGACGGGGACCCGGGCACGCCGGTGGTCGCCGCCAATGACGGCACGGTGGTGATGGCGCGCGACAACTACTCCGCCGGCAAGACGGTGGTGGTGCACCACGGCGCCGGGCTGTACACGACGTACTTCCACCTGTCCCGCATCGGTGTGAAGAACGGCGTGAGGGTGAAGCAGGGCCAGCGCCTGGGCCTCGTCGGCAGCACCGGCCGCGTCACCGGCCCCCACCTCCACTGGGGCGTGAAGGCGGATGGCCTCTGGGTGGACGGCGAGCCGCTGCTGCGCCTCGACTTCTTCCCGCCCGCCACGCCCGGCGTGGCCAGCGGCTCGACGCAGGTGGGGAGCCCCTAGCTCAGCGGTCGTTCCACTTCGGTGGCCGCTTCTCGAGGAACGCGGAGATGCCCTCGCCGGCGTCGTCGGCGAGCACATTCAGCGACAGCTGCGAGGCCAGGTACTCCAGCGCGGCGGGCAGCGGCAGGTCCTCCGCGGTGAAGAAGGCGCGGCGCCCCAGCGCCAGCACCGCCTGGCTCTTGCCGGCCAGCTTCCCCGCGAGCGCGCCCACCGCCGCGTCCAGCTCCGCGGCCGGCACCACGCGGTTGACGAGCCCCAGCGCCAGCGCGTCCCGCGCCGGCAGCCGGTCTCCCGTGAGCACCAGCTCCAGCGCCCGCTTGCGGCCCACGTGCCGCTGCAGGAGCGCCATCATCATCATCGGGAAGAGCCCCACGTCGATTTCCGGCGTGCCGAGCTCCGCGCCCTCCGCCGCCACGGCCAGGTCACACGCGAGCACCAGCCCCAGGCCTCCGGCCAGCGCGTGGCCGTTCACCCGCGCCACCGTGGGCTTGCGGGCCTCCTGGAACCGGGACAGCAGCCGCCCGTAGGAGCGGCGGCCCTCGTGCGTGGACAGGAAGCCCTCGTCGCCGGCCATCTGCCCCAAATCCCCCCCGGCGCAGAACACCTTCTCCCCCGCGCCGGTGAGCACCACCACGCGCACCGCGGGGTCCGCGTCCGCGCGCTCCAGGCCCGCCACCAGCCCGCGGACCACCGCCGGGGACAGCGCGTTGCGGGCCTTCGGCCTGTCGATGGTCAGGTGCGCTTGGGGGCCCTGGACTTCGTACCGGACTTCTCCGACGGCATCTCCGACTTCCACTCGGGCACCTCCGCACCGTGGGCGCCCGTCAGGACGCCGTAAAGGAAGGAGTCGGCGATCTGCGCCTTGGCCCGCTCCAGCGCGGCGACGTCGCGCGAGTCGGTGAGCCCCACGACGAAGGCGGTGAGCCCCATCTCGATGTTGCCGAAGAGGAGCGCCGAGGCCAGCTGCGGGTCCATGTCCGCGCGCAGCTCCCCGGCCTCCTTCGCCTGGCTGAACAGGCCCGAGCTCAGGCGGATGGCGTCCACGAAGGCCGTCTGCCGGTTGATGCGCGAGCCCGCCGGGCTGCGCGCAATCTCCAGGATGAGGACCTTCACCGCCTTGGGGTCCACGCGGTACGCCTCGAAGGCCACGTCGACGATGCCGCGCACCCGCTCCGCGAGCGTGCCCTCCGCCTCCACCACCGCGCGCACGCGCGTGACGAAGCCGCTCCAGCCGGTGTCGAACACCGTCTCCAGCAGCTCGTCCTTGTTCTTGAAGTAGTGGTAGACGAGGCCGTACGCGACGCCGGCCTCCTTGGCCACGTCCGCGATGCGGCAGCCGTGGTAGCCCTTGCGCGCGAACACGTCGATGGCCGCGCGCAGGATGGTGCGGCGGCGCTCGCTCTCACGCGAACCATTCTCCGCCGCCGGCTTGCTCTGCTGACCCACGACGTCCTCCACCGGCGGGTGATTCGCCAATCAACCGGTGGAGACCCTACGGAGGGAGGGCCCTGGGGTCAATGCCTTGTTGGGCCCTCCCGCCGGTCAGCGAACGTCGCCCGAGACGGGCGGCGCGCGCACCGGCACCTTGTGGCCGTCAATCTGGGCCGCCGTGTACTTGCAGGTCGCGTTCACCGTGAAGGCCACCGGTGGGTCGAAGGCGGGCGGCGGGGGGCTGGCGTCCGGGTTGTGCTTGTCGGTGATGACGTACTCCTCGACGTTGTAGGAGGGGTACGTGAAGGCAATCCCCGAGGCGAAGGGGTCCACGTTCACCGGGCCCTCCGCGCCGCCCTTGCAGCCGTCGTCATTGGCGTTCTGGGCGATGCGGTTGTACCAGGGGTCCGCCACCAGGAAGACGCTGCGCTTGGAGCCGAAGTGAGCGACCTGGATGGGCACGCCGGGCAGCGGGGAGATCTGCCGCACGGTGTCCTCCCGGTCCAGCTCGTGCGGCCAGCCCGTCCAGAGGACACGCTCCTGCACCCAGATGAGGGAGGAGGCGTCGAACTGGTTGTTCTTGCCGTTCCACTTGCCGTCGCCGTTGGTGTCGACGAAGCGCTCGTGCGGGTCCCACGTGCCGTTGTCGTTGTTGTCGACGAACGGCTCGGTCAGGTCGACGAAGGGCTCGCCCTGGTCGTACTGGCCGTTGTTGTTGTTGTCCTCGTACGCCTCCTCGCCGCTGGTGATGGCGACGAGGGAGACGAGGTTGTCGCGCGGGTTGTTGACCTTGCCCGGACGGATGGGGTCATTGCGGCGCGGCTCGGGGCGGGTGTTGTAGGGCTGGGCCGGCGTGCCGTGGGCCGCGACGGGGGAGGTCTCCCAGAGGAACGGGTGCATCCAGAGCGGCGCGATGTACTCGCCGGTGTGGGTGGCGTCGACCAGGGGCTGCCAGGTGAACTCACCCGGCTCCACGTCGTCCGGCAGCGGCAGCGAGGACTTGTAGAGCACCTCGGCGTTGCCCACCACGTCGGTGGCGGACACGGCGCTCGGGCCGATGGTGCCCGCCTCCGTGAGGAAGGAGACCTGGGCGCCGCCGATACCGTCGCCGTTGCGATCTCCCACGTGGGCGATGCAGCGCACCTTCACGCCGGCGATGAGGTTGCGGGTGTCGTCCCAGGCGCCAATGGCGTGGTGCGCACCGGAGGCGTCACCGGAGAACGAGCCGCACTGGAAGGTGAGCTGCCGCGAGCTGGAGTTGGTGCCGGCGAAGCTCACCACCGGGCTGACGGCCGTCTTCGTCTCGCCGTCGCCCGCGGCGGTGGCCACCACCACCACGGACGCCACGCGGCCGCCACGGGCCACCAGCTGCACGGAGACGATGCCGTCACCGGTGTTGGTGACGCCCTCGGTGGGAGACAGCTCCACGCCCGGAACGTCCGATTGAAGGGTGAAGGAGACCGGTGTGCCCGCCTGGGGCTGACCGCGAGAGTCCACCGCCCGGAACCGCAGGGTGGTGATTTCTCCCAGTCGCGGCTGGGCCGGAGACTGGTCCACGAACTCAAGTGTGGCAGGGGCCGGCGGCGAGCACGCCACAAACACCACGCTCGCGAAGGCCACCCATGGGGCCAGACCCGGACGCATCAGCGAAGACTCCTTGAAGATGAGGAAGGCGCGCTGTACGCACGCGGCGCACAGCGAATCCTCCGCATCTTCCCGGGCCACCTACCGTCCAGTCAAGGACAGGGCAGGAAGACCGGAGTCGACTTGCGTCCAGGCCTGGCGCCTGGAGGGGGATGTCAGGCGGCGGAACCGCTGAACATCACCCGAGCGACCCCCAACAGGCGGTCGACGTCCCGCGCGGTGAGGCCGCGGGCACGCGCGAAGTCAGAGAGGGGACGCAGCAGGTCCTCCGTCTGAGCAAGGGTCTGCTCCGTTCCCGTGAAGAGCTCGCCCAGGCTGACGCCCAGGGCGTTGGCAAGGGCCGCCAGCGTCTCCACATGGGGGACACGCTCGCCACGCTCAATCATGGAAAGGAACGACACACTGATTTGAGCCCGCTCCGCGAGCTCTTCCTGCGTCCAGCGCTCCGGCCGCTGCGTGCGAAGCTCGCGGATGCGCTGGCCAATTCGTTTTCCGAGGTCCGACACGAAGTACTTCTCCTGGCTGATTCGAGGTTGTTGGAACCACCACGCACGGCGGGTGATTCCTAGCCGCCGGAACCAAAGGACCCGAACCCGGCCACGCTGAGGTTGATCCCACCGAATTCCGGTGAGTCGGCTCCCCGGCGAAGCACCACCACCCCCTCGATACGCCAGCAGTCACACGCCGGCCCATACGAGAGGCCGAGAGTCTGCTGAGCGAGAGGCTGGTTTTCTTTGGTTGTTGGATCTTGGTAAAGCGGCTGCACATACGCTTCGTACCGCACTCCCAGCCCAAATCCGAGCGTCAAACGCGTACCCCCAATGAGGGTCTGAACCCGCTCGGCCGGAGGGAAGTCGGGTAGTTCGAACGAAGCGCTGCCTACCAGGGTATCAAGCCTGCGACGCACGGCGTCAGGGCCGATGGCCCGCGGACTGGCGCCCAGCTCGAGCCCCAGGTTGCTGGTCGTGAGGTAGTCATCGAACCGACCATAGAGCGCCGCGCCCTTGCCGTTGTCGATGTTGAAGTCCGCGCTCAGCTGCGTGATACGGCGCGTGTTGGGGTCGAAGCGGATCTGCCCACCCGCGGTGAGGACCCCCGCCCCGGCGCTGAAGCGGGCGAAGGTGTCTCGCAGCACCGGCCCGGTGGTGTCGGCCACCTTGCCCGCGGCGGGGGAATACCGGGTCAGGTCGAAGCCCTGCCCCAGGCGCAGGCGCACCGGCTCCCGGGCATCCGCTCCCCGCTTGAACCGCAGCGTCTGATCCACGGCCAGCACCGCGTGGAGGAAGCCCCGGGTGCGCCCGTTGGCCTGGAGCGGAACGGCGGCATCGATTTCGTCATAGGGCTGGGAAAACCCATCAGGGAGGGCGCCCGCCGAAGGAACGCTCCCCCACCCGCCAGGGACGTAGCGCAGCTCCAGCGACGGCGCGACGGCATGCCGGTAGACGGTGCCCCGCCCCTGCCACGTGGTCGCCACCTGGCTGTCCAGCAGCAGGCCGGCCAGGGGGTAGCCTCGCTGCCAGGTCCGGCCGGAGACCTCCCCCAGCCACACGTCCTGGCGCAGCCCGAGCGAGGGCGTCACGCGGGCGTAGTCGCCCAGGGCCCAGGACGTGGACAGCCGGGGGGTGAAGTCCAGCCGGTTGCGGGCCTCGCGGTCCGCAGAGTTGAAGATGCCATCGGACTGGGTGTCGTCCACGCTCCTCGTCAGAGTCCCCAGGCGGACGGAGTCGTTCGCGGCCCGGAAGACGCCGTCGACGCCCTCGTCACCAAAGCCCCCTCCCAGCGGGGCCAGGCGGGTGTACTCCACGCGCACCCCACCGAAAATGCCCCTTCCCAGGGGACGCTCGGGGAGGGCCAGGGTGATGCCGGGCAGGCGCTGGAAGGTGGAGGGGCCCTTCAGCTCCGGCTGGAGGGGGTCCGTCGCGGCCGGCACGCGATTGTCCTGGAAGAAGCGGTAGCCGAACCGGATGTCCTGGCGCAGAGACACGTCCAGGCCGAGGTAGCGGTCATCCTGGCGCTGGTAGACGGTGGCGGTGCTTCGCAGGTACGTGAACTCGCGCGCGAGGATGTCCGCGGTGAGGTCCCGCGTGTAGGCGCCATCGGAGACGAAGGACGCATCCACCCGGTCGTACCAGCCGCCGCCCAGGTCCTGCGAGTGCTGCCACGAGGCCTCGCCGCGCAGGCCGCGCTTCTCGTCCACCGGCGCCTGCAGGTTGTCCCGCAGGGGCCGGTAGTAGTTGAAGTCCCTCGGGTCCCTCACCGGCCGGCTGTCGTAGAGGAGCCCGAGCGTGGCACGGCCCCGGGTGCGCTCGCTGGGCACATAGCGGAGCTCCGTGAGCAGCCGGGGCCCCTGCACGCCATAGGCGGGCGGCTCGCGGACGTACACCTCGTCACCTTTCACAGCGGGGTCATCCACCGTCAGCCGGCTCACGTCTCCGGCACCGGTGAAGTAGCCCGGCGTGAAGGTGATGTCGTAGCTCTGCCCCAGGGTGAAGAAGACGGGCTGCTCCAGGCTGAAGCCGTTGAGGCCGGAGGAGGAGGGCTTGGGGATGAGCAGGCCCGAGCGCCGCTCCGCCAGGGGCAGGTAGAGCCACGGCAGCGCGAAGACGGGCACCGAGCGCACGTACACCACGGGCCAGGAGAGGGTGGCGCGCTCGCCGAGGACGACGTTGGCGGAGCTGGCCTCCACGCGCCAGCTGGGCTCACCGGGGCCGCACTCGCACGGGGTGAAGGCCAGGTCGTCCACGACGAAGGAGTTGGGCCCGGTGCGCTTGATGCGCGTGCCGCTGAGGATGACGGGCGTCTCCCCCATGGCGCGCAGCTCCTGCGGCGTCTTCGCCGTGAGCATGGCCTCCAGGGTGACGCCCCGCTTCTGCATGAAGAGGCCGCCCTCGAGGTTGGCCTCGAAGGAGCGGATGTCCACGCGCACCGAGTCCGCCACCGCGGCCATGCCGCCGGGACCCACGAACATGACGTTGCCGGTGGCGGTGGCCACCTGGTTGGCCTCGTCGTACGTCACCTCGTCGGCGCGCAGGAGCATGTCCCCCGTGCGCAGCTCGCAGTGGCCGCGCGCGAGGAGGACCTGCTTGTCGGCTTCGTAGGTGACGAAGTCCGCCGCCAGCTCCACCGTCTCCCCGGTGGGGAGCTGGACCTGGGTGGCCAGCGGAATCTGCGCCGTCGAGACGAGCAGCGCGGCGGCGAGCGGGACGAGGATGCTCATTCAGGGGCGCAGGGTATGCCGCGCCCGGTCCGCGCGGACGGCCCTTTTCACCGGCCTGTGCGCTGGAAGTCCAATGAAATGACGTTGCCGTCCTGGCGGGCCTGGTAGGGGGCCTGCTCCCGGAGCTGGATGGTGACGCGCACGCCGCGGCCGGCGGAGTCCGCGTCCACACGCGTCACCGGGGAGTTGAAGAAGGACGTGTCCAGCGGGCGGGTGTTGTTGCTCAGGTCGATGCGGGTGTTCTCCAGCTCCACCACCACCGTGCGGCCCTCCTCGCTCACCGTGTAGCGCACCGGCTCGTTGGCGCGGATGAAGACGCGGGAGCCGCCGGTCTGCTGCTGGAACCCGATGAGCGTCATCGTCTTGCGGCGCGAGGACACCTCCGCCGACGCGTCCGAGCCTCCGGACACCTCGCGGCGCGGGCGCTCGGCGGGCTCCGCCTTGGCGACGCGCGTCTCGCGGGCGGCCCGGGCCTCCTCCTGGCGCTGGCGGCGCTCCTCCGCGGCGGCCTCGGCGGCGGCGCGCTTCTCGTCGGCGGCGGCCTGGGCGGCGGCGCGGCGCTCCTGGGCGGCGGCCTCGGCGGCGGCGCGCTTCTCGTCAGCGGCGGCCTGGGCGGCGGCGCGGCGCTCCTCGTCGGTGCTCTTCGCCGAGGCGCGGGCCTCTTCCTGCTGGCGCTTCTTCTCGTCGGAGGCGGCCTGGGCGGCGGCGCGGCGCTCGTCCTCGGCGCTCTTCGCGGCGGCGCGGGCTTCCTCCTCCTGGCGCTTCTTCTCGTCAGCGGCGGCGGCGCGGGCCTCCTCCTCCTGGCGCTGGGCCTGGGCGCGGGCCTCCTCCTGGCGGCGGGCCTCGGCGTCGGCGTCCTGCTTCGCGCGGGCAGAGGCCTCGGCGGCGGCCTTCTCCTGGGCCTCGCGCTCGGCGCGGGCGGAGGCGGCGGCCTCGGCGGCGGCCTTCTCCTGGGCCTGGCGCTCCGCCTCGGCGGCCGCGGCGGCCTGGGCGGCCGAGCCGTCCGTGGTGGGCTGGGCGGCGGCCGTCGTCGGCTGCGCGGCCGGGGCGGCCTCGGGCTGCGCGGGCGCCTGCGCCACGGCCTGGCCTCCGCCACCGGCCACCCTCACGACGAGCTGGTTGCCGTTGGCCTGGATGTCCGTCTCCACCTCGCGCTCGTAGCCGATGAGCACGCGGGCGATGGCGGAGGCGTCCGAGCCGTAGCTGGCGGTGCGGATGCCCGTCACCGTGCCGTTGCCCACCGTGACTTCCTCCGGGACGCCGGAGAAGACGGCCTCGGAGATGTCGATGACGAGCCGCGGCGGGTCCGTCATGGTGAAGGTGGTGAAGTTGGGCTTCTTCGTGCCGATGATGGACACGGTGCCGCCATTCACCTGCACGCCGGTGATGGTGTTCACGTCCGCCGCCGGCGCCTGCGCGAGCGCCACCATGGGCACGAACACGACACCGAGCAGCCACACGGCAAAGGCCTTCATCACCCACTCCCCTTCACGTTGACAGAGGGCACGGATGCTAACACGCGCCCCCTGCCCTCCAACTTTCCGTCCGGACGAGAGTGTCCGGGCCCGTCACTTCAGCCGCGGGAGGCTCGGCGAGCGGTTGCGGTGCGTGCGGGCGTACTCGATGAGGTTCTTGATGTCGTAGCAGATCTGCCGGATGTCGTGCCCCATCGTCAGCTCGATGTGGCTGTTGCCCTTCACGGGGCGCCAGAGGAGGTACTCGCTCTTGGCCGCGCGATACACGCTCCGGGTGGACTCCAGCGAGGCCAGCGGGTCCAGGTCCCCGAAGATGATGGCCATGGGAATCTCGATGCGTCCGAAGCCGCGCTTGAAGTCGAAGCCGGTGCGGTAGCAGACCATCTCCCCGCGGCGGATCCACTTCGCGAACTGCTCCAGCACCCGGCGCGGCTCGCGCTCGCCGCCCTCGCGCAGGAGCCAGCGGATGTCGTCCGCGCTCACCCGCTCCGGGTTGATGAGCCGGTTCAGCCGCGTGGTGAGCTGCTGATACAGGGGCGAGTCCTCGGCCTTCGCGAGCTGCCGCTCCACGAACTTGAGGATGAGGTCCACCGGCATGGCGTTGAAGCGCAGCGCCCGGCGCTCCTCCGGCTCGAGCTTCCGGCCCAGTCCGGCATGGACGGCCCCCAGCCCGCGCGCCAGCAGCTTGCGCCCCACGCCCTCCACCTGCCCGCCCACGTTGAGGCTCGCGAGCGTCAGGTCGATCATCCCGCCCAGCAGCGGCGTGCCATGCGCCAGCAGGCGCAGCAGCATGAAGCCCCGCCCCAGGTCCGCCGGGGAGCCGATGGTGATGAGCCCCTCGAAGTCGCTGTGGATGCCCGCGTAGCCGTAGCCCAGCATCCCGCCCATCGAGTGGCCGCAGTAGAAGATGCGCTCGCGGCGGGTGATGCGCTTCACGCCGGAGACGGCGGCTGGCAAGTCGTAGAGGAAGTAGCTGTCGATGTCCCAGCCGTAGTCCAGGTCCGGGGGCAGCGGGCGCTTGAAGCGCTCGGCCCGCTCCTGCTGGAAGGCGATGGAGCTCTTGCCGTGGCCCCGCAGCTCCAGGATGTGGATGTCCACCCCGAAGAAGAGCAGGTTCTTCACGAACTGGCCGCTCGTCCACGTGTGCCGGTTCTGCGAGAAGCCGTGCACCAGCAGCAAGGGCTCGCCGAACAGCGGCTGCGGGAAGGGCTGCTTCACCGGCCTGTAGCGGGTGATGACGAGAGACCACCCGTCTGCTGTCTCAACGACGTACTTCGTCTTCGAGTAAAGCGCCCGGAAGTCGACTTCGTCGATGGATGGGATGGGCGGCCCTGGGGTCGCGGTGGATCTCCAGTCCGGCAGGCGCATACGTAGAATCTACGACTCCTGATGCATCGCGCCAAGGTTTCGACGCAGGCGGGCTTTCACCATGCCTACCAGGAACAATGAGCCTGTACAGAGCACGACGTCGTCCGGCCCTGCTCGCCTACGTGCCGCGTCGAGTGCGGCTTCGACATCAGACCAGGCGGCCACGTCCGGACACAGGGCGCGCGCCTCCTCGAGATAGTCCGCGGGTGCGAGCGAGCGTGGCGTGTCCAACGGCGTGAGCTGTACCGAGGTACAATCCGGAAGCAGCGCGCGCATCATCGGCCCGCGGTCCTTGTCGCCCACCACGCCGAAGACGAGGTGGAGGCGACGTCCCGGATACAGCGCGCGAAGCGAGGCGCGCAGCACCTCCACCCCCGCCGGGTTGTGGGCACCGTCGAGCAGGATGGGCGGCGGTCCGCCGACCTCCTCCAGCCGCCCCGGCCAGCGCGCCGAAGCCAGCCCTTCCCTCCCCGCCTCCGGTGGCACGGCCACACCCCACGCGTGCAGCGCCTCCAGGCAGGCGAGCGCCACCGCGGCGTTCTGCTGCTGGTGCGGCCCACGGAGCGCCAGCGTCAGCCCGTCCAGCGACCAGGCCTTCCCACGGTAGGACACACTTCCGTCCGCGGCGGCCTGGATGGCGAAATCCCGCCCCTCCAGGAGCAGCGGGGCCGCCACCTCTCCGGCCTTGCGGACGATGGCCTCCAGGGCCTCCGGCTCCTGCCGGGCCACCACGCATGGCACGCCGGGCTTGAGGATGCCGGCCTTCTCCCCGGCGATGGCCGCCAGGGTGTGGCCCAGGTACTCCATGTGGTCGAAGGACACGGGCGTAATCGCCGTCACCACGGGGCTCGACGCGGTGGTGGCGTCCAGCCGGCCCCCCAGCCCTGTCTCCAGCACGGCCACGTCCACGCCCACGCGGGCGAAGTGCCAGAGGGCCACCACGGTGCCGAACTCGAAGTACGTCATCGGCTCGGAGACGGCGGAGGGGTAGCGCTCCAGCACCTCGAGGATGGCGCGCCCGAAGGCCTCGTCGGAGATGTCCTCGCCGTCCACGCGGATGCGCTCGTTGACGCGCACCAGGTGCGGGGACGTGTAGAGGCCCACGTGGTGGCCCGCGGCCTGGAGCGCGGCGGCGGTGAAGGCGCAGGTGCTGCCCTTGCCGTTGGTGCCCGCGACATGGAGCGCCGGGTAGCGGCGCTCCGGGTGGCCCAGCGCCACCAGGGCCTCGCGCACGCGCTCCAGCCCCAGCTTGATGCCGGAGGGGTTGAGCTTCGCGAAGAAGGCCAGCGCCTCCTGTGGCGTCCGGGGGGCGCTCATGCCGGTGGAGGGCGCGGCGGGCCTCAGCCCAGCAGGCCGAGAATCTGGCCCAGCTTCGCGCGCAGCTCCTTGCGGTGCACGATGCTGTCAATCATCCCGTGCTCCAGCAGGAACTCCGAGCGCTGGAAGCCCTCGGGCAGCTTCTGGCGGATGGTCTGCTCAATCACGCGCGGGCCGGCGAAGCCGATGAGGGCCTTGGGCTCGGCGAGGATGACGTCGCCCAGCCACGAGAAGGACGCGGCGACGCCGCCGGTGGTGGGGTTGAGCAGCACGGAGATGTACGGGCGCGTGCCGGTGCGGAAGCGGGCGATGGCCGCGGACGTCTTCGCCATCTGCATGAGGGAGAAGATGCCTTCCTGCATGCGGGCGCCGCCCGACGCGGAGAAGACGATGGCGGAGCACTTCAGGTCATGCGCGCGCTCGAAGACGCGGGCCACCTTCTCGCCGACGACGGAGCCCATGGAGCCGCCCATGAACTCGAAGACGAAGCAGCCCACGGAGACCTGATGGCCCTCGATGCGGCCCACGCCGGAGATGAAGGCGTCCGGCTCGCCCAGGTTCTTTCGCGTGGACTTCAGCCGGTCCTTGTACTTCTTCGAGTCGCTGAACCCGAGCGGGTCCTGCGGCTCCAGCTCCTTGTCGAACTCCTCGAAGCTGTCCGGGTCCAACGTGGCGGCGAGCCGGGCTCGGGCCGACCAGTAGTGGTGGTGCTCGCAGTGCGGGCACACCATCCAGTTCTTCTCCAGCTCCTGCCGGTAGATGATCTCGTCGCAGGTCTCGCACTTGGCCCACAGGCCTTCCATGCGGGACGGACGGGGCTCGGCTTGCTGCTCGGTGGGCTCGGAAATGGAGATGCGGGGCTTCTTGGAGAACCAGGCCATGACAGGCGCGGGGTTAATCCGCCCGCTCCCAGCCGTCAACCGTTCCGTGTGGCGCGCCGCGTCTACAGCTCGAAGGTGTCGCCCAGCTCCAGCACATTCACGGGCATGTCGGCCAGCTCCTTCTTGAGCTGGGCCACGAAGGCGGGCTTGAGGTGGTAGAGCAGGACGGAGGCGCCGTTGCGCTGGAACTTCTTCAGCTCCAGGCCCAGCGTGTGGGGCGTCAGGTGGCCGGAGATGTCCGCCAGCGACTGGAGCTTGTTGGGGAAGGACGTCTCCACCAGCAGCGCCTTGAGGTTCTTCGTCTCGTTGAGCGCCTTCCACAGCTTGTCGGTGGGCCCGGTGTCGCCGCTCATCGCCAGGGTGCTCTTCCCGTTGGAGATGATGAAGCCGCAGGACTCCACCGGGTGGCTCACCGGCACGCTGCGCACGGTGTAGGGGCCCACCTGGAAGGTGCCGCCCGCCCGGAAGGTCTTGATCTGCAGGACGGGGGTGCTCTTGGTCGGGATGCGGGTGAAGTCCGGCCAGAGCGCGTTGTTGAACATGTTGTCGCGCAGGGCCTTCGCACACTCGCGCGACGCGTGGATGGTGACGGGCTTGTCCCGGCGACCGATGACGAGGTCCGCCATCAGCGGCAGGTCCTTCACGTGGTCGAAGTGGCTGTGGCCCACGAGGATGTGGTCCACGCGGCACAGCTCCTCGAGCGAGAGCGTCCCCGTGAGCGCCCCCGCGTCGAGCGCGAGCACGTCATCGACGAGGAAGCACGTGCTCTTGCAGGTGGGCAGCTCGCCGCCGTGGCAGCCGAGGACTCGCAGCTTCACGCTAGAGGTCTCCGAACTTCCACTTCATCTCCAGGTATTGGAGGTAGTCGTGGAGTCTCGTCGTGTCATACACGGTCAGTCTGTCACCGCCGCGCTCGACGAGGCCAGCGCGCTCCAGCTTGTCCAGCATGCTCCGCACCGCGGGCTCGCCCACGCCGAGCTGCCGGGGCATGTCGCGCACGATGAAGTCGATCTCCACGCCCTCGTCCACGGGGCGGCCGCGCGTCAGGGCGGCCTGGAGGACGTGGTGCACCACCCGGCTGGCGGGGTCATGGTGCAGGAGGTTCTCTATCTGGGCGTCCGCCTCGGAGAGGCGCTCGGCCAGCTTCTTGATCATCCGGACGGCGATCTCGGCGTTGCCGCGGATCATCCCCTCGAACGTCTTGGGGTCGATGACCAGGAGCCGGGCGTCCTCGTTGACGATGGCGGACGCGTTGCGCGGCTTGTTGGAGATGATGGCCATCTCCCCGAAGAACTCACCCGGGCCGAGCACCGCGAGGACCTTCTCCACGTCGCGCACGCGCTTGGAGATGGACACCTTTCCCGCCTGGATGACGAACATCTCCTTGCCGGTCTCTCCCTCACGGAAGAGCTCGGTTCCCTTGGGGAATTCCTTCCCGAAACGTTGAAAGAGTGTTTCCTCGGCGCCCATCCTGCGCGGAGTCAATCAGCCCCCACCCCCCCGGTCAAATTCCCTTGCTGTGCGTCGCGGTGCGACAGGCAGTGAGGAGGCGGGGCCCTACGCGTCAGGACCGAGCCTGCATGGCGACCTGGTAGAGCCGGGTGAGGGAGTGGTCCAGCAGCGCCTGGCGCGAGCGCAGGTAGCGGTGGGCCCGGAGGAAGGGCAGCCAGACGCGGTCGGCCACGCGCACCTGGGCTTCCTCCAGCCTCTTGCGCGGTATCCATTGTCCGCCGAGGCGCCTGACCAGCACCTCGCCGAGGTAGGCGCCCACCGCGGGCATCAGGTGCTCGTCGATGACCTGCGGCAGGCGGTTCTTCAGGAAGTCCTTGCACCAGAAGTGGGCGTCGACGTCGGTGAGCGACTCGGGCGTGGCCTCGAAGACGGAGGGGACGTCGGTGTGCAGCAGCGCCACGAGCCTCTCGGCAAGTTCGCCGTATTGGTGGCGCACGAAGGCCACGTCCTTCACGTCCGGAGGCAGGGCCGCGCTCGCGGGGAGCCACTCGTCCGGCTCCGGAGGGCGCCAGTCGTTGAGCTCGGCGATCTTCCGCTGGCGTTCGCTGATGCGGACATGGTCCACCACGCGAGTGAGGAGTGACTCCAGGTCTGGAGGGAAGCGCGGCTCCACGGGCGCGAGGGTGGCGCTGCGCTCGCGCAGGGTGCGCAGCAGGGTGGCGTAGTCGAGGTCCGGCCGCAGGTGGGCGTGGGCGCGGGCCTGGGCCTGGCGGGCCTCGTCGCTGGCGAAGTCCGCGGCGGTGGGCCAGGTCACCAGGAGGATGGCGCCGTTGGGCAACTCCTCCACCCGGTGGGCCGGCGTGGACCGCACCCGCTCGCGGCCGACGGACTCCACCAGCCTGGGGCCGAAGACGTTGAGCCAGGAGACTTCGTAGACCTTGTCGAAGCCGTCGCGAATCGACGTCTGGGTGTCGCGGCCGAAGTCGGGAGCTCCGGACAGCTGGTCCTCCGCCAGACTGTTGGCCCAGGCGTGGGTGACCGGGTAGTGGGAGGCCCAGGCGCGCACCATGTCCACGAACCGTCCGCAGAGGCCGGCGTCCGCGAAGACGGAGAGCGGCTGGATGGCGACCCACACGTCCAGACGAGGCGGACGCGGCGGCAACCTGAGCCTGAGCGTCATGTCCAGGGCGGGCCATTCCTTCCGATAGAGCCCGATGGACGTGTAGTCCTTGTCACGCCTCTCCTCGAAGCTCTTGCAGACCGCGACACGCGAGTACTGGCGCCACCGCTTGCCGTGGACGACCTCCGGCATCCACGCGCCCGCATGTGTCTCGCAGGCCTGGAGCAAAGGCTCCAGCTCGCGCTCGAACGAAACTCGAGAGCGGAGGTCGGCATCAAAGGACAATCGGAGGCAGTCCTCCGGCTTCAAGTCATGGAGCTCCAGCACCTTCATTGAAGCTGCACCTCCACGCCCTCGACCGTGTCCTGGACTGCGTTCACGACCTTTCTCCACTCCGCCAGATCTCGAGGCCTGAGGTCGCCACCCTCGTAGACAAGCCGGACCCGCCGGACCTGAACCTGCGTCGGGTCACCCTTGGGGTTGAGCGCACGTCGACGGATGTTCAGCGTCTCGCCATAATTGTGCAAGGCGTCGCTTGCGTCCGCGAGCACCTGCGCTTCCAACAAGTCGTTTTTCATCCGCGACAGGTCCCGGCTCTTGAAGCTGATGGTCTCCACCAGTGGCGGCTGGCCCGCGGGCGGACGCTCCTCGATGACGAGCACGTCCGAGAATCGCAAGCCCGTCTTCTCCTTCCACACGCCCACGTGCGTCTCGATGCGCGGCACGTCGAAGTCCCGCAGCCACCGCCGCTGTGCCCTGGGCAATGCCGCGTCCTCACGGAGCAGGGCCACCATCGCGCGCTCGAAGTCCAGGCCCCGGGCGAACAGCCCGCGCATCTCCCGGTAGCCTTCCCATCGCAACGGTCCCTTCGTGGTCTGGCCCTGCTCCAGCTCTGCGAGCCTCCGCGACCGGTACGTCACGTACTCGCTCCAGAGCGTGGAGCCCTCGCGCACACCCGGCGGCGGAGCCTCGACAGATGGATGCTGTTGCTTCAGCCGCGTCACGTCCGCGGGCAGGCGCGCTCCCGGCGCCTCCTGCTCCGCCCGCAGCAGCTTCGCTTCCAGCGCCTCGCGCGTGTAGCCCGCTGCCTCGCGCACCCGCGCCGCCACCGCGCTGGCCGCCCTCCCCGCCCCACCTCGCGACATGGTGGGTCCCGCGCGCTGGGACTTCGCCTCGGACAGCCACGCCTGTGCCTTCCCCGCATTGCCCCGCGCCTCAAGCAGGGCCGCCGCCCCCGCTTCGCCCCACTCCGCCACCACGAGGGCTCCCTCCCGGCTTGCCTGGACGTAACGAGCCAGCTCGCCCACGGCGCCCTCACCCAGCCGTGCCTCCAATCGCTCCAGCACGGCCTTCAGCGGCGCCAGCCGAGGCAAAGCCCCCAGAGGCCGGCCGCCCTCGCTTCCGGCGATGGCCCCCTCACGCATCGAGCGCATGCCCCTGCCGCCCGCGTACAGCCCCACCATCAGCGCCGCGGGTGCCAGTTCCCGAGTGGCCTGCTCGTACTCGCCCGCCGCCAGCGAGCCCATGCCCTGAAGCGTCCCGGCCAGCAGGTGGTAGAAGCCCACCGGCACGCCGAACGTCAGGTGGTCGAAGGCCCCCAGCGTCACTTCGCCCGGCGCGTACTGCCGCCGCATGACGGCGCCCTCCACCTCCCACAGGGCCGTCTGGTACGGCGGCGGCAGGACCCGGGCCCGCGCGGACAGCTCCAGCCCCGCGCTTCCATTGGCGACCCAGCTCGTGGAGAGCGCGTCCTCGCCGGCGCGCCCCAGTCCGCGGAGGACATCCCCCGCGCGGAAGACTCGCTCCGGGTACTGGGAGAGGGAAATGCCCCGCTTCGCCAGCTCCTCACGGACGGTAGCCATCGGCTCCAGGACGGCCCGCAGCTGCCTGTCTCCGGCCAGCAGCCGCAGCACCAGCCGGACTTCGTCATCGAAGGCGGAGTGGAGGACGAAGAGGGCAAAGACCTCCGCCCTGGCATGCCCGTACTTCCGGGCAGCCGAGACGAGGAAGACGGCGCGCTTGTGAGCGAGGACGTTGGAGGCGTCCGCACGCAGCGGTCCCAGCGCCCCCAGCCGAACGGCGTCCCAGTCCGAGAGGGACTCGACCAGCACGGGCATGTCCACCGTGCGCTGCAACGCCACGAAGTCCGAAGGGGAAGCGCACGCCAGGAATGGCGTCAGCACCTCCTCACTGGCATCCAGCCGTGGCCAGCCGGAGGGCACGCGTCCACCGCACACGGACTCCCCTGGTGTTACCGCCAGGGTTACCGACACGCCCAGGTCCGAGCCATGCAGGCGCACCGACTTGCGGCGCCGGAGCCGAGCACCGACGTCTCCGACCTCCTGGGACGAAGCGGCAGGAGCATCCTTCTCTTCCGCGAGGCCCTCCGTGTCCCAGTCCCCCGCGGCGAGCCCCAGTCGCCCGAACGTCAGCGTGCTGTCTGGCGCCCTCGCGGCACAGCCGGTGGAGCACAGAACAACCGCCAGCAGCAGGTACCCCCACGCGTGGGCCCGCGCCCCTACACCTCCGAAGCGTCCACTGCGAGGCGAACGCCGGGAAGCGCTGGAGTCCGGCATGAGAGGCTCCGTCGTGACGAAAGGGAGGACCCGCAGCGTACGGCCACGAAACGCTACAACCACGACTTAACGGAAATAAATGACTCCACTGGTTCACCTGGAGCCCCTCGGCCCGGTGGATGCGCCATGGTGCTGGCAGCGGTGGGAGTCAGTGCCACGAAACCCGTTGATTTCAGGCGGCCATGCCCTTGTAGACGCGTGCTGGCTGACTGGCGCGGGAGGAGGCGCAAAGCCAACACCCCCGCGTCACGGCCCGAGACAACGGCGACGGTGGCGGGTAGAAGGCCGCCCGTGGGAACGACCTACAAGCAGTCCGGAGTGGACATCGAGGCCGGCGACGCCTTCGTCGACCGAATCAAGCCCTACGCCGCGCGCACCATGCGCCCCGAGGTGGTCGCGGGGGTGGGCGGCTTCGGCGGCCTGTTCGCCCTGCCGCCGGGCAAGTACAAGGAGCCAGTGCTGGTGGCCGGCACGGACGGCGTGGGCACCAAGCTCAAGGTCGCCTTCGCCGCCGGGCGCCATGGCACGGTGGGCATCGACCTGGTGGCAATGTCGGTGAACGACATCCTCACCTGTGGCGCGGAGCCCTTGTTCTTCCTCGACTACTTCGCCACCGGCCGCCTGGAGGTGGACGCGGCGGCCGAGGTGGTGAAGGGCATCGCCCTGGGCTGCGAGCAGGCCGGGTGCACCCTGCTGGGCGGCGAGACGGCGGAGATGCCGGGCTTCTACGCGCGAGGCGAGTACGACCTGGCGGGCTTCTGCGTCGGTGTGGTGGAGCGGTCGGCCATCATCGACGGCAAGAGCGTGAAGCCGGGCGACGCGCTCATCGGCCTGACTTCGTCCGGCCTGCACAGCAACGGCTACTCGCTGGCGCGCAAGGTGCTGCTGGAGGACGCGAAGCTGCAGCTGGACGCCACGCCCGAGGGGCTGGACCGGCCGCTGGCGGACGCCCTGCTGGAGCCCACGCGCATCTACGTGAAGGACGCGCTGGCGCTGCTCCAGGCGGTGAAGGTGAAGGGCATGGCCCACATCACCGGCAGCGGCATCCCCGGCAACCTGCCCCGCTGCCTGCCCGACGGCACGCGCGCGGTGCTGAGCGAGAAGGCGTGGACGAAGCCGCCCATCTTCGACCTCATCGCGAAGCAGGGGAACGTGGCCCGGGACGAGATGTTCAACACGTTCAACATGGGCCTGGGCCTCATCGTCGTGGTGGCGAAGGAGGACGTGGCCCAGGCGCTCTCCGTGCTGAGCGCGCGCGGCGTGCAGGCGACGGAAGTGGGCCGCGTGGAAGCCGGCCAGGGCGAGGCGACGGCGGTCATCGAGCCATGAGCGTGAAGCGCACGCGCCTGGGAGTGCTGGTGTCCGGCAGTGGCAGCAACCTGCAGGCCCTGCTGGACGCGTGCGCGCAGGAGGACTTCCCGGCCGAGGTGGCCTGCGTCATCTCCAACGTGCCCACGGCCTTCGCGCTGGAGCGGGCGCGCAAGGCGGGCGTGCCGGCCGTGGTGGTGGACCACAAGGCGCACGCGACCAAGGCGGACTTCGAGAGGGCGCTGCTGGAGGCGCTGCGCGCGGCGGGGGTGGAGTGGGTGTGCCTGGCGGGGTTCATGCGCCTGCTGAGCGCGGACTTCCTGGGCCACTACGCGGGGCGGGTGCTCAACATCCACCCTTCCCTGCTGCCGTCGTTCCCAGGGCTCCATGCGCAGCGGCAGGCGCTGGAGCGCGGGGTGAAGGTCGCCGGGTGCACGGTGCACTTCGTGGACGCGGGCACGGACACGGGCCCCATCATCGCGCAGGCGGCCGTGCCGGTGCTGCCGGACGATGACGAGAAGGGGCTGAGCGCGCGCATCCTCGCGGAGGAGCACCGACTCTATCCCCTCGCCGTGCGGCTGGCGGTGACGGGCAAGGTGACGATGGACGGGGCGCGCACGCGAGTGGACGCGCAGGCGACGGTGGGCGAGCTGTCGCTGCGCAGCCCTGGCACGCCCCGGTGAAGCCGGGCCAGGGACGGGCAGGATGAACACGAGCGACAGCGGCATCCCGGGCAGCAACGACGTGACGGCGGCCAGCGCTGGCGCAGGTGCGGCCACGACCCGCGAGGAGCGACTCGCGGCGCTGCGCGAGGCCCGGGTGGTGCTCGTGAGCGCGTGCCTCATCGGCGAGGCGGTCCGCTTCGACGCGCGCTCGAAGCTGTCGTCCAGGGTGATGGCCGCGCTCGAAGGAAAGGAAGTCGTCCCGGTGTGCCCGGAGGTCGGAGGCGGCATGCCCGTCCCCCGCCCCCCGGTGGAGCTGAGCGGCGGGACGGGCGTGGACGTGCTGGCCGGACGGGCACGGGCCCTGGAGCGCGAGGGCGGTGTCGACCGGACGGAGCCCTTCCTGAGGGGCGCCCGGCTCGCGCTGGAGGCGGCTCGGAAGTTCGGCGCGACGGTGGCCATCCTCAAGGAGAAGAGCCCTTCCTGCGGGACGCAGCAGGTGTACGAGGCGCGGAAGCTCCGGCCCGGCGAGGGCGTCACCACCGCCCTGCTTCGCTCCGAAGGCATCGTTGTCCTCAGCGACGAGGACCTTTAGTCCTCCCCTCGGGCCTGGTCATACGGCCTCGCGTGAATGACCGGGCGGCACTGGAGGCCATCGTCCTCAGACGCGGAAGCCGCTCACCAGCCCGTCGATGCGTGCGAAGGCCGCGCTCAGCCGCTGGACCGCGGCCTGGGTGCCCTGCGTGGCCCTGAGAATCTCCTTCATCTTCTCGGTGAGCTGGGACACCACCGTGGACATCTGATTCACCCCGGCGTTCTGCATCGTCACGGCCGCCACGATGGAGCGCGCCGCCATGCTGCTCTCGCGTACGACTTCGGTGATGTCCCGCAGGCTCTGGCCCGAGGCGAGCGCTTCGGCGATGCCCGCCTCCATCCGCCGCTGGTCTGCCTCCGCGCTGCGGGTGACCCGGCCCACCGTCTCCTTCATCTCCGCGAGAATCCTCCCGATGCTCTCCGTGCTGCGAGAGGACTGCTGGGACAGCGAGCGCATCTCCCGCGCCACCACCGCGAAGCCACGGCCGCCCTCCCCCGCCTTCGCCGCCTCGATGGCCGCGTTGATGGCGAGCACGTTGGACTGGTCCGTCAGGTCCTTCACCGACACCAGGATGGAGGACGCCTTGAGCGAGCCCTCCGACAGCTCGCCGATGCCCGTCACCATCGCCGCGACCTGCTCGCGCAGCTCCCCCAGGAACCGCACGCTCTGCTCGACGGAGGCCTGGCCGGAGGTGCTCAGCGTCTCGGCATTCGCGGCCACCTCCAGGACGCGGCCCGCCTGCGCCCCCGTCGCGCGAGCAGTCTCGGAGATCTCCGCCATCGCCACGCGCGCCTCCTCGAGGCTCGCCATCTGATGCTCGAGCACCGCGGACTGCTCGCGCCCGAGCTGGCTGATGCCCTGGACACTCTGCGACAGCTCCGTCAGCGCCTCCCTCAGCGTGAGCGGAACGGTCCGCAGGCGCGTCACCACCTCTCCGAAGCTGCGCGCCAACTGGCCGAGCTCGTCCTCGGAGTCGATGTCGATGCGCTGGGTGAGGTCCCCCTCGGTCGCGATGCGGGAGGCCACCTGGTTCAGCTTCGTCAGGGGCCGGGCCACCTGGGCCACCAGCCACAGCGAGAGCACCCCCAGCACCGCGAGCATCAACAGCCCCACGCCCATCAACCACCGCTGGGCGCGCGTGTGCTCCTCCCGCAGCTCGGAGAAGGCGCCGCTCATCCGGCGCTGGTCGTCCTGGGTGGCCTGGCGCAGCGACTCCCGCAGCCGGTTGTAGCGCTCGCCCATCTCCGCGAGCTGGCTCGGGGCCTGCGCCTCCCGGCGAATCATCCGCGCGCTCGTGTCCCGGGCGTGCCGCAGGTATGCCTCCAGGTCCTGCCCCGCGCGCTGGAGGCGCTCGGGGTCCAGCGTCGGGCTGGAGCGCGCCTGTGCCATCAGCTCGCCGAGGCGCTGGGCCTTCACGTCCACCTGCGCCAGGAGGTCTTCGTCCTCGGCGGCCACTGCGTCCTGGAGGTCGCGCTGCACCTCCGCCAGGAGCTGCTCCAGGTCCCTGCCGAGCAGCACCGCGGGGACGTAGCCCCGCTCGATATCGGCGACGTGCAGCTCCGTGCTGCGCCCCAGCAGCTCCGACATGGTGACGATGACCAGCAGGAACACCGTGGCCAGGCCCGGCAGCAGCAGGACCTTGTGCTGGAACTTCATGCTGGAGGCCCTCACGGGTCCGCCACCACCAGGACGGCGACTCCCTGCACGTCCGCACCCGCGTCGACGTACGCCACCGCGCCCGGCGTGGAGCGCACGAAGTCCACCACCTGGTCCGTCGTCTCCATCACGACTGGAGGAACGCCCCGGCCGGAGAAGATGCGCTGCTGCCACCAGGCCCGCACGGCGGGCAGGGAGCGCTGGAGGATTTCCTCACTGAAGGCCACGCGCACCGCGGAGTCCTCCGGCAGATCCACGGGGAGGACCTCCGTCCCCGACTCCCACCGCGTCGTCTTCTTGAGGAAGAAGTGCGCCAGCTCCTGGCGCGTCAGCGTGTCCACCCCGGCGGAGGGATGCGCGATGACCAGGAACTCCACCACCTCGGCGCTCCGGGAAGACCCGGGGGACATCAGCACCAGGGCACACACGAGCAGGGCCAGGGAACACTGGATGCGGGACATGGAGGGCCTTTCAACGGCACCCGGAGAGCGCCGCCGCTGTGTCGGAACAGACCCGGCACACACGATGCTGCTGTATCATTCCAACAGCACCATTTGTCCAGCACGAAGGAGGGCCTGTCCTTCCAGGGACTTGCCTCCAGTGCTCAGCGCGGCGGCACGGGCAGTACCAGCTCGTCGGCGCCAAGGGGCGCGAAGCAGGCCTCCACCTCGGCGTCGGTGACGTCGGACAGCGTGGCCGGGTGCCAGCGCGGCTTGTTGTCCTTGTCCACGAGGACGGCGCGGATGCCCTCGCGGAAGTCCTGGCGCGCCGTCATCGCCTGGCTCAGGCGGTACTCCACCGTCACCATCTCGTCGTAGTCGCGCGTGCGGCCCATGCGCAGCTGGTGCAGCGTCACCTTGAGGCTCATGGGGCACATGCGCAGCAGCGTGGCCCACGTCTCCTGGGCCCAGGGCGTGCCCTCCAGCTCCAGTGCCTGCTGGATGTCGTCCACCCGCTCGGCCGCGAAGCACCGGTCGATGGCCCCGTGCTGCACGGCCAGCGCGGAGGTCCCCGCGTCCGCGTGGAAGTCCGCGAGCACCTTCTCCGCGACGGCGCTGGCGGCGCCGCTCCCCCACTGCGCGCCCACCAGCGCGTCCAGCACCGCGTCCAGCCGCACCGACTCCACGTGGTGCGTGGCGTACCCGAGCCACAGCGCGTCCGCCGCGCTGCACCGCGCGCCGGTGAGGCCCAGGTACGTGCCCGCCTCGCCCGGGAAGCGCGGCAGGAACCAGCCGCCGCCGATGTCCGGGAACAGGCCAATCGCCGTCTCCGGCATGGCCAGCACCAGCTTCTCGGTGACGACGCGGTACGCGCCGTGGATGGACAGCCCCAGCCCGCCGCCCATGCAGATGCCGTCCACCAGCGCGATGAAGGGCTTGCCGAAGTGGTGGATGCGGTGGTTCAGCGCGTACTCGGCGCGGAAGAACTCGCGCGACAGGCGCTCCTGCTCCTCGCCCGCCGCGCTGCCCGCCGAGGCGGCGACCGCGCGCACGTCTCCTCCCGCGCAGAAGGCCCGTCCGCCCGCGCCCCGGATGACCACCGCCTTCACGGCCGGGTCCACCGCCCACGCGTCGAGCGCCGGCTGCAGCTTCCGGCACATTCCCAGGTCCAGGGCATTCAGGGCCTTCGGGCGGTTCAGCGTCACCACGCCCACCGCCCCCCGCGTCTCCAGGAGCACGTCATCACTCATGCTCGGAGGGGATATCAGGCGGGCGACTCGCGCGCGCGGATTGAGTGAGCCGCCCTGTCGCCGGACGCGCTATGGGGACCCCATGACCTCCTCCATGGCCCCCCTGCGCGCCGTCGTCTTCGACATGGACGGGACGCTCGTCGACAACATGCCCTTCCACAACGAGGCCTGGGTGGCCCTCGCCCGGAAGCTCGGCCTGTCGATGACGGCCGAGGACTTCCAGACCGGCTTCGCCGGCAAGAAGAACGAGGAGATCCTCCCCGAGCTGCTCGGCCGCCCCGTCCCCCACGAGGAGCTGGCCCGGCTCGCCGAGGAGAAGGAGTCCCACTACCGCGCCCTGTACCGCCCCCACCTGAGGCTGCACCGCGGGGCCGAGGCGTTCATCGCCCGGCTGCGCGAGGCCGGCATCGCCACGGCGGTCGCCACCGCCGCGCCCCAGGGCAACCGCGAGCTGGTGCTGGACGGGCTCGGAATCCGCCCCCTGTTCACGGCCGTCGTCGGCGCGGAGCAGGTCTCCCGCGGCAAGCCCGCCCCGGACATCTTCCTGGCCGCCGCGAAGGCGCTGGGCGTGGAGCCCTCCGCGTGCCTCGCCTTCGAGGACGCCGTCCTCGGCGTCATCTCCGCGCGGGAGGCCGGCATGCCGGTGGTGGGCATCACCACGGCCGCGCCCGCCGGGCAGCTCCGCGAGGCCGGTGCGGGGTGGACCCTGCCGGACTTCACCGCGCTGCCCCCGGAGCTGGAGGCCCGCCTCTTCGGCACGCCCGCCTGAGGGGCCCCCGGTCCACCCCGGGTAGGACATGGCCCATGCGCCAAAAGGGCGCCAGCGGCGGGCGCGTTGTGTAGTGTTCCGCGCCCATGGCGACGTCCTCAGCCAAACTCAAGCTTCCATCGGGCCCGTCCCGGCACGTCTATGACGTCATCGTGCTCGGCAGTCAGCTGGGCGGCGCGCTCGCGGCCGCGGTGCTGGCCAAGCGCAACCACCGCGTCCTGCTGGTGGAGCATGACGGCATGGGCCCCGGCTACGAGCACGGCGGCTACGTGCTCCCGTACGCCCCCTTCGTCGCGCCCCCGCTGAAGACGATGCCCACGGTGGAGGAGGCCCTCACCGAGCTGGGCCTCACCGCCACCGTGCAGCGCTCGCTCCGGCCCCATGCCCCGGAGCTGCAGCTGCTCCTGCCCAAGCACCGCCTGGACCTGCACGGCGACACCGCCCGCCGCAAGGCCGAGGCCGCGCGCGAGCTGGGCGAGGAGGGCGAGGCGCTGCTGGGCACCCTGGCCGGCACCGCCGTCCAGCACGAGTCCACCGACGCCTTCTTCAAGGAAGCCCCCGCCCTGCCCCCGGACGGCTTCTTCGAGAAGTGGGGCCTCAACAAGCTCATCAAGGCCCACCCCGGCCTGGAGGCCCCGCTCCGGCTGGTGGGGGACTCCGCCCCGGTGAAGCTGGTGCGCGGGCTCTTGCCCTTCGTCAGCCACCTGGAGGCCCCGGAGTCGCCGCTGGCCCTCACGCGGCCCCTCTCCCAGGTGCTCTCCTCCCCCTCGGCCTTCAGCGGCGGGCGCGAGGGCCTGCGCGAGCTGCTCACCCGGCGCGTGACGGAGCTGGGCGGGGACGTGCTCGGCCGGGACAGCCCGACCGGCTTCATCGTCGAGGAGCTCTCCTTCGACGGCAGCAAGTTCGCCGGCGTGAAGCTCCTGCGCTCGGACACTCTCTACCGCGCGGCGTGCCTCGTCGCGGCCACGGATGCCGGCGCGCTGCGGCGGCTGGTGACGGACAAGAAGCACCACCGCGGCCTGCTGGAGCACCTGGACCAGTCCACCGAGAAGTCGCTCTGCTTCACGGTGAACTGGGTGGTGCCGGAGTCCGCCCTCCCGCGCGGCCTGGGCGAGCTGGCCCTGGTGGACACCGAGGACTCGGAGCTGGGCCCGCTGCTCGTGCAGGTGCACGCGGCGCGCACCCCCGCGGGCCCTGGCGGCAAGGAGGGCAAGGAGGTGGAGGACCTGCGCGTGGTGTGCGCGGGCGCCTTCGTGCCGGCCTCCTACCGGGATTTGGGCGAGGAGCACCTGCAGGGCGTGGCCACGCGCATCGACGAGCACCTGGACGCGCTGATGCCCTTCACCGCGCAGCACCGCCTGCTGCGCTCGGCCCCCTACCTGGACGCCGGGGGAGTGCGCGGCAGCCGGCTGATGCCCCACCCGCTCTACAGCTTCGAGTCGGAAGCCTTCCTGGGCGTCACGGGTTTGCCTCAGCGGACGCCGGCGAAGAACATCCTCCTCGCCAGCCGCGAGGTCCTCCCCGGCCTCGGCCTGGAGGGCGAGCTCATCGCCGGTCTGCGCGCCGCGCGCATGGTGCAGGACATGTTGAAGAAGAAGGATCCGCTCAAGGGCTGATCCACCTAGATCAAAGGCTGGATTTCCGGGCCGTTCTCTGGCAGGTTCCGCCGCTCTTTTAATCGGCAGGCGTGCGACGCCCCAGTTTTCAAGGAGTTAGAGGTCATGGCGTGGAAGTGTGACATCTGTGGCAAGCGTCCGCTGGTGGGTAACAACGTCAGCCACGCGAACAACAAGACCAAGAAGCGGACCCTCCCGAACCTCCAGAAGGTCCGGGCCAACGTCGAGGGGACCACCACGCGCGTGCTGGCGTGCACCCGCTGCATCAAAGCGGGCAAGGTGACCAAGGCCGCCTGAGGCCTGGACGTTCGAGGGTGGGCACGACTCGCGCTTCACGGCCGTCACTGCCCCCCACCGAGCGGCTTCACCCCCGCGCGGACGACCTCGATCTGCTGTCAATCGGGTCGGTCGTCCGCCGGTTGCATGATGAAGACCTGGCCGCCGTCCGTGCGGTCCGTGCCTCGCTTCCGGCAATCACGGAAGCGGCTCGGGCCGTGGCGGATGCGTTGCGGGCCGGCGGTCGACTCCTCTACGTGGGCGCCGGTACCAGCGGGCGGCTCGGCGTGCTGGACGCGAGCGAGTGCCCTCCCACCTTCGGAGTTCCGCCCTCGCGGGTCCGCGCGGCCATCGCCGGTGGACGCCGGGCGCTGACGCGCGCCGTGGAGGGCGCCGAGGACGACCTCGAGGCCGGAGCCACCGCGGTGCGCGCCTTCCGGGCGGGCCCGAAGGACGTGGTGTGCGGCATCTCCGCCAGCGCCTCCACCCCGTACGTGCTGGGCGCGCTGGCCGAGGCGAAGCGGCGCGGGGCCCACACGGTGCTGGTGTGCTGCAACCCGCCGGGCCCCAGGGCCGCCGCGGACACGGTGGTGCTGGCGCGCACCGGGCCGGAATTGGTGGCGGGCTCCACGCGGCTGAAGGCCGGCACGGCGACGAAGCTCATCCTCAACGCGGTGACGACTGCGGCCTTCGTGTCGCTGGGCAAGGTGTACCGGGGGCGCATGGTGGACGTGCGCCCGGCCAACGCGAAGCTGCGCACGCGCGCGGCGCGCATGGTGGCGGAGCTGACGGAGCTGCCCGCCCCGGAGGCCTCGCGGCTGCTGGAGGCGGCGGGCGGCGAGGTGAAGCTGGCGCTGGCCATGCACTTCACCGGACTGGACGCGAAGGCGGCCCGGAAGCGGCTCGCGGCGGAGGGGTTGCGTGCCCTCTCGCCCTCCGGACGGCGGGGCACACGGCCGCGTCGCCCTCGTACCTCCCGGTAGGAGCGGGGCGTGGGCCCCGGGCCTTACACTCCCGGTATGCGCCTGCACCCTCCCCTCGCCGACCCCCGACAGCCGCGCCTGTGCGTGGGGTTGCTGTCCGGCACCAGCGTGGACGCCGTGGAAGCGGCCCTGTGCGAGGTGACGGGGACGGGCGACAACGTGCGCCTGCGCCTGCTGTCCCATGTCTCCGTGCCCTTCCCCCGGGAGCTGGTGGCGCGCGTGCTGGGCCCGCAGGACGCGGGCACGCTGAGCACGCTCAACTTCGAGCTGGCCGAGCACTTCGCCGCCGCCGCGAAGCAGGCCCTGGAGAAGGCCGGCGTGTCACCGGAGCAGGTGGCCGCCATCGGCTCGCACGGGCAGACGATGGCCCACGTGCCGCCAGGCGCCAACGCGCACCCGTCCACCCTGCAGATTGGCGAGCCCGCAGTCATCGCCGAGCGCACCGGCATCCCCGTCATCAGCGACTTCCGCACCCGGGACGTGGCGGCCGGAGGCCATGGCGCGCCACTGGTGCCCTACCTGGACTGGGCCGTCTTCCGCAGCCGCGAGGCGCCCCGCGCCCTGCTCAACATCGGCGGCATCGGCAACATCAGCGTGGTGGGCCCGCGGCTGGAGGACACCCTCGCCTTCGACACCGGCCCCGGCAACATGGTGCTGGATGGGCTGGCGCGTCGCGTCACCCAGGGCCGGCTCGCGTGTGACCTGGACGGCACGCTGTCCCGGCGGGGGCTTGTGATTCCGGAGCTGCTGGCGGAGCTGCTGGCGCACCCGTTCCTGGCCCTGCCTCCGCCCAAGAGCGCCGGGCGCGAGGGCTTCGGCGAGGTGCTGGTGGACGGGGTGTGGGCGAGGCACACGGGGCGCCCCTACGACGTCATGGCCACGGCGCTGGAATTCACGGTGGAGAGCATCGCCCGGGCCTATGAGACGTGGCTCCTGCCGCGCTTCCCCGGGCTGGAGGGGATGTACGCCTCGGGGGGCGGCACGCGGAACCCGGCGCTGATGGAGCGGCTCCGGGCCCGGCTGGCGCCCCTGCCCGTCCAGACGCTGGAGGCCCTGGGTTTCCCGGAAGGGGCGAAAGAGGCGGCCCTATTCGCCCTCCTGGCGGCCGAGCATCTGGTAGGGACTCCGGCGAATGTCCCATCGGCAACTGGCGCAAGGCGTCGAGTCGTTCTAGGAAAGCTGACACCGTGAGCAGCGTGAACCTGATGGCCCGCGAAGTGGCCGCGAAGATTGTCTTCTACGGGCCGGGCCTGTCGGGGAAGACGTCCACCTTGCGGAAGATCTACGAGACCGTGCGCCCCGCGCACCGTGGCGAGATGATGTCCATCGCCACCGAGGGGGACCGGACCCTCTTCTTCGACTTCCTCCCCGTGAAGGTGGAGCGCGTGGGCGACTGCTCCGTGCGGCTCGCGCTCTACACCGTGCCCGGCCAGGTCTTCTACAACGCCACCCGCAAGCTGGTGCTCCAGGGCGCCGACGGCGTGGTGTTCGTGGCGGACTCGCAGGCGGAGGCCATGGACGCCAACCGCGAGTCCCTGGCCAACCTGGAGGAGAACCTCTTCGAGCACGGCATCCGCCTGGACCGCTTCCCACTGGTGATGCAGTGGAACAAGCGGGACCTCGAGAACGTGCTGCCGGTGGAGGTGCTCCGCAAGGAGCTCAACCCGCGCGGCGTGCCCGAGTTCGAGACGGCCGCCACCAACGGCAATGGGGTGCTCGACACGCTCAAGGCCATTACGCGGCTGGTCATCAAGGACCTGCGCGCCAAGCGCATCGTCCCACCGCCCCGCTCCGCGACGCCGGCCACGGGCCCCCAGCCCGCGGGCCTGGAGGCGCAGCTCACCCGGCATCTCCAGAACCGGCAGCCGCCGGCCCCCGGGCAGGCGCAGGCGACCGCTCCGGTGATGGCGCACGGGGGAGGCCCCGCGCCCGCCCTGGCCAACACGCCGGTGCCGCGCGTGACGCCGGTGACGATGGCGCCGCCCCGCGTGGAGCCGCTCCCCGTGCAGGCGCCCCAGACAGGCCCGAAGCTGCTGGGCGCCGCGAGCGCCCTCGCCTCGGGGGACATGTTCGACCATGCCCGCGCCGCCGAGGCCGCGTTCATGTCGGGCGACTACGCCACGTGCGTCACCGCGTGCTCGGACGCCATCCGCCGCGCGCTGGCCTACGCGGGCGAGGGGCCGCTGGCGCAGCAGGCGTTCCTGCTCCGCGTGGACGGCGCCGACCTGCTCCGATTCCAGGGGCTGGCCACGCAGCAGCACATCCGCGTGGATGACGCCGCCTTCGCCCTCTACGTGCTGATGCAGGTCTTCGTCCGGCTCAACGCGGTGGGCCTGCCCAACGCGGAGTAGCGCGGCTCAGCGCGGCATCGTGAGCTGCAGCAGCCCCATCCGCTGCAGCTTCGCCAGCGTCTTCAGCGTCTCCAGCTCCCGCGCGGGGCTGGCGAGCACCAGCGTGGACACGTCCCACGTGCCGCTGATGAGCCCGGCAATCTGCCGTTCCTCCGGCTTGAGCAGCGACAGGCCCTGCGGGTCGTACACCATCAGCGGCACCACCAGCGGGGGCATCTCCGCGTAGAGCGCCGCCACGTGCTCGCGCTGCACCAGCCGGGCGAACTCGCGCACGCGCCGGTCCGCGGGGTCGCTGGCCAGCAGGGACGCGCAGACGATGCCCGCCGCGTCGTACTGGCCCTCGCGCATCAGCACCCCGCCCTTCTCCAGCATCTCCGCCACCGGGTCCGCCTCCAGTTGCGGCGCCCCGTCCACCTCCACCAGCTTCGCCCGCAGCAGCTCGAACACCCGCCGCGTCACCGACGAGCGCGACACGCCCATGGACAGCCGCAGCCGCCCCAGGTTCTGCGGCGTCGTGCACAGCGTCAGGATGATCCGGTGCATCAGCGGCTGGCTCGGGCTCGGCGGCGACAGCGCGCGCACGCTCAGCGCGTCAATCGGCAGCGCCTTGTCCACGTCCGGCTGCTCATCCACCCACCGCAGCGACTCGAAGAGCAGCTCGCGGATGCTCATGTCGGACGGCACCCAGTCCTCGCCCGAGCGGTCCGCGTCCTCCGTCCAGTGGAACGTCCCGCGCGCGGCAATCGTCAGGTCCGTCATCGCCGCGAACAGCTCCTCGCGGCCCAGATCCCGCACCCACCGCGACTGCACCCCATGCGAGTCGAACGCCGCGTCCACGTCCGGCGTGCGCGCCAGCTCGTCGAAGGCCGCCAGCACCTTCGTCCCGGACGCCAGCTTCGCCAGCGTCAAGAGCCGCGCCACCCGCCCGCGCAGCCCCTCCGACGCCGTGGCGCCCACCTGTCCGGACAGGACGAAGAGCTTCCGCTCGCCGGCCTCCCAGGAGAGCTGGAGCGTTCCCGTCTTGCGGGAGCTATCCAACCATTGAAGGAACTCGGGAAGCGGGTAGCTGAAGAGGTCGCCGTGGAGGGCCATGCTGTCGGGTTCGAGGATACAGTCGTCCGCCGTGCGCGTCGCGGTCCTGTTCATCGATGGAGTCGGCATCGGCCGGAAGGACCCGGCCGTGAACCCGCTTGCTCACCGGGAGCACCTGCTATCCCGCTTCCAGGACGCAGCCGGCCCCCCGCTGCCGGACGGAGGCCGCTTCCTCCCGGTGGACACGACGTTCGGCGTCGCCGGTCGCCCCCAGTCGGCCTCCAACCAGACGGCCATCCTCACCGGGGACCCGGCCCCTGCCCTGCTCGGCCGCCACATCCTCGGCTACCCCAACGCCCCCCTGCGCGGGCTGATGGCGGACCGATCCATCGTGAAGCGGCTCGCCGCCGCGGGCCGCACCTCCACCTTCGCCAACGCCTACCCCGCGCCCTACCTGGATGCGCTCGGCGTGCCTCGCCGCCCCAGCACGTCCCCGCCGGAGTTCGTCGTCCCGCCCGAGTCGCGCCGGAAGATGCGACCCTCCGCCGCGAAGCTGGCCTTCGCCGCCGGCGGGGTGCCCCTGCGCACGCTGGATGACGCCCGCGCCGCAGACGGCCTCACCCACGACATCACCGGCGCCGCCGCCCGCGCCTACGGCCTGCCCGCCCCCGAGCGCACGCCCGAGGAGGCCGCCGCCATCTTCTGGCACGTGGCCTCCGGCGCCGACTTCACCTTCTTCGAGCACTACCTCGCGGACGAGGCCGGCCACGCGCAGGACCTGACGGCGGCCCTGGGGGCGCTGGACACCTTCGACGCCTTCACCCGTTCGGTAGTGGCCACACGGCCGCCGGGCGCCCGGGTGCTCGTGTGCAGTGACCACGGGAACGTGGAGGACCTGTCCACGCGCGGACACACGTTGCACCCCGTGCCCGTGCTCTACTTCGGTCCGCCCTCGACAGAGGTGGATGCCTTCTCCACCGTGGCCGACGTGGGGCGCGCGGTGCTGGGCTGGCTCGGGGCGGAGTGAGACACGTGAAGCACGGATGGCGTCACAGTCGCTGGAGTCCCGGGCGCGTCCTGGCGCTGCTGGCCCTGGCGTGGCTCACCGGCTGCGCCAGCACGAAGAGCACCAGCGTGCCCGCCACCTCCGAGTCCGCCCAGGCGGAAGCCACCGGGGACCTGCGCACGTCCGTGGGCCCCCGCATCGACCTGGAGTTCCGCGAGCGCGACACCGGCGCGGCCTCGCAGGTGAAGCTCGCCGTGGAGCGCGCCCTGCCGAAGCTGGCCCGCTGGGGCACCTTCGACGACTCCGTCACCATCGTCATCCACCCCAACCATGCCGCCCTGGAGCGCGCCGCCAACCGCCCCGGCCACGACTTCCTCCGCGCCTGGGCCCGCTACGAGCAGATAGAGCTCCAGAGCCCTCGCACCTGGTCCCTGCTCGGCGCCAACCAGGCCCAGGTGGATGAGCTGCTGCTGCACGAGCTCACCCACAGCCTCATGTACCAGGTGGCCTCGGACCGGCTGGGCTGGACGCGCAAGCGCATCCCCCTGTGGTTCCGCGAGGGCATGGCCTCGTACACCGCCGAGCAGGGCTACCGCGTCTCCTCCCTCGTGGACCTGGAGCGCTTCTGGCGCAGCCAGCCCGGCGCCGACCCGCTCACCGAGGCGGACACCCTCTACCAGGGCTCCAGCGACATCGTTTACGGCGCCGCCCACCACGCCTTCACCTTCCTGGTGCGCCGCTACGGCGAGACGGCCGTGCGCGCCGTCCTCCACGCCATGAGCCGGGGGCCCGACTTCCCCGAGGCCTTCGCGGAGGCCGTCGGCGTGCGGCACGAGGACTTCCTCCAGGACTTCCGCCGCTATGTCCGCTGGCAGGGCTTCAAGGGCGGCCGGCAGCTCAAGCCCCAGCGCCCTCGCCAGGCGCCGCCCGCCCCTACCTCGCCTCACCCCTCCGCTCCTTCACCCACCTCGCCGCCGGCTTCCACTCCTTGAGCACCCAGCACTGACGGGCGGTTGCAGTTTTCAGAACTGCACACTGGCTGCGGGGTGCAAACCAGTGACATTATTCTCACTGCGTTGGAATCTGGAGTGGCGATTGGGGTCGCCAGGGTCCAGAGCCGAGGGGCGAGGTCATGGTGGAGCAGCAAGAGGCCCGACAGGAGCGGTCCGGCGAGGCGGTGTCCGACTCGCGGACGCTGCTGGAGCGTCTCCAGCGGTCCGAGGAGGTCCTGGAGCGACTGTGCGCCGCAGGGGCGCCGGGCGTGCCCGAGGATGCTCACGCCGCGTTGCGACAGGAGGTCGCCGCGCTGCGCCAGATGCGCGGCGAGCTGGGGCTGCTGCTTGAGCGCGGGGCGCTCATCGCCGACACGTCGCACCGGCTGCTCAACCTGCTTCCCGAGGAGATGGAGTCGGGCATCCGCGGCGCGCTCGCGCTGCTCGGTCAGCACGCGCGCGCGCAGCGCTGCTACGTGGGCCTGCTGTCCGACGACGGCGGCCACCTGATGGACGCGTACGAGTGGTGCGCGCCCGGCACGGAGCCCTACGGGCTGGAGTCCTACCGGGGTGCGTCCACCGCGGCCTTCTCCTGGTCCATGCGGCAGTTCCAGGCGGGCCGGACTGTCACGGTGACGGACCCGTCGATGCTGCCGCCGGAGGCCGCCGCCGAGCGTGGCGCCGCCGCGGCGCGGAGGGTTCGCGCGTACGTCAACACGCCGCTGTCGCTCGGGGGCCGGCTCGTCGGGTGGATGGGCTTCGACTCGGTGGGAGCGCCGCGGAGCTGGACGCCGGAGGAGCTGCACCTGCTGGGGCTGACGGGCAGCGCGCTGGTGAACGCCCTGGAGCGCAAGCGGCGCGACACGCTGCTGCTCCAGGAGAAGCAGCAGGAGCAGCGGGCGCGCTCGCTGGGCATCGTCGCCGCGGGGCTGGCGCATGAAATCAACAACCCGCTTGCATATACGACGGGGAACCTGGAGTACCTGAAGCAGCGGCTGCCCTGCCCGCACACGTCCGGGGGAGGGCTGACGGACGAGTGCCAGCAGGTGCTGTCCGAGGCGCTGGAGGGCGCGAGCCGCATCCGGCGAATCGTCGCGGACCTCGGCTCGCTGTCGCTCCGGGACGGTGAGGAGGAGGAGCCGGTGGACCTCCGGGCCGTCGTCGAGAGCACCCTGCGCATGGCGGCCAACCAGCTCCGCCACCGGGCGCCGGTGGTGCGCGAGTACGGCGACGCGCTGCCCCCGGTGCGGGGCTCGACGACGAAGCTGGGCCAGGTGGTGCTCAACCTGGTGCTCAACGCGGCGCAGGCCATTCCCGAGGGGCGCTACTCCGAGCACCGCATCACCGTCGCGCTGCGTGCCGAGGGGGACGGGGTGCTGATGGCGCTGTCCGACACCGGCCGGGGGATTCCTCCGGAGGTGCTGCCGCGCATCTTCGACCCGTTCTTCACCACGCGCCGGGTGGGCGGAGGCATGGGCATGGGCCTGGCCATCTGCCGCGACATCCTCTGCTCGCTGGGCGGGAGGATTGGTGTGCGCAGCGAGCCCGGCCAGGGCACCACGGTGGAGGTGTACCTGCCGCGCGCCGAGCACACCGAGCACGAGGCCCGCGTCGTGGTGGAGACTCCGGCGTCGAGTGCGAAGCGGGTGCTGGCGGTGGACGACGAGCCCCGGGTGCTGGACCTGCTGCGCCGGCTGCTGCGCGGGCACGAGCTGGTGACGGCCACCAACGGCCGCGAGGCCCTGGAGCGGCTGCGCGAGGACCGCGAGTTCGACCTCATCCTCTGTGACTTGATGATGCCGGAGCTGACCGGCATGGACGTGTACGCCGCCGTCCGTGACTTGTGGCCGGGCCTGCAGGAGCGCATCGTCTTCATCACCGGCGGCGCCTTCACCCCGGAGACGCAGCGCTTCCTCCAGAACGTGACGAACCCGCTGCTCGCCAAGCCCTTCGAGCCCGCCCAGCTCCGCGAGCTGGTGGCGACCGCCACCGCGCGGCTGAGGAACTGAGAGGCTTCAGGGCCCCGAGGGCTCGGCGACGAGCTCCACGCGGCGGCTGCGCGCGAAGCACGCGGGCGTGTGCTCGGGGCACGGCGGCCGTGCGTCCCCTTCCGAGCCCAGGACGAGCCGTGCGCGCTCCACGCCGAGCGACAGGAGGTACGCGGCCACCGACTGCGCGCGCCCCTGTCCCAGGGACGTGTTGACGGACTCGGGCCCGCTCGCGTCCGCGTGCCCCTGCAGGCGCACCGCCAGGCCCGGCTGCTGAATGAGGCACACCGCCGCGCGCTGGAGCACCGCCTCCGCCTCCGGGCTGAGCCGCGTGTCGGAGAAGCGGAAGAACACCGGCTCCAGCACGCACGAGCCTCGCGCCTCCGCCGTGGGGGTGGACGTCAGGCGACGCGCCTCGGCCAGCACCTCGTCCACCGCGCGCGAGGCCGCGGCCTCCGCCAGCGGCGTGTTCTCCACCGGCCCGTACTCGATGCCCACCACTGCCTCCCGCGGCTGCCCCGAGAGCAGGAAGGCCGGGCGGTGCTGCCACTGCTGCGTGACGCCCTCCCGCACATAGGCCGTGGAGGTGACGCGCACCGTGTCCCCCGGCCGCGCGTCCAGCGTGACGCGGCCGCGCATCACGAACCGATAGCCCTCCACGTACGAGAAGACCTGCGAGCGCCCCTCGTACACCACCCGCACGTCCAGCTGTCGCAGCCCCACCGGCAGCGGGTGCCGCGCGCCGTCCGCCGGCGTCGCCAGGCGCGTGCCGTCGAGCACGTACTCCACGGACCGCAGCTCCCAGCTCCCGTCCGCCCCCAGCCGGTCCTCATGCCGCAGCTCCAGCAGCGCCCCGCCCCCGGACACGGGCTGGGCGCTCGCGGCGAGCGGCGCCGTGAGGACGAGCAGGCAGGCGAGCAGCATGGGACGCATCATCGACTGGCCACGGCGGCTGCCGCTCCCCCCACTCATGGGCCGACTACTTCTCCTGCCGGGCCGCCGGCTCCTGCTGCGCCGCCGGGCTGGAGAGGATGGGCGGGCGGTCCTTGCCCTCCACCGCGCGCTGCAGCTCGATTTCCTGGAGGAGCATGGCGGGCGCCACGGTGGACACCGGCACGTTGCCGCTCTCCGCGCCGCAGAAGCCGTTGAAGATGCCCGCCCTCTGCCCCGAGGCCAGGATGCGGTTCACCGCCGACAGCGGCGTGCCGACGATTTCCACGCCGCGCACCAGCGACTCCTTCCCCGTCTTCACGTCCACCCGGTACACCATCCGCGGCACGCCCTTGAACGCCTGGTACCCGTAGCTGGACGTGTTCGTGTTGCCGCCGGTGATGTCGCGGATGATGAGGCCGTACGGCTTGCCCTGCCGCTTCGCCTCGGCGATCAGCATCTTCTTCAGCTCCGCGTCGCTCACCGCCTTGGTGCTCTCCACCAGGAGGTTGGCCATGCGCGCCACCGGCTTGAGCGTGCCCTGGCTGCGCCCGTGGCCGTTGGACTGGAGGAAGCCCTCCACCGGCCTGCGGCCCAGCAGGTAGTTGCGCAGCACGCCCTTCTCCACCAGCGTCACCCGCTGGCCCCTCACGCCCTCCTCGTCGAAGAGGTAGTAGCCGTTGAGCGGCTCGCCCTGGAGCATCCGCTGCGTCGGGTCGTCGTGGATGGAGATGAACGACGGCAGCACCAGCTTGCCCACCTGGCCCTTGAACGTCTTGCCCTCGTTGTCCCCGTCCTGCCGATCTCCCTCCAGCCGGTGCCCCACCGCCTCGTGGAAGAGCACGCCGGACGCCTCGGGCGCGAGGATGGCCGGGCCCGTGTACGGGTCGATGGCCGGCGCCGCGCGCAGCGCCAGCAGCTCTTCAATCACCTTCGCCGCCGCCTCGCGCACCTTCGCGTCGTCCGGCAGCCCCGCCTCCGTGGGCGAGTAGAAGTTGCGCGAGTCGTCCAGCAACTGCCCGTCCGGCGCGCGCGTCACCGCGGAGACGTGGAGCCCGTAGAGCACCTCCTCGGTGATGAGGCGGGTGCCCTCGGTGGACACGAACAGCCGCGTCACCTTGTCCGTGGAGACGCGCACCTCCGAGTCGAACAGCTCCGGGTGCGCGTTGAACTGCGCGGACACCTCGCGCGCCAGCTTCACCCAGCGCTCCCGGTTGAACGGGGCCTGCAGGGGCGGCTGCACGTGGGTGCTCGGCTTCTCCTTCGTGAAGGACGGCGGACGCTTCGGGTCCTCGACGGCGTAGACGTCCTCGCCCTTCTTCTTCAGGAACTGGAAGAGGGCCGACTTGTACTGCTCGTCGGTGATGAGCCACAGCGCGGTGCGCAGCGCCAGCGGCGAGTCATCCAGCGGGCCGTCCTTGCGCGCGATGTAGCTGGTGCCCTTGGTGGAGAAGCTGAACTCCAGGCCCTCGGCCACCGAGCTGTCGAAGTCGTAATTGCCCACCCGCACGTCGACGTACAGCTTCCGCTCGCGGTAGCCGTCGTCCAGGAAGACGGCGCCATACCGCGCGGCGACGGCGTGCTGCTCGTAGTCCTTGAGCTGGTAGCTCATGAAGTACGGCGGCTCGTGGCTCTGCATCTTCAGCTGCTGCTGGTTGCGCGTCAGCTCGGTTGCCATCGCGTCGAGCAGCTTCACGCGGGCATCCGGCGCGGGCGCCGCGGCCATCAACAGGCTCGAGGCCACCAGCAGTGGGAGGACGGGACGGAAGAAGGTTCGCACCGCCCCACTGTACCCGACCCATGTCCCAAGACGAGCAGGTCCTCGCCCTCGGGCGCCCCTCCCGGCACCCGAGGACGAGGACCCTTGCCCGGAGGGTCGGTATCCGGGCAGCTCCTCGTTCCTGCCTAGGCCTTGGTCACCTTCTCACGGCCCTTGCTGACGTTCTTCGTCGCGTTGCGCGTGTCGATGATGACCTGCGAGTTGGCCACCACCGCGGCGTAGTCGATGTTCGAGTGGTCCGTGAGGATGAGGACGGCGTCGTACTGGCCGAGCTTGTCCAGGTCCAGGGGCACCGACTTCATCTCCATGTTGAAGCCGTGGCCCTTGTGCAGCTCGGGCACGTACGGGTCGTGGTACTCGAGCTCCGCGCCCTTCTCCTTGAGCAGCGTCATGACGCGCAGAGACGGGCTCTCGCGCATGTCGTCGATGTCCTTCTTGTACGCCGCGCCGATGCAGAGGACCTTCGCGCCGTTGAGCGTCTTGCGGGCGTTGTTGAGCGACTCCATGGTGCGCTGCACCACGTAGTAGGGCATCTGCCAGTTCACCTCACCGGCCAGCTCGATGAACTTGGTGTGGAACTCGAACTCGCGCGCCTTCCACGTCAGGTAGAACGGGTCGATGGGGATGCAGTGCCCACCGAGGCCGGGGCCCGGGTAGAAGGGCATGAAGCCGAAGGGCTTGGTGCTGGCGGCCTGGATGACCTCCCACACGTCCACGTTCATGCGGTCGCAGAGCATCTTCATCTCGTTGACCATGGCGATGTTGACGCAGCGGAAGATGTTCTCCAGCAGCTTGGACAGCTCCGCCACGCGGGTGGAGGAGACCGGCACCACTTCCTTCAGGGCGCTGCCGTAGAGGGCGCAGGCCACCTCGGCGCACTCGGGAGAGTAGCCGCCGACAATCTTCGGAATCGTCTTGGTGTTGAAGCTCTTGTTGCCCGGGTCCTCACGCTCGGGGCTGAAGGCCAGGTAGAAGTCCACGCCCGCCTTGAGGCCGTTCTTCTCGAGCAGCGGCTTGAGCACCTCCTCCGTGGTGCCGGGGTAGGTGGTGGACTCGAGGATGAAGAGCTGCCCGCGGCGCACGTAGGGCGCCAGGGCCTCACCCGTCTGGATGATGAAGCTCATGTCCGGCTCGCGAGAGGCCGTCAGCGGCGTCGGGACGCAGATGATGACGCAGTCCAGGTCCTTCGCCTTCGCGAAGTCCATCGACGCCTTGAGCTTGCCCGACTTGCTCAGCTCCGCCAGCGGCGCGCTGGGGATGTGCTTGATGTAGCTCTCGCCCTTCTCGATCTTGTCGATCTTCCGCTTGTCGATATCGAGCCCCGTCACCGGGAAGCCCGCTTCGGCGAAGGCCATGCCCAGCGGCAGACCCACGTAACCCAGACCCACGACCCCGACCTTCGCGTCCCGCGCCTTGATCCGCTCGAGCAGCGGGCTGCCAACCATCACCCTCATCGTCCTCACCTCTCCTGATGCGACGTGCCGTTCTCCACGGTCACGCCCCGACCCAGCCATCACCTGAAGACAACCACCCACCTCAGCCACACCGGGGGAGTCACCTGCCCCCGGAACTCCACCGCCAGCGACGGCACCACCCGCCCGTACCCTGGCGAATACCTCGACGGCGCCAGCTTCAGCGCCAGGCCCTTCTCCACCACCACCCACGCGTGCGGCGCCCCCTGGGGGCCCAGCTCCACCGCGAGCGGCTCGAACTCCACCGGTCCCTCCGCCACGCGCCTTGCCCGTGACAGGACCTGCATTTCCGGCGCCACCAGGCGCGCGTCCTCGTCCGGCAGGTGGAACCGGCCCACCACGTCGTGCCGGCCCGTGCCGATGAACCTGTCGCGCCCGGCCAGGGCGCGCTCGTGCCTGTCGAGCCGGAACGTGCGCTCGATGCCCACCGGGGCGGGCAGCATGCGGTAGCCGTCGTGACGGACCAGCAGCCTGTCCACGGTGCCTCCCGGAAGGAAGGCCACCACCCGCGCCCGGGCCTCTTCCGGCAGCGCGAACAGCCGCGCCGGGTCGAGGGTGGCCTGCTCCGCGCCATCCACCTGCACCGTGTTGTGCGCCGCCGTGCCGCGGAACCAGTTCCGCGTGGCCGGGTCTCTCGTGTACGTGCCCGTGCCCGGATCCACGATGACGGGGCGCCCGTCGAGGTGGAGCTCGAAAGAAAGTTTGTCGTTGTGGCTGTGTCCCCCGACTCCGCCCTGCCCCTGCTTGCCGGCGCAGACAGTGATAACGGCACCCGCTCCGCGCAAGATGTGGAAGCCACCTTCCGGAAAACTCACCGAAACGGGCGCCGGCGCCGGAGCCAGCGCGCGGAAGCGCTCCAGGCCGGCACGGCCCAACAGCCACGCCGCCTCGTCCGGAAGCTCGCCACCGCCCAGGCCCGCATCGCCGAAGAGCGCCGCGCCCAGCCCCACCAGATAGCCGTGCTCGTTGTCCTCGCGCTCCCGCAGCGGGAAGACGCGGCCGGAGTCGTTGTCACCCACCTGCGGCGCCAGGCCCCGCTCGGAGCACCACGCGCGCACGGCGTGGAACATGCGGCGCAGCCGTGACTCGTACGCCGGCCCCAGCGGCACGCCCGCGCCGCGCGCGACGAGGTACGCCAGGGTGAACAGCTCCACCGACAGCCGGTGGTAGGGAATGGAGCCCTCGAAGGACGTGCCCTCGAGGTGGACCTGTGCCTCCATCTGCTCGCGCAGCCCGCCCACGGCCAGGGCCACCTGCTGCGGCGCGCCCGGCAGCTCCGGGAAGAGCAGGCCCACCACCAGCAGGCCCACGTAGTTGGAGACCAGGTGGTTGTTGGGCACCGCGCCCCGGTCCTCCAGGTGCGCCTCCACCCACGCGGTGTGCTCCGCGAGCGCGCCCAGCACGGGCACCAGGAACTCCGGCCGGTGCACCTCGGGCGCCTCGGAGAACATCACCAGTGCCTGCGCGAGGTTCGCCGCGCGCAGGGCAATCTCCATGGCACACGTCCAGTGGATGCCCTGCCCCACCGGGTTGGCCTGCAGGAAGTCCAGCGTCTGCGACACGAAGGCGGACGCCAGCCGCGAGCGCTGCTCGCGCGAGGTCTCCACCCAGTAGCCCTGCCCCAGCGCCACCACGCTGTCGAGCCGGCCCATCACCCACGGGTACTTCGGGTCCTTCCCCGTCGAGTGGTGCGCCATGCGCTCCACCGGCGTCAGGGGATAGCGGTGGCCGCTGACGGGGTCCAGCGACCACTCCACCGGGCGGCCCTCACCGAAGGCCACGCGCGTGCCGAAGATGTTCCACTCCTGGCGCAGCGCCGTCCGCGCCAGGCCGAGGGCCCGCTCCCGGGCGCCCGGCACCGCGGCGAGCGCCTCGAGGACCGAGGCGCGCTGCGACACCTCACACCAGATGCGCGAGGAGCGCTGGCCCAGCGCCAGCTCCGCGAGCTCTTCCGCGGTGGTGGCGCCGAAGCACTCGAGGAGCTGCACCTCGTCGGCGCGCTCGCGACGACGGTACAGCGCCTGCCTGGCCACGCCCTGAACCCGCCGCACCGCGCTCCGCGCCAGCCCCGCCGGGGCCAGTCGAGCGATTGCCGCGTAGTAGTCGAAAGTCCCCATCCGTCCCTTCCGCCGCCCGTCGCGGTGCCTGATAGCAAGCGGCTGGCCAGTGGGTACTTCCGAGGAGTTGAAGGGGTTTGCACGATCACCCGGGTCGCCGGGACGGTAAAAATTGGGAGGTGACGGCCCTGACGAGGGTAAAGGATTTCCGATCGTCGCCCCCGCGGCTTCCCAACCTGTGAAGCGTTGCGTCCCGGGCACACCATGCCCATACCTTCGTCCGTGCGGGCGGGTGCTTGGAGTGGGCGGCGCATCGAGGACGACCTCGATGCAAGGGTGGACACGGTGCTCGCGGCGGTGGCCGAGCGGGCGCTGCGGTGCGGCACGCGTGCGGGGCTGGAGTCCCTGCTGCGTGAGGCGCTGCGGCTGACCGGGGCCTCGGGAGCGGCGCTCTATGATGGGCGCACGTGCGTGGCACGCGTCGGTATGGGCGAGCCTGCGCGGAGGCCCGGGGCCGCGCTGATGGTGTGGCCGGAGCGTCCCGGGGTGCTGGAGCAGCGGACGCTCGCCCGGCTGGCGACCTTCGGGACTTCATTGATGGCCGCGCATGCGCGCGAGGTGGATGCAGCGGCGCGGCAGGCGCGGCTGCTCGAGGCGAAGCAGCGGCTGGAGCAGACGGTGGCGCAGCAGGAGCGGCGACGCTCCCGGGCGTCGCATGACCTGAGGACACCGTTGATGGTCATCAAGGGATATGTGGACATGATGATGAAGGGCACGGCGGGCCCGCTGACGGAGCCCATGCAGCGGTACCTGGACCGGATGATGCGCGTGGCGAATGACCAGGGTGCCCTCATCGAGCGCCGCCTGGCGCGCGTGGTGGACGAGGGCGTGGAGGACCTGCGCCCGCTGCTGCGCTCGGCCTTCATTCCCTCCGCGCGGCGCGGTGCCGCGGTGGCCGCGGCGCTGACGCTGCCGGGCCGGCCGGTGGCGCTGAAGGGCCCGCGCGCGTCGGTGGATCTGCTGGTGCGCACGCTGGCTCGCGCGGTGGCGGCCTCCGGTGGCGCCGCGTCGGTGCGGGTGGAGTCCGCCGAGGAGCTGGGCATGTGGCGGCTGCGCGTGGACATGCGCGGAGGCCGGCCCCTGCCGGAGAAGACGGCGGCGGTGCTGCGGCACCTGGCGCAGCGGCTGCGCGGCGGGCTGTCGCTTCCCACGGGCGAGGGTGGCGAGCTGGTGGCCCACCTGCCGGCGGACGACACCGTGCCCGCGTCCATGGCGACGCATTGACGCGTGAGGCTTCGACGTCGAAGCCCGTGACGCCCGCGCCCGGCGCCGCGCCTCACACCGGGGCGCGGCCGCGGCTGCGTGGCGTCAGGACGCGGGGAGCAGCTGGCGGACGAGCTCCAGCAGCTTGCCGCGCTCCACCTCGCGCTTGACGAGGTAGCCGTCCGCACCGGCCTCCAGGCCCGCGGCGCGGTCCTCGGGGCTGTCCAGCGAGGTGACGAGGATGATGGGCGTGCGGTGCAGCGCCGGGTGCGACTTGATGCGCCGGGCCAGCCCCACTCCGTCCAGCCGGGGCATCTGCCAGTCGCTCACCACCAGCTGGCAGGGCGTGCGCTCCAGCACGCCCCAGGCCTCCTCACCGTCCGCCGCCGTCACCACCGGGTAGCCGGCAATCTCCAGCAGCGACTTCATGGCGAAGCGCGTGGTGAGCGCGTCGTCGCACACCAGGATGCGGGGCCGCGTGCTCTGCGTGGACGTGGAGCGCGTCTCCGGCCGCGCCGCGCGCACCAGCTCCGTCGCGTTGAGCACCGGCACCACGCGCCCGTCGTCCAGCACCGCCGCGCCCGCCAGGTGCCGCACGCCCTGCACGTGCCGGCCCAGGGAGCGGACGACGATTTCCTGCTGTCCCACCACCTCGTCGATGGCGAACAGCACCCGGTCTTCACCCACGGACAGCAGCGCCGCCGTCTGCAGCTTCCCCGAGTCCAGCGCCATCGGCAGCCGTGGCAGGCCGATGGACTCCGCGAGCGGCAGGAATGTGAGCTGCTCGCCGTCCACCCGCGCCACCACCCGGCCCGCCACCGTGCCCACGTCCGCGGGCGTCAGCCGCAGCACCCGCTTCACGCAGTCGGAGGGAATGGCGGACACCGTCGTGCCCGTGCGCACCAGCAGGCCCAGCGCCGCGGCCAGCGTCAGCGGCAGGTCCACCGTGAAGCGCGTGCCCCGCCCCGCCGTGAAGTCCACGTCCACCGAGCCCTGCAGCCGCTGCGCGGTGGCCTGCACCACGTCCAGCCCCACGCCGCGCCCGGAGGTCGCCGTCACCTGCTCGCGCGTGGAGAAGCCGGGCTGGAAGACCAGCCGCGCCGCCTGTGCGTCCGACAGCTTCGCGGCCGCCTCGGCCGTCAGGAGCCCGCGCCGCACCGCCGTGGAGCGCACCCGCTCCGGCGACAGGCCCGCGCCGTCGTCCTCCACCACCACCGCCATGCGCGTGCCGCGGGGCTCCACCCGCACCGACAGCCGGCCCACCTCCGACTTGCCCACCGCGCGCCGCTCCGCCGTGGACTCGAGCCCGTGGTCGATGGCGTTGCGCACCAGGTGCAGCAGCGGGTCCTTCAGCGCGTCGAGGATGCGCCGGTCCAACCGCACGTCCCCGCCCACCAGGTCCAGCGACACGTCCTTGTTCAGCCGCGCGGACACCTCGCGCACGGTGCGCCGCAGCGGCTCCAGCACCTGCGACGCGGGCACCATGCGCAGGTCGCGCAGGTCGTCGCGCGCCACCTGGGCCACCAGCGAGAGCTGCTCGCCGTCGCGGTGCGAGTCGCGGGCCAGCCCTAGCAGCCGCTTCTGCAGCCCGCGCATCAGCCCCAGGCCCGCGCGCAGGGGCTCCAGCGCCGGCCCGCCGCCCGACATCGTCAGCTGCGACGAGGCGCGCTCCAGGTGGAGCAGCACCTCGTGCATCCCATCCATCATCGCCCGGTGCGCCTCGCCCCGGCGGGCCTGCTGCGCCCGGCCCGCCATCAGCAACTCCACCTGCAGGGCCAGCGACTCCAGCGTCTTCACCGACACGCGCACCGTGCGGTCCGCCGTGCCGCGCGACTCCTGCAAGGAGGAAGGTGACGCATGCACGCCCGAGCCCTCCGCCGCCGCAGGGGCCGGCACGGTGCGCAGCGCCTCCACGGCGCGCTCCACCGCGCCCGCCCCGCCCGGCCCGCTCGCCTGCAGCGCGGCCCGCAGGTCCACCAGCGTGCCGGCCACGTCGGACGCGGCCATGCCCGCGGAGTCCCCGCCCGGCTCCATGCGCGTGAAGCCCAGCGCCGCCGCCTCCGCCAGCGAGGCCACCTTCGGCACTCCGGCCGCCTCCGCGGCGGCCTTCAGCGCCCGGGCCCGCTCCACGGCGGTGCGCACCACCGCCGACCGGTCCGGCACGTCCGGCGAGCACAGCGCCCCCAGCGCCGCCTCGAGCGACTCCAGCGAGTCCATCCCCTTCGCCACCGTGCCGCCCTGGGCCCCGGCGGGCGCCGTCACCGCGCCCTCGCGCCCCAGCGACGCCAGCAGCGCGCCCAGCCCGTCCACCACGGGAGACTGGCCGGCATCGCCGCGCGCCATGGCGCCCTCGATGGCGGACAGGCCGCGCAGCATGGACTCCACCGCGTCGCGGGGAAGCCGGTCCTCCGGCTGGAAGTCGGCCAGGCCATCCTCGATGGCGTGCACCACCTGCTCGATGTCGTCCAGGCCGAGGCTCGCCGCCGAGCCCTTGACGCTGTGGACCAGCCGCCGCAACGACGGCAGCAGGTCCGGCTCCCGCGCCTGGGCCGGGCCCTCCAGCCCGAGCACCTTCGAACCGATGGCCTGGATCTGCTCACGCGTCTCCGCGGAGAACACCGGCCAGATGCTGCGCAAGAGCTGTGCGTCCATGGCCCCTATTCCTGCTCCTGCCGCGCGGCGGAGGGTCCCCCGAGCTGCTCCAGGTCCAGCACCGTCATCCGGTCCTGCGTGAGGAACAGGAAGGGCCCCGGCGGCGGCTGCGACAGGTCGCCCTTCGGCAGCTCCTTGCGCCCCTCGACGTTCTCCGCCGCCAGCCCGAAGCTCTCCTCCCCCACTTCCACGACGACGACCTTCCCCAGGTCCGACATGCCGCCGCCCTCCAGCCCCAGCAGCTGCCGCAGGTCCAGCACGGGGACGATGCGCGAGCGGCTCAGCAGCGCGCCCATGACGTGCCTCGGCGCCCCCGGCAGGGACGCGAGGCCCCGCGCCTCGAGCACGTGGTCCACGTGCTCGATTCGCACCGCGTAGCGCTCGCCACCCACCTGGAAGGCCAGCACCGACAGCATCTCCTGGTGCTCCTCGTGGCGGGACTCGGCCAGCGCCCGCGCGCGCGCGCCCAGCACCTCGCGCCGCCGCTCCGCGCTCACCGCCTGCGTGCCCTCCAGCAGCGCGTGCGCGTCGTCGAGCTGCCGCCGCAGCGAGGCGTAGTCGATGTCCACCTTCGAGTCGTCGCTGGCCATGGGCTCAGTACCGGGTGGCGGGCAGCTTCAGGATGTCCCGCACCTTCGAGCGCAGGTCATCCACGGACACCGGCTTGTTGAGGAAGGCGCTGGCACCCACCAGCTTGCCCTTCTGCCGGCTCGCATCGTCCTTCAGGGAGGTGAGCATCATGAAGGGCGTGTGATGCAGGTTGGGGTCCGCCCGCACCGCCGCGCACAGCGCGAACCCGTCCATCTCCGGCATCTGCACGTCGGAGATGATGAGGTCCGGCTTCAAGTCCCGGGCCTTGGTGAGGCCCAGGGCGCCGTTGGGCGCGTCGAAGAACTCCAGCCCCCACCCCATCAGGTACACCTGGAGGAGGTTGGTGATGGTCTTCGTGTCTTCGACGATGAGCACCTTCATGGCCCGTCGTGCTCCCGCCACCGTTGCGTTCATAGCTGGTACCTACCCACCAGGTCCGAGAACCGCTTCGAAAGAGACGTCAGGTTTCCGGCCACCGATTCGATGCGCCGGGTCTGCTCCACGGAGTCTCCCATGGCGGAGGTCAGCTCGCCCATGGCCGCGGCAATCTGCTCCACGCCAATCGTCTGCTGACGGGTGTTGCCGGCAATCTGCCGTGCCGCACCGGACGACTCGCGGATGACCTCCGACAGCCCGAGGATGGTGTTGCCCGCGCCGCGCGCCAGCTCCATGGCGGACTGCGCCCGGCGGCTGCCCTCCTCGGTGGCGGCGACGGCCGCCTTGGTGCCCTTCTGCACCTCGTTGAGCAGGCCGCGCACCTGGTCCGCGGCGATGCGCGACTGCTCCGCCAGCGTGCGCATCTCCGTGGCCACCACCGCGAAGCCCCGGCCGTGCTCGCCCGCCTTCGCCGCTTCGATGGAGGCGTTGAGCGCGAGCAGGTTGGACTGCTCGGCCACGTCCTTCACCGTGCTGATGATGTCGCCAATCTGCAGCGTGCGCTCGTTGAGGTCCGTAATCGACAGGGCAATGGCCTTCACCTGCTCGCCCAGCTTCTCCATGCCGGAGACGCTCTCCGCCACGACCTTCTGGCCTTCCGCGCTGAGCGACTCGGACTTCTGCGTCTGGGAGATGACCGAGTCCGCGTAGGCCGTGGCCTGCTTGGACGTCTGGGCAATCTCCGCCACCGTGGTGCTCGTCTCGTTGATGGCGGACGCCTGCTGGTGCGCCATGGCGGACTGCTGGGTGGACGTGGCCAGCACGCCCGTCGCCTCGCGCTCCATCTCCGCCGCCGCGCCGCGCAAATCCTGCAAGAGGTGCGCGAGCTCCTCGGCCATGGCCGCGAAGCTGCGGGCCACGTCGGCAATCTCGTCCCCGCCCCGGGTGTCGATCTCCTGGCGCAGGTTGCCCGCGGCGATGCCCGCCGCCGCGCGCGCCAGCCGCTCCAGCGGGACGATGAGCAGCCCCGACATCAGCCAGGACGCCAGCAGGCAGCCCGCCAGGATGAGCACGCCCAGCACCGCGGTGAAGCGGGTGGTGCCGCTCAGCGCGTCGGCCAGCGCCTCCTCGTGGAGCGCCACCTGCACCGAGCCCAGCCGCTGGGGCGCGGCGCCCTGCGCGGTGGTGGTGGAGAAGATGGGCGTCGTCACCTCCACCACGCCCAGGCCATTGAGGCGGAGCCGGCGGTCGGTGATTTCGTCCCCCTCGGGCGCCACCTGGTCCTCACCGGCGAAGCGCTCCGCGGCGACCTCGGCCACCAGGTCGCCCTTCGCGTCGCGCACCAGCACGTAGGCCACGTCCGGCACGTGGCGCAGCACGCCGTGCGCCGCCGCCTGGAGCTTGCCCGGGTCTCCCCTCGCGGCCAGCATGGGCGTCAGCGTCTTCGCCAGCTCCGTGCTCACCGAGCGCGAGCGCCGCGACAGGTCCTCGCGCTGCGCGGCGCCCATCTGCAGCCAGAAGGCGAGGATGAGGATGCCGGCCACCAGCGCGCCCGTCACACCGGTGACGGCGAGGATCTTGGTCCTCAGGCTGAGCCGTCCCACGGCGCCCTGCCCCGTCGGTGTCAGCTTGGTCCCCTTGACGTCCACGTTGCCTCCCACCTACGCAAACTCACGCGCGCGGCTCAGCGCGCACCCTGCCATCCGGCCTGCGGCCTCGGCACCAGGGCCTGCCGCAGGCCACCAGCGGTCATCGCTTCCACCCCACGCAGGGGGTGTTCGTCATCCAGCCCGTCCAGCGCGCGCAGGGCGTTCTGCCGCGCCCGCTCCGCGTCCTCGCGACGGTCCATCCGGCCGTAGAGCGCCACCAGCGTGGCGTGCCCGAGCGCCAGCTGCGGCTCCAGGTACAGCGCCTTGCGCACCGCCTCCACCGCCCCGTTCAGGTCTCCCCGCCCCTCCGCCACCATGGCCAGCAGCAGGTACGCCTCCGGCACCAGCCCCTTCGCAGCCTCGCGCGCCAGCGCCTCCGCCTCCTCGAAGCGGCCCGAGCGGGCCGCCTCCAGCGCCCGCCGCAGCGACTCGGGCGTGGCCGGTGCGCGCTCCAGCAAGGACAGCGGCTCCGCGCGCGGAGGGGCCGGGGGCGCCACCACGACATTGGGCGCAGCCGGGGCCACGGGGGCGCTCCGGCGCGGCGGCGGCGCGGGGCGGGGGCGCTCCGGAGGGCGGGCGGCGGCCGGGGCCGCGGGCCGCGTCCACTCCGGATGCGGCAGGCGCAGCGCGACGCTGCCCTCGGCGTCCACCGTCTCCAGCCCCAGGCCGTTGGTGAGCGGCACCTCGGCGGGTGACACGAAGAGCAGCCCGCCCGGGGCGAGCGACGCGATGAAGCGCGCCAGCACCTCGCGCACCACCTCCTGCGGGAAGTAGATGAGGACGTTGCGGCAGAAGATGGCGGCCAGGCCCCCGGCGGGCGGCGGGTCCATCACCAGGTTGTGCCGCCGGAAGTCCACGGTGCGCCGCACCTGCGGCACCACGGAGAGCTGGTCCCCGCGCGCGGCGAGGAAGCGCTTCTCCAGCTCCGGCTCGATGCGGCGCATGGACCAGGGGCCGTAGGCGCCGTCACGCGCCCGCTGGAGCGCCCGGCCGGACACGTCCGTGGCCAGCACACGGAAGCGCCCCTCGGGCACGCCCGCCGCCAGCAGTGCCATGGAGATGCTGTAGGGCTCCTCGCCGCTGGCGCAGCCCGCGCTCCAGACGTGGAAGAAGGGCCCCTCGTGCGCCGTGGCCAGCCGCGCCAGCGTGCGCAGGTGCTCCGGGTGGCGGAAGAAGTACGTCTCGCCGATGACGGCGTGGTCGATGAAGCCCTCCACCGCCGTGGACTCGCGCAGCAGCAGCTGGCGCAGGAACACGGCCGGCTCCAGTCCCTGCTCCTCGGCGGCCCGGGCCAGCGCCGTCTCCAGCGAGCGCCGCAGGCTGTGCGCGAGCGTCAGGCCACAGGCGGCACGGAGCACTTCCTCGACGCGGACGAGCGTCGCATCGTCGAGCACCGCCTCACTCACGACCCCTCCGGCCCCACCAGCACCGCCGAGGTCCGCAGCAACGGACGCACGCCCTCGGGCGTGCGGCACAGCCCCGCCATCAGCCCCGACGCGTCCCAGGGCAGCGGCTCCGAGCCGTCGGGCGTGCCATCCACCAGCACCGGCGTCTCCACCAGGTCGCGCACGCGGTCCACCAGTACGGCCACCGTGCGGGCGCCCTTGCAGATGACCAGGTGCGCGTCCATGTCCGGCACGCGCTTGACGCCCAGCAGCACCGCCAGGTCCACCACCACCGCCGGGCTGCCCCGGTAGATGAAGGTCCCCGCCACGTGCGGCGGCGCGCCCTGCAGCGGCTCCAGCTCCACCAGCCGCACCACCTCCTGCACCGTGTCCGCCGCCAGCAGCGCGCTGGTGCCCGCCGCGTCCAGCGTGAGGTACATGCCCGGCAGGCGCAGCTCGCCCGCCAGCGACGCCAGCTCACGACGCAGGCGGACCTGCTCGGCCTCGAGCTCGCTCAGCCGCTCCTGCACGGAGACACGCCGCTGGGGAGCGTTCACGGAATTGTTGGGGGTGTCGGACATCGGCGCGGCCCCGCCTGCTTCGGTCCTGAAGCGCGGGACACCACACGCTAGTCCGGCGGGCGAAGAAGCGTCAAAGGCGGCCCGCCCCTTCATCCGCCCACACCGCCCTCCCGCGTAGCGCCGGCAACGGAAGCAACCAGACGTGCTGGATCAAACAGCCCATGGGTGCGTCGTGACGGGAATTTGTGGTTTGATGCCGAGTCGCCACACTCCGGGAGAATCCATGTTGCTTGCTGTCAGGGGCTACGAATGATCAACGGCGACCCGTCGAACCCCGAGGCATCCGCTGCTGGAACCGGCGCTGATCCACTCATCGGACGGACCCTGAACGGCCGCTTCAGCATCCTGGAGCCGCTCGGCGTCGGAGGCATGGGCAAGGTGTACCGCGCCCTGCAGGCCCCGCTGGAGCGCATGGTGGCGCTGAAGGTGCTCAACCCCACCTTCCAGAGCAGCAAGGACCCGGGCTTCCAGAAGCGCTTCCTGCGCGAGGCGTCGCTGACGTCCAAGCTGCGCCACCCGAACACCGTCACCGTCATCGACTACGGGCAGACGGACGACGGCATCTACTACATCGCCATGGAGTACCTGGAGGGCCGCACGCTGGCCCAGGTGCTCGGGCAGGTGGGGCCGCTGGCCTGGGCGCGCTCGGTCTCCATCGCCCAGCAGATCTGCCGCTCGCTGCGCGAGGCGCACAGCCTGGGCATCGTCCACCGCGACCTGAAGCCGGCCAACATCATGCTCCTCAACGAGCAGGATCAGGACCTGGTGAAGGTGCTGGACTTCGGCCTGGTGAAGTCCGTGGCCGCGCCCCAGGAGGGGCAGATCTCCCCGGAGATCACCCAGAACGGCACGTTCCTCGGCTCGCCGCAGTACATGGCGCCCGAGCAGGCGCGCAACGTCACCGACGCGCGCAGCGACGTGTACTCGCTGGGCATCGTCATGTTCCAGATGCTGATGGGGCGCCCGCCGTTCATCGCCCGGGACCACATCGAGCTCATCTTCGCCCACTACAAGGAAGCCCCGCCCACCTTCCAGCAGGTGCGTCCGGACATCGCGGTGCCGCCGGAAATCGAGGCAGTGGTGCGCCGCTGCCTGGAGAAGGACCCGGCCCGGCGCTTCCAGACGATGGACGAGGTGCTGGACGGCCTGCGCGAGGCCAGCATGTCCGCGGGCGGCAACAGCGGCATCTTCAAGCGGCCCGGCGGCGCGACGACGACGGGGCCCTACCCCTCGCCGGCGCTCTTCGCCAGCTCGGGCCACAGCAACGAGTCCGCCGGTGACACGCTGGCGGTGGACATCAGCGTGGAGGTCCCCAAGGACGTCAAGCGCGCCCGGCAGCGCACGCTGCTGACGGGTGGGCTGGGTGGCCTCGTCGTCGCGGGCCTCATCGCCGGCGGCGCGGTGGTCTTCATGATGAAGGGCAAGGGCGAGGAGGCGCCGAAGCAGGAGGCGGCGCCCCAGGCCCCCGTCGCGGCCGCGCCCGCGGCGCCCGTGGAGCCCGCGGCGGCCCCCAGCAACCAGAAGGTGCGCTTCAAGCTGATGAGCCAGCCGAGCGGCGCGCGCGTCTTCTACCGGGGCAAGGAGCGAGGCACCACGCCCTTCACCCTGGAGATTCCCCCGGGCCAGGACGGCTCCGTCACGGTGGAGCTGACCTTCGCGATGGAGGGCTACCAGATGGAGACCGTCGTCGCGGGCGGCTCCGGCGAGGTGGTGCTCTCCCAGAAGCTGCAGAAGCGCCGGGGTGGCGGCGGTGGCCGCAACATCGAAGTCGCATCGGCGGCCACGGACGAGGTGGACGCCGCCGAGCCGGTGGCCACGCCCGGCGGCATGTCCGCGCCGGTGCTGCTGGCGCCCACGCAGGCCCCGGCGCCCGAGCCGGCCACGGCGGGCGCGGTGGGCGCCGCCGCGGCGACTCCGGCCAAGGGTGTGTCCGGCGGCCTGGCGGTGCCGGTGCTGCCCACCGCGGCGCTGGCGTCCGCGCGCGGCGACGTGCTGCCCTACAACGAGGACATGCCGCGCCCGGAGATGCTCGACCAGACCAAGGACATCATCTACACGCGCGAGGCCATGGCCTCGAAGTCCGAGGGTGTGATGCTCGTCAAGTGCGTCATCACCTCCAAGGGCCGCGTGGAGCGCTGCCGCGTCATCAAGTCGGTGGCGCACATGGAGAAGGCCGTGCTGGACGCGCTGCAGTCGCGCACCTACAAGCCCATCATGTACCAGGGCCACCCGGTCAACGTGGACTACACCTTCAGCATGCGGCTGGTGGCTCCGCGGCGCTGAGGCAGGACGCAGCCTCCCGCCGGGCCCGGCGTCAGGGCCCGGTGGACGGCACCACCGGCGGCGCGGGAGGCGCCGAGGGAGCGCCGCCCCCTTCGGGCACGCCCCAGCTCACCACCGGCCAGCCCCGCCTGCGGGCCTCGCGCTTCAGCCGGTGGTCCGGGTGCACGGCCACCGGCCGCCCCACCACCTCCATCACCGGCAGGTCCGAGTACGAGTCCGTGTAGAAGGCGCACTCCGACAGCGCCACGCCGGCCTCGCGCGCGTAGGCCTCCGCATGGGTGCGCTTGCCGGCGCCGAAGCAGATGGCGCCCAGCGGCCGGCCGGTGTGCCGGCCCTCGGCGTCCACCTCGAAGCGGTTGCACAGCACCGCGTCCAGCCGCAGCTCCTCCGCCACCAGCTCCGACAGGTAGCCCGACGAGGACGTGAGCAGCACCAGCCGGTCTCCCGCGCGGCGGTGCTCCTCCAGCGCCGCCCGCGCCCCCGGCCGGTAGAGGTGGCGCACCAGCTCCTCGTAGAAGCGCGCGGTGCGCTCCTGGATGGGCCGCGCGGGCGAGCCCGCCAGCAGGGCGATGGCACGCGCCACCGCGTCCTGCATGGAGACGAAGCCCAGGTGGTAGCGCGCAATCCACAGGCTGGCGTGCAGCGCCTGCATGCGGGTGATGTGCCCCAGCTCCAGCTCGCGGCGGACCCACAGCGAGCCGGAGTTGGCGGCAATCAGCGTCTTGTCGAGGTCGAAGAAGGCGACGGCCACGCCTGGACCTCTAATCCCGCCGGCCGGGCGCCGCAGCGCGCGCCGGACGTCTGCCTGCCCGCCGACAGCTCCTCGCGAGCGCCAGCGAGGCCAGCACCGCCGCCAGCGCCAGCGGCCCCGGCGCCGCCGCGCAGCCCGTGCCGCGGCCCTCCGCCTCCACCGCCAGGCCCGCGCCCACGCGCACGGCGCACTGGTTGGGCGGCAGTCCGCGCGGGTAGATGGCGCAGAAGCCCGCGGCCGTGCCCGGGTCGATGACGCGCTTGCGCGTCTCGCCCGGCGGCGCGGTGGCCTCCATGGTGGCCCCGGCGACGCTCACGTGGTCCAGCCCCACCACGTGGCCAATCTCGTGCGTCATGGTGTTCTCCAGGTCCGTGGCCACGCAGTCGGTGGACGGCGGGCCCTCGCACACCGGCGAGTCCACGGTGGTGAAGAGGAAGCCCACGCTGCCGCCCGGCATGGAGGCATTCAGCTCGATGTCCGAGTCCAGCACGCGCCCGTCCCGGAAGCTGAACGTGGACGTGGTGAGGCCAATCGTCGCGTCGCCGTGCTCCCAGCACCGGTAGGTGTTGCCACACGTCTCCTCGTCCCAGCACGCGTCCTCGACGGGCACCACGTCCAGGCACGACTGCTCGCGGAAGGTGACGACGTTGTAGTTGTTGTAGGGCAGCTCCTGGTCGTAGCCGATGGCCACGGGCAGGCTCCAGTCCTCGCCCCGGAGGAAGCGGTAGTCGCTGCACGTGCCGGACAGGGCGCGCCAGGAATTGAACGACGCCTCGATGGCGGCCACCTCGGAGTCGCCCGGCGTGCGCGAGCTGCCCGCCGCGTCCAGGTGGTAGACGAAGTCGCGCACCGGCCACGTGAGGCACCACGGCCGCCCGGGCACCCCGGTGCGCCGGTAGGGCTGGGGCTCCTCCTCCTGGGCCCGCGCGGGGGCGGCCGCGAGCAGCGCGGCCACGAGGACCAGGGCGGGCTTCACTCGCGGCCCTCCTCACGGCGGCGGCGGCGCGCGAGCCACAGCGCCCAGGCGCCCAGCGCGGGCAGCACCGCGGCGGTGCCTCCGGCCGCGCAGCCTCCGGCCTTGGCGTGCGCCGGCAGCTCGTCCGTCATCACCGGGTGCAGGCACGCCTGGCTGGCGCGGCCCCGCGGGTACACCGCGCAGACGAAGTCGCGCGAGCCCGTGTCGATGCTGCGCTTGGACACCTCGCCGGGCGGGGCGCTGGGGTTCATGGTGGAGCCCTGCGCGCGCGTGTGGTCCAGGCCGATGAAGTGGCCAATCTCGTGCGTGGCCGTGTTCTGCACGTCGGTGGCCACGCAGTTGGTCGTCACCGGCGGGAAGCAGGTGCCGCCATCCGCCGTGGTGAAGGCGAAGCGCGCCGCGTTGAAGGAGATGTCCGAGTCGTAGATGATGCCCGAGCGCTCGTCGTACGTGGTGAGGGTGATGGCGATGGTGTTGTCGTCATCCTCCCAGCAGTCGTACTCGTTGGCGCAGGTGTCCTCGTCCCAGCACGCGTCCTCCGCGGGCACCACCACGGAGCAGTCCCGGTCGCGGAAGAGCACCAGGTTGCGGTTGTCTCCCTCGCGCCGGTAGCCCACCTCGCGCTCGTTGACGAGCGGCCCCTCCACCAGCGCGAGGTTGCCGCACCCGGCGAAGATGTCCTGCCAGCTCTGGAACGAGCGGCGCATGGCCTCGAGCTCGGAGTCGCCGGGCGTCTCCGGGTTGCCGTAGGTGCTCTGGTGCCAGGTGACGCGCTCGGTGGTCCAGTAGAGGCACTGGGTCCGCGTGTCGCCCGAGTCGACGCGGCTGCGCACGTACGGGTCCGTCGGCTGGGCCAGCGCCAGGGCCACCACGAAGGGGGCGAGCGACATCACGGCGTCTGCCCCTTGGGCGCGGCCCCGAGCGCGGCGCGCACGGCGGCCTTCAGCTCCACCAGCGACATCGGCTGCCGGGCGCTCTGGCTCGGCTTGCGGGTGACAGGGTCCAGCAGCAGCGCCTCCGAGGCCTCCGGCACCGCCAGCGCGGCCTTCCCGTCCTCGTCACGCCGCACCTGGTACTTGCCCTGGGCCATGGCGTGCACGCGGAAGGCGCGCGCGCCGCGCTTCTCCAGGAACACCACCACCTCCTCGCCCGGGGTGAAGGCCGCCAGGCCGTGCACCACCTGACCCACGTCCCCCACGCGCCCACCGGGCTGGGTGACGAGCACCGTGCCGCCCGGCTGGCCCTTGAGGGACTCGGTCACCTGGATTTCGACGTCGGTGACGATGCGCATCTTGTCGCCGCTCCAGCGGCTCTCCACCCGGCGCACGACGCCATGCACGACGGCGTCCGAGCCACGGGCCAGCCCGGACAGGTCCACCGCGAGCTGGGTGGTGGCGACCGCCGGCATTCCCCCCAGGAGGGCCGCCAGCAACAGCGTGCGAACTACCTGACGAATCGACATACGCGTTCTCCCTGGCGTCAGCTTACCCCAGCGGCCCAGTCCGTGGCCTACCGTGCCACGAATGCCCGTCCCGCGTTGACCCCCTACCCTCTCCCTGCTAATCCGCGCGCCCGTATGCCTCCTGTCCCTCGCGTCCGCTTCGCTCCCTCGCCCACCGGCTACCTCCACATCGGCGGGGCTCGCACCGCGCTGATGAACTTCCTCCAGGCCCGGCGCCAGGGAGGCACCTTCATCCTGCGGATGGAGGACACGGACCAGAAGCGCTCCACGCCCGAGTCGGTGCAGGCCATCCTGGACGCCCTCAACTGGCTGGACATCGACTGGGACGAGGGCCCCGGCAAGGAGGGCCCCCACGCGCCCTACTTCCAGACGCAGCGGCTGCATACCTACCGGGAGCACGCGGACCGGCTGCTCGCCGAGGGCCACGCCTACCGCTGCTACTGCACCCGCGAGGAGCTGGGCGAGCAGCGCACGGCCGCCAAGGCCGAGGAGGGCGGCTTCAAGTACCCGGGCACCTGCCGCGAGCTGAAGGGGCCGCCCCCGGGCAAGCGCGCCGAGGACGCCGTCATCCGCTTCAAGATGCCCTCGGGCGAGGGCACCGCCTCGTTCGACGACAAGGCGCTGGGCACCATCAGCAAGCCGTACTCGGACCTGGATGACTGGGTGATGCTGCGCGCGGACGGCATCCCCCTCTACAACTTCGGCTGCGTCATCGACGACCACCTGATGGACATCACCCTGGTCGCGCGCGGCCAGGAGCACGTCAACTCCACCTTCCCGCAGCTCATGCTCTACAAGGCGCTGGGCTGGCAGCCGCCGGACTTCGCCCACCTGCCGCTCATCCTCGCGCCGGACCGCAAGAAGCTCTCCAAGCGGCTGCACCCCGAGGCGGACGTGATGCGGCACAAGGCCGACGGCATCCTCCCGGAGGCGCTGCTCAACTACATCATCCGGCTGGGCTGGAGCCACGGCAACGACGAGGTCATCTCCCGCCAGCAGATGCTGGAGTGGTTCGACTTCACCGGCGTGGGCTCCACCTCCGGCATCTGGGACAAGACCAAGCTGCTGTGGCTCAACCAGCAGTGGATGAAGCTCTTGCCGGAGGCCACCATCGTCGAGCGGCTGCTCCCGTTCCTGGAGGCCAAGGGCGTCCAGGCCAAGGGGGACGCGCGCCTGGAGCCGCTGGTGCGCGCGCTGCGCGAGCGCTCCAACACGCTGGAGGAGATGGCCGCCACCGCGGCCAACGTCTACTTCCGCTCCGGCATCACCCTGGACGAGAAGGCCGCCGCCAAGCACCTCACCGGGGACTCCCTCAAGGTGCTGCGCCAGGCGCGCGAGGCGCTCGCCGCCCTCCCCGACTGGACGGTGGAGGTGCTGGACGGCGTGGTGAAGACGGTGAGCGAGGCCGCCAGCGTGGGCATGGGCAAGGTGGCCCAGCCCATCCGCGTGGCCGTCACCGGCAACACCACCAGCCCCGGCATCGGCGAGACGCTGCTGCTGGTGGGCCGCGACGAGGCCCTGCGCCGCATCGACGCGGCGCTCGCCCGCGGTTGAACGTCAGGCCGAGGAAGCGGTGGACGTCAGAGGATGCGGAACCTATCTTGCGGACCCATGATGCCTGCCCTTGACACCCTGAAAGCCCATTTCTATAAGGCGCGCCCGCTCGGGGCGGTGCTGGTGGCCCTCTGGGTGTCGGTGGCGGGCGCCGAGGTGGTCAGCGGCGCGCAGCTCCCGGACGGCTCGCAGAAGGTCGGCGAGAACCGCTACCGGGCGCCACGCGACTTCGAGGCGACGCTCGAGTACTACCGGGCGGTGTATTCGACGTCGAACTTCCCTCGCCGGCAGATCGTCAACCAGCCGGGCGTCAAGGCAGTCCACATCGTCAATCCCTCGGGGAAGAACTTCGCGGGCTTGAACATTTACGAGGCGAACGACGAGGTTCGTATCTACATCGTCCCGACCCAGCAGGCTGCCAAGCCCGCCAAGAAGCCGGAGACGACGAAGCCCGGTAGGAAGAAGTAGACAGGGCGCGAAGTTGTTGCAGTCCCAGAGCAGTGTTGGTAGAGAAGCGCCGCAGTTCTTGGGGAATCGTCTAACGGCAGGACAGCAGACTCTGACTCTGCTTATCTAGGTTCGAATCCTAGTTCCCCAGCTCGCAGCAACCGGCGGTCCGAAGCAACCAGCTGTTGAATAGAGGGTTGACGAGGGCGGACGGAAAATGTAGGAAGCACCGGCAGTTAGCAGCGGTTGAAACAACGACTGGCCCTGTCGTCTAGTGGTTAGGACGGAGCCCTCTCACGGCTCAAACTCGGGTTCGAATCCCGGCAGGGTCACTCTGAGACGCCCACCTTCTGAAAAGAAGGTGGGCGTTTCGCTTTGCGGGCCACGGGCGGCGAGCCACGCGCCTGCCCCTGTCTGGCCATGGCGCGCGGCCGCTCAGGCGTGGCGCGTGGGGATGCTCTGACGGAAGGCGGAGAGCGCGGCGGCGAGCCGGTCCTGCGCCCGCTCGACGCCCCGGCGGAGCAGCAGCATGCGCACCTTCTCCGGCAGCGCGCTGGCGCCCTGGGTGCTGCCGAAGCCCACCAGGTCCATGCGCAGCGTAATCGCCTCCAGCAGGTCTCCCAGGTCCGCCTGGGGGCTGGCCAGCAGCAGCACGTCCGGAGGCCGGCGCTGGAGCCGCTCGGCCAGGGTGCGCCACTGCGGGTCTCCCGTCTCGACGATGACGACGTCCACGCCCTCGAGCTCCGTGGCGTAGGGCGCCAGCTCCAGCGTCTCGAAGCCGTGCTCGCGCAGCACCGCGACGGCTTCCGCGCTGCCCACCACCGCCACCCGGCCATTGAGGCCCAGGCGCACGGCCTCCTCGTAGACGCGCAGCTCCACTTCCAGCGCCTCGTGGGCGGGCTCGGGGGCGTCCAGGCCGGAGGCCAGCAGCTCGGCCGCCTCGCGGGCCACCTCTCGGGACTGCTGGCGCGTGCGCACGCCCGACTCGCGGCGCTCCAGCGCGGCGCGCACCTTGGCGCGCAGCACGCGCAGGTCATCGAAGGGCTTGAGGATGTAGTCGCTGGCGCCGGCCGCGAAGGCCGCGACGACGGACTCGGAGCTGGCGTAGGCGGTAATCATCACCGCCTCCAGCGAGGGCTGCAGCCGCCGGGCCTCGGCGATGAGCTCCACGCCGCCGATGCCGGGCAGGTTCTTGTCCGTCACCAGGACGTCGAAGCGCTGCTCGGCCAGCAGCGGCAGCGCCTCCTCGGCGCTCTGGGCCAGCGTCACCGCCAGGTCGGGCTCGCGCTCCAGCAGGCGGGCGCAGATGTCCAGGACGACGGGCTCGTCATCCACCACCAGCACCGTCGAGGCGAGCGTTCCCCCCTCCCCACCGTCGCCATCCCCGGTCTCGAACGGGAGATCCATGCCGCCCAGATTCGCACAGCTTCTGTCCGACTTCGAGGCTCGCCTGCCGGGGCCGCTATGCTACCGGCCGTGGCGAGCTTCGAGGACGCACTCCAAGACAACCGGGTCCCCGGGCGGCTGGGCGACGTGAGGCTGCGGTACGACGGCGGCCGCCTGGTGGGCGAGTCCCTGCCGCCGCCCTGGGGCCCGCGGATGGTGCCGGGGCTGTGCGTGGGAGTAGCACTGGGCTGTGCGGCGGGCGCGGCCGTGCTGGTGGGCCTGGAGGGCGGCACGGTGCCGGCCACCGCCACGGCGCTCGTGGTGGTGGGGGCGTTCCTGGTGGGCATGGCCCTGTGGCTGGAGTCGCGGCTGGGGCGCCGGCGCTTCGTGCTGCACTTCCGCTCGGAGTCGCTGCGGCTGGAGCGGCTGGCCTGGGCGCCCGGCGCCACCCGGGCGGAGCTGGTGCCCTTCAACGCGGTGCGCGCCGTGCACATGGTGGAGCGCCCCGGCCCGCGCTACGCGCTGGTGGTGGAGTATGCGCGGGAGGAGCAGGCGCAGGCCCTGCAGCGCGCCGTGCTGGTGGAGGGCGTGCGTCCCTCCGAGACACAGACGCTGCACCGCGTGTGGCGCATGCTGAGCAACGCCTTCGGGCTCAGGGGTGCTGGGCTCGCCGGAGGGTGATTTCGATTTCGGTGCCCTCGCCCGGCGTGGAGGACAGGCGCAGGTTGCCGCCCGCCTGCGTCACCAGTTCCTTGCAGATGGACAGCCCCAGCCCCGTGCCGATGCCCACCGGCTTGGTGGTGAAGAGCGGCTGGAAGACGCGCTCCTGCAGCTCCAGGGGGATGCCGCAGCCGTTGTCCGCCACGGTGAGCACCACGTCCTCGGGACGCACGGACCAGCGCACCTCGATGCGGCCGGGCCGGCCCGTGCCACCCATGGCCTGCGACGCGTTGACGATGAGGTTGAGCACCACCTGGCACAGCTTCACCGGTCCGAAGGTGACGCGCACCGGGTCGCCGTTGCTCGTCAGCCGCGCCCTGTCGCGCACCTCGGCGCGCGCCAGCTTCACCGCGAAGGATACGACTTCCGCCACGTCCGCCGTGGCCTCGTGGTCCTCGCCACGCGCCTGCGCGCGCAGGCCCAGCGCCACCTGCCGCAGGTGCTCGGCGCCGTCTGACAGGTCCTTGATGAGCGCGGGCAGGTCCTCCACCGTCTCCGCCACCTCGGAGTTCGGGTCCGCCGGCAGGTGCCGCGACACGTACTGGATGACGCTGGCGAGGTCTCGCTGCAGCGACACCACGTTCTGCGAGAGGTAGCCCACCGGCCCCATCAGCTCGTGGGCGATGCCCGCCGTCACCTGCCCCAGCGTGGCCAGACGCTCGGACTTGAGCATCCGTCCTTCCACCTCGCGGATGCGCAGCTCCAGCCGCGCAATCTTCAGCGCGTCGTCCAGCGCCGCCTGCAGCTCCGAGCGGTCCCACGGCTTGACGAAGTACCGCGTCACCTGGCCGCGGTTGACGGCGTCGATGACCGCCTGCATGTCCGCGTACGCCGTGACGAGCATGCGCTTGGCGTCGGGAGCAATCGAGCGCGCACGCTCCAGCAGCTCCACGCCCGTCATCCCCGGCATGCGCTGGTCGGAGAGGATGACGCCAATCTCCCCCTTGCGCTGCTCCAGCAGCGCCAGCGCCTCGCTCGGAGAGGAGCTGCGGAAGATGCGGAAGCGCTGCCCGAAGTTCGCGTCGAAGACCCGCAGGTTCAGGGCGTCGTCATCGACGTAGAGCACCGCGGGGAGTTCAGACGGGTTCATGACGCTCCTCCTGGCCGGGGTGTCCCGATGGGGGCCAGGCTGGTAGGGCCTAGGATAGCGCCTCCTCCCACTTGCGTTCTGCTGGGTGCGGCGCGCACCACCAGCATACGGGCAGAGCCTGACGCGTCGCATCCCCCCCACCCTCCTCAACGAGGGGGATTCCCGAGGAAAACCTGCAGTGACAGTGAAGACAGTGGTTCTCGCTGGGATTGCGAGGCTGTCAGTGCCGCGTGTGTGAGTCGCGACGGGACAGGGTCAGCGCGGGGGCGGCTGCGCGGCGGGGAGGTCTTCGCCGGACAGGCTTCCCTCGAGCGCCACGGCCACGGCGTCCACGGAGGCGAAGTGGCCGCGCGGCAGGGAGCTCAGCAGCGAGAGCACGAGCCGGGGGGCTTCATTCTCCCGGGCCACCCACGTCAGCTCTTCCGCGGTGAGGGGAAACACCGCGCCGAGGAGGGCCTCGTGCAGCGATTGCGCAAGTGGCAGCGGCTGGCCCACGCGTGACTCCAACTCCGACACACCCAGGGCAAGCCGTTCGCGTGTCATGTCGTCGTTCATTGAGACGAAGTTAAGCAGCGAACCCGACGGGCTGCCGGCCTTTTTTGCATGGCTGCCCTGCAGGCGGGGGTACGAGCCCTCCTGCCTGCTCCTCACGGGTGTTCAACCCAGGGGAGGCGTCCCACCGTTACCGCCACGAAGTCCGCTGGAGCCATTTCGACGAGGGAGGACAGCGCCATGGCGAAGAAGGACAAGGTGGAGCAGGACAAGCGTAGCGCGAGCGATGAGAAGGGCTACGCGGAGCACATCGAGCATGTGCAGGCCACGCGGCCGGACCCGTGGCCCGGAATCGAGGGCCGCTCCCAGGACGACGAGCACGACCTGCCGACGGGGACGCCTCGCGAGAAGCAGGCCCGCGTGACGGACGCGCAGCGTCAGCTCGAGAAGGACATGAAGGGCTCCGACGAGCCGACGCGGGAGTAGGCCCCCTTCCCCGCCCCGCCTCCGCGCGCCCGAAACAGGTGGGGCACGGAGGCGGGAGGGATGCGGGGACTAGAACAGCAGCCGCGTGGGGTGCTCCAGGAGGCCGCGCAGCTCGCGCAGGAACTCCGCGCCGATGGCGCCGTCGATGACGCGGTGGTCACACGACAGCGTGGCCGTCATCATCTTGCGCACCGCGAGCTGCCCGTTGATGACCACCGCCTTGTCCGCCACCGCGCCCACCGCGAGGATGGACGCCTGCGGCGGGTTGATGACGGCGACGAACTGGTCGATGCCGTACATGCCCAGGTTGCTGACGGTGATGGAGCCGCCCGTGTACTCGTCCGGCTTGAGGGCCCGCTTGCGCGCGCGCTCGGCCAGCTCGCGCACCTCGGTGGAGATGGCCTGCAGCCCCTTCTGGTCCGCGTCGCGGAGGATGGGCGTGATGAGCCCCTCCTCCAGCGCCACGGCGATGCCCACGTCCACGCTGGCGAACTGGACGACGTGGTCGCCCTGCAGCGAGACGTTGATCTTCGGGTAGCGGCGCACCGCCATGGCCACGGCCTTCACGATGAGGTCGTTGACGGAGACCTTGAGCTCCATCGCCTTCGCCTCTTCGCGGACCTTCACCGCGGCGTCCATGTCCACCTCGATGGTGAGGTAGAAGTGCGGGACGCCGGGCTTCACCTCGGTCATCCGCTGCGCGATGACCTTGCGCATGGACGAGAGCGGCACCACCTGCGGCTCGGGCCGCACGCCCGCGGCGGGACGCGCACCGGGTGCCGGGGCCTTCTTCGCCGCCGCCGGAGCCGGAGCCGCCACGCCCTTCGCCAGCGCCTCCTCGATGTCGCGCTTCACCACGCGCCCGGAGGGACCGGAGCCACGCACCTGGGTGATGTCCAGGCCGCGCTCGCGGGCAATCTTCTTCGCCAGCGGGCTGGCCCGCAGCCGCCTCCCGCCTGCCTGGGGCGCTGCCTCCTCGCGGCGCGGCGCGGACGGAGCCGCGGTGGCGGCCGGCGCGGGAGCCGCGGCGGGCGCCTGCTGGGCGGCAGGCCTGGGCGCCGCAGCGGCAGGAGCCGCCTTCGCGCCCTTGGCGGCGAGGTACGCGATGGGCGCGCCCACGGCGGCCATCTGGTTCTCGCCGACGACGATCTCCACCAGCGTGCCGTCGTCGTAGGCCTCGATCTCCAGGTTGGACTTGTCCGTCTCCAGCTCGGCGATGGCGTCGCCGGAGGAGACCTTGTCGCCCACCTTCTTGAGCCACTTGACGATCTTCCCCTCCTTCATCGTCGGGGAGAGCGAGGGCATCGCCACTTCGATGCGAGCCCCTCCACCGCCCGCGGCAGGAGCGGGCGCCGCGGGCGCCGGAGGCGCGGCCTGGGGGGCCGGGGGCCTGGCGGCGGCGGGAGGCTCGGCGGGCTTCTGCGCGGCGGGAGCCGGCGCGGCGGCCGCCTTGCCGGCGTCCACCTTCTCGCCCTTGGCGCCGATGAAGGCGATGGGGGCGCCGACAGCGGCCGTCTGGTCTTCACCGACGACGATCTGCAGCAGGAAGCCGTCGTCGTAGGCTTCGATTTCCAGGTTGGACTTGTCCGTCTCCACCTCGGCGACGGCCTCGCCGGAGGACACCTTGTCCCCCACCTTCTTCAGCCACTTGACGATCTTCCCCTCCTTCATGGTCGGGGAAAGGCTGGGCATCTGGATGGGAATGGCCATACGCGTTCAGGCTCCCTCGCGGTACAGCACCTTCTTCACCGCGTCGATGATCTTGGGCGCGTCCGGCTGGGTCGCGTTCTCCAGGTTCGCCGCGTAGGACATGTTCACGTCGAGGCCCGTCACGCGCGCCACCGGCGCGTCCAGGTCGTCGAACGCCTTCGACTGGATGATGTCCACCACGGAGGCACCGACGCCAGCGAGGGCCCAGCCCTCCTCCACGATGACCACGCGGTTCGTCTTGCGCACGCTGGCGAGGATGGCCTCCTCGTCCAGGGGGCGCAGCGTGCGCAGGTCCAGCACCTCCGCGGAGATGCCCTCCTTCGCCAGCTCCTCGGCCGCCTGCATGCAGAAGTAGTACATGCGGCTCCAGGTGATGATGGTGACGTCCGTGCCCTCGCGCTTCACGTCCGCCTTGCCCAGCGGCACCACGTGCTCGCCCTCGGGGACCTCACCCTTGATGGCGTAGAGGCGCTCGCCCTCGAACATGATGACGGGGTTCTCGTCCCGGATGGCCGCCTTGAGCATGCCCTTGGCGTCCGCGGGCGTGGCCGGGGCAATCACCTTCAGGCCCGGGAAGTGCGCGTAGTTGGCCTCGAGCGCCTGGCTGTGCTGGCTGGACAGCCGGCCGCCCGCGCCGCCCGGGCCGCGGAAGACGATGGGGCAGCGCAGCTGGCCGCCCGACATGTGCCGCAGCTTGGCCGCGTTGTTGACGATCTGGTCCATCGCGAGAATCGCGAAGTTCCAGGTCATCATCTCCACCACGGGACGCAGGCCCACCATGGCCGCGCCCACGCTCATGCCGGTGAAGCCCAGCTCGGAGATGGGCGCGTCGATGATGCGCGCGCTCCCGAACTTGTCCAGCAGGCCCTGCGACACCTTGAAGGCGCCGTTGTAGCGGCCGACCTCCTCGCCAATCAGGAAGACGTTGGCGTCGCGCTCCATCTCCTCGGCGAGCGCCTGGTTCAGGGCCTCGCGGTACATCAACTCGGGCATCGTCAGCTCCGAAGGAATCGAAAAAAGGTTGGGTTCCAGGGTGGCGGTGAGCGGCGCGGGTCAGCGGCTCAGGCCCGCCTTCTTGTCGGCCGCCTCGGCCTGCTCGCGCGGCTCGAGGTCCCACGTCACCTTCAGCTCCTGGCCGCTCGGGTACTTCGGCCAGTTAGTCACCTTGACGCCCAGCACGCGCTCGCGCGGGCGCACGTCCTGCTCGCCCTCCTCCACGATGGTGTCCCGCCACAGCTCCTCGAGCGAGGGCTCCGGGGACTCGTCCGCGAACTTCACCGCCGCGTCCACCTGCGCCTTGACCTCTTCCTCGATGGCCTCGAAGTCGGAGTCCTGCCCGAGCTTGTTCTTGAGGGCGTGGTCGCGCAGCTTGGGGATGGGGTCGTTCTTGCGCTCCTCCTCCACCTCCGTCTTGCTGCGGTAGGTGGCGGGGTCCGCCATGGAGTGGCCGCGGAAGCGGTACGTGTTCGCCTCCAGCAGCACCGGGCCCTTGCCGGCGCGGCAGTACGCGGCGGCGTCCTTCACCGCCTCGTACATCTTCAGGCAGTCCATGCCGTCCACGGGCTCGCCGCGCATGCCGTAGGCGGCCGCGCGCTTGTGGATTTCAGGCACCGCGGACGTGCGGGCGATGGCCGTGCCCATGCCGTAGCGGTTGTTCTCGCAGATGTAGATGACGGGCAGCTTCCACTTGGCCGCCATGTTGAAGGTCTCGTGGAACGAGCCCTGGTTGGCCGCCGCGTCGCCGAAGTAGCAGACCGTGACGCGGTCCTCGTTGCGGTAGCGGCTGGCGAAGGCCATGCCCGCGGCCAGCGGAATCTGGCCACCGACGATGCCGTAGCCGCCGTAGAAGTGGTGCTCGATGTCGAAGATGTGCATCGAGCCGCCCTTGCCCTTGCTGTAGCCGGTGCCGCGGCCGAACAGCTCCGCCATCACCATGCCCGCGTCGCTTCCACGCGCCAGCGGCTGGCCGTGGTCGCGGTACGCGCTCAGCATGTAGTCATCCGGACGGATGGCCTCGATGGGGCCCACCGCGACGGCTTCCTGGCCGATGTAGAGGTGGCAGAAGCCGGCAATCTTCCCCAGCGTGTACTGCTGACCCGCGCGCTCCTCGAAGCGACGGATGAGGTACATCTTCCGGTACATCGTCAACAACTGTTCCTTCGAGTACGGGCTTGCCACCGGGGGATGCCTCCATGCTGGCCGCCCCATGTCCATACCCCGGGGGCGGCGACGCCGTGCGCCTCATAGCGCGCGGCTGTGGGACTTCAAAGCCCTTCAAACCAATCCGGGCCGCGACTGTCTTTCAGGCGCGGTGCGTCAGGACTCGAGCGCGAAGTGCGGGACGGAGATGACGCCGTCCAGCAGCTCCACCGGCCGGCCCGAGTGGTCCGTGGCCAGGTGGATGACGGTGGCCTCGGGGAACTTCCGCCGGTAGTCGTTGGCGTGGGTGGGCTCGTTGTCGAAGGCGGCCACCACGGTGCCCAGCCGGCCCAGCTGCGCATGGGCCTCGCGCTTGTAGGCGTCATCGTCCTCCTGGAGCGTGGGCTTCATCAGAAGGTGGACCCGCTGCCCGTCCGGGAGCACCAGCCCGTGGCGTCGCATGCAGGACACGGAGCCCTCGCGCATGGCCTCGTGCCGGCCCGTCACGTAGGCGAGCTGGGCGCCGGTGGCCACCACGGCGTGGGTGAAGGCGGCCGCGCCGTCAATCGCCACGTCGTCCACGCAGTAGTCGCTGGTGAAGAAGCGCTCCACCCAGAAGCGGCGGGCCTCCGGGAAGTGGGCCTCGATCTGGCCGTCCTCCAGGCCACACGCCCGCATGGCCTCCTTCATGTCCCAGCCCGTCACCCAGTGGCGGGGCTCGCAGGTGGCCAGGGCCGCCAGGGCGCGTGCGGCGCCGAACTCCCGGAGGATGCGGGCCTGGCGGGGGCGGTTGTCGAAGAGCGTGGAGTCCAGGTCGAACGCCAGCACGGCCCGGGGGCTGAGCGAGCGGGCCCTCGTCAGGATGCCGCGCAGGGTGTCCCGCCAGTCGTCACGGATGCGCTTCTTGAAGTCGTCGTAGGCCATGAGCGCGGGGGAGATTACCCGCGCCCGCGCCAGGGCGCCGCCGAAACCGTCCTGCTCAGGCGGCTGAACGCCAGGGCACGGAGCCAGGGGGCGCGCCCGGGGGCGGCTCGATGTAGCGCTGCATGCGCTGGATTCCGTTACGGTCCAGCATCAGCCGGACGAACTCGCGCGTCTCCTGGCGCCGGTCCGTCTCCTCCTCCACCACGGTGAAGCGGAACACCATGTCCACCGGGTAGCGCTTGGCGCCGCGGATGTGCCCCACCGACAGGTCCGCCAGGTCCACGTACTCCAGCGCCAGCTCCGGCTCGTCCATGTCGCGCAGGAAGCGCTCCACGTTGAGCCGGAGGATGTCGGTGACGCCCGACAGCCCCCGCTCGGTGCGCGGCAAGAGCCGCGCGTCCAGGATGATCTGCTTGCGGTAGCGGATGACCGCCTCCGACACCTCGCCCTGGGACGCGGTGAAGAAGTCGTCGCGCTGGCGCAGCGCGGACACGGCCTCGGGGACCTTCAGCGACGGCCCGTAGTCCACCCGCTCCTCGCACGTCCCGATGGAGCGCCCGGTGACGGGGTCCACCAGGTCCGTGGTGCGGTCCGCCAGGTGCGTGGCCGCCACCCGGCTGAGCATCCGGCGCAGGCCCTCCTTGATGCGGTCCTTCACCATGTAGCCCACGACGAGGATGAGGAAGAAGTTGAGGCTCGCCTGCGCGTAGCGCTCCTGCGCCCAGAAGGCCACCGCCGTGGCGAACGTCATCGCCACGCCCGCCGCCAGCGCGAAGAGCATCTCCTCCCAGCCCTGCCGCTTCTGCCTGCGCTTCGAGGACAGGAAGAGCACGTTCATGCAGAACTTCTTCAGGAAGCCCAGCCGCTGGATGTACTCCTCGTTGTCCCCGGTGGGGCTCAGCACGCTGCGCAGCCGGTGCTCCTTGCGGTACGCCTCCTCTCGCAGCACCGCCGCCATCAGCCCCTTGCGCAGCCCATGCCACGGCTCCCCGGCCGGCAGCGCCTTCATGTCCGCCACCGAGCGCCGGAAGCCGCCCTCCACCAGGAGGCTGACGTACTCGTCCACCAGCCGCAGCGACGCGCGCGAGCGCTCCTGCAGCCGCAGCTCCCCCACCGCCCGCAGCCAGAGGCGGAAGCGCTCCAGCACGCGCGTGACGCCCGCCTGCATCGCCACCACGTCCGACTCCAGCGTCTTGCACGCCTCCGACTGGGAGCTGGTGGGCCCCTCACACCGCGACTCCACCCCGATGGCGAACCGGCGCAGCGCCCCGCGCAGCACGCACGACAGGAGCTTCGCCTGGTAGACGACGTCCGCCTCCGAACCCATCCCCGTGCGCAGCCACGCCTCCAGCCGCAGCAGCGGCGAGGCGTCCGAGGACAACAGCTCCTCCACCGCCATCACCGGCGTCTTGAAGCGCACGTAGTTGTGGATGTCCGCGTAGAAGTCCGCCCGCGGGTACGTCTCCGCGTCGATGTTCAGACTGCCTGGCAGGAAGAGGTACGCCTCCACGAGGTAGCGCGTCTCATCCGCCCCGGAGGGCTGGTACTCGAGCTTTATCTCGAACTGCTTCCGGTCATGGACCTCGAAGCGGCTGTGCAGCGCGGCGGGTGACTGGGACACACCCGCACTCTACGTTACCTCCCTGTCACGCGGGAGTGACCCCCGCGTGACACGTCCTTGGGGCCACAACGACATCAGCCTCCGGTACCAGTCCGGGAGGCCGGGGCGGCCGGCGGAACCGGGAGGGTGGCCGGCACCGGCGTCGACTTCGGCTGGGGCTTCGCGTTCCACACCCGGGTGGCCAGCAGCAGCCCCAGGAAGGACAGGGGCAGCATGGCCAGCGGCCAGTTGCTCCAGTTCATCGCGTTCTTCGCCAGGTCGCCCGCGGGCAGGATGGAGCCCAGCAGGATGGACTGGAGGGCGGTGCCCGCGTACACGGCGCCGTCGATGATGCCCACGGCGAGGCCCGCGTTCTTCTTGCCGCCGAAGTCCATGCTGGCCGTGCCGGACAGCATGCCGTGCACGCCGATGACGCACAGGGACATGAAGATGACCGTCCACCCCAGCGCGGGGGTGCCCAGCAGGAACACCGTGGCCACCGCGCCCAGGGACATGCCCGCGTAGAGCACGAAGGAGACGGGGCCCCGGCGCGAGTCGAAGACGCGGTCGCTGATGAGCCCGGCGAACATGCCACCGGTGATGCCGGCCACGCACAACAGCATGCCCCAGTTGGCCGCCACGAAGGTCTCCGCGATGCCGGTGGACTTCGCGAACTTGGGGTACCACTGCATGATGGCGTTGCGCATGAAGCCGCTGCAGAACTCGATGCAGAGGATGACGATGATGGTCCGGTTGCTGATCATCCGCTTGAACACCGGCCACACGCCCAGCGGCGCCCCGGTGTCCCCGGACGAGGCATCCGCGGTGTCGAAGTCCGGGTGGCCCGTCTGGCCCGGCGTGTCGCGGATGACGAAGAAGTCCAGCACCAGGAAGGCCGCGAGGATGGCGGCGGGCACGAAGAACGCCCAGTACGTGGGCGCCGCCTTCACGATGAGCCGGCTCCAGTCGTAGGCGAAGTAGACGCCCAGCGAGATGAGGATGCCGAAGACGCCGCCCAGCTGGCCGCGCTCGCGCACGTGGAACCAGGACGCGTTCACCTTGACGATGGAGACCGCGCCGAAGCTCTGGAAGTACATGTTGACGGCGTAGAGGAACGACAGCGTCGCCACCAGGCCTCCGGGCGGCTGCCAGTCCTGCCTCAGCACCCCGTACACCACCGCGCCCATCAGCACGTTGGCCACCGACGAGCCGGCGGCCGAGATGAGGATGGTCTTCCGCCCGCCGAGCCGGTCCGTCAGCGGCCCGTTGAGGAGGAAGGAGAAGCCGTAGACCAGCGTGCCCCAGAAGAAGATGGTGCCGAAGTCCGCGTTGGAGGTGCGGTCCCCCATGGCGCTGGTGGCCACGTTGACGTTGTAGCGCCCCATGTAGAGGAACGCGTACGTCATCCCCAGCGGGAACCAGTTGAAGAAGCGCCGGCGGCGGAACGCGTCCGTGTGACCCAGCTCCACCTTGGGCAGGCGTGCGAGGACCAGGGCGATGGCCCCCAGCAGGATGAGGATGGGCAGGAACTGAGCCAGCCAGGGGGGCAGCGACGACATGCAGCGACCTCGGCAGTGGAGTGCGTGAGTGCGCGCACCCTACCCCGGCACGCGGCCTGGCGGAAACCCACGCCGCGCGTCGCCACCCTTTCGCCACGCGCCCCTTGGAATGGGACGGGACGTCGAGCGTCAGGCCTGCCGGGCGAGCAGGCGGGTGAGGGCCACCTCCGTCTTCGCATCCGGGATGTCCCCGCGCCTGCACGCCTCCAGCACCTCCGGGAGCGGCCGCCAGTGCAGCTGCGTGCCCTCCTCCAGCGGCGTGCCGTCACCCTCCGGCTCCACGGGCTCCAGCCCCGTGACGTCCACCGCCGCGGGGAACACCTTCTCCGAGAGGATGCCCGGCGCGAGGAAGAAGGAGCCGCCCAGCAGCTGGATGTCCTCCGGCTTCACCGCGTAGCCCGCCTCCTCCCGCACCTCCTCCGCCGCGCGCCGCTTGAGGCCGTCCTCGCCCTTGTCCTCCGGCTCCAGCAGCCCCGCGACGATTTCCTCCACGCGCAGGTAGCCCGCCGCCGGGTCCGGCACCGTCATGGCCCCCCGGTTGTCCTTCCGGAAGTACGCCGCCGGCCGCAGGTTCATGCGTGTCAGGACTTCCAGACTACCCGACGCGCCGCGTCGGAAGACGAGCACGGCGACGGCGTCCAGCCGGGGCCGGTCCACCACGTCCACCCGGTACGCGGGAGAGGACGTCCCGTCCGAGCGCCGGTTGCGGCAGCGCAGCCTGCGCACCCGCAGGAAGCCCTCGTCACACCGGGCCGTGGCGGAGAAATCCTCGATGATCTCGATATCAGTCACACTGGAATGGCTCTGCTTCATGTCCGCCTGCTCTCCTGGGGAGTAGGAACGCAATCTCTTCGGAGTAGGAATGCCAGGGCCGGGTTGCTTGCCGGACAGGGTCCAATCCCGTACGGTGCGCCGGCTTTACTGTTGTCCTCCCCCTGAAACACGGAATCCCTTGATGCGTCGCGTCCTGCTCGGCCTCTCCTGCGCCCTGGCTACTGCTTCGTGTATGCCGGTGATGGAAGGCCAGGATTACAACCTGGAGGGGCAGGAGGTCCGCCTCACCTTCCTCCATACCTCTGACATCCACTCGCGCCTCATCCCTTATGACTTCGCCCCGCTGCGAACGGACCAGGACCTGGGACTCATCCCCGAGGCCGGCCCCTTCGGCGGTGCGACGCGCATGGGCGCGCTGCTGAAGCGGGAGCGTGAGCGCGGCGAGCGGGTGATGCACCTGGACTCGGGCGACTGCTTCCAGGGCGCCCCCATCTTCAACCTCAACACGGGTGAGGTGGAGTTCCGCTTCCTGTCGCAGGCCCGCCTGGACGCGGCGGTGGTGGGCAACCACGAGTTCGACGCCGGCGCGCTCAACTTCACGCAGCGCGCGCGCGAGTCCGCCACCTTCCCCCTGCTGGCCGCCAACTACCAGTGGAGCGACTGGCGCCAGGTGGGCAGCAACCAGACGGCGCTGGAGACGCAGCCGTACACCATCCGCAACATCAAGGGTGTGCGGGTGGGCGTCATCGGCATGGCCAACATCTCCTCGCTCAACTCCATCGTCGAGGGCGGCAACAGCCTGCAGGCCACGCCGCTGGAGCAGAACGAGGTGGTGCGCGCCTACGTGGACCTGCTGCGCCCGGTGACGGACCTCATCGTCATCGTCAGCCACCTGGGCCTCACCGAGGACCAGGACGTCATCCAGGGCTACGAGGCCTATTACGAGTACGGCCGCGTGAAGGACTTCATCTCGCGCGCGAAGGAGCCCTGGCAGGTGCTGGAGTGGTTCGGCCCCGAGGGCGACGCGAAGTCCGTGGTGCGCCTGCTCATCCCCGGCGTGTCCGGCGTGGACGTGGTGTTCGGCGGCCACCTGCACGTGGTGCTCAACCCGCCGCAGCTGCTCACCGACCCGAGCGGCCGCAAGGTGGTGCTCACCCACTCGGGCGCCTTCGCCAAGTACGTCGGCCGGCTGGACCTGGTGGTGAAGATGCCGGACCAGCTCGGCAAGGGTGAGGGCGGCGAGGTCCTCAGCCAGGACTACCGCGTCTTCCCGCTGGACGCCCTGTGGTGCGACGACGCCATGCGCCGCTACCGCAATGACCCCAACGTCTTCTGGGAGCCGGGCCAGTTCCTCAATGCCCCGGGCGTGCGCGACATGATCAAGACCTGCCGTGACCAGGAGGACCGGCAGACCACGCAGCTGCTCCAGCCCTACATCATCGGCATGGACTTCAAGCTGCAGCTGACCAACATCTTCTCCTACGCGCCGCGCGACGTGCAGCGCCGCAACAACTCCTCCGGCGGTGACTCGCCGCTGGGCAACATCGCCGCGGACTCCATGCGCAAGCGCCGCCGCGTCGAGGCGGAGATGGCCCTCACCAACTCGCTGGGCATCCGCGACAACCTGTATGCCGGCGTCATCTCCCAGGAGTCGATGTTCAACGTGTTCCCCTTCGAGAACACCATCAACATCATGTACCTCTCCGGCAAGGAGATGCAGGAGATGTTCAACTTCGTGGCGGAGCGCTCCTCCGAGCGAGGCTGCGTCAGCCAGGCGCAGATCTCCGGCGGGCGCTTCACCATGGACTGCGCCCAGGTGCAGCTCAACGACCTGCGCATCACCTGCGAGACGGCGAAGCGCGGCGAGGACTGCCCCAAGGAGAACCGCGAGGGCCACGCCCCCTGGCAGTGCGTGGAGGACGAGTCCTCCGCCGCCGGCGAGGGCCGCTGCTACGCCAACCCGGGCACGGACATCGAAATCAACGGCAAGCCGCTGGACCCCAACGGCACGTACAAGATTGCCGTCAACGACTACATCGCCAAGGGCGGCTCGGGCTTCAGCGTGCTGAAGCGCAACACCACCCGCATCGAGACGGGCATCTCCCTGCGCGACTCGCTCATCGGCTACATGCAGAGCTTCTGCACCTGCGAGGACGTCCTCGCGGGGAAGGAGACGTCGAAGACGGGCACCCGCTGCGGCACCCTCGTCAACGGCAAGTGGACGGTGAGCGACCAGATTGTCGGCTACTGCCTCTCGGCGAAGTCCTTCAAGGCGGAGCTGACGGCGGAGATCGGCAGCTGCAAGTGCGGGGACCTCCTCAGCCGGGGCTTCGACCCCACGGGCTGCAACGCGGGAGACGACGTCACCACACCCCAAGCGGCCCAGGATGCCTGCATCGCCGCGAAGCGGGTCGACGACGAGAATTGCACCTGCCAGGACCTCAACCCGGATACGGGCACCTTCCCCGCGACGTGCAAGGTGCCGCCCGAGCTCGACACACCCGCCGCGGCGCGGGCGTACTGCGCGCCGGCATCCGGTCCCTTCACCGGCCGGTGCAGCTGCCGCGACGTCCTCGCGGGCAGCAACCCCGTGTGCGGCACGGTCACGCCGCAGCTGCGTTCGTTCTGTGAGAACCCCACTGCCACGTCCATCGCCGATGCGGTGGAGGACGGCCGTATCGGCCGGAGGGTGAAGTAATGAAGCGACTGATGCTCCTGTCGGCCCTCGCCATGGCCGGCTGCTATACCGAGGAAACCTCGCAGCCCCAGGGCATTGCCTCCTTCAAGGTGGAGGTGACGGGTCTCACCAACGCCCAGGGCGCGCCGCTGCCGGTCGTCACCGCCTGCGCCGTGCAATATGGCTCGCAGGCGGCCGTGCCCGCGGAGGTGCGGGGCACCGAGGAGTGCCGCTACATCGTCCCGCTCGTGGCGTCGGACATCGCCCTGGACATCACCGCGCTGGACCAGAAGGGCCAGCCGCTGGAGTCCTTCAACGGCCCGGTGTCCTTCCGCGTCGTGCCCGGCAATCTCAGCCGGGGTGAGTACGAGTACCGCTGGACGACGCTCACCGACGGCCGGGGCACCGGCACCGTCCGTGCCGGTCAGCTCTACGGCAAGGTGAACGTGTGGGTCCAGGACGAGGCACCCGAGGTGGACTACCAGAATGGCGTGGTGGTCCCCGGCAAGCTCCCGACGGAGCCCGCCACGCGGACGCTGGCCACCGGCCTGTCCAAGCCCCTCATGTTCGAGGAGCCCACCATCGCCCTGGTGCAGACGCCGCAGCGAGGCAATGACCCCACCCTGACGTCGAGCCAGAAGCAGCTCAGTGCCTACAACGGCACCTTCATGTCCATCGGCCGGGCCCCCGAGTCCGGGGCGGTGCTGCGGCAGAACTGCGTGGATGGCGACCCCAACGCCAATGCGCTCATGACGCTGCTGGTGACGGGCATCGACCCGGGCGGCTTCTTCGTGACGGACGTGACGGCCTGCCGGGTGAGGGAGAACGGCGTGCCTGGCGCCAACACCCAGACGGCGGAGCCGGACGGCTACTTCCCGGGCCGCTTCAACTCCATCTACATCTACAACTACTCCTTCCCGGAGGCGCTGGACCCGGGCGACCTGCTGTGGGGCGTGACGGGCTCGGTGCAGGAGTTCACCTCCACCACGCAGCTCACCTTCCCGTCGTGGATCGTCCGCGAGCACGTCCGCCTGCTTCCGCAGACCGAGTGGGACAAGTACCTGAAGCTCGTCCAGCCCGTGGAAATCAACAACCGGCTGTGCGGGTACGGCAGATCGCCTTACATCGCGGATCCGCTGTGCGGCCTCAGCTACATCAACTACAAGCTGGAGAGCCTGGAGTCGTCGCTGGTCAAGGTCCGCCGGGTGACGTTCCCCCGCGTCTTCCACAACTGCGACACCAACGGTGACGGCCAGGTGCCCATCTTCTGCCAGACGCTCGCCGGCACGTGGGGAGGCTGCGGCGACGAGGACTCGCCCAACCTGGATGTCACCGAGCGCCAGTGCAACATCGACTGCGCGGTGGGCACCGGCCCGTTCACCGGCCAGCTGTGCACCGAGCGCAACACCTTCGAGACCTTCGGCCAGTTCTCGGTGGCGATGAACCCCACCGGCGCGGCCGAGGCCAGCCTGGACGCCTCCGTGCCCGGCCGCATCTCCCGCGTCACCGCGGAGGTGACGTGGAAGGAGTCCAGCGGGTTCGAGCCCGGCCAGGAGGTGCACGTCTGGTGTGACAAGGCCGCGAACCTGCGCTTCGGTGGCATCACCCTGCCCGAGACGGACAACGTGCCGCTGGCCGCGAGGACCCTGTACGCGCACACCCTGCGCGCCTCCGAGGCCTTCGTGTGGGTGTCGCCGCAGACGCCGGCCAACGGCGCCGTCACCTGCCAGGTGGCCATGAACGCGCGCACCCGCATCAACGTGGTGACGAAGGACGCGGCACCGGACCTGGTGGTGGACTGCCGCGAGGACGACCCGGACGCGGAGCGCGCCCGGCAGTGCCGCTTCCTGCGCGGTGCCACGTTCGACATCACCGGCCACCTGCGGCAGGTCAGCGCCGCCCGGCCGCGGTGGATGGTGCTCCCCCGCGACCAGGACGACCTCTGCTGCCACCCGGGGCCGGGCCTGGAGTGCCCGCGTCCCATCAAGCCGTGCGCCAACCCGTAGTCTGAATGAAGCAGTTCGTGCCCCGGTGAGAGCCGGGGTGCGAGGAGGAGCGGCTCCCCCCGGGCCGCTTCGTGGAGAGGGACATTGAAAACGCTTCAGACGCTGGCCCTGACCGGGCTGCTTTCCATGAGTGTGCCCGCCTGGGCCGGTGATTTCGTTGACACGCGCCTGTCGTTCGTCTTCGCGGACGACAACGTGCTTGCGGGCGCGGGCGAGACGACGCCCAACAGCCCCAATGCGCGCTTTGGCGCTGGCAACCAGAACACCCAGTTCTACGACAACTTCAACACGCGCTTCTCCGGCTTCGAGTCGCTGTCGAACGTGGTGCTCTACAAGCGCGCGCCCGCGTTCTTCGAGGGGCTCACCACCGAGGCGGCGCTGACGCTGCTGGTGCTGGAGCGGCCCAACGGCGGCGTGGATATCCGCGACAACTCCAGCTACATCCGCCTCAACTACCAGCCGCCGGGCTGGAGCGAGAAGGAGGGCATCTCCCTCGTCGGCTTCCCGGTGTCCGCGGACCGCTTCCGCCTGGGCTACGCGTACCGCATCTCCTGGGGCGGCAGCGGCGTCTTCACCACCCGCTCCGCCGCCAACGGCGTGCCGGGCGTGAAGCTGCAGATTACGCGCGACAAGTGGTACGCGTACGCGGGCGCCAAGACGGCGCTGGTGCAGAACGAGCTCATCCTCGAGGAGGAGACGCTCTACGGCGCCATGGCCGGCGCCGGCTGGGACATCCTGGAGACGCTGCGCGTGGAAGGCGGCGTGGGCTACTTCCAGAAGGGCCTGGTCCCCGGCCTGGCGACGCTCGGCGTGGAGGCCCCGGTGAATGCCGCGGGCGCGTCCGCGCAGGTCGTCTACCACGTGGGTGTCCCGGTGGGCACCAGCGTGGACTTCCGGCTCTACAAGAACGACCCGGAAATCTACCAGCGCTTCTTCGCCCCCGAGTCGTACCCGGGCGGCCTGTCCTACTCCGTGTCGCTCGAGGGCAGCTACCTGTCGCAGACGCTGGAGAAGCCGGACGAGTTCGGCGCCACGGAGCCGCAGGGCGCCACCGCCTTCGCCCTCCAGGCGCGCGCGAAGTGGAACCTGCTGCGCGTCAGCCTCCTGGGCCTGGTCCGCAGCCTCTCGTACATCCAGTTCGACGTGCCGGGCTTCCCCCCGTTCCAGGACTTCCCCGAGGGCACGGAGCTGAACCCGGAGATGTTCCTGGCGGTGGGCGCGGACTACCACTTCCCCTCGCTGCACTTCACGCCGGGCTTCATCCTCGGCGTGCAGCAGCCGGCGTCGTTCCGCAGCCCCACCCCGGTGCTGGGCGGCAACAACCCGCCGGAGAGCCTCATCGGCACGCGCACCGTCGTGGTGCGTGACGTGAACCAGCTGAGCATCCTCCCGGAGCGGTGCGCAGGCGCCATCTGCGAGGCGGAGCCCATCTTCTCCGCCAAGGCGACGTTCCGCTGGGACCTGTCCGAGTCCGTCGCGGCCGTCGGCGAGGTCTACTACACGTACGACAACAACCGGACCACGTTCCGGGACGACATCACCGGCGTGGCGCAGCCCACGTTCGAGGACCCGCACGCGCTGGGCTTCAACACGCTGCTGCAGGCGCGCTTCTAGGCGCACCGCCTCCCGTAGAAACACCGCGGCCCGGTTCCCCGAGGAAGGGAGCCGGGCCGTCGTGTCTTCCGGGGGGTGGCTGCCGCCGTCGCTCAGGCGGACGTCATCCGCACCACCTCGTCGAAGGCGGTGAGGCCCTGGGCCAGCTTGCGCGCGGCGGCCTCGCGCAGGGTGCGCATGCCGGAGCGGCGGGCCGCGTCCACCAGCCTGTCGTAGGGCGCCTCGCGGGCGATGAGGTCTCGCAGCTCGCCGCCGGAGGTGACGATTTCGAAGACGCCGGTGCGGCCCACGTAGCCGGTGCCGCGGCAGCGCACGCAGCCGGCGCCCTTGAGGATGCGCACCCCTCCGGGCAGCAGCGGCAGCGGCGCCTGGAGCGCCAGCAGCTGGTCCGGGGTGAGCGTCGTCTCCTCCGCGCAGTGGCTGCACACCCGCCGCAGCAGGCGCTGGGCCATGACGCCCAGCAGGCTCTGCGCCAGGAGGAAGGACGGCACGCCCAGGTCCCGCATGCGCGCCACCGCGCCCAGCGCGTCGTTGGTGTGCAGCGTGGACAGCACGAGGTGGCCGGTGAGCGCGGCCTGGATGGCGTTCTCCGCCGTCTCCGGGTCTCGAATCTCGCCCACCATGATGACGTCCGGGTCCTGGCGGAGGATGTGGCGCAGCGCGCCCGCGAAGTCGAGCCCCGCCTTGGGCTGCACCTGCACCTGGTTGAAGGCGTCCCACACCATCTCGATGGGGTCTTCAATCGTGGTGACGTTGACGTCCGGGCCCGCCAGCGCCTTGAGGGCGGAGTAGAGCGTCGTCGTCTTGCCGCTGCCGGTGGGGCCGGTGACGAGGATGAGGCCGTGGGGCCTGTCTATCCACGACTCGAAGGCGCCCTTCTCGTCCTGCTCGAAGCCGAGCTGGGCGATGTCCTGCACCAGCGTCTCCGGGTCGAAGATGCGGATGACGACCTTCTCGCCGAAGGCCGTGGGCAGCGTGGAGACGCGCAGCTCCACCTCGCGCCCGTCGCGCTCCGTCTTGATGCGGCCGTCCTGGGGCCGGCGCTTCTCGGAGATGTCGATGCGCGCCAGCATCTTCACGCGCGAGACGATGGGCGCATGCACCTGCGCCGGCAGCGTGTACACCGGGTGCAGCACCCCGTCGATGCGCAGCCGCACCATGCTCGTGCCGCGCTTGGGCTCCAGGTGGATGTCCGAGGCGCGGTTGTCGAACGCGTAGCGCAAGAGGTAGTCCACCGCCTGCACCACCGGCTTGTCGGAGGCCTCCAGCTCCTGGGTGCCGCTGAGCGAGACGAGCTGCTCGAAGTTGGAGACCTGGGCCCCGGCGGTGGCGCCGCCGAAGTCGTCCGCCGCGCGCGCCAGCGTCTTGTTGAAGCCGTAGATGTGGGCGATGGAGCGGAGGATGTCCGCCTTGGCGCTCAGCACCGGCTCCACGGGCACCCCGGTGAGCCGGTGGAAGTTGTCGAACAGCTCCCGGTCGAACGGGTTGGCCACCGCCACCTGCAGCCGCCCCTGCTCGGTGCGCTCCAGCGGCAGCAGCACGTGCTTCTGCGCGTAGGGCCTGGACACCGTGCGCGTGGCCAGCGCCATGTCCAGCTTCAGCGGGTCTATCTTCCGGTAGGTGATGCCCGCGGCGCGCGCGGCGGCCTCGGTGACGCGGTCCTCGTCCAGCACGCCCCGGCCGTTGGGCAGGGCCACCTGGAAGGCGGCCACCACCTCCACCGGCGACACGTCATAGCGCGCCGCCTCCTTGCCACCGGTGGCCCCCTGCGCCTTGAGGACGCGGGCGCGCGCGGCGGGCTCGCGGGCGAGCACCTCCTGCGCCTGCTGTGGCGTCAGCAGGCCCTGGCCGACGAGCGCCTCCAGCACGAACAGCGTGGTGAAGTCGTCCCGGCTCCTCGAGGGGACACCGCCCGAGCCGCTCACTGCCTGTGCCACACCCGTCTCCTTCCCGCGAACAGCAGCACCACCACCAGCGCACCGAGGAACGCCGCCGCGGACACCGGGGCGCCCTGGCAACCACAGCCTCCCGGCCCGCCCACGCTGCCCTCACCCGGGCCGGCGTCCACGGGCGGAGGAGGCGGAGGCCCCGCGTCGCCGCAGAGCGTGCACGTGCCCGCGTCCGGGCGCGCCTTTGGATCGTAACAGGCGCCCCCGCCGCAGAGCATGTTGGGCGGGCAGTCCTGGGCGGACCGGCAGGCGGGCAGGCAGGCCGCGCTGTTGCTCTCCACGGCGCTGCACTGCAGGGGGGCCACGCACGAGCCCTGCGAGCAGTCGCGCATGCACGCCCGCTCGCCCGTGCCGTCCACCACGCGGCAGGTGGTGCCACCGGGGCAGGCGCAGGCCTGCAGCGCGCACGGCTGCGCGCACACGCCCTGCGAGTTGCCGTTGAGCTTCAGGCAGTACTGGTTGGTGCCGCACTGGGTGTCCGCCGAGCACGGGTCCCCCACCTGCCCGCCGGAGGCCTGGCGCGTCACGCAGACGCGGTCGCAGAGGCGGCAGGACGAGGCGCTTCCCGAGCAGTCCACGTCGCCGTAGCAGCCGGGGACACACACGTCGCCCTCGGGCCTGGGCGCGCACGCGTAGCCCGGGCGGCAGTCGCCCGTCCCGGAGCCGCAGCGCTTCAGGCACATCCGGCCCTGGCCCTCCACGTCCGAGCACTCCGAGCCGCTGGGGCAGGTGCCGGGGCCGCTGCACGACTCGGTGCAGTACCCGTCGTCCCACCGGTCGAACCCGCTGGGCGTGGTGCCACCCGAAGGCAGGGGCGTGGGAGGGATGCAGCGCCCGGCCGCGCTGGTGCCGCAGCTGCCCGAGCTCCCGTCGCAGGCCTGGCCCACCGGGGTGAGGGAGTCCGGCAGCGCCGGCAGGCACGCCCGCGTGAAGCCCGAGACGGCGCTGGACGCGCGGCAGACATACGGGGCCGGACACTCGCCTTCCGTGGTGCCCGTGCAGCCCCTCGCGCACACCTGGAGGGTGACGTCCTTGTTGGTGGTCGACGGCGCCGACACACACGTCAGCCCGCCGGAGCACGTCCCATTGTTGCCGCACGGTGAGCCCACCGCGCCCGCCTGCGGATAGAAGCGGCAGAGCGCGTCCCGGTCATACCGTGCGAGCTGGCGCTTGCTCACCCCAGCCGCGAGCTCGAAGTACATCACCGGCGACTCGTCGTAGATGTCGTAGATGTCGCCCAGGCCGAGGCAGTGGCCAATCTCCCGCATCAGGATGCTCTGCAGGTCCATGGCGCCCGCGGGCGTCACCGTCGCGGTGGACCAGCGGTGGTCCACCGCGTTGAGGTAGATGTCGCACTGGTAGACGTAGCCGCCGAAGGTCACCGGCTTCGCCGCGCCCACGCGCGTGCCCGCGTTGAGCGTGTCGTCGTAGCGGGGGTCTCCGCGGCTCGTCACCCAGTTGGGCACGACGGTGAAGCGGTCCGCCGGGTCGCTGACGTCGGGAGTCGGCGAGCCGTTGGTGGCGCGGCCGGCGAAGTCGAAGTCGGGCCAGGCGCAGCTCACGTCCTCCCAGGCCTGGAAGGCGGCTCGTGTCGCGGCCTCCACTCCGGCCACGTCGAGGCCCACGGGCAGGGGCACCCGGGCATCCACCCAGTAGCGCAGCGGGTCCTGGTTGCTATTGAGCACCCGGTAGCCCAGGTCACTGTACCCAGCCGGCTGTGCCACCGCCGTCGCGGACAGCATGCACAGCCCGAGGGCGCACACGCCCCGCAGCAGACCCCGCTTCATCACTCGACTCCTCCACGTCGGACCGCGTGCCGACGGGCGGGGAGTCTAGCCGCGAACCGCCCGGACCGCGGCATCCACCAGCGCCTCGGATGTGGGGCGCTCCGCGACGCTGGCCGCGGGCAGCCCCAACCGCTCCAGCGCCGCGGCCGTGGTGGGACCGATGGCCACCACCCGCGCGGGGCCCAGCCGCTCGCGGCCCACGGCCTCCAGGAAGGCCTCCGCCGTGCGCGGCGAGGCGAAGAGCGCCACGTGCGGCGGCGAGGACGCCAGCAGCTCCAGCGCCTCGGGCGGCAGCGGCGCGGGCGTGGAGCGGTAGGCCGTCACGCGGGTGACGAGCACGCCCTGCTCGCGCAGCGCGTCCTCCAGCTCACGGCGCCCCTCCTCGGCGGCGGGCAGCAGCACCTCATCGCCGGACTGGAGCGTGTCGCGGATGGCGTGGAAGAGCGCCAGGCCGGTGCCCTCCTCGGGCTCCGCGGAGACGGACAGGCCGAAGGACTCCGCCGTGCGCGCGGTGCGGGGGCCCACCGCGGCCACCTTCACCCTGTTCAAGAGGTGTACCGTGCCCGCCTCGCGCACCGCCTCCATCAGCGCCTCCACCGCGGAGGGGCTGGCGAACACCACCCAGCGGTAGCGGTGGATGTGCTCGGCGGCGGAGGCCAGCGGACGCGGGTCCTCCGGCGGCCGCAGCTCCAGGAGGGGGACGCTGAGCACCTCCGCGCCCTCGTCCTCCAGGAGGAAGCACAGCTCTTCGGCCCGCTCACGCGGGCGCGTCACCAAGACTCGGATGCCTTCCAGTCGCCGTTCCACGCGGGCGGCACTCTAGGACTCCCGGGCCTCCGCGCGGCGAGCGAAATCACGCAGGATGTCCGCCGCCCCACGCGACAGCAGGTCGTCCGCCAGCGCCTCGCCCAGCTCCGGGGCGCGCTCGACGGGCCCTCGCACCTCGCCGGAGATGACGCGGGTGCCGTCCGGCCGGCCCACCAGCCCGCGCAGGTGCACGGTGCCTCCGGACACGGTGGCATGGCCCGCCAGGGGCACGGTGCAGCCGCCCTCCAGCTTCGCCAGCAGCGCCCGCTCGGCCGAGACGGCGATGCGGGTCGTGGCGTCCTCCAGCGGCGCCAGCAGGCGGCGGACCTCTGTGTCGGCGGTGCGGCACTGAATCGCCAGCACGCCCTGCCCCACCGCCGGCAGGCTGACGTCCGTGGACAGCACCTGGGTGATGACGCCCTCCAGGCCCAGCCGCTTGAGGCCCGCGTACGCCAGCAGCGCGCCGGCCAGCCCCAGCTCCCGCGTCTTCTGCAGGCGCGTCTGCACGTTGCCGCGCAGGCTGACGATTTCCACGTCCGGCCGCCGCGAGCGGAGGATGCAACTGCGGCGCAGGGAGGACGTCCCGACGCGCGCGCCCTGGGGCAGCGTGTCCAGCGTCACCCCGTCCAGGCCGCAGAAGGCATCGCGCGGGTCCTCGCGCGTGGGCACCGCCGCGAGCATGAGCCCCTCCGGCAGCACGGACGTCATGTCCTTGAGGCTGTGCACGGCGAGGTCCGCGCGGCCGTCGAGCAGCGCCTGCTCGATTTCCTTCACGAACAGGCCCTTGCCCCCCACCGCGGACAGCGGCGCGGACAGGAAGCGGTCTCCCTCGGTGGACAGCTCCACCAGGGCCACCTCCAGGCCAGGGTGGGCCGCGCTCAGCAGCGCGCCCACGTGACGCGCCTGCCAGAGCGCCAGCGGGCTCTGCCGGGTGGCGATGCGCACGGCCTTCATCGCTTCGCCCCCGTGGCGACCTGCGGGGCGGCCATCACCTGCGTCACCGTGTTCGAGGAGCCATGCGAGCCCCCCGAGGCGGCGGACGGGTCCGCGGCCTCGTCCTCCAGCAGGCCGAACAGCTCCGCGGCGGCGCCGGCCAGCCGGTTGCCCTCGCCCTCCGGGCCCACGGCGCGCAGGCGCGAGGTCGGCTCGTGCAGCAGCTTGTTGACGATGGCGCGCCCCATGGCCTCGATGCTCTTGCGCTGCTTGTCGTTGAGCCCGTCGCCCAGGGTGCCCAGCGTGCGCTCCACCTCGGCGCGGGCAATGGCCTCCGCGCGCTGCCGCAGGCGGGCCAGCACCGGCGTGCCCTCGCGCAGCGCGCGCTCCTTGACGAAGCGGGCCACCTCCTGCGCCACCAGCACCCCCGCCTTCTGGGCCTCTTCGGCGCGCGCCGCGGCATTGTCCGCGACGAACTTCTGGATGTCGTCCACATCGTAGGCGTGCACCCAGTCCAGCGTGCCCACGCCCGGGTCGATGTCGCGCGGCACCGCCAGGTCCACCATGAACAGCGGCCGGCCACGGCGCGCCCGGCCCACCGCGCCGACGTTCTCCTTCGTGAAGATGGGCACCGGCGACGCGGTGCTGCACACCACCACGTCCGCGGCGGCCAGCAGCGCGAACAGCTCCTCGAAGGGCCGCGCCGTGCCGCCCACGTCGGCTGCCAGCGCCTCCGCGCGGGCCAGGGTGCGGTTGGTGACGAACAGCTTCGTGGCGCCCGCCTGCTTCAGGTGGCGCGCCGCCAGCTCGCCCATCTCCCCGGCGCCCACCACCAGCACCGTCTTGCCGCCCAGCCCGTCGAAGACCTTGCTGGCCAGCTGCACCGCCGCGGCCGCCATGGACGTGGACGCGCGGCCGATGGCCGTCTCCGTGCGCACGCGCTTGGCGCAGCTGAAGGCCGCCGCGCACGCGCGCGTCAGCTCGCCGCGCACCGCGCCCGCGCCCTGGCCCCGCTCGAAGGCGTCCTTCACCTGGCCGAGAATCTGCGCCTCGCCCAGCACCATGGAGTCCAGGCTGCCCGCCACGCGGAACAGGTGCACCAGCGCGGCCTCGCCCTGGTGCTCGTACAGGTGCTCCAGCGCCTCGGGCCCGCCCAGCCCCTGCAGCTCCGCCACCACGCGCTCGCGCGCCACGCGCAGGTCGGGCGCGGACAGGTACACCTCCACGCGGTTGCAGGTGGAGACCCAGAGCGCCTCCACCGGGGACTGCGCCAGCCGCTGGAGCACCTCCACCTGCCGCGGCTCGGACAGGGCCAGGCGCTCACGCACCGTCAGGGGCGCCGTCCGGTGGGACAGGCCAATGCAGATGAGCTCCATGCTCACGGCAACCTCATGGCCGCGGCCGTCGGCGACGCCACGTCGTAGGAGGACAGGAAGGACACCAGCATCAGGCAGAAGCCCGCCATGGTGAGGAACGCCACCCGGCGCCCCCGCCACCCGGCGAAGATGCGCGCATTCACGAGCGCGGCGAAGACGGCCCAGGCCACCAGCGTGGCCACCGTCTTCCCGTCCGGCGTCCACGGGCCCGGCGTGGTGCTGACGAAGAAGGCGCCCGTCGTCACCGTGACGGACAGCGCGATGAAGCCCCACACCACCAGCCGCCGGTTGAGCGTGTCCAGGAACTCCAGCGAGGGCAGCCGCGAGAAGAGCAGCCCGAAGCGCTTGGCCTTCACCTGCCGCTCCATGAGGACGTACATGACGCCCACCCCCGCGGCGACGGCGAACGCCGCCAGCCCCAGCAGCGCAAGGGTGATGTGCAGCGGCAGCAGCGGCTGGCGCACCCCCGGCGGCAGCGGCGACTGGCCCCCGTTCATCAGCAGGCCCGGCAGCAGCACCGTCACCGCCAGCGGCGTGAGGAACGCGCCGATGACGGGCCGGCGGTAGCGCACGTCCAGCGCGAGGAAGATGGCCAGCAGCAGGAAGGCCAGCGCGGAGAAGCCCTGGGCCAGCCCCACGGGCCGTCCGCCCTGGGCTCCGAGCAGCTCGAAGAGGGCCACGCCGTGCAGCACCAGGCCGCCGCCCACCAGCACGCGTCCGGCCGTGGCCAGCGCGTCGGACTGGCGCACGAGGTAGGTGAGGTACAGCACGGCGGCGATGCCGTAGGCGTGGCAGGCGAGCGAGACGAGCGTATGGCTCATGGGCACGGGCTCTTAACCACTCGTAACGGGCGAATCAGCCCGGCGTGTTGAGGCGACGGGCCGTGAATCAGCCCATCTTGTTGAGGATGAAAGCGGCCAGCAGATCCGCCTCGGAGTCAGGCTTCTTCTCCCCTCCCTCCGGCCGGGGCGCGGAGGCCACCTCCGTTACATACCCCGGGACGACCTCGTAGGCGTTGTCCCCCACCAGCACCGAGTCGGCCATCTGCTCGGCGCCCAGGCGGGCGAGCTGCTCCTCGGTCTTCACCCGGGCCACCAGCCCCTGGGCGTCCTCGCCCGACACGAGCTGGATGAAGTGCACCGCCGGGGTGAGGGGGAAGGTCGTACCTCCCTCCGCCATGACCACCAGCTTGCCCTCGCGCAGGTCTGCTTTGTCCGCCAGCGCCCACTCCTCGAGCTGGGTCTGGGGCAGGAAGAGCTTCGTCACGCCCGCCAGCTTACACCAGCCTCCCCCGGGAGGGGGACGCTTCGGGGAAATGGTTGAAACAGCCCCCTTCCGTCCGCATCTGTGCGGCCAGAGGGCCTGATGCCCGGCCGACCTTGCAGGGTCACCGGGCGCGTACTAGACGACGCGCCGGTTGGCCGGAAGCGGGCCTGAAGGAGACACCATGGCAGGCGAGAACGTGACGAACATCGGGGATGGAGACTTCGCGCAGCAGGTGCTGCAATCGCAGGAGCCCGTGCTGGTGGACTTCTGGGCCACGTGGTGCGCGCCCTGCCGGGCCATCGCTCCGGCGCTCGACGCCCTGGCCACCCAGTACAAGGGCCAGGTGAAGTTCACCAAGCTCAACATCGACGACAACCAGGACACGCCGCAGCAGTACGGCATCCGCTCCATCCCCACCCTGCTCATCTTCAAGGGCGGCCAGGTCGTGGAGCAGATTGTCGGCGCGGTGCCCAAGGCCCGCATCGAGGCGGCGCTCCAGAAGCTGACGCAGTAGTCCGCCGTCCCGGAAGTCCAGCGCGCGGGCGAGCCTCGAAGCCCTCCCGCGCGCCAGGCCCGTCCCACCCTGGCAGCCTCACGCCAGCAGCTCGGCGCACCGGCGAAGCACCTCGAGCCGTGAGTAGCGCTTGTCGTTTCCCGGCACCACGTGCCACGGCGCGTCCGGGCGGTGCGTGCGGTCCAGCATCTCCTGGATGGCGCCCTCGTACTTCCTCCACCTCTCGCGGTTGCGCCAGTCCTCGGGCCCCAGCTTGTATTGCTTGAGAGGATCTTTTTCCCTCGCGCGAAACCGTTGGAGCTGCGTCTTCTTGTCGATGTGGATGAAGAACTTCGCCATCCGCACGCCGTCGTCCGTGAGCATCCGCTCGAAGGCATTGATTTCATCGTAGGCGCGCCGCCACTCGGCCGGCCGGGCGAAGCCCTCCACCCGCTCCACCAGCACCCGGCCGTACCAGCTGCGGTCGAAGATGCACAGCTCCCCCGTCCCCGGCGTCTTGCGCCAGAAGCGCCAGAGGTAGTGGTGACGCCGCTCCTCCTCTGAGGGCGCGGCGATGGGCCACACCTTGTAGCCCCGGGGGTCCATCAAGGAGGTGAGCCGCCGGATGGCACCTCCCTTCCCGGACGCGTCCCAGCCCTCGAAGACGAGCACCGCCTTGCGCCCCGCCAGGTACGTGTCGATCTGCAGGCGGAAGACACGCTCCTGGAGCGCTTTTACCTCTTTCTCATACGCGTCCTGGTCCCCCACCGTGGCGCCCAGGTCCACCCCAGCCAGCGACACTGTTCCTGGCGGACTGACGGGAAACACGTATCCCTTTGCAGTCTTGTCATCAATTTTTTGAGAACGTTTACGAGTCATGACAGACCCTCCAAGGTTGTATTGACAGCGATGACTTCACCCGCCAAATAGGCACATAGCAGTGTCTGTCTTCACCAGCTGTTTTCACACGGAGTACTCATGGCACGTCCACGCAAAGAATTGTCCCCCTCCTCGCTGACGCCAGCCATGGCCAACTGGGCGGAGGCGCTGGGAGACGCCATTGGCCGCGGCATGCTGCGCGCGCTCAACACCGGCATGCCCTCACTGGGGAGCCATGGCTCGGGTAACGGGGCCGTCACGGCGGGACGCCGCCGGGGCCGTCCGCCCAAGGTGCTGGCGACCAGCTCCATGGTTCCCTCGGACCGCCGCTGCACGGTGGATGGCTGCACGCGTGAGCAGCGCTCGAAGGGTCTGTGCTCGGCGCACTACCAGGCCGAGCGCCGCCGGCAGCTCGCGGGTGGCAAGCCGGCCTGATTCACCGACGCTCTCGGCTCCGCCCACGGCCCTGGGCGAAGCGTACACCCCTCGTGGCGACTAGCCGCCCTGCCAGGGATCCGCGGCGGAGGTGGTGGCCTTGAGCAGCTCCCACGCGGCGAGCACGTCCACCACGCGCTCCAGCTCGTTGGGCAGGGAGCGGGCCCGCTGCGACTTGAGATATTCCTCCGCGAAGGCGCGCAGGCGCATGCCGACGAACAGGCGTGCCAGCGCCACCTCCGTCTGCCCGCTGAAGTCGATGAAGCGGATGCCGAACCCGCTGCGCCCTTCCGGCCCGTTGGAGCGCTCCTCGCGCACGATTTCCGCGCGCGCCTGCACGGGCGTGGCGCCGGGCTCCAGCGAGAAGCGCACCCCCAGCACCGTGCCCAGCGGCAGGTAGAAGGTGCTCTCCAGGAAGGCGCCGCTGACGCTGACGTTGACGGAGGTGAAGCTCGCCGCGAAGCGCCGCGTGCCGCCCTCCCCGTCCACCCACACCTCGAAGCGCGTGGCGAGCTGCGCCCGGGGGAACTGCCGGTGCTCGGGCTCCCCCTGGTTCATCTCGATGAGGGGCGAGAGCGACGCCCGGGGGACCGCCGGATTCCGGACCTCCACCGCCCCGGCCCGCGCCACGGGCGCCTCCAACACCCCCGCACGCACCGTCCCACTCCCCTTCTGGGCAACCTTCCTCTGCATGGCTCGACCTCCACCTGCCGGGGACGCTACCGCCTTCCCACCCGGAATGGTGGGGTGATTCATACACCACCCCTCCCGTGAATCAGGCCCCGGGCCGACCTCCTGCGTCAGGAGGTCCGGAAAGCTCGAAACAGAGGGTGAACCCGGCTCAGAACATGTGTCGTCGCATGCTGATGTTCACCAGCAGGCCAATGCTGAGCATGACGGAGAGCATGGATGAGCCGCCGTAGCTCATCAGCGGCAGGGTGATACCCGTCACGGGGAGCAGGCCGATGACCATGCCGATGTTCTCGAACACCTGCCAGAAGAGCATGGCCACGACGCCCACCGCGACGAAGGCGCCGAACCTGTCCCGGGCACTGAAGCCCACCCCCAGTCCGAAGATGAAGATGGCGCCATAGAGCACCAGCAGCACCACGCACATGATGAAGCCGTGCTCCTCGGCCCACACGGAGAAGATGAAGTCCGTGTGCTGCTCCGGGAGGAAGCGCAGGCCCGTCTGGGTGCCCTCGCGCCAGCCCTTGCCGGAGACGCCGCCGCTGCCCACGGCAATCTTCGACTGCGCGGCGTGGTAGCCGCTGCCGCGCAGGTCCGCCTCCGGGTCCAGCCAGCCGGAGATGCGCTGGCTCTGGTGCTTCTTCAGGTGGTGGCGGACGATGGTGGGCCGGGGCTCGGGCACGTCGCGCACGTAGTCGTTCCAGATGACGATGCCCGCGGCGAGCACGCCCGCCACCAGCGTGGCCACCAGGTACCAGCGCACCTTGCCGAACAGGATGACGGTGAGCGACGACAGGCCAATCATCAGCGCGGTGCCCAGGTCCGGCTGCACCAGCACCAGCGCGAAGGGCACGAACACGACGAGCACCGGCTTCCACAGCCGCGCCAGGCCATAGGACGGCTCGTTGGGCCGGAAGTCGTCGTGGTAGACCTTGGCCAGCATCAGCACGACGCCAATCTTCATGAACTCCGCGGGCTGCAGGCGGAACGGGCCAATGACGAACCAGCTCTCCGCGCCCTTGGCGGTGTGGCCGAAGACGCGCAGCGCGAGCAGCGCCACGATGTTGGCGACGTAGATGGGCAGCGCCATGCGCTGAATCCACCGGTAGTCCACCAGGCACACCACCAGCACGGCCACCATGCCCACGCCCAGGTACAGGGCCTGGCTGGTCCACACGGGCGCGAGCGGCGGACGCGAGGCCGAGGCCAAGTTCCAGATGCCCAGGCCGCAGACCCCCAGCACACAGATGATGAGGCCCCAGGGAACGTGGGGCACCATGCGCCGCTCAATCCGCAGTTGCACGCGTCTCGTCCTCTTCGTCTCCCGGCAGCTGCGCCGGAGGCAGCACGCCCCGCGTGAGCGCCGCTTCGTCCTGCGTCGGCGCGCGCGTCAGGGACGGCGTATAGGGCTGGTTGGGACGCGGCGGCGGCGCCGTGGCGTCCAGCTTCTTCAAGTCGAAGTACTTCTGGAAGACGGCCATGGCGGTGGGCGCCGCGTCGGCGCCGCCGTGGCCACCGTGCTCGTTGAGCACGACGATGGCGAGCTCCGGCTTGTCCGCCGGGGCGAAGCCCGCGAACCACGCGTGGTCGCGCTCGAAGAAGCTCATCTGGTGCGTCTTCAGGCGCACCGTGCCCAGGCGGGCCACCTGCGCGGTGCCCGTCTTGCCCGCGACCAGGACGTCCTTGTTGCTCATGCCATTCATGCGCGCGCGGTAGGCGGTGCCGCCCGGCTCCTCGGCCACCTTCACCAGGCCGTCAATCACCGCCTTGAGGTGCGCGGGGGGAATCTCCACCTTGCGCACCACCTCGGGCTTGAACTCCTCGACGACGTGGCCGTCCAGGTTCTCCAGCCGCTGCACCATCTGGGGCTTGTACAGGGTACCGCCGTTGGCGATGGCCGCGTACACCAGCGCCAGCTGCAGCGGCGTCACGTTGTTGTCGCCCTGGCCGATGGCGCTGTTGAGCGCCATGCCCTTGGTGTAGCCGCCCGGCGAGGCTTTGTCGTGGTACGTGCTGGTCGGCATGATGCCGGGCACCTCGGCCACCACGTTGATGCCGGTGGGGCTGCCCAGGCCCAGCGCCTTGCCCATCTCGCCAATCGGGTCCAGGCCGATGGTGTCCGCCACCTTGTAGAACCAGGTGTCGCACGAGCTCTTCATGGCGGTGTAGCCGTCCACGTGCCCGTGGCCGGAGTCCTTGTGGCAGCGCCAGGTGCGCGCGCCCAGCCGGTAGCCGCCGGGGCAGTTGACGCCCGTCTCCGGACGGAAGGCGCCCGACTTGAAGGCGGCCAGCGCGGTGACGACCTTGAACGTGGAGCCCGGGCTGTAGTGCTCCGCGGCCACGCGGTTGATCATCGGCTCGAGAGGGTCTCTCGAGAGCAGCGCCATCTGCGCGGGCGTCACGCGGCCGGTGAGCAGGTTGGGGTCGAACCCCGGCCGGGACACCAGCGCCCGGATGAAGCCCGTCCGCACGTCGATGGCCACCACCGCGCCCGTCACGCCCGGGAAGGCGCGCTCCGCCTCCTCCTGCAGCCGCATGTCGATGGAGAGCACCAGGTTGCTGCCCGCCTTGGGCTGCACCACGGCGTTGTCGCCCAGCTTGACGTTGAGCTCGTCAATCGTCTGGCCGCGCGCGTTCACCACTTCCTTGCGCACGCCGTCCTGGCCGCGCAGCCGCTGCTCGAAGTAGCGCTCCAGGCCGCGCCGGCCGATGTAGTCGCCCAGGGCGTACTTCGAGCCGTCGGCGGTGAGCCGCTCCAGCTCCTCCTGGGTGATTTCGTTCATGTAGCCCAGCACGTGCGACAGCACGGTGTTGGTGCGGTAGTGGCGGTGCGGCACCGGCGCCACCTCGACACCGTCCAGGATGTCGCGCCGGGCGGCGAGCCGGTCGTACTCGTCACGCGTGAGGTCCACGCGCACCGGCACCGGCTGGAAGGGCGCGTTGCGCCGCCCCATGCGCACCATGTCCTCCACCTTCTTGCGCTGGTCGGCGTCCCACTGGAGCAGCTCCGCCAGCCGGGGGATGACCTGCTCGAAGCAGTTGGTGCAGAAGGCCGGGGTGACGACGGCGTCGAAGGAGGGCCGGCTGTCCACCAGGATGGTGCCGCGCGCGTCCTTGATGACGCCGCGGTCGGCGCGCAGGCGCACCTCCTTCACGAAGTTCGCCACGCTCTTGGCGGCGTACTCCTCGTGCCGGATGATCTGCAGCCGGTAGAGCTGGATGGCAATCATGCCCAGGCCCAGCGACATGGCGAGGCCCAGCCACAGGAAGCGCCGCTTCAGCTCGCGGCCCGGCGTCGTGTTGCCCAGCGTGGGAGGCGTCACCGCAGCAACCCCGCCTGGCGTTCCTGGCTCGCCTCGAAGCGCCGCAGCAGCGGGAAGAGCGCCAGCGCGGCGGCGCCCGTGAGGACCACCTGCAGCGGCATGCCCGCCAGCTGCGAGCCCATGCTGCCGTCCTTCACCGTCAGCCAGGTGAAGAAGGACGCCAGGAGCCCGTGCCCCAGGTCCGCGCCCATGGCGAACAGGGCGAAGGACAGCGCGCCGCGCACGTCCACGAAGGTGGCGACCAGCCGCCCCACCAGGAAGGTGAAGACGGCCAGGAAGGTGAACAGCCCCGTGGGCTGGCCACTCATGAGGTCCAGCAGGTAGCCCACCGCGAAGGCGGAGAAGGCACCTTCCAGCAGCGTGGCGCGCAGGGCCAGGAACGCCACCAGGACCACGGTGACGTCAATGCGGCCGAGCACCAGGCCGGCCTGCTTCACGACGACGGACTCCAGCGTGAGCAGCGCCAGCGCGAGGCCCACGGTCACCAGGAACTTCATTTAGACGCGCCCTCCGCGGTGCTGCCCGGCGCCATGGCGCTGTAGGGATTGCCCACCACCAACACCTCTTCCAGCTTGCTCGTATCCACCGCCGGCACGATGTCCGCACCCTGGAACATGCCGTGCTCCTTCTTCTCTAGATTCGTCACCCGGCCCACCACCATGCCGGGCGGGTAGATGCCGTCCGTGCCCGCGGTGATGATGAGGTCTCCGTCCTCGATGTCCTCGGTGCGCAGCATGTTCTCCAGCTTGAGCGGCCCGGCCCCCGTCCCCGCCGCGGTGCCGCGCGCCCGCGAGCGCTGCACCCGCACCGCCACCCGGCTCTGCTGGTCCGTCACCAGCGCCACGTCCGCGTAGCCGCCCGTCGCGCGGATGACCTGCCCCACGATTCCGTCCGGCGTCACCACGGACATGCCGCGGAACACGCCGTCCTTCTCACCACTGCTGATGCGCACCGACAGGAGCTTCGCCACCGGATTGACTCCCACCACCCGCGCCGGAATCTCCGGCCCCGCCGCCGTCTCCGCGTAGCCCAAGAGCTTGCGCAGCCGCTCGTTCTCCGTGCGCGACTCGCCCAGCGACTGCACCGCCGCGCGCAGCTGGAGGTTCTCCAAGCGCAGCGCGTCATTCTCCTGCCTCACCCCGCGCAGGTCCATATAGCCGCGCACGGCGGCCACCGAGCCCTCAATCGTCGTGGTGAGCGCCTGCTGGACGGGCGAGGACACGGCGATGACGGCCCGGTCCAAGGGGTTGGGGTCTCTGCCCTTGCGGCCGCTGAGCAGGAAGGCGAGCAGCGGGTAGAGCAGCAGGACGCCCACGATGAGGGGGCGGCGGTACCGCTTGAGGAGCGACAGCAAGGGGCGTGGGTCCCGGGGTGGAAGGGGGGAGGAGCGGGCGGGGAGGGAGCGGCTAAGGTCTCTGAATCGCTTGCATTTTCCGGTGCGTTGTCCTAGGCAGTCAAGGCCCTGCGTCGGTGGTGGACGAAGCTCCACCACCCACCGGCCGGGCTACCAACAACACCGCGTCGCGAGTCCTTCCGCACGGCTTTCTCGGCGCGTTTGCCCTCGAAGTGACGACAATGGACGGTCTGAATCCCCGGAAGGTCTTCTCCCTGCTGTTCATCATCGCCATCGCGGTGGTGTTCACGCTGTCGTTCGGGCCGGGCAGCAGCGGCTTCAGCGGCACGGGCACGGCGGTGACGGCACCTGGCTCGGTGGCCACGGTCAACGGCAAGGAAATCCCGCTGCGTGACTTCGCCACCGCATGGGCCCGGCAGATGAACTTCCTGCGCTCGCAGGGAAGCCCCATCCCCGAGTCCATCGCCCGGCAGTTCGGCATGCACAACCAGGTGCTCGACCGCCTGGTCAACACCGAGCTGCTCGCCCAGGCGGCCGAGCGCCACGGCATCACCGCCTCGGACGAGGAGCTGCGCAAGCTCATCCACCAGAACCCGGACTTCCACAACAAGGAAGGCCAGTTCGACCTGGAGCGCTACAAGCAGGTGCTGCGCGACTTCTACCGGAAGACGCCGCCGGACTTCGAGCAGGAGCTGCGCCGCCAGCTGGCCGCCCAGAAGATGCTGGACGTGGTGCGCGCCAATGCCGTGGTGTCGGATGACGAGGTGAAGGCCCGGTACGAGAAGCAGGGCAACCAGGCCAAGGTCGTCTTCGCGCGCTTTCTGCCCACCATGTACGCGGACAAGGTGCCGGCGCCCACCGCCGCCCAGCTCGCGGAGTGGAAGAAGGCGCACGAGAAGGAGATCAAGGACTACTTCGAGGCCAACCGCTTCGTGTACCAGCAGCCCGAGCGCATCCGCGCGAAGCAGGTGCTGGTGAAGCTGGCCCCGGACGCCACCGCCGAGCAGAAGGCCGAGGCGAAGAAGAAGGCCGAGGCGCTGCGCAAGGAGATTGAAGGCGGCAAGGACTTCGCCGCCGTGGCGCGCGAGAGCAGCGAGGACCCGGGCAGCAAGGCGCGCGGTGGCGACCTGGGCTGGGTGGAGCGCGGCAGCTGGGAGCCGGTGCTGGCGGACGCGGCCTTCGCCCTCAAGGCGGGCGAGCTGACGCAGCCGGTGGAGACGAAGTTCGGCGTGCACCTGGTGAAGGTGGAGGAGAAGCAGGCCGCCCAGGACAAGAAGCTGGAGGACGTCTCGGACGAGATTGCCACCACGCTCTACAAGCAGGAGCGCGCCAAGGAGCTGGCGAAGGCCGAGGCCGACAAGGCGCTGGCGTCCGTGAAGGGCGGCAAGGGCCTGAAGGAGCTGTTCCCCGCGGAGAAGGAGCAGCCGGCGCTGCTGCGCTTCGAGACGGAGACGCGGCCGGAGGCGGTGGAGACGGACAGCTTCACGGCCGAGGGTGAGGCGGTGCCGCACCTGGGCCCCGCGCCCGCGGTGGTGAAGGCGGCCTTCGCGGCCAACGGCCCGCAGGTGCTGGACCAGGCCTTCCCGGTGGGCGAGGGCTTCGTGGTGGCGCAGGTGGTGGAGCGCCAGAAGCCGGACGACGCGGGCTTCGAGAAGCGCAAGGACGAGCTGCGCGGCCAGGCCAGCCAGGCCAAGCAGATTGAGCTGACGGAGTCCTTCCTCAAGGCGCTCAAGGAGCAGGGCAGCGTGGTGACCAACACCGAGGCCATCGACTCCGTGGTGGGCACCGGGTGATTCCGCGCTGACACGCGGGTTGCCCCACGAGGGCCGGGCCGAGGGTGCTCCCCTCCCCGGCCCTTCGCTTTTTTCAGCCTCAGCGCGCGGGGAAGTCGGAGGAGCCGGTGTCCGGCGTGGTGGGCACGGCGATGCTGACGCCGTCCCGGCCGCGGGCCTTGGCCGCGTACATGGCGAAGTCCGCGGCGCGGATGAGGTCCAGCGCGGACATGGCGTGATCCGGGAAGGTGGCCACGCCGACGCTGGCGGTGAGGCGCGCGTCCAGGCCGTGCTCCTGCAGGAAGCTGCGCCCGCGGAAGGACTCACAGATGCGCTGGCCGATGACGGTGGCCCCCTCCAGGTCCGTCTCCACCAGCAGCATGGCGAACTCGTCACCGCCATAGCGGAAGACGGCGTCCAGGTTCTGCCGCCCCAGGGCGATGAGGACGTCCCCCACCTCCTTCAGGGCGGCGCTGCCCATCAGGTGCCCGTGGGTGTCGTTGATGCTCTTGAAGTGGTCCAGGTCCAGGAAGACGAGCGACAGCGGGTGGCTGAAGCGCGCCGCGCGCTTCACCTCGTGGTCCAGCAGCGCGCGCAGGTGCCGGGCGTTGTAGCAGCCGGTGTGCTCGTCGGTAATCGTGAGCTCCTGCACCCGGCGGAAGTTGCGCGCGTTCTCAATCGCAATGGCCGCGTAGTCCGCGATGGCGGTGAGGGTGGTGAGGTCCTCGTTGGTGAAGGGCGGGTCCGCGGGGCCGTTGACCAGCTCGATGATGCCCAGCACCCGGCCCCGGGCCAGCAGGGGCACCGCGAGGATGGAGCGGGTGTGGAAGGCGGAGGCCTCGTCGAAGCGCGGGGAGAAGCTGGGGTCTCCCCCCACGTCATGGACGAGCCGGGCGACGCCGGAGGTGAAGACGGCGCCGGCGATGCCCTCGCCGGGGTTGAGCTGGAGCCCCTTGAGGACCTCCGCCCCGTCGCCCACCGCGATTTCGAAGTAGAGCTTCCCGGTGCGCTCGTCCTGGAGGATGAGCGACCAGTTGCGGGGCAGCAGCAGGCTGCTGACCTTCTGCATCACCAGCGCCAGCACCTCGCGCAGCTCCAGCGTCGAGGTCAGCGCCTTGGCCATCTCGTTGTAAGCGGCCAGCTGCTGCACCGTCCGCTTCATGGCCGACAGGAGGTCTGCGGGCTTCATCCGTAGAGTCCACTCCGAGGCGCAAGTCTGCTAAGGCCGCACCGAGCCGTCACATGCACACCCTATCGGAAGAAACGCCGCTCGTCCTGGCTTCCGCGTCGCCCCGGCGCAGGGAGTTGCTCTCACAGCTGGGTCTCACTTTCACAGTCTCCGCGGCGGACATCGACGAGACGCCCCACCCGGGGGAGCTCCCGGAGGCGTACGTCCTGAGGCTCGCCCGCCAGAAGGCCCGTGCGGTGGCGGCCCGCCATCCGGCCGCCTGGGTGCTCGCCGCGGACACCACCGTGGTGCTGGGCCCGGAGCTGCTCGGCAAGCCCCGGGACGCCGAGGAGGCCAGGGCCATGCTCTCCCGCCTGTCCGGCCGCACGCACGAGGTCCACACCGGCGTGGCACTGGCCGGCCGCCATGACGAGGCGCTGGTGGTGCGCACCCGCGTGACTTTCAGGAACCTGAGCCCGGGCGAGATTGCCTGGTACGCGGGCACCGGCGAGCCCCTCGACAAGGCCGGCGCCTACGCAGTCCAGGGCCGCGGTGGTTTTCTCGTGGCGGCGGTGGACGGCAGCCCCACCAATGTCATCGGCCTGCCGCTGGGCGAGACGCTGGCGTTGCTCGAGCGCGCCGGGGTGCCGCTGCCGTGGAGGGCGTCATGAGCGTGGCGGAGCGGCTGGCGGCGGTGCGGGAGCGGGTGGCGGCGGCGTGCGCGCGCGCCGGGCGGCCGGTGGAGTCGGTGACGCTGGTGGCGGTGTCGAAGCTGAAGCCGGCGGCGCTGATCCGCGAGGCGTACGCCGCGGGCCAGCGCGACTTCGGGGAGAACTACGCGCAGGAGCTGCGGGACAAGGCCGCGGAGCTGGCGGACCTGGAGGGCCTGCGCTGGCATGCCATCGGCGCGCTGCAGACGAACAAGGTGAAGTACGTGGCGCGCGTGGCCGGCGCCTTCCATGCGCTGGACAGGCTGGAGGTGGCCCGCGAGCTGTCGAAGCGGCGCGAGGGCGCGGCCCCCCTGCCCTGCTACGTCGAGGTCAACGTGGGCGGCGAGGCCACCAAGAGCGGCCTGGAGCCCTCGGCGCTCGGGGCCTTCCTGGAGGCGGCGCGCGCCCTGCCCAACCTCCAGCTGGTGGGGCTCATGTCGCTGCCGCCCCCCACGGAGGACGAGGCGCGCGCGCGCGGCGACTTCCAGACGCTGCGCGAGCTGGCGCGGGCGCACGGCCTGCCCGCGCTGTCCATGGGCACCACGCACGACTTCGAGCTGGCCATCCAGGAAGGGGCCACCGTCATCCGCGTGGGCACCGCCATCTTCGGCGAGCGCACGTGAGCCCGGGCGCGGGGCGCTACACCTCCTTGAACTTCACCCGGCCCTCCATGCTGATGGAGACCTTGAACTCCGTGCCGCAGTAGTGGCAGCGAATCTCCTCGCCGTGGGCAGGGGACTCGTGCAGCGGGTTGTTGGCGTTGCAGGACGGACAGTCGAAGTCCTTGAGGGCCTTGCCGCCCCCGCCCTTGGACTCCTTCTCCGAGTCATCGTCGAAATCGTAGCTGCTGCCGGACATGGGAACCTCCGGGCGCGAAGGCTACCAGCCATGTCGGCGGCTGGACACCTCGGGGCGCATGGAGGGCAGCCGGGCGTGGCGGGGGGAGGCGCGCGCTGTCGGCCGGGCGTGCGAAAGTGTGTCCCCCGCGACACCCACGAGGCCCCTCGTGGAGGGAGCAGGTAGGCTTTGAATGCCTGCTGTCCAGGCGCGTCCATGGAAATGCAGGACGGCGGGAATGGTTCGGGGCGGGGCCTGGCGAGAAGCGTCCAGGCTCCTTAACTTCCAAGCGAGGGAGCTCACTCGATGCATGCGCAGTCCAAGTGGCGGTTCGCGGCGGTGCTGGCGGGCCTGGTGTGGTCGGCAACGGCCATGGCCCAGGCACCTTCGGCCAATGCGGCGTTCGGCCCCGGTGAGCAGACCCAGTATCGCGTGAAGTACCTCGGCGTGACGGCGGGCACCGCGCAGGTGACGGTGGGCGCGCCCATGAAGCAGTGGGGCCAGGACGTGTGGCCCATCGTCGCGCTGGCGCGCTCGCAGGACACCCTGGGCGTGTGGCCCATCAAGAGCAAGTTCGTGTCCTACTGGCAGACCGACGGCCAGCGGGTGATGGGAAGTGACTTGCACTCGGACGAGAACGGCAAGCGCCGCCGCCAGCGCATCAAGCTGCAGCCGGATGGCAAGAGCGTCCTGGTGGTGAAGCAGAAGGAGAACGAGGCGCCGCGCGAGTCCACGCGCGAGCTGCCCGAGGGGACGCTGGACGTGACGGGCGCGACGTTCGCCCTGCGCAACCGCGACCTCGCGGTGGGCGGCGAGTACTCCTATCCGGTCTTCACCGGCAGCAAGCAGTTCATGATGAACGCGAAGGTGGAAGCGCGCGAGCTGATGAACACGGAGCTGGGGCCCAAGGAGGTCTACAAGCTGCGGGTGAAGGCGGAGTTCGGCGGCAGCCTGGCGTCGAAGCGGGACATGTTCGTGTACCTCACCACGGACCCCAACCACGTGCTGGTGCGCGTGGAGGCGGAGTTCGCGATGGGGACCATCGTGGCGGAAATCACCGACTACAAGCCGGGCCGCATCATGGAGCTGGCCCGCGCGGACAGCGGCGGGTAGCACCGCGACCGAGAGCGGCGGGGAGGACCCGCCAGGGAGTGCAGGGGGCGGATGGGCGTGGGATGGGCGTGGGCAGTGGTGGCGGCGATGGCCGCCACTCCAGGGCCGAAGGTCGTGTCGCCCCTGGTGAAGGTGCGTCCGGGTGAAGCGGTGGAAGGTCGCCGCGACGCCCGGCTCAGCGTGGCGCGCGGAGAGTGTGAAGCCACGCAGGTGGTGCTGCCCGGGCGCGTGGAGCGCGTGCGGGTGGAGCCCCTGGCACTGAAGGGCCCGGGCGCCGCGCTGCGGGCCTCGGTGTGGCGGCAGGCCTTCATCGACGTGAAGACGCCGTCCAACGGGGAAGGCCGCAAGGGCCCCTGGCCGGACGCGCTGGTGCCCGTGGAGGCGCCCGTCGCCGACGCGAAGCTGCCCGCCGTCCTCTACGTGGAGGTGTGCGCGCCGGAGAAGCAGGCGCCGGGCACGTACAAGGGCGCGCTGCAGGTGAAGGCCGGTGACGCGGCGGCCCTGCCAGTGCCCTTCACGGTGGAGGTGCAGCCCTTCGCGCTGCCGGCCACGGCCTCCCTGCCCACCAGCTTCGGCGTGTCGCTGTACAGCATCGCCAAGGGGCACGGGCTGTCCCCGGAGTCCCCCGAGGCGCAGGAGCTCTTGCGCGCGTACGGGCGCACCCTGCTGGAGCACCGGGTGAGCGCCCACGGCATGAGCATGTCGCCGCCGCCGGTGCGCTTCGAGGGCGGCCGCGCGGTGGTGGACTGGCGCGCGTACGACGCGGAGATGGGCCCCTTCCTCGACGGGAGCCTGCTGCCTTCGGGCGCGCGCTTCACCTCGGCGGAGGTGCGCGACAGCCGCCAGGCGAGCACGGACGCGGAGAAGACGGCGTACTACCGCGCCTTCGCCGAGCACTTCCGGAAGAAGGGCTGGCCGGCGCAGCTGTTCTTCTATGCCAAGGACGAGCCCAAGCCGGAGGACGTGCCCCTCGTGAAGGCGCAGTCCAAGCGGGTGCGCGCCGCCGGGGGCATCCCCGTGCTCGTCACCAGCCCGCTGGATGACGCGCTGCGCGGCTCGGCGGACATCCTCACGCCCACCCTCAACTGCTTCTACCCGCGCCCCGGGCCCCAGACGTGCCGCAACGTGGTGACGACGGGGACGCTGCGCGGCCAGCTGCCGCGCGGGGCGAAGGTGTGGTGGTACCAGAGCTGCAACTCGCACGGCTGCAACGGCGGGCCCCCGGAGGACGCGGCGGTGGACGCGGCCTACAGCGGGTGGGCGTCATACATGGTGGACCACCCCGCCCCGCTCAACCGGGCCATGGGCGTGCTGGCCTTCACCGCCGGAGTGGACGGCGAGCTCTATTTCGACACCGTCTTCGCCTACAACACGAAGAAGGACCCCTGGGCCGACGTCTTCGAGTTCGGCGGCAACGGCGACGGCACCCTCTTCTACCCGGGCACCCCGGCCCGCCTGGGCGCCGCGCGTCACGCACCGGTGGTCAGTTTGCGCCTCAAGCACCTGCGTGACGGCCTGGAGGACTACGAGTACCTGCGGCTGCTGGCGGAGCTGGGGGATGTGTCCTTTGCCCAGGCGGCCGCGCGACGGCTGGCCCGGTCGGGTTGGGACATCACCCGGGATGCGGGAGAATGGGAAGCGGTCCGCCAGGAAGTCACCGCGCGGCTCCGCCAGCGATGGGAAGCCTCCGAATATGCGAAGCGTCCGGGCCGTCAGACGCCCAACAGCACCCCGTAGTCTCATGTGTGGAAGGAACAGGATGAGCTCCATGCGCACCCTCCTCGCGGCCTGGTTGACGCTGTCCACCGGCGCCGCCTGGGCCCAGCTGCCGGACACCGACGCGGACAAGCCCGAGACGGCGGAGGCGGAGAAGGCGGAAGCGGCGAAGAAGGCGCCCCTCACCGTGGCGCCGTGCGCGCAGGCGCTGCCGTCCTTACGCACGCCCATGGCCTTCATGCCCGGCGAGGTGCTCGAGTTCGACCTGGACGCCATGGGCGCGCAGGCGGGCAAGATGACCATGCGCGTGCAGAAGCAGAAGGACGGGCACCTGCCGGTGGAGGTGGAGGCGCAGACCAACACCTTCTTCTCCAAGGTCCGCCGGGTGAAGGGCAGCGCCACCACGTACCTGCACCCGCGCACGCTGCGCCCCAAGCGCTACATCGAAGACACCATGGAGAACGAGCAGCGCCGCAAGGTGGAGGTCGCCTTCGGCCCCAAGGACCGCTCCGTCAAGGTGGACTACCAGATTGGCCAGCGCCCCAAGGGCCAGCTCAACTACACCTACGACAAGGACGGCCTGGACGTGGCCGGCTCCATCTACCTGCTGCGCCAGCTGCCGCTGCAGGAGAACATGCAGGTGTGCTTCGACGTGTACGGCGTGCGCCGGCTGTGGCGCATGCAGGGCGCGGTGGTGAAGCGCGAGCAGGTCACCACCCCGCTGGGCCAGTTCCACGCCTGGCACATGCAGGGCACCGCCATCCGCCTGGACCGGCCCACGCAGAAGCGCGAGGTCCACGTCTGGATTTCCGACGACGCCCGCCGCCTGCCCCTGGCCGCCGTGGGCACCCTGGACCTCGGCGCCGTGCGCGCCACCCTCACCTCCGTCTCCCGCCCCGGCGAGAAGCGCCAGGAGGCCGGTGGCGAGGAGGACATGAAGTGGTGAGGCGCTGACGGCCTCCCTGCCCTGACGTCGCACCCGAGGCCCGCGGCCCCCACGCCGCGGGCCTCTCGTTTGTCCAGATGCTGAGAACGGTTTGCAATTTCAAAATCGGCCGCGTAGCTTGCGCGCGCTCCGATGACTCTCTTCGCGTTCCGCCCGCTGTCCCTGCTGCCGTGCCTTCCCCTGCTGTTCGCCGCCGTCCCCGCGTGGGCCTCCGAGGAGGCCGATGTGGCGAAGGAAGCAGCGAAGGACGAAGCGAAGGAGGAGGCGAAGCGGCCGAAGCTGGAGGTGGAGCTGGGCGGCTACGCGGACCTGCAGTTCGCGTACCTCAACCACGGGGAGAACCAGAACCGGGCGCGCGGCGCGCAGCGCGACTCGCGGCTGGTGTTCGACACCACGCGGCTTGTGCTGGAGCTGGAGGCGGGCCTGCCCGAGTACGGGCTGGAGACCGAGGTGGAGGTCGAGTTCGAGCACGGCGGCACCGGCTCGGCGGTGGAGCTCGAGTACGAGGAGTTCGGCGAGTACGAGCAGGAGGTGGAGAAGGGCGGCGAGGTGCTGGTGGAGGAGCTGTACCTGGCCAAGAAGCTGGGGCGGCACGTGTCCGTCTCCGTGGGCCGCTTCTACGTCGCGGTGGGCACGCTGAGCGAGTTCTACCGGCCCACGGACTACCTGGGCACGGTGCGCGCCGAATCGGAGACGCTCGTCATCCCCAACACCTGGGACGAGATGGGCGCGCAGGTGAAGTGGCAGGTGCCGTGGGGCCTGCGCCTCACCGGGCAGGTGGTCAACGGGCTGGACTCCACGGGCTTCAGCTCGCAGGGCTGGGTGGTGGGCGGACACCAGCGGCGCTTCGAGGTGGTGCGCGCCACGGACCTGGCGCTGGTGCTGCGCGCGGACGTCACCCGCTTCGACGGGCTGTCGTTCGGCGCGTCCGGCTACTACGGCGACACCACGCGCAACCGCCCCAAGCCGGACCTCGTCCAGCAGTGCGAGGCGGCGAACGAGAATGAAGTGGCGCCGTGCGGCTACGTGTCCGCGCCGCTGCTCATCCTCGATGCGCACCTGTCGGTGAAGAAGGGCCCCTGGCGCGCGAAGGCGCTGGTGCTGTGGGGCCACCTGGACAACGCGGAGCAGGTGTCCCAGCGCAACGCGCGCCTGTCCAACCTGCTGGGCGTGCTGCGCACCCCGGTGTCCGACAACGCGCTGGCCGTCTGGGGCGAGGTCGGCTTCGACGTGGCGCCGGCCCTGGGGCTGGGTGACGCGCACGAGGTCATTCCCTACGTCCGCGTGGACTACGCGGACACGCAGTTCAACCCGCGCTCCGCGCTCTTCGACAACCCCCGGTTCCGCCGCACCGTCTACACGGTGGGCGCGGCGTACACGCTTTCGGAGGTGGCCTTCGCGAAGCTCGACTTCAGCCACCGCCGTCTCGGTTCCGCAACGTTCCGGCCGGAGAACACGCTGCGGCTCTCAACGGGCTTCTCCTACTGAAGCCCGTCGCAAGGAAGGTGCATCATGGCTCGTTTCTCCCTGTCCGTTCGTCTCGCACTGGCGCCAGTGCTCGTCTCCGGCGCGCTGCTCGTCGGGGGTTGTTCCAACGAAGACTGCTGTGACATGCCCGAGGTCACCCTGAAGCAGGACCTGGTGACCAACTTCGCGGACCGCGTGGTGGTGCCCACGTACCGGGACCTGGCCCATGAGCTGACGGCGCTGGACACGGCGGTGCTGCTGCTGCGGACCGAGCCGACGGCGGCGCGGCTGACGGCGGCGCGCGAGGCCTGGTTCGCCGCGCGCGTGCCGTGGGAGCAGAGCGAGGGGTTCCTGTTCGGCCCGGTGGACAGCTTCGGGTATGACCCGGCGCTGGACAGCTGGCCGGTGAACCGGACGGACCTGGACGCGGTGCTCTCCAGCAGCGACCCCCTCACGGCCGAGTACGTGCGCAACCTGCAGGAGACGCAGAAGGGCTTCCACACGGTGGAGTACCTGCTCTTCGGCGAGGGTGGCACGAAGAAGGTGGAGGACTTCACCCCGCGCCAGTTCGAGTACCTCACCGCCATTACCACCGAGCTGCAGACCGTGGGCAACGCGCTGCTGGCGGCGTGGACGGAGACCACCGACGGCCGGCCGCCCTACCGCGACACGCTGGCCACCGCGGGGCAGTCCGGCAACACCGCGTACCCGTCCGTGCAGGCCGCGGCGCAGGAGATGGTGGGCGGCATCATCAACATCCTCGACGAGGTCGCCAACGGGAAGATTGCCGACCCGTACGACGCGAAGGACCCGGACCTGGTGGAGAGCCAGTTCGCCTACAACTCGCTGAGCGACTTCACCAACAACATCCGCAGCGTGGAGAACGTCTACCTGGGCCGGGCCACGGACATGACGGCGCAGGGGCAGACGCTGCGTGACGTGGTGGGCGTCAACACGGACCTGGACGCGCGCATCCGCGGCGAGATTTCCCAGGCCATCACCGCGCTCGGCAACATCCCGGAGCCGTTCCGCGACGCCATCCGCGACCCGGCCTCCAAGGATGAAATCGAGGCCGCGCAGGAAGCCATCCGCAAGCTCCAGGACACGTTCGAGAAGAACGTGCTGCCGTTCGTCACCCAGTAGGCACAGCCGGTATCGGGGGGGAAGGCCATGCGACGTCCGTTGATGATGGGAGCCGTGCTGCTGCTGGCCACCGCCTGCGGTGAGGACACGCCGGGAGCTCCGGCGGCCCCGCCGCGCGCGGGTGGCGCGACGACCATCGACGACCGGACCTCGCTGGCCTTCGCCCAGCCCGCGCCCAACCTGTCCCTCGAGGCGCAGGAGCGACACCGGGTGGGCGACGCGGCCTTCGCGGCGGTGTTCGTCCCGGCCCCGGCGCCCGTCAATCCGGGGCTGGGACCCGTGTACAACAACACCTCCTGCAACGGCTGCCACCTGCGCAACGGGCGCGGCATGCCGGTGATGGGCTCGGGCCCGCAGCGGACGCAGCTGCTGGTCCGGGTCAGCATGACGGGCGGCTCGCCGGAGCACCCGAATGGCGCGGTCCCCGTGCCGGGCTTCGGCCTCCAGGTGCAGGACCAGGCCAACTATGGCGTGAAGCCCGAGGCCGCCGTCGCGCTCGAGTGGGTGGAGACGCAGGGGCAGTACGCAGATGGCTCGCCGTATTCGCTGCGCTCGCCACGGGTGCGCATCACCCCGAAGGATGGCTCGGTGCCGCCCGCGGGCATGTTGACGTCGCTGCGCCTGCCGCCGCCCGTCTTCGGACTGGGGCTGCTGGAGGCGGTGGAGCTGTCCACGCTCCAGGCGCTGGCGGACCCGGATGACCGGGATGGCGACGGCGTCTCCGGACGACTGAACGAGGTCTGGGACGTGGCGGCCCGCGCGCTGGCGCCGGGGCGCTTCGGCTGGAAGGCGAACAGCCCGCACCTCGCGCAGCAGTCCGCCGAGGCGTACGTCAACGACATGGGGGTGACCAATCCCCTCTTCCCCGAAGTGGACGGCACGCACGAGCTGTCCCGCGACACGCTGGAGGCGGCGGTCTTCTACGCGCAGTCCCTCGGCGTGCCGGCGCGCACGGCGCTGGACGGCGCGGAGGTGCGGCGCGGCGAGGGCCTGTTCCGGGCACGGGGCTGCGAGCACTGCCACCGCGAGGTGCTGGAGACGGGCCCGTACCCGGTGGCGGAGCTGGCGCACCAGCGCATCCACCCATACACGGACCTGCTGCTGCATGACCTGGGGCCCGGGCTCGCGGACGGGCGGCCGGATGGCGCCGCCACGGGGGCGGAGTGGCGCACGCCCGCGCTGTGGGGCCTGGGGCTGACACAGACGGTGCTGCCGTACGCGGCGTACCTCCATGATGGACGGGCCCGCACGCTGGAGGAGGCCATCCTCTGGCACGGCGGCGAGGCCGAGGCGGCGAAGGAAGGCTTCCGCCAGTCATCGACCGAAGATCGCGCGGCGCTGGTGGCGTTCCTGCGCTCGCTCTGAGTCCGGGCCGGAAAATTGACGGGGTGCTACCGGCCTGTAGCGTCATGGGCATGCCCCCTCCGGCCCTCGCACTCGCCGCCCCCGCGCACCTGCGCCGCGCCGACCCGGTCCGCGTGGCCATGGAGCGCCTGGCCCACTCGCTGCCGGCGCGCACCGACGCGGCCGTGCTGATGGACCTGCTCGAGGATGACCTGCGCGAGGGGCTCGATGCGCTCGGAGACGTGGAGGCCCACTTCACGGACCTGCTGGACACACTCCGGACCGAGGACCTGTCTCCGGTGGAGCTGCTCGACGCCGGCGAGGACACGCGCGTCCTCCAGCGGCTGGACTACCTCCACCACGTCATCGTCCAGCTGCGCAGGCGACTGGCCCAGGCCGCGGCGATGAAGCGCCAGGGGCACCCCACCCCGCGCGGTCGCTGAGCCAGCGCCCGGGGAGCGCCTGCCGCGCCCCGGCGTCGAAGCCCGACACGGCCAGGGAGAGTCCTCCCGTCACCCCTCCGTCGAACCCCGGCACTGGCCAGGTCGCCTCCTCCCGTCACCCCTCCGTCGGAGTCCGGCCCGGGCCAGGGAGATTCCTCCCGTCACCCCTCCGTCGGAGTCCGGCCCGGGCCAGGGAGACTCCTCCCGTCACCCCTCCGTCGGAGTCCGGCCCGGGCCAGGGAGATTCCTCCCGTCACCCCTCCGTCAGATGGACGGCGCCACCCCCGTGCCCCCGGGTGAGGTCACCGGCGCTGCGGGCGCCGTCGTTGCCGGTGTCCCCGTCGCGGACGGTGCCGGTGCGGCAGTGCCCGTTCCCGGCGACACGTTGGCCGGAGAGGGCGTGGCCGGAAGCGCGAGGGCCGGGCCTGCAGTGAGTGGCGCCGGAGTGCCCAGCAGCGGCGGGGCCTGACCGGCGTTGAGCGGCCCGGGCGAGCCCAGCAGCGCGGGTGGCGGAGTCGCAGGATCCGAGTTCAGCGGCGGCGCCGTCGCGATGATGCCCGGGCTCACCTGCGCCGTCCCCAGGAAGGCGTCGAAGCCACCGGGCGCCACCGACGGCACGGAGAAGCCGCCCGAGGTGGCCAGGCTGGGCGGCGTGGCGAAGGGCCGCGTCGCCGGCCCGAAGCCCGAGGGACTGCCCGGAGGCGCCGCACCCGGTGTCACCGCCCCGTCCGCGGCTGCTTCAGAGCCCGGCGCGGGCGTGCCCGGCAGGGAGCCGGAGATGTTCACCGGTGGATTGGGCGCCCCCGTGACGGGGAACGTCCCGCTCGTCACGTCCGGCGTCACCGGCAGGCCCGGCACCACGGAGCCCGGCTGCGCCGGCCCCACCGCCGAGCCCGGCGGCACCACGAGCGCACCACCCGCCACGCCCGCGACCGACGGCAGCCCCGTCCCCCCCAGCGCCCCCGAGCCATCCGCGGGCACCGGTGTCGTCGCCGTCACCGGCCCTCCCACCACACCCAGGTCCGAGGCCGGCAGGGGCGCCCCGGTGGTCGTCTGGCCGCCCGAAGTCGAGCCCGCCACGGCTCCGGCGCCCAACCCCGTCCCGAACGAACCGCCCGTCCCGGTGCCAGCCCCCGCTCCCGTCCCGAACGAACCTCCCGTCCCAGTGCCAACTCCTGTCCCGGTATCAGCCCCCGTCCCTGCCCCGAACGAGGTGCCCGTCCCGGTGGCCGCACCCGTCCCGGTGCCGGACCCGCCCACCGAAACGATGCCGCCCCCTTCCGTCGCGACGATGTCCCGGCCTCCGCCGACCACGCCGAACTCGTTCGTGCTCCCGGGCGTCGTCTCCGGCGTGCCGCCCGGCGCGGTGGCCAGGCCGAGAGTGGTGCCCGTACCGGCGGTGCCGCTGCCTCCGGTGCCAGTGCCCGCGCCGAGCGGCTCCTGCGAGCCGGTGGGCGGTGTCCCGAGAATCGCCGTCGGGGGCACGGGCGTCAGCGTGCTCCAGCTCACCGGCGGGTTCCCCGCGTTCTCCACCACGGCCACGGAGCGCACGGGCACGTCATCCACGCTGATGGCCACGTCTTCGAAAGCGAACTGGAGGAAGCCCCGCGGCTCCACATTCGCGGGCAGGTTCCACACCAGCACCACCAGCTCCGTGTCGCCGTAGCGGGCCTGCCGCAGCAGCCGGTGCGTGTCGTCATCCGCGAACGCCCCCGCCGCCAGCGCCGCCGCATGGACGAAGGCCGTGTCGGTGATGAGCTGTCCGTTGCGCCACACGCTGCCCACGCCCCAGACGGCCGCCGCCGCATGGGTGCGCGTCATGGCCGACCAGCCCAGGCCACTGTCGCCGTAGAGCGGCACGTCCAGCCACACCCCGCCCTGGATGGCATGAGGCGGCGGCCGGGGAAGCGGGCCCGAGGCGGCCTGCCCGCGCACCTGCGCGGGCGGAAAGCCAGCCTGGGTCAGTTCGACCCGGTACTCCACCACGCCCAGCCGGAAGGAGGCAGTGAGGCGTCCCCGGTCGCCGTACGTGGCGCCAGGCAGGGACACCCTGTCCTCCACGTCGAGCGAGGCGCTGCCCAGGCCTCTCTCCGAGAGGTCGCTGAAGGGCAGTGGGCCGTGGGTGAAGAAGCCGTCCGGTTGCTCGGTCCTCGCGCTGGCCTCTCGGCCCTCGAACGTGAACCCGCCTGGCGCCTGGGCCAGAAGACCGGTGAGTAGGAGCGAGGTGAAGGGTCCCGCCATCGACGCTGCCTCCTTGTCTCACAAGGTAGGCAGCGGAGCGGGGAACGGCAGTCCCCTCTCCTCGAAGACTAGATGAGACCCCGGGCGCGACGAATCTGCTCGACCGTCTTGTTGTACTCGATGTCGAAGGCGCTGGTGCCCTCCTGCAGGTGCTTCAGGCGGGAGCGGGCCTCCTTGTCGATTTCGTCGTCCACGTCGAGGTGCCGCTTCATCACGGCGAAGATCTTCTGACGCAGCACGTTGTCGGCGGCGTACACCTCTTCGACGTTCCGGCTGATGAGGAGGAACTCGATCATCTGGTTGATGACGTACTCGATGCCCTCGTCCCCCATCTTGAAGCCGCGAACGTCCGCCATCTCGCGCTTCACCTGGTTGAACTTGGAGTAGTCATATCCGCGACGCTCCAGGGCCTCGCGCGTCGCCTGGTTCACACGCTCCTCGTTCGCGAGGTACTCGCGCATGATGGCCGACAGGTCCATCTCGGCGTCGGCCACGCGCATCGGCTCCACCTCGATGTCCCCGTCCTGCATGAGCTGCTGAATTCCCTCGCGCGAGATGATCGGGATCACCTTCGGATACAGCCTCATGTCGGTCCCTCGCCCTCTGTAAAACATGCTCGGAATCGTCAACCGCTATAAATCAGCGCCGAGCAAAGTCGCAATGAAAAACCCCGGGAACTTCGCGGTTCCAGCGCGCTTTCCCCCACGGTCTGAGGCGGAAATTAATCACGCTGCTCCGGGTGGCGACCCTCCCTGCGTTTTTTCGTTCATCGGTTCGCTCGCATCGTCCAGTGACGCCTGACGTACGGGGTCCTCCGCATCCTCCTCGGGGTGGCCATGGAGGCCGGCGTGGACCCGCTCGGCCACCGCCGGCCCCACCACCTCCGCCAATTCCTCGATGGAGGCCTCTCCCACCCGCTTGAGAGAGCCGAAGTGGCGCAGCAGCAGCTTCCGCCGCGCCTCGCCGATTCCGGGAATGTCCTCCAGGGCCGAGTGAATCCGACTCTTGCGCAGCACCTGCTTCTGGAAGGTGATGGCAAAGCGGTGCGCCTCGTCCCGCATCCGCGTGAGCATGAACAGCTCCGCGGAGTTCTGCTGCAGGACAATGGGGTCTTTCCGCCCCACCACGAAGACGCGCTCGGGGCTCCTGGCGCTCTCGGCATCCCGGTCGAACACCTCCAGGTCGCGGCTCTTGGCCAGACCCACCACGTCCACCGAGTCCACGCCCGCGTCCTTCAGGGCGGCGTGGGCGCTGGCGAGCTGGCCCTTGCCTCCGTCGATGACGAGCAGGTCCGGCAGGTCGTTGTCCTCCAGCCCGCGCTTGAGCCGGCGCGTGACGACTTCGTACATGCTGGCGAAGTCGTCCTGTTTCTCCAGTGTCTTGATTTTGTACTTCCGGTAGCGCGACTTGTCGGTGTCGCCGTCCGTGACGGCCACCTGCGAGGCGACGATGGCCGAGCCCTGGAAGTGGGAGATGTCGAAGCACTCCATGCGGCGCGGGAAGTTGCGCAGGCCCAGCCGCTGCTGGAGGCGGGACAGCACCGCGTCCGTCTCGTCCTTGGTGCGGCGGCGCTCCAGGAAGGCCTGCTCCGCGTTCTTCACGGCCATCTGCACCAGGTCGTGCTTCTCGCCGCGCTTGGGGACGAGCACCCGCACGCGCTCGCCCTTGCGCTCGCTGAACAGGGCCTCCAGGCCCTCGGTGCCGTCGTCGGGCTCCACCGGCAGCAGCACCTCCTCCGGCACGAAGCTGCCCTGGTCGTAGTAGAGGTTCACGAAGGACGAGAGCAGCTCCCCGTCGGGGAACTCCTGGCTGCCGAAGGGGAAGGCCTGCCCGCCGTTGAGGCGGCCCTGACGCACCCAGAGGACGTAGAACAGGATGCGGTCGCCCTCGCGGTGGAAGGCGAAGACGTCCTGGTCCTTGAAGTCCGTGGTGGCGACCTTCTGGCGCTCCAGGCTGCGCTCAATTGCGTTGAGCTGATCTCTCAGGCGCGCGGCCTCCTCGAACTTCAGCTCCCGCGCGGCGCTCTTCATGCGCAGGCGCAGCCCCTCCACCAGCTCGCTGGCCTTGCCCTCCAGGAACATCGTCACTTCATCCACGCTGCGGCGGTAGTCCTGCTCCGGCACGGGGTGGACGCACGGCGCGGGGCAGCGGCCGATTTGAAAGAGCAGACAGGGCCGCTTGCGGTTGGCCAGCACGTGGTCCGTGCAGGTGCGCAGGTGGAAGTAGCGGTTGATGATGCGCAGCGTCTCGCGGATGGCGCCCGCGCTGGAGTACGGCCCGAAGTAGCGCGCGCCGTCCTTCTCGTACTTCCGGACGACCTCCAGGCGCGGGTACGTCTGCGTCCTGTCCAGCCTCAAGGAGATGAACTGCTTGTCATCCTTGAGCATGACGTTGAAGCGCGGCTTGTGCTTCTTGATGAGCTCGTTCTCGAGGAGCAGGGCCTCCTTCTCGTTGTTGACGAGCACCGTCTCCAGGTCGCCCAGCATCTGGTCCAGCAGCGACACGAAGACGCGGGTGTCACCCGTGCGGGTGAAGTACGAGCGCACCCGGTTGCGCAGGTTGATGGCCTTGCCGACGTAGATGACCTGGCCCCGGCGGTCCTTCATCAGGTACACGCCGGGCTCGGTGGGCAGCGCGTCCAGCTTCTCCTGGAGCTTCACGTCCATGGCTGGAGCCTCCGGCTACCTGCGACCCCGCGCGCCGCCCCGTGCTCCCGCGCCGCGCCCCCGGCCCTTGCCGCGCCCCTTCTGGGAGTCGGCGTCCTCCGCCTTCGCCGGCGCCTTGAGCAGCGCGCGCGACGGCGGCTTGAGGCCCAGGTCCATGTCCTTGAGCAGCTGCACCCTGTCCCTGCACTCGGCGGCCTTCTCGAACTGCATCTCGTCGGCCGCGGCGAGCATGTCCTTGGTGAACTCCGCGATGAGGCGTTTGATCTCCTTGGGCTGGAGCAGGTCGTCCTCGCCCTCGGCGGCCATGGGAAGGGCGCCGGCCTCCGCGTCATAGACGTGCTCGGACAGGTCGGTGATGTTGCTCTTCACCGAGCGCGGGGTGATGCCATGCGCCTCGTTGTGCTTCTTCTGGATTTCGCGGCGGCGGGCCGTCTCGTCCAGGGCCTTCTTCATGGAGTCGGTGATGCTGTCCGAGTACATGATGACGCGGCCACTCAGGTTTCGCGCCGCGCGGCCGATGGTCTGGATGAGGGACACGTGGCTGCGCAGGAAGCCCTCCTTGTCCGCGTCGAGGATGGCCACCAGCGACACCTCGGGGATGTCCAGGCCCTCGCGCAGCAGGTTGATGCCCACCAGCACGTCGAACTCACCCTTGCGCAAGTCCCGGATGATGGCGGTGCGCTCGATGGCGTCGATGTCCGAGTGCAGGTAGCGCACGCGCACGCCCACGTCGGAGTAGTACTCGGTGAGGTCCTCCGCCATGCGCTTGGTGAGCGTCGTCACCAGGACGCGCTCCTTGCGCGCGACGCGCAGGCGCACCTCCTCGAGCAGGTCGTCCACCTGGTTGCCCACGGGGCGCGTCTCCACCTCCGGGTCCGTCAGGCCGGTGGGGCGGATGATCTGCTCCACCACCACGCCCTTGGACTTCTGCAGCTCGTACTCGGACGGGGTGGCGGAGACGAAGACGAGCTGGGGCACCAGCTCCTCGAACTCGCCGAACTTCAGCGGCCGGTTGTCCAGGGCGCTGGGCATGCGGAAGCCGAAGTTGACCAGCGTCTCCTTGCGCGCGCGGTCTCCCCGGTACATGGCGCCAATCTGCGGAATCGTCTGGTGGCTCTCGTCGACGAGGACCAGCAGGTTGCGCGGGAAGTAGTCGATGAGGCACGGAGGCGGCTCCCCCGGCGCGCGGCCGGAGAAGTGGCGCGAGTAGTTCTCGATGCCGCTGCAGTAGCCGACCTGTTCAATCATCTCGAGGTCGAACATGGTGCGCTGCTCCAGCCGCTGTGCCTCCAGCAGCTTGCCCTCCTTCTTGAAGAGCTGGAGCTGCTCGGTCAGCTCGTCGCGGATGGTCCGCAGGGCGGACTTGCGCGTGTCCTCGCCGGCCACGTAGTGGCTCGCGGGGAAGATGACGATCTTGTCCAGCGAGCCCAGGGTGACGCCGCGCAGCGGGTCGAACTCGGTGATCTTCTCCACCTCGTCGCCGAAGAAGGACACGCGCACGGCGCGCTCCTCCTCGTACGCGGGGAAGACCTCGACGGTGTCACCGCGCGCGCGGAAGGTGCCGCGGCTGAAGTCCAGGTCGTTGCGCTCGTACTGGGCTTCCACCAGCCGCCGCATGAAGCCGTCGCGGCCCAGGCCCATCTCCATGCCTACGTCCACGCGCACGGCCAGGTCCACATAGCTGCGGGCCGCGCCGAGGCCGTAGATGCAGGACACGCTGGCGACGATGATGACGTCGTCCCGGGTGCGCAGCGAGTGGGTGGCCGAGTGGCGCATCCGCTCGATGTTGTCGTTGATGGACGAGTCCTTCTCGATGAAGGTGTCCGTCGACGGGACGTAGGCCTCGGGCTGGTAGTAGTCGTAGTACGAGACGAAGTACTCGACGGCGTTGTTCGGGAAGAGCGCCTTGAACTCGCCGTAGAGCTGGGCGGCCAGCGTCTTGTTGTGGGCGATGACCAGCGTGGGCCGCTGCACGTTGGCGATGACGTTCGCCATGGTGAACGTCTTGCCCGAACCCGTGACGCCCAGGAGGGTCTGGTAGCGGTCGCCCCGCTGCACGCCCTCCGTGAGCTCGCCAATGGCCCTCGGCTGGTCGCCCTCGGGCTGGTGGTCGCTGACGATCTGGAAGTCCGGCATATCCGTGAGGTTTAACACCTCAAGGCCGGGAAGACCGTCGGTTCGTGCATGCCCGTCGAGCGGCGGACGGAGCGTGTGACTACTTCGAAGCGCCCTCCGAAGAGCGCGGCGGACGGGGCGATTTCAGGGCCCGCAGGGACTCCAGGCGGGCGGCCTCGAACTCGTCGCCCTTGTTCCAGCGCGGCAGCTCCGGCGTGCGGGCCACGTGGGCGCCCAGCAGGAAGAACAGCCGGACGTCCTCCACCGCGCCGGACAGCTCCCACTCCGGCCGCAGCTCGTCGGACGGCTGGTGGTAGTGCTTCGCCTCCCACGCCTCGCGCTGCTGCTTGCCCCAGCCTTCCGGGCGGCCCACGAAGTCCATGCCGCTGCCGAAGTAGGCGGCGGGGATGCCCTGCTTGGCGAAGTTGAACTGGTCCGAGCGGTAGAAGAAGCCCCGGTCGGACAGCTGGTCCGCCTTCACCACCCGGCCCTGCGTCTTCGCCAGGGCGACGATGATGGCGTCCAGGCTGGACTTGCCCAGGCCGATGACGGTGAGGTCCTTCGTGCGGCCGTGGATGTTGGCGCCGTCGATGTTGATGTTGGCGGCGACGCGGCCGGCGGGAACCGGCGGGTGCTCGGCGAGGTACTGCGAGCCCAGCAGGCCCTGCTCCTCCGCGGCCACGGCGGCGAACAGGATGGAGCGGCGCGGGGGCTGGGGCATGGCCCGGAAGGCCTTCGCCGTCGCGAGCATCGCCGCCACGCCCGCGGCGTTGTCCAGCGCGCCGTTGTAGATGGTGTCCTCGTCCGGCCTGCCGCCTTCCTTCTTGCCCAGGTGGTCATGGTGCGCGCTGTAGAGCACCACCTCCTGGGACAGCCTCGCGTCACTGCCCGGCAGCAGGGCGAGCACGTTGGCGGTGGGCCGGCGGCGCACCTCGCTGGCGAAGCGCGTGGACACCTTCACCCCGAGCGGCACCGGCTGGAAGTCGCGCTTCTGCGCGGAGGCCCGGAGCGACTCCAAATCCCGGCCCGCGAGCTCGAGCACGCGGCGCGTGGCGGCCTCGGTGGTCCACGCCTTCACCTGCACGCGGGGGACCTCCTCGCTGGCGGGCAGCTCGAACTGCTCCCCCGTCCACGACGTCTGCACCACCTGCCACGGGTAGCCCGCGCTGGGGGTGGTGTGGATGATGATGGCGCCGGCCGCGCCCACCTTCGCCGCCTGCTCGTACTTGTAATCCCAGCGGCCGTACCACAGCCGCGTGCGGCCCCCGAAGAGGCGCGGGTCGTCCTCCGGGTCGCTGTTGAGGATGAGCAGCGTCTTGCCGCGCAGGTCCATCCCCTTGAAGTCGTCCCACTCGTACTCGGGCGCCTGGATGCCGTAGCCCACGAAGACGAGCTCCGACGCGTCCAGCTTCGCCTCGGGCGCCTGCACTCCGGACACGGCGATGAAGTCCTCGTGGAACTTCAGCTCCTCGGTGCCCAGGGGCGCGCGGAACGTCATGCCCTTCGGCTGGCTGGTGATGCCCACCAGGTCGAACGGCTGGAGGAACGAGCCGTCCGTCCCCGCGGGCTTCAGCCCGAGCGCCTCGAACTGCGAGGCGATGTACGCCTGGGCCAGTGCATCCCCGCGCGTGCCGGGGCCGCGGCCCTCCAGCAAGTCACTGGCGAGGAAGCGCACGTGGGCGCGCAGCACCTCCGGGACGATGGCCCCGGCGGCGGACTTCTCCACGGGGGTGACGAGCGGGGCGCGCTGCGCGAGCGCGGGGACGGCACAGAGGGCGACGAGCAGGGACACCAGGTGCTTCATGGTGCCCGGAGCCCTAACACGAAGCTCCGGGCCCATGCAGCCCCCGCGTCACCCGTGCGCCGGGGCCACCTTCCACGTCGTGCCAGCAGGCGTGTCCATGATTTCCACGCCCTGGTCCTTCAGCGCGCCGCGCACCCGGTCCGCCGCGGCGAAGTCCTTCGCGGCCCGAGCGGCGGCCCGCTCACCGAGCAGCCGCTCCACCTCCGCCACGTCGATGCCGCGCTCGCGCACGGCCCGCTCGCGGCGGCGCAGCAGCCAGGGGCCCGCTTCGTCCTCGAAGATGCCCAGGATGCCGGAGGCGCGGCGCACGTCCTCACGCAGCGCCTGGAGCGTGCGGCCGACCAGGGCCTTGTCCTTCACCGGCGGCTTGTCCACCAGCTCGTTCATCAGGACGAAGAGGCCGGACAGCGCGCCCAGGGCGCCGGCGGTGTTGAAGTCGTCGTCCATGGCGGCTTCGAACTCGGTGAAGTAGCGGTGCGGCTCGCCGTGGAGCGGGCCCTTGCCGAAGTCCTTGCCCGCCACGCGCTCGTCCACCTTGCGCAGCGTCTCGTAGAAGTACTCCAGGCGCGCCTCCGCGTCCGCCAGCGCCTTGTCGGCGAAGTGGAGCGGGTGGCGGTAGTGCGTGGACAGGAAGAAGAAGCGCAGGGCCTCCGGGTCCACCTTGGCCAGCGCGTCGCGCAGGCGCACCACGTTGCCCAGCGACTTGGACATCTTCGCGCCTTCCAGGTCCAGGAAGCCGCAGTGCATCCAGTACTTGGCGAACGGCTTGCCGCTGGCGGACTCGCTCTGGGCAATCTCGTTCTCGTGGTGGGGGAAGATGAGGTCCAGCGCGCCGCCGTGGATGTCGAACGTCTCACCCAGGTACTTCGCGCTCATGGCCGAGCACTCGATGTGCCAGCCCGGCCGGCCCGGCCCCCAGGGGCTCTCCCAGGCGGGCTCGCCCGGCTTGGCGCCCTTCCACAGCGCGAAGTCGAGCGGCTCGCGCTTCTGCTCTCCCGGCTGCACGCGCTCACCGACGCACAGGTCGTCCAGGTTGCGCTTGGACAGCTTCGCGTAGTCCGGGTCGCTGCTGACGGAGAAGTACACGTCGCCCTGCGACGCGTAGGCGTGCCCGTTGTCCACCAGCTTCTGGATGATGCCGATGATTTCGGGGATGTGGTCGCTCACCTTGGGCGAGTGGTCCGGCTCCAGCAGGTGCAGCGCCCGCGCGTCCTCGCGGAAGATCTCCACGTAGCGCGCCGACAGCGCCACCGGGGCCTCGCCCGTCTCGGCGGCGGCCTTGATGATCTTGTCGTCCACGTCCGTGTAGTTGCGCACGTACCGGACCTTCATGCCGCGGTGCCGGAGGTAGCGGACCACCACGTCGAAGGAGGTGAAGGTGCGCGCGTTGCCGATGTGGATGTAGCTATAGGTCGTAGGTCCACAGACATAGACACCCACCTCGCCGGGGACGGCGGTCTCCAGCAGCTCCTTCTGCATGGTCATCGTGTTGAAGAGCCGGATGGATGGCGGGGTCACGTGCGACAATCCTCCTGTGTCCGTGGAGTTGGGTGTGGCCGTCACTCTAGGATCCCGGTCCCCACACAGGCCAGCACTAGCCTGGGAATCTCGGCGTCTGGTGGCACTTGAGCACTACCGTTCACTGGCGCCGGGGAACTTCGGACGCCAGTGACGGACGACCTGCCGGACGTCCGTCAATCAGGGAGAATGGCCGCATGGCTCCACCGAACCCCAAGCGCCCGCCCCGCCCTCCCCGCCCGCCGGGTACGCAGGCGCCGAAGGACTCCGATGTGGAGCTGCCCTTCGATGATGACGAGGTGGACCCCCTCCGGGCTGACGACCCGCGCCCGCAGCGGGTGCCCCAGTTCCCGGCCGGCTCGCGGCGGAGCAAGCGCCAGGGCGGCGAGCGCGGCACCCGGGACCACGAGCTGTCCCCCCGGTTCGACTGGAGCCACGAGTACTCGGACCCGGGGTTCGCGCCTGCCTTCCTGTACGTCGAGCGGGGGCCCGGCGTCGGCCAGCTGGTCCCGGTGAAGCAGGGGCCGCTGGTGATGGGGCGCTCGTCGTCGTCCGACCTGCGGCTGCAGCACCCGTCCATCAGCCGCCGCCACGCGCAGCTGGTCCGGCGCGGGGACCGCTTCGTCCTGAAGGACCTGAGCAGCCAGAACGGCACCTTCCTCAACCGGGCCCGGGTCACCTCGGAGGTGGAGGTGATGCCGGGTGACGAGATTTCCCTGGGCAACGCGCTGCTGCGCCTGCGCGGCCCCGGGAGCACGCCCGCGGTGGGAGAAGCCGTCGCCGTCGCCACCGTCAAGCAGGGCCGGCGCCGCAAGGGCGTGGGCACCCTGGGCGTGGCGCTCATCGCCGCGGCCGTGGGCTCCGCCGTGGCGGCGCTGCTCACGGTCATCGCGGTGAGTGTGGGCGGTGACGAAGCAGGGGCGTCCGTGCCTCCGCCGCCCGCAACCGAGCAGGGCCCCGCGGCGCCCCTGAAGCGGCTGTCGTCCGGGGAGACCGGCCCCTCGGAGGTGGAACCCCAGGCTCCCACTGGCAGCGCGCCGGAAGCTCCGGCTTCGGGCGCCTCCGCTGGCGAGGCCAAGGGCATGGCCACCGCTCCTGGCGAGGCTGGAACGGAGCCCTCGGCGCCAGGGACCAGCAGCGCTCAGGAGGACGGAGCGGCAGGGAGCCCTCCCCGGCTGGCCGCCGGTCCCAGCGCACTGGAGGTGGCACGAGGCGCACTGGGGGCTCCGACGCGGCGGCAGGAGCCGTCGCGCGAGCCTTCGTCCGGCATGGCGCGGCCGGAGCGCTCCGGCCCCCCCTCCCCCACGGCGCGCGACATCGCCGAGCCCTCATCGCCCGGCGCCCGTGACGTGGCGGCCGGAGGCACGCGCCAGGCGCGCTCCGAGACGGGTGACGCAGTGGCCGCGGACGCGCGGCCCCGGAGCGGGAAGGACGGAGCGACGGAGGCGGACGTGCTGCGGCACTACGAGGCGGGAGACGTCGCCGGGGCGCGGGAGCAGGCCAAGGCCGCGAAGCTCACCTCGCTCCACGCACAGCTCGCCCGCTACGAGTCCGCCGAGGCCGAGGCTCACAAGGCGCAGGAGCGGGGCGACCTGCCGCGCGCCATCTCCCAGCTCACCGTCGCCGTGTCCGAGGACCAGGCGCTGGCCCAGGGCTGGAGCAAGCACGGCGTCTCACTCCGCAAGCGGCTGGCGGCGCTGCACCTGCAGCAGGGCATCGCGCACGCCCAGGCCGGCGAGGTGGCCGCGGCCCGAGGCGCCTTCGAGAAGGCCTTGGAGCACGACGCCGGCAATCGCGAAGCCCGCGAGCGGCTCGGCCGCCTCAGCGCCGCCGCAGCCCCTTGACCAGCAGCACCGCGTTGAACGCGATGAAGGCGAGCAGCGCCAGGGCCACCAGCACCAGGCCCCGGTCCGCGCCCGGCTGCTCTCCCTCGATGAGCAGCCACAGCTTCCCTGCGTGGGGCTGGACCTCGCCCAGGCTCCTCAGCAGGGCCAGCCCGTCGCGGTAGCGCGGCGCATCCTCCTCCGCCAGCAGCCGCCCGCGCACGGCGAAGGGACGCTGGTCCGGCTGGGGCGGCGGTCGCCCCGGCGTCCACTCCTCCCCGGACAGCGCGCCCCGGCGCACCACGAAGGGTGACTCGCGCAGCCCCACCAGCACGTACAGGGTGCCATCGCTGCGCTCATAGCCTCCCCGCGCCGTGGGGACACCGTGCACCTGCGCGTAGCGGTTGGAGACGAGCGCGTCGTACCGGTACGCCCCCTCCGCGCCCAGCGTCAGCGGCGTCCGCGAGGAGAAGAAGTACGCCAGCTCCCGGCGCTGCATGCCCAGCAGCGCCAGGGCCACGGCGATGGCCATCAGGGCCGCCAGGGGCTTCACGCCCACGCGGCGGCGCGCGGCCCGCGCCTCCAGCTCGGCGATGCGGCGGTCGCGCTCCTCCTGCGCGGATGTCGTCGGCAGCGGCTCGCTCATGAGCGGGGCACGGCGTGGCGTGGAAAGACGAAGCCCCGAGCTCCCTGCAAGGGAACCCGGGGCGGGGAGTCTCGGGCCAAAGGCCCGTCGACTCAGGCGAGGTTGAAGATCTTCTTCAGGTCCGACTCGATCTCTTCCTCGGAGCAGTCCTTCGCCAGCGACAGCTCCTTGATCAGCAGCGAGCGCGCGGTATCGAGCATCTTGCGCTCACCGAAAGACAGGTCCTTGTCACCCTTGAGGAGGTAGAGGTCGCGCAGCACTTCGGCGATCTCGAAGACGGAGCCCGTCTTGATCTTCTCCATGTACTCCCGGTAGCGACGGTTCCACGTCGTGGAGTCGACCGAGATGTCCTTCTCCTTGAGGATGGAGTAGACCTGCTTGACGTCCTCCTCGCTGATGATCTCGCGGAGGCCGACCGACCCGACCTTGTTGATCGGGATCATGATCCGCATCCCGTTCTCGAGGATGCGCAGCACGTAGAAGGACTGGCGCTGCCCGGCCACCTCGGTGTGCTCGATACCCATCACCTCACCGACGCCCTGGCCCGGATAAACCGCCTTGTCACCAGTCTTTAAGCTGGTCTGCACTAACTGCCTCCTTTAAAGACTCGATCCCGGCCTTTCAGCCGAGCACTACTACCACAAACCACATCCACGGTCAACGATATCGACTTGACCACCCGGGACGCGCCCGACTACGTTGTCGGTTTTCGTACGCGGTGTCGCCAAGGGTGCGAGCCGGCGTGACGTGAGGCGGCGGGTGGGGGTGGGGCGGTGGATCGTCATGCGTGGCGCGACCTGGGCTCGCGTCCCCTGTTCTTTCCCGCGCTGAGCGTCACGCTCGGCGCACTCTGCGCACCAGCAACAACCCTGGAAGCAGAGCCATTTCTCCTTTGTGCGGCGCTCCTTGGAGCACTCGGGCTGGCGCTTGCTCGCCTGCCTCGGACTCCGGTGCCGGGAGCCCACCTGGTGGTGCTCCTGGCGCTCGGAATGATGGGGGCGGGGCTGGCGTGCTGGGAGGCCCGCGTGGAGGTGCCCCCGGGGCTGGCGGCGGGAGGGCCGGCCGTCCTGGAGGGCGAGGCCGAGCGCGTGGAGCGCTTCGACGGCGCCACCCGGGTGCGGCTGGCGGTGGCACTCGCTGGAGCTCCCACGGCGGCCCTGGAGCCGGCGCGCTTCCGGGTGAGCCTGTCGCTGCGTGGCGAGCCCGTGGCGCTGCTGCCCGGCCAGCGCGTGCGCGTGGAGGCGAAGCTGGCGCCAGCCGCACCTCCCTCCAATCCCGGGGAGAAGGACTTCGGAGCGGCGCGGCGGCGGCAGGGCGTGGTGTTCACCGCCGGGGCCCACGCGGGACGTGTCCTGGTGCTCTCCCCCGCCCCGGCGTGGGTGCGGGAGCTGGAGGAGACGCGCATGCGGCTGGCGGTGGCCGTCCATGCGGTGGCGCCCTCGCGCGACGCGGCGGCCCTGTTCCTCACGCTGGCGGCCGGGCAGCGCGCGGAGCTGGACGATTCCTGGGAGGAGGCCTTCTCCCGCGCGGGGCTGGCGCACGTGCTGAGCGTCAGCGGGCTGCACGTGGCGGCGCTGGCGTTGATGACGCTGGCGCTGCTGCGGCGGGGGCTGGTGCGCGCGGGCAGCCGCTGGCGGATGCTGGACGCGCGCCAGGTGGCGGCGCCCGCGGCGGTGCCCTTCGTCTGGGCATACGTGGTCTTCACGGGCAACCAGCCGCCGGCGGTGCGCTCGGCCGTCATGGCCACGGTGGCGCTGCTGGGGCTGGCGCTGTGGCGGCGCTCGGATGCGCTCAACGCGCTGGCCACCGCCGCGGCGGTGCTGGTGGCCTGGGCGCCCTCCAGCGTGGTGGACCTGTCGCTGCGGCTGTCATTCCTCGCGGTGCTGGGGCTGGTGCTGCTGGTGCCCGCGCTGCGGCAAGCCCTGCCCCTGGCGGCGCCGGATCCGCGGGAGCCACGCAGGCTGTGGCGGCTGTGGGGCCAGGCGCGCGAGTCGGTGGCCCAGACGCTGAGCGCCAGCGCCGCCGCCACGCTGGCGGGACTGCCCGTGGTGGCCGCGGCCTTCGGGCGCGTGAGCCTGGCGGGGCTCGTCTCCAACATCGTCGCCCTGCCCCTGTGCGGCCTGCTCACGGGGCTGGCGGCGGGTGGGGCCGCGCTCTTCGTGGTGTCTCCCCTGCTCGCCACGCCGGTGCTGTGGGCCGGTGCCTGGGCGTCGGAGCTGCTGCTGGCCCTCACCCGCTTCTTCGCGGCGGTGCCCCTGGCGGCTGTCGAGGTGCCCGAGCTGGGCGGGCTGGCGGCGGCGCTCTATGCGGCGGGACTGCTGCTCTGGGCGCTCGGCTCGGGGCGGTGGAGGCAGGGCGGCTGGCTGGCGCCCCTGGCCGTCGTGGGGGCCATGCTGGCGCCGTGGCTCATGCCGGAGCCGGGCCTGCGCGTCACGTTCCTCGCCGTGGGCCAGGGGGACGCGGTGGTGCTCAGCTCGGAAGGCCACCACGCGCTGGTGGACGGAGGCGGCGTGCCCGGCGGCGCGGACCCGGGGGAGCGCTTCGTGCTCCCCTACCTCCGGCACGCGGGCATCTCCCGGCTGGACCTGGCCGTGCTGTCCCATCCCCATCCGGACCATGCGCTGGGACTGGCGACGGCGCTGGCGCAGGTGCCCACCGAGCGCCTGTGGATGCCCGCGGGTGACGGTGACGGCCCCCTGTCGAGGCAGGTGGTGGCCGCGGCGCGCGAGGCCCGCGTGGAGGAGGTCCAGGCCGGACATCCTCCGCTGCGCCTGGGCGAGGCCACGCTGGAGGTGCTGGGACCGCCCGGGGCCGAGGACCGGGAGCTGCTCGAGGGCGTGAATGACCGGAGCGTGGTGCTGCGCGTCCGTCACGGCGCCGTCACCGTGCTGCTCACGGGCGACGTGGAGGAGGCCGGCGAGGAGGCGCTGCTGGCGCAGGTGGACGAGGTGACGGTGATGAAGGCTCCGCACCATGGCTCGCGCACCTCCTCCACCGAGGCGCTGCTGGCACGCACGCGCCCCCGGCACGTCGTGTTCTGCGTCGGTCGGCGCAACCGCTACGGCTTCCCCCATCCCGAGGTGGAGGCGCGCTACCGGGCCCTGGGCAGTGAGTGCTGGCGGACGGACGTGGGGGGCGCCATCACCGTGGAGAGTGATGGCCGGGACGTCCGGTTGGTCTCCTTCCTGCCACCCGAGGCTTCGCCGACAGACGCCCGGGTTGCCGACGGGGAAGGTCATCCGCACCCTAGGGGCGATGATTTCCGAGGATCTCGATCTCCAGCAGTTGACCGCCGACCTGAAGCGCACGCTCGGCCCCGGTGAACCCATAGGCTACCTGCGCGGCAAGGCGCTGATGCGTGACGTGCTCGTCAGCACCAAGGGCTTCTCGGAGCTGGAGGCCGAGGAGCTCATCGATACCCTCGAGCTCCGAGGCTTCCTCCGCTTCCTGGGCGACCCCTCCGAGCGTTCGGTGGCCGACGCCCACTGGGACATCTCCCCGCACGCGTAGGCGTGGAGAGGCCTCCCGTCACCGCGTTACTGGAAGACGAGCCAGGCGAAGCGCGGCAGCGCATGGAAGTCGCCCACGAAGAGGGGTGAGAAGGCCTGCCCCTCCACGTTGCGACGGTTGGGGTGCTCCAGCCTGTAAAGGTTGAAGCGCCAGCGGTCGCCCTTCTGGGGCGGCACGTGGGGCACCTCGGCCAGCCGCGCGAAGGGAATCTGCAGCTCCACCGTCCAGCCCGTGTCGCGGTCCGTCGCGTCATCCAGCGTGCCGCGGACCTTCAGCGCCGTCTTCATCCCTGAGTCCCAGCTCTTGTCCATGCCCTGCCGGCGAGCGGGGAAGTACGCGTCGAAGATGACGCCGTGCGGGGACACCTGCAGCTCGTTGTACGTGCGCCCGTCCGCGTTGGCGTCGAGGAAGACCTCCACCACCTCCTGCTCGTAGATGGGGTCATCGCGGTTCTTCAGCGTGCCCCAGACGTCCGGGTCCTCGGTGTCGAAGGCCACGTACAGGTGGGCATCGTCGTAGACGAGGCGCGCCTCGGTGCGCAGCTGGGCGGGGCGCCCGTCGAAGCTGCCGACCAGCACCACCGGCCGGGCCTGCTTCCACGCCGCGTCGTCGAGGACTCCATCGAGCGTGGGCGCCTTGCTCGCGCGGGTGACGGCGTACTCGGGTAGCTCCGGAGCGCTGTCGCCGAGCACCGGGCCCAGCATCCGCTGGGAGCCGTCATGGGCGCGGGCGTCATCCACGGGCAGGCGCCCGCTGTCGTTCCAGAAGCCGAGCATCACGCGCGCGGGGACGCTCGGCATGGGCACGGAGTGGACGTCCTCGATGACCTTGCCCACGGGCCAGGATGCGAGCGGCGCGGCGCCGTCCTGAATCTCGTGGTCGGCGTTGACGAGCATGCCCCCGCTGGCGGCCTCCACGACGTGGACGAAGAAGCCGTAGCCCCTGGGCGGCGGGCGCTGCGCCTGGAAGTAGTGGGACAGCCGCACCTGCTCTCCGGGCGCGGCCTTCGCCGGAGTCACCTTCGAGCCCAGGTACACCACCGCGCCGCCAGCGAACGTGGCGCCGCTGCGGAACGTGAGGTCCTGGGGCGCGGCGTCCAGGGTGCGCGTCTGCGCGGGCGCGGGCAGGCGGGGCGCGCGCTGGGGTGGACCGGCCTGTTCGTCCCGGCAGGCGGTGACGAGGCAGGTGAGCGTCAGCAGCGGCAGGAGGACACGGGAGTGAAGGCGCATCGGGGCCGCGCATCCTAGCCCGCCACCCCGGCGGCGTGGGCGACCCGAACGGAATGGAACGTCCGTTCCGCTGGCTGGAGGTGCGGCGGCCCGAATGGAACGGAACGTCCGTTCCGCGAGCCCGGGTTCCGGGGTGGCCGCCCGGAACGGAACCTCCATTCCGCCACCCTGGGGCGCGACCGGCCCGCCCGGAACCGAACCTCCATTCCGCCCCCGGCGGGGCGGCGGCCCGAACGGAAGGGAACCTCCATTCCATGAATCTGGCGGCGCGGGCAGCCCGGCCCGTTGGACTCCGGGACGGCGCGCGCGTTACGAGTAGCGCATGCGTCCCTTCCTGACGGCCACGTGGCGGTACCTCGTCATGCTCAACTACGAGGTGGACCCGGAGGTGCTGCGCCCCCTGGTGCCTCGCGGGACGGAGCTGGACACCTGGAACGGAAGGGCCTTCGTCAGCATGGTGGGCTTCCGCTTCCTGGACACGCGCGTGCGCGGTCTGGCCGTGCCCTTCCACCAGAACTTCGACGAGGTGAACCTGCGCTACTACGTGCGCCACCTGGGCCCCGAGGGCTGGCGGCGCGGCGTGGCGTTCGTGAAGGAAATCGTCCCCCGCCTGGCCATCGCCACCGTGGCGCGCGTCCTCTACAACGAGCCGTACGTCGCGCTGCCCATGCGGCACACGGTGGAGATGCGCGACGCCGAGCAGGGCACCCCGGGCCGGCTCGAATATGCCTGGAAGGCCGGAGGACGCTGGCAGCACCTGTCCGCGCGGACGCGGGGCCTGCCGCAGGCCAGCACGCCGGGCTCGGAAGAGGAGTTCATCACCGAGCACTACTGGGGCTACACGCCGCAGCGGGACGGCGGGTGCATGGAGTACCGGGTGGAGCACCCCCGCTGGTCCGTGTGGCAGGCGGATGCGACGGAGCTCGAGTGTGACGTGAGCGGGCTGTATGGCTCGCGCTTCGAGGCGTGCCTCCGCTCGAAGCCCAGCTCCGCCTTCGTCGCGGATGGCTCAGAGGTGGCCGTGTACCCGGGCGCGCGGCTGGCATCTGGCGTCGGCACCGCTGCCTGAGGCGCATCCTCGAAGGAGGCGGTCCCAGGACACGGACGGCCCTCGTCCCCTCCGGATGCCGCGGCCCGGCAACTCCGCGGAACCAGGGGCGTCACGGCGGTCCACGGGTTGCTTCCCCGCCGGGCCATGCGCTTCGAATTCGAGCACCTGGGCACGACGACTCCCTTCGAGCTCTCCGAAGGACAGCACCTGCTGGGAGGAGACGCCGCGGACGACATCCGCCTGGAGGGACTGCCACCCCGGCTGCTGTCCCTGCGCATCGAAGCGCGCCGGCTCATGGTGGAGGCGGCCCGGACGTTCTCGGTGAATGGCGTTCTCACCCCTCCGGGGGTGCCCCGGCTGGTGCTGCCCGGAGAGGTGCTCGGCCTGCCGGAGGAGATGTGCCTGCGAGTGCTCCAGGAGTCCGTGGGTGAGCGCGGCCTGGGCACCGTGGCCGTGCTCAAGGGCCTGCTGACAGGCGCGGAGGCGCTGGCCCCATCCCGAGCAGCCACCCTCACCTGCCTCACCGGCCTGGACGTGGGTCGCACGCATGCCCTCGCGGAGCCGTGCACGGAGCTCGGACGGGGCAGCGAGGCGACCCTCCGGCTGAGAGACCGCGCCGTGTCCCGCACCCATGCACGCATCCTCCAGGACGAGGCCGGGTTCACCCTGGAGGACCTGCACAGCCCCAACGGCGTCTTCCTCAACGGCCAGCGCGTTCGAGGAAGCACGCCGCTCGCCGATGGGGACGTCATCGAGTTGGGCCGCTCGCTGCTGCGCTTCCAGGCCGCCGTGGAGGAACCGCCGCCCCCTCCCGAGCCAGCGCCGCCTCCGGAGCCAGTCACCCCGTTGGAGGCGCCCCCGGGGGACGGCCCGCCACCGGAGTCCACCGCCCTCCCGGAGGCGCCGGCTCCCGTGTCCGAAGCACCGGACGCGAAGCCCCCGCTGCCCAGGGCTCGCGGCGAGTGGTGGTTGATTGGCGTGGGCGCGGCGGCGGCGCTCGCCGGCCTCGTCGTCACCTATGCGCTGGCGACCAGCGGCTGAAGCGCCCGCCCTACCCGGGTGTCGGCGCCAGCCCGGCCCGCTCCACCAGAATGCGGGCGAGTCGCTGGTGATGCTGGAAGAAGCTGGTGAAGTGCACGAAGCCCCACTGGCCCCGGATGGCGTAGACCGTCACGGGCCCGGGGAGCACGTCCAGCTTGCGGATGTCCGCGAACGAGAAGCGCCGGGTGCGGACCATGCCCCGGTAGGTGATGCCGCGCGCGTCCACCACGATGAGCGTGCGCGCGTAGTACGCGACCGAGACACCGAAGAAGAGGACGAAGAAGCCCGCCGACAGGAAGGTCTTCAGCGGTACCTCGTCGAAGCGGAACAGGTACAGCAGCACCGCCACCCAGAGCAGACCCGCCACGGCCATGGCCGCCGCGAAGACCCTACGGGGTCTGAAGATCTGCCCTCCGTCCACGTTCGCGTCGCGCCCGGTCATGCCTCGAAACTAATGCTTCGGCCTGACACGGTCCACCTGCCCCCCTGCCCCCCTGGCAGGCGCTCAGCGCAGCTTCGCGGCCTTCTGTCGGGATTCCTCCTGTAGCTGTGCCCTGACGTCTGTGGCGGACGAGGCGGCATAGCGCTCGTAGAGGCTGCGTGCCTCTTCGTTGCGCCCCAGCGCCCGGTAGGACTCGGCCAGCCCGTACAGGGGTGACGCCGAGCCGGGCTCCAGCTCCATGGCGTACTGGTAGTCCGACGCGGCCTCGGCATAGCGCCGCAGGCCGATGTTCGCGCTGCCTCGCGCGGTGTAGGCCACCGCCAGCATCGGCTCCAGCTGGATGGCCTGGGTGAGGCTGGTCAGCGCGCCGCCGTAGTCCCGGGTGCCGATGCGCTGCACGCCCTGCTCATACGCGCGGCGGGCCTGGGCCCGCGTCGTGTCCGCCACCGGCCCGGAGCCCGGAGGCTGCTGGGCCGCCTGGGGTGAGGCTCCCGCCTGCGCCATCTTCGCCCGCGCCCGGGTGACGTTGTCCTGAGCGCTCTGGCGGATGGTGGCGTCCTGGGTGAGCCGCGCCGCCCGCTCCCACTTCTCCACCGCCTGCCCGTAGTAGCCCAGCACCGCGAGCGCATTGCCCAGCTTGAACAGGGCCTCCACGTGGCCCGGGTCCGCGTGGGATGCATCCAGGAAGGCGAAGGCCGCCTCGCGGTAGCGGCGCTCCTTCATCAGCGCGTCCCCGTCCCGGATGCGGCTCGCCGCGAGCGCGGAGTTCGGCGTGCGCTCCGGCTCGGCCGTCGCCGCGGCGACGGCCGTCCGCGACTCCGAGACGGCCGCCGGCGCCGAAGCCTGAGCCTGGGCTGGAGCCGCCACGGACGCGCTGGCCGGCACGGGCTGAGGCTGGGCGCCCATGGCCGTCAGGTGCTCCCGCGCCTTGCGCACCCAGACCTGCTCGCCGGGGCGCTTCTCCCGGGCGATGTACGCCTGGTACGCGGGAATCGCCTTCTCCTTCTGGCCGAGCTGCCGGTAGCTCTCCCCCAGCCCGTAGTAGCCGTCCGCGTCGTTCGGCTCGAGCTGCGTGTAGCGCTCATAAGCCTGCGCCGCGGTGGCCGCATCGCCCGCCTTGCGCGCGGCATAGCCCAGGTTGAAGAACGCCATCTTGAGGGTGGCGTCCGCCTCGGTGGCCTCGCGGAAGCGGGCGATGGCCTCAGTCACCTGCCCCTTGCGGAAGAGCACGCTGCCCAGCCCGTTGAGCGCGGCGGCGTACCCCGGCGTGTCCTTCAGCGCCTCGCGGTAGGCGGAGGCCGCCTCGTCCAGCCTGCCGGACGACAGCGCCGCCTCCCCGCGCTCGAACGCGGCCCGAGCCGGAGCGGACGGGGCCGCGGCGCCGAGCAGCAGCGTCGCGGACATGGCGAGGACCCACTTGCGCATGACGACCATGACGTCTCCCTGGGTGACGATGTAGGAGCCGTAGCAGAAACCCGACGCCGCGTCAGCCCACCTTCCGGTCGACGAAGGGGCGCTCAGCTGCGGAACGGGTTCTGGAGCAGCACCGTCTCGCCACGGTCCGCGCCCACGGAGACGCACACCACGGGCACGCCGCTGACCTCTTCCACGCGGCGCACGTAGCGCTTGGCGTTCTCCGGCAGCTCGTCGAAGGTGCGCACGCCGGCAATCTGCTCGTCCCAGCCCTGCAGCGTCTCGTAGATGGGCTTGACGCGGGCCAGGTCCTCGTAGTCGCCGGGCAGCTCCGTCACCTTCTGGCCGTCCAGCTCGTAGGCGTTGCAGATCTGCAGCGTCTTGAGGCCGCTGAGCACGTCCAGCTTGGTGAGCGCCATGCCCCACAGGCCGTTGACGCGCGCGGCGTAGCGCAGCACCACGCCGTCCAGCCAGCCGCAGCGGCGGGGACGGCCGGTGGTGGCGCCGTACTCGTCGCCAATCTTCCGGAGCTGCTCGCCGATGGGGTCATTCAGCTCGGTGGGGAACGGGCCGCCGCCCACGCGGGTGGTGTAGGCCTTGCTGATGCCCATCACCTTGTCGATGGCCGTGGGCCCCAGGCCCGAGCCCACCGCGGCGTTGCCCGCCACGCAGTTGGACGAGGTGACGAAGGGATAGGTGCCGTGGTCCACATCCAGCAGCGTGCCCTGCGCGCCCTCGAAGAGGATGCGCGCGCCGCGGCGCACCTGCCCGGAGAGGAAGAGCGAGGCGTCGTGCACGTAGGGCTTGAGCCGCTCGCCCAGGGCGGAGAACTCGGCCAGCACCTGCGGCACTTCCAGCTGCGGCACCGGGTCTCCGGCCTGCGCGCACAGGTCCTTCAGCTCCTCGAGCGCCTGCGGCAGCCGCTCCTCGATGCGCTTGCGCAGCCGGTCCGCGTTGAGCAGGTCCCTCACGCGGATGCCGCGGCGGGCGACCTTGTCCTCATAGGCGGGGCCGATGCCACGGCCGGTGGTGCCGATGGCGCTGCCGCCGCGGGCCTTCTCGCGGAAGCTGTCCAGCAGCTTGTGCCACGGGAAGATGACGTGGGCGTTGTCGGAGATGAGCAGCTGCGCGTCGTCCTTGAGGAAGTTGCGCGCCTTGAGCGCGTCAATCTCTCCGACGAGCACCGCGGGGTCCACGACCACCCCATTGCCAATCACACACGTCTTGCCTGGATGGAGGATGCCCGAGGGAATCAGATGGAGGACGGTCTTCTGACCGCCCACCACGAGCGTATGGCCCGCGTTGTTCCCGCCCTGGAAGCGGACGACCACCTGGGCATGCTCGGTGAGCAGGTCAACGACCTTGCCCTTACCTTCATCTCCCCACTGCGCTCCGATGACGACGACGTTCGGCATGGTGCCCGCCGCTTAGCACGCGCGGGGGGCCGGGTGACAGTGTTCCGAGAAGCCACAATGCAGGGCCTGGCAGGTCGCCCTCTCCCGCCCGGGCCATTCGCCCCGTACCTCCCCCCGTGCCAGGGCCCTGACGGCGTCCGCGAGCCTCCCAGCCGCCTCCTCCAGCCCTCGGGCCCCGGACAGCCACTCTGGCTCGGGCCGGGGCTCACCCAGGAAGACCACCCCCACCCGCACCGGCACCCCTTCGCGCACCATCCGCCGCGCCGCCAGCTCCAGCGCCGCCAGCTCGTGGGTGTACGCCGCCGGGCCCAGGGGATGTCGGCCGCCCGACTTGAAGGCCACCACCACCGCCTCGCCCTCGGGTGATTCCCAGAGGAGGTCCACCTCGCCCTCCAGGGCAGCCCCATCGTCCAGTGTCAGGACGAAGGCCAGCCCGCGGTGGACGGCCTGCGCCGGGGACGCGGCCATCCGCTTCGCGAGCGCCGTGTCCAGGAAGCGCTCCACCGTGCCCAGCACCTCCTCCATGCCCTCGTCGTCCGGGAGCACGCCCGCGTCCCGCAGCAGCGAGTCCAGGTGCGCGCGCCGCTCGGAGCGCCCGGTGTCCGGGGCCGCGGCGAGCCGCAGGTCCACCTCGCGAAGCAGGCGCAGGGTGAGCCCCTCCGGGCTCTGCGCGGGCAGCCACCCGTCGGGCTCCACCAGCGGCGCAGTCCCCCGGGGCGGCGCCTCCCACGGCCACGAGGCCCCGCGCAGCCCCAGGCGGTGCACGTAGTGGAAGCGCCGGGGACACGCGAGGAAGTCCTGCACCGAGCCTACAGATGCCACCGCGTTGCCCGGAGCCGCGCCGTCCTCCAGCCGTCCTCCGCGCACTCGCAATAGCGCGGCCTCCACACGGGCCCCCGCGCGCTCCATCGCCTCCGGGCCCGGCGGCTCCGGGTCCGCGGGCGGAGGGAGCGAGTCCACGTCCAGGTCGTTCACGAGCGCGCGCAGGTCCGACTCGGCCTCGAGCTGTGCGTCCACGAGGTGCCACCACGTGTCCTTGCCCGCGCGCGGCTCCTCGCCGCCGGACAGCACCAGCATGTCGCGGGCGCGCGTGAGGGCCACGTAGAGGAGGCGGCGGTACTCGGCGTCCTCGCGCGCCTTCAGCTCCGCGCGCACCGCATCGAAGCGCTTGGAGGTGTAGCCATCCAGCGAGTCCGGCACCCAGGGGCGCAGGGAGATGCCATGCGTGCGCTCGAAGTGCGCGCGGCCGGAGGTGGTGCGCCGCCGTCCGCCCAGGGCCGGCACCACCACCACGGGCCACTCCAGGCCCTTGGCGCGGTGGATGGTGAGCAGCTGCACCGCGCGCGGGTCGCCCGCGTCCAGCAGGTCCGCCTGCGCCTCGGTGGGGTCGTTCTCCGCCAGCATGCGCAGCTCGCGCGCGAAGGCCACGCACCCGCCGGTGCCCCGCTCGTCCCGCCGCGACGCCAGCGCCAGCAGCTTCTCCACGTTGGCGCTCGCCTGCTCCGCGTAGGGCGAGCCCGCCAGCGCCTCGCGGTAGCCCGTCACGTCCAGCGCCGACAGCAGCAGCTCCCGCACGCCCAGCCGGTCCCGCTCGCGCCGCAGCCCCGGCAGCGCGCCGAGGAAGCGCTCCAGCCGCACCCGCTCCCGCGCGGGGAGCAGGTCCAGCACCGCGGCGTCCACCAGTCGCGGCGACGTCAGCGACAGCGGCGCATCTCCCGCCAGGAGGAACAGCGACGCGTCCGACAGGCCCACCAGCGGCGAGCGCAGCACCGCGGCGAAGCCGAGCGCGTCCTCCGGGTCCGCCAGCAGCGCCAGCAGCGAGGCCAGGTCCAGCACCTCCTGCGCGCCGTAGAAGCCGCGCCCGCGCAGCACCCGGTGCGGCACGCCGTGGCGGATGAGCGCCTGCCGGTACACCTCCAGGTGCGTGAACGTCCGGAACAGCATGGCCACGTCGCCGCCGCGCGCCGGGCGCAGCCCCTCGCCGTCCTCGCGCTCCACGGCGGGCGGAGCCCCGGGCGCCAGCAGACACCGCAGCCGCCGCGCCACCGCGTCCGCGTCCAGCCAGCGCAGGTCCGCCGCCGTGTCCGCTTCCTCCAGCTTCAGCCGCTCCACCACCGGGGCCTCGGTGAGCGAGGCCCGCACCGCGGACAGGTCGTCCTCCTTGGGGACGTAGACGACCTCGAACGGGCGCGGCGCCTGGGCGTCGGCGGCGACGAGCACCCCGGCGAAGGTGCGGTTGAAGAAGGACAGCAGCCCCGGCACCGAGCGGCGGTTGTGCTGGAGGAAGCCCCGCGCGCCGCCCTCGTCCTCGATCTTCTTCGCCAGCACGGAGAAGACGGAGACGTCCGCGCCGCGGAACTCGTAGATGGACTGCTTGCGGTCACCCACCGCGCAGAGGAAGGCGGGCTCCAGCGGCAGCGTCGCGGCCACGTCCGCGTCCGGCGCCAGCTCGCGCGGCCCGTCCTCGCGCCGCTCGGCCAAGAGCAGCACGAGTTCCAGCTGGAGGCGGTTGGTGTCCTGGAACTCGTCCACCAGCAGCGCACCGATGCGCTCCTGCACCTGGCGGCGGAACTCCGGGTGGTCTCGCAGCAGGTCCCGCGACTTCACCAGCAGCGACGTGAAGTCGAACACGTTGCGCCGCGACAGCTCCGTGTCGTGGCGCTCTTCCACCCGGCCCAGCAGCTCGCGGAAGGTGACCTCGAAGGGGGCGGTGCGCCACGCGGCCCACGCGTCGTCCAGCCGGGGGATGGAGCCGTCGCTCTTGCCGAAGACGCGCCAGTACAGCTCGCGCACGGGAGACGCGGCGCCCTTGCTGAGCCGCGCGAAGTTGCGCCCGTCCGCCTTGAAGCAGGCCCGCAGCCACGGGAAGCGCTCGCCCGTGCCGAAGTTCTCCGGCGTCATCCCGTTGAGCGCGCGCTCCAGCCCGCCCAGCAGCCGGCTCCACTCGCCCTTCGGGTCCAGACCCCGCGCCTCGCCGCACAGCCGCAGGCAGTCGGTGATGGAGTCCTCCAGCTCCGCGCGGGCCTCCGCCGCGTTGCCCACGGCGGCGGTGGCGGCGCGCAGCCCCTCCTCGCGCAGCTTGCGGTAGACGGCCACCAGCGCGGCCACCAGCCCGTCGGAGAAGCCCGAGCCGGAGAAGCCCAGCTCCTGGCACAGCTCGCGCACCTGCGCGTCGCCGTCCTCCAGCGCGTCCAGCACCACGCGCTCGCAGACGTCCTGCACCAGGCCCGTGGCCTCCAGCTCGTCCAGCACCTCGAAGTTCGGGTCGATGCCCACCGCCGGAGGCGCACGGCGCAGCATCTGCCCGCAGAGCGAGTGGAACGTGCCCACGGTGGCGGCGCCCAGCTCCTCGCGAAGCTGCCGCCATGCATCCGGCAGCGGGAAGGGCTTGTCCAGTCGCGCCAGCGACGCGCGCAGGTCCACCTCCTGGTCCTGCCGCGTCTCGCCCTGCGCCAGCCCGTCCAGCCGCTGGCGCACGCGCGAGCGCATCTCCGCGGCGGCCTTGTCCGTGAAGGTGAGCATGCACAGCCGCGAGGGGCGCACGGCCGGAGCGGCCTCGCGCGCGCCCGCCAGCAGGTGCAGCGTCATGGTGACCAGGCTGTACGTCTTGCCCGCGCCGGCGCCCGCCATCAGGGCGAGGTTGCGCTCCAGCGCGAGGAGGGACGGCTCACCGCTCATCCGCCCTCCTCCGTCATCCGGCGCTCGGTGATGCGGCACACTGCGCGGTAGCCGCACGTGCCGCAGTCCTGGGGCCGCGCGGCGAACTGGCCGGCGCGCAGCGTGCCCACCAGCGACTCCACCGCGTTGGGCAGGTTGAGGCCCTGCTTCTCCGCCACCTTCGCGCGCACCTCCGGGTCCGTGGACAGCAGCTCGTCCAGCTCCTGCGCGGAGACGACGTCGGTGAGGTGGATGGTGGCCCCGGTGCGCAGCGAGAACCACGCCGCCTTCTTCGCGTCCCGGTGGCCGCTCTCCCGCGCCGCATAGAGGTACAGCGGCAGCTGGAAGTCGGAGGTGAGCAGCTTCTCCTTCAGCGCGCGCTTGTCCAGCCGGCCGGACTTGTAGTCGATGACGCCCACGTCACCGCCCGCCATGTCCAGACGGTCAATCGTGCCCTCGAACCAGACGGGCTCGTCACCCGCCTGAAGGACGACCTTGCTCCATTTGTCATCCTTCGCGCCGGGACCGAACTTGAGCTCGAAGCCCTCCGGCAGCAGCTTCTCGAAGGGCAGCCCGCGGCTCTCGTCCACCAGGATGCGACGGGCCATGGCGCGGGCGCGCTCGTGCGCCAGCTTCCACAGCTGGGGATGGCCCACGTGGTGGAACTTCTCGAAGTGCTTGATGGCGGCCTTGAGCGCCGCCTCCAGCACCTCTTCCGGCACCTCCTCCGGCGCCTTGCCCAAAAGGCCGTGCTCCTTCAGCGCCTGGAACACCTCCTCCACCACCCGGTGCCAGAAGGTGCCACGCCCGCGCGCGTCGAACTCCTCGCCCGGCAGGTCCGGCTCGGCCACCTTGAGGCCGTACGCCAGGAAGCCCTGGAAGCCGCAGTTGCCGAAGCGCGCCAGCGCCGACGCGGACAGCGGGCGGGTGATGTCGAAGCGGAACGTCTCCCGCAGCGACGTGCGCAGCGTGTTCGCGTCCACCGAGCCCGTGTAGGGCCCGGGCTGCCGGTTCGGGTCGCCGAAGAAGAACAGGCGCTCCATCTCCACCAGCGACAGCTCGCGCGCACCCGCGTACCAGAGCTCCTTGTCGAACTGGCGCCGGAGCAGCGGGGCCGCCGGGTCCGGCTCGGTGACGCGCAGCTTCGGCTGTGCCAGCGCCTCCAGCGCCACGCAGCGGCGCAGCTCGGCCTCGGTGAGCACCTCGTCCAGCGGAGGGATGGGCGGCAGCGAGCGCGGCGTCCACTTCAGCGCGGTGAGCCGGCGCACCTCCTCCAGGAAGGCGGACGGCACCTGCTCCTGCCCGCCCGCGGCCTCCATGGCGAAGGACAGGCTCATCGTCTCCTCCGCCGCCGCCAGCGCGCTGGCGAACAGCAGCCGGTCCTCGGTGAGGCGCCACGCCGCGCGGTCCTCGAACTCGCCGCCGGTGAGGCGGAACACGTCGCGGCCCAGGTGCTTGTTGAGGGCGGAGCGCTCCGCGTCGCCGAGCAGCGGAGACGGCGCATCCCGGCCCGGGAAGCGCCCCTCCGTCAGGCCCGCGAGGAAGAGGTGGCGGAACGAGCGGCCCGGCACCTCGGCCACGTCCAGCAGCTCCACCGCGGCGCTACGCGGTCCGCGCGGCGGCAGGTGCGCGTCCGCCATGGCGTCCCGCAGCCACCGGCCAAAGGTGCGCCGCCGCAGCTTCGGCCCGCCGCCCACCGCGCTCATCGTCCGCAGCAGCCCCTGCACGCGCTGGCGCAGCGCCTCGCGCGCCGCCTCGTCCCGCGCCCGGGCATCCACCGCCCGCGCCGCCAGGCCGCCCTCCTCGCGTGCCTCCAGCGGGCCCTCCGAGTCCACCAGCCCCAGCCGCTCCACCACGTGCCACCACGCGGCAAGCAGCTCGGAGAGGGTGCCCTCCTCGGGGATGCGGCGGCAGAAGTCCACCAGCAGCATGCAGCGCTCGCGCAGCACCTTCACGGCGTGGACGCGGGTGCCGTCCTCCTTCTTCTGCGCCCCGTAGAGCGCCAGCAGTCGCCGGGACAGGCCATCCAGCCGCACGTCGTACGCGCCGCGCCCGCGCACCGCGCCCAGCTTGTCGTCGCGCACGGCGGCGAGCGCGAAGAGGCTCGCGGGCGCATCCGGCCCCCCGCGTGACAGCGTGGGGGCGTAGCGGCTGCCCACCAGCTCCGCCACGCGCTCGGCGGGGAAGCCGTCCTCCACCAGCAGCGGCAGGTCCAACGCCAGCCGCACCGGGCCCGCCAGGGCCAGCGGCTCGCCCCAGGGCAGGCGCACCGGCACGCCCAGCTCACCCAGCGACTCCGCGAGCCACCCGGCCTCCGGGCCCAGCTCGCGCAGCGCGATGGCGATGTCTCCGGGCGCGGTGCCCTCGGCGATGAGCCGCCGCACGTCCCGGGCCACCAGGCGGGCCTCGTCGCGCGCCGTGGCCGCGCTCCACACGCGCAGCGCGGGCACCGCGTCCTTCAGCACGTCCCGCTGCGCGCGCGGTGAGAAGAGGTGCCGGCCGAGCTCGATGAAGGGCCGGCCCTCGAAGGTGACGTCCGCCTTGAAGAGGTCCACGTGCGGCATCGTCTCGCCGCGGTTCTCGAAGGCGCGGAAGAGGGCCGCCAGCGCCGCGTCCGCCGCGGGCGAGCCACCCACCGGCGTCTCCACCCGCAGCGTCACCCGCCGCGACTCACACGCCGCCGCCAGCGCCAGCAGCAGCTCCAGGCCCGAGGACCTGACGTCGTAGATGCCATGCAGGACGAGCGTCCCCACGCCCACCCAGGTCGCCGGCCAGGCCCCCCGCCCCAGGGCCTCGCGTGCGCCGCGCATCACGTCCTCGCGGTCCGCCAGCCCCAGCTCCGCCATCTTCTGCTCGTACAGGTGGTACAGGCGGGCGAGCACCCGCCCCCTCGCCTGCCGCTCCGTGGGGAGCACGTCCACCGCGTCCTGCAGCTCGCGCGGGGTGAGGCGGCCGGCCTTCAGGTCCAGCACCACGTCCAGCGCGGCGCGCGCGAAGGCGGGCTCGCGGACGTACTCGCCGAAGGGCGTGCGGCCCAGGCCCTGCGCCTGAGAAGCCACCACGGCCCGCGCGGCCACGGCCGGGCACGGGCGCCGGTTCAGCTCGCGCGCCCCGCCCAGGGCCTGGAGCAGCTCGTCCCAGGTGAGCAGGTGGGCGCCTACCGTCAGGCCGCTCGCATCCCCCATGGCCCGCAGCGCCGCCTGGCGCCGGCCGGCGTCGGGAAACACATGGAGGGTGCGGCCGGGACGGGAGGACATTCGCGAGCGGATTGTAGAACGACCGGGCGGGTGGCTTTCATGCTCGATTCGGGGCCCGCTGCCCAGGGTTTCTCACCGCACGCCTGCCTGCCCTCCCATGAGGGCGGCCGCTAGTACACGCTGTCGATGAACTGCGCGGCCACGCCCGTCGCCAGCGTCGTGAGGGCGGCATGAATCTGGTAGCTCTTGTTCGAGCGCTCGATGAGGTCCTCGTCGTAGTTCGCGACCTCGTACTTCACGCGGTTGGTGAGGTTCACGTCCTGCGTGAAGAAGCCGAACATCTGGGTGATGGCCGAGTCCAGGTTCGCCAGGGCCTTCCGGTCATGCACGGTGATGCCCACCTCGAAGTGCGCGGGCTTCAGGGCCAGCGAGTGGGAGCCATCGAAGTGGACCTCCACCGAGATGGCCGCCGCGCCCAGAGCCTTCAGCGCCTGGATGTGCGCATACCGCACCTTGCTCTGCACCGCGAAACTCGAACCCGCCATCGTCGTTGCTCCCTGGATTTGCCGGACCGGGCACACAATGACAGCAACATGCCGCGACGCGGAAGGGTCCCCCCTTTGGAGAGACGCGGCCGCGTCGCACCCGGACTCACGTGGCGCTGGGGGCCGAGGCGTCCACGTAGAACAGCATCCGCGTGACGAACCGGAAGCCGACACGCTCGTACAGCCGGCCCGCCTCCTCCGAGATGACGCTCAGGTACAGCACCTCCACGCCCTGCGTGAAGGCCTCACCGGCTGCCCGGGACACCAGGGCCGCGCCGATGCCGCGCCCCCGCCACTCCTGGAGCGTGGCCACACCGGCGAGCTCGGAGGTGCCGTCGTGGGGCGGAGAGAAGAGCGCGCCCGCCACCGGCCGCCCGTCCATCCTCACCAGGAAGGCCCTGCCGTCCTTGAGGTCGGCGAGCGTCTTCGTGACTTCCTCGTCGCTCACCACCGGCGTCTCTCCGGGGTGGAAGCCCTGGCGCGTGGTGACGCAGAAGTCGCGCATCTCCTCGCGAGGCGAGCCAGGCGACAGCACGGAGAAGGTGAGTCCTTCCGGTGACTGCATGGGCACGTAGGTGTCGCGCGTGCACACCATCAGCCGGGCCTCGGCCTCCTGCTTGTAGCCGGCATCGCGCAGCATGCCGGCCAGCTCGGGGGCGAGCGCGTCCACATACTCGAAGCGGGGCACGCGCTGCCGGGCCTCGAACTCCGCCCGGAGCCGGCGCAGCGACTCGCGCGTGTCGCCCGTCACCGGCCCGTCCGGGATGGCGTAGTTCATGTACACCATCGCGTCGAATGGGTGGAAATAGGCCGTGAAGGGCGGGACGGGGACGACTGTGTACCGCTCCCTCGCGGACTGACGCATCGATTCCTGCAGGCGCTCGACCAGAGTCATGGCGGCGCACCGTAGCAGGTGCCGCGGAGTGTCGGGGCTACCGCGCGAGCCTGGACGTGCGCGCTGGAGGTGCGGCGACGCTATCGAGTGAGGGGATGGGCGAGCTCGAGCTGGGAGAGCGCCGGATACGTGAAGCCCGCGCCGAGGAAGAAGCGGTCGCACAGGCCCTCGGGGACGACGGCGCCCACCGACAGCGGCTTGCCGGGCCAGGCCGCGGCCAGCGCTCGGAGCAGCCTGCGCCCGGCGCCCTGGCCTCGCGCGGACGGCTCCACGACGAAGGACCGCAGCGCGAGCGTGGGCGCGGAGACATCCGCAATCACAGCCACCGCGGGCCCCAGGCGGAAGGCGCGGGCGGGCAGCGCCAGACCCGCCACGGTGGCGGGAGCCAGCTGCCAGGGCAGCCCCGTGGGGAGCAATCGCGCGCACTCCGCCGGGTCCACTTCTTCCAGCATGGCCTGCTCCGGCATGGACGTGCCCACGAAGCCCACCAGCCGGCGGAGGCGCTGGAAGCCCAGGTTCTCGTACAGCTTCAGCGCCGGCACGTTCTGCTCGATGACCTCCAGCACCATCCGCGTGTCGCCGCGCGCGCGGGCTTCGTCCATCACCGGAAGCAGCATGGCGCCGCCCAGCTTGCGGCCGCGGTGCGAGGGCACGATGCCCATTCCCGCCACGCGGCTCACCCTCCCCCGCCGGGCCATCAGCACCAGCCCCACCGGCTCACCGTCCACCCGCGCGACGCGGCTCTCCGCCAGGGAGATGTGCTCGCTTCGCACGCGCGCGTCGAACAGCGCGGGCGCGTCTGGAATGGTGACGAAGTAGCCCTCGAAGCAGCGGGCGAAGAGCGTGGACAGCGGGCGGAGCGACAGCTCGGAGGCGGACGTGAGTTCCATGGGGGCAGTCCGGGTAGAGGGCAGCGGCTCTCTAGCAAATCCCCGGGCCCGCGGCCTTCGTCACGTGCCGGCCCGCTTCGCGGGAAGCCGCTCCCAGGGCGGCGTGCCCGCATAGCGCTCCGCGAGGAAGGACACGAAGGCCCTCACCTTCGACGGCACCAGCCGTCCCGGAGGGTGGACCGCGAAGATGCCGGTGTCTGCCACCGACCAGCCGTCGAGCACCTTCACGAGCCGCCCGGCGCGCAGGTCCTCCGCCACCAGGAACGTGGCCAGCACGGTGACGCCACAGCCTCCCAGCGCCGCCTGTCGCAGGGCCTCCGCGTTGTCCGCGACCAGCACCGGCCGGCCCCGCGCCGCCACGCGCTCGTTCCCCCGCTGGAGGTTCCACGTCTGTCCTTCCGCGAGGAGGCTGAAGTAGAGGCAGGCATGCTGCGCCAGGTCCTCGGGCCGGGTGAGCGGCCGGCGGCCCTTGAGGTAGCCCGGAGCCGCGCAGAGGATGCGGTGGTTGGTCGCCAGCCGGCGCACCACGAGGCTGGAGTCCGCCAGGGTGCCGATGCGGATGGCGACGTCGAAGCCCTCCTGGACGAGGTCCACGTAGCGGTCCATGAACGAGAACTCCAGGTCGATGCGCGGGTAGCGGCGCATGAAGTCCGGCAGCAGCGGCGCGACCTGGAGCTGACCGAAGAGGTTGGGCACCGCCACGCGCAGCCGGCCCCGAGGCTCTCCCGCCAATCCGGAGACCAGGGCCTCGGCATCCTCGACGCGGGTGAGCACGTCCGTGCAGCGCTCGAGGTACAGCGTCCCTGCCTCCGTGAGGGACACGTGGCGCGTGGTGCGCCGCAGGAGCGCGGTGCCCAGCGCGCCCTCCAGCCGGGAGATGCGCCGGCTCAGCGCCGATGCGCTGATGCCCAGCTCGCGCGCCGCGTCCGCGAAGCTCAGCGCCCGCGCCACTGCCGTGAAGCTGAGCATGTCCTCCAGCCGGTCCCTCAGCGCCGCGCGCTCCATGAGGCCTCCTCCGCCCGATTGCTGCACGGGACGCAAGAGTCTAATGCAGCGCTCTCCGGTGACGGCGGAAGTCTCGCGGGCTACTCGTGTTCCGCACGCACGGAAGCGCAGAGGCCCCTCGGGGCTCACGCCTCCCGTGCCCTGACGGGAGCGCAACATCATGACGGATTCCAGGTCGTTCCAGGGGAAGGTGGTCATCGTCACAGGGGCGGGCAGCGGCATGGGCCGGGCAGCGGCGGTGGCCTTCGGACGTGAGGGGGCCACGGTCGTCCTGGCGGGTCGGCGGCGCGCGGAGCTCGACGCGGTGGCGGCGGAGGTCGAGTCCAGTGGCGGCCGGGCGCTCGCCGTCTCCACGGATGTCGCGCGGGAGGAGGACGTGAAGCGGCTCGTGCAGACCACGGTGGAGCGGTTCGACCGGCTGGACGCGGCCTTCAACAACGCGGGGGTGGAGGGAGCCTTCAATCCCATCCACACGCTGAAGGCGGAGGACTTCGACCACACGTTCAGCATCAACGTGCGCGGGGTGTGGTTGAGCATGAAGTACGAGGTGGAGGCGATGCTGCGCTCGGGCCGTGGCGGGGCCATCGTCAACAACTCGTCGTGGCTGGCACACGGCGCCCTGCCAGGGACTTCCATCTACTCGGCGAGCAAGGCGGCGCTCGACGGGATGATTCGCGCAGTGGCGCTGGAAGGCGCGGACCGGGGCGTGCGCGTCAACAACGTCAATCCGGGCATCATCGACACGCCGATGCTCCGCCGGCTCTCGACAGCGGAGACACAGCGGCCCTTCGTCGCGAACACGCCTGCGCGGAGGCTGGGAACGTCCGAGGAGGTGGCGGACGTGGTGCTCTGGCTGTGCTCGGACGGGGCGCGCTTCGTCACGGGCCAGAACATCCTGGTCGACGGCGGGTACGCCATCTCCGGCCACCGGCCCTGGGTGCCCGTCGCGGAGTCGCGAGTCTCCACGGAGACGGGCCGATGAGCCGCCCGCGCGTTTCAGGAGTCCTCGCGGCGAGCCTGCTCGCCCTGTCGTCGGCGGGCTTCGCGGCGGAGGTGGCACCGGCCGCCACCGCCAACGCCACGGCGCGCGGTGAGCGCCTTCGCCTGCCGGAGGGCTTCATGTATCCGAATGGCATCGCCCACGCGGCGGACGGGACGCTCTTCGTCGGCTCGGTCGCGAATGGCAGCGTGGTGCGGCGGGCCCCAGGTGGTGCGTGGACGGTGCTGTTCCCGGGTTCGGAGGAGGTCTTCTCGGCGACGAGCCTGCGGTTGGATGCGCCTCGGGGGCTTCTCTGGGGCACGTCGCCCGACGCCATGGGCCTGCTGCGTCCGGGTGGCGCGCTGGGCCGGCGGACGGCGCGGCTCTTCGCGCTCGACGCACGGACCGGTGAGGTGCGGCGGGTCATCCCGCTGCCGGAGGGCGTGCTGGGCAATGACCTGACGGTCGCACCGGATGGTGGGCTGTACGTGACGGACAGCTCTCGTGCGGCGGTGCTCTACCTTGCGCCAGAGAGCCAGCAGTTGGAGACCTACGTGAAGGACCCGCGCTTCGAGGCGAAGGGCAAGGGCATGGGCACGGTGGGGCCGGCGGGAATCGCGCTGGCGCCGGATGGGCGCACGCTGGCCATCAACACCTTCGGGCCCGGACGCCTCTTCCTGGTCCGCCCTGGCGAGAAGGGCGCGGCGCCGGTCGTCACGGAGGTGGAGCTGCCGCGCCGGCTGGAGAACCCTGACGGAATGCGCTTCGCGCGTGACGGCCAGCTCCTCGTGCTGGAGGGAGCCATCGACAGCGGTGACGGACGGGTGGTCCGCATCGACGTGCTCGGGAAGGCGCCGGGGCCGAGGCCGCTGGAGGTGCTCGCCTCCGGGCTGGAGTCTCCCGTCAACCTCACGGTGACTGAGGACGGCCGGGTCTGGGTCACCGAGGCGCGCCTGCGCGACCGACTCCTGCGAGGCGCGGCGGCGAAGGAACCCGACGGGTTCTGGGTGACGGTCCTGCGCTTATCGAAGTAGGCGGCGCGAAGTGGAACCCCGAGGCGGGAGGCTCCTATGCTCCGGCCGTGCGCACTTCCGCTCCCGCCGTTGCGATTGCCCTCCTGCTGGCCCTCGCCCCGCTGTCCTCCGCCGTGGCCCAGACGGGCTCGGATGAGCCGAGGCAGCTCCACGAGCTGCGCTTCAGCTGGGCCCGGGATGCCACCCTCACCGGCGCGGCCGGCGTGCTGTGGATCTCCAGCGAGGCCTTCTTCAAGGACGACCTCGCCCCAGCCCGGTGCCGCTGGTGTGACCGCGCCCCCGACGGCACCGACACCCTCAACCGCCTGGACCGCTGGGGCCGGGGCCTCGCCGGAGAGACGAAGGAGTCCCGCGACCGCGCCAACACCTGGAGCAACATCCTCGGCTTCGCCGTCGTCCCCGCCGGAGTCCTCGGCCTCCAGTACGCCGTGGGCCAGGGCTCCGACAGCCCGAACCAGTTCTTCGCCCAGGACGCCACCATCATCCTCCAGAGCGCCCTGTTCTCCTCCGTCGCCAACCAGACCGTGAAGTTCATCGTCGGCCGCGAGCGCCCCTTCGTCCACCAGCTCCCCGAGGACCAGAAGGGCCTCGTCGACCACGCCACCGACAACAACCTCTCCTTCTACAGCGGCCACACCAACCTCATGTTCTCCATGGTGTTCTCCGCCGGCACCGTCGCCGCCCTGCGCGGCTATGACGACCAGGCGTGGATCTGGGCCGTGGGCCTGCCCCTCGCCACCTCCGTCGGCCTGCTGCGCATGGGCGCCGACAAGCACTACCTCACCGACGTCGCCACCGGCGCCGTGCTCGGCGCCGCCTTCGGCGTGGCCGTGCCCCTGCTGTTGCACGGCCGCACCGGCACCGTGGAGCAGACGAACCGCCCGGGCGGCGTGCGGCTGATGCCCATGGCCGGCTCGCAGTTGGCAGGCCTCTCCGGCACCTTCTGAAGGCGGCCCTCAGCGCACGGGCTCAGTACCCGACCGGAGCGCCCTCGCCGTCACCGTCCGTGGGCCGATGCGCCGGCAGCGAGGACATGTCCCAGCGCTGCCCGGCCTCCCACGCCACGGCGCCCGACGTGCCCCAGCCCGTGCGCACCGCCTCGCGGCCCTCGAACTCCAGCCAGAAGACGGACTCCTGCGGCCGCGCCGCCTGGTCCAGGCAGGCAATGCGCGTGGCCGGCCGCCCCGGCCCCTCCAGCGTCACCGCGAAGGCCATGTGCGAGTGGCCGCACAGCAGCCACTTGGGCTGCACCGCGTCCACCAGCCGCCGCGTCACCGGGTTGCCAATCCAGTACGAGGGCAGCGGCCGCGGCGGGGACGGGTTCTCCTCGCGCGCCCGCTGGACGATGCCTCGCGGCCACTCGTGCACCAGCATCAGGTCCACGTCCCGCAGCCCCGTCAGCCGCTCCACCTCCGCGGTGCGGAAGTAGCCCGCCTGCTTCACCGTATCCACCGTGGTGGGCCGCTTCAGCGGCTGCTCGATGAAGCGCGGTGCGTGGATGCCCGACAGGTACGCCACCTTCAGCCCGCGCAGCTCCCGCTCCCCCGCGCGGCCCAGGTACGTCACGTCCGGCGCCAGCTCGCCGCCCGCCTGCAAGTCGTGCAGGGCCTCGAAGTCCTCGTTGTTGCCGCCAATGAAGAAGAAGGGCCGCTTCACCCGGCGCAGCCCGTCCGCGTACTCCGCGAACTCCGCCGGCATGGTCCGCTTCGCCGCCTTGCGCCGGTGGTCGTTCGGCCGGCGGAAGGCCTCCACGTCCCCCACCGCCAGCACCAGGTCCACGCGGCGGCCACGCGCCTGCTCCAGCGCGTCCAGCCACGTCTCCACGCGGTGGAAGCGCCCGTGGATGTCTCCCACGGCGGCGACGAGTAGGGGTTCCGGCATCTCACCCGGAAGGCTGCACGCCCCTCCCCCGCCGTGTCGAGCCATCTTTATCCCTGACAAGCCAATGCTTGACAGATGTCAGGCTTCAGCCCGCCGCCCGCCCCCGCAAAACCGAAGGGGGCGCCCCGCCTCGCGGCGAGCACGCCCCCGGGTGAGTCCCCTCCCCGCTCAGGTCAGTTGCAGCCCAGCGGGTAGGTCACCTCCACCATGGAGCCGGGCGAGGGCGCCGAGGCCCGGTCGAAGAGGATGGAGTTGGTCCCCGCGTCGTACTCCCAGCCGGACGTCACCGGCACGCCGTCCACCGCGACGACAATCCGCGTGGTGTCCGCGGGCTCCTCGGACAGCGGGAACTTGCGGTTGGGGCCGAAGGCGCTGTTGGACAGCTTCTCCAGGGACGCGGCCCAGTTGGGCGTGCAGATGCTCTCCACCGAGCCGCCCGTGGACTGGGCCAGCTGGATGTAGCGGTTGCCGGAGCTGCTGGACGTGGGGCAGGTGCCCAGGTCCGCGGGCCCGACGATGGCGTTGATGCTCAGCTTGGACTTGTCGTTGCCCTTGAGCGCCAGGAAGTACGTCTCGTAGAAGGACACCGGCTGCGAGCTGAAGTCCTCCTCGTCCGACAGGAAGATGATGGCCAGCTTCGCCTCCTCGCGCAGGAAGCCGCCGTTGCCGTCGCTGGCCTGCGGGGTGCGCGGGTCATCCACGTTGTAGAGCAGCGGGTCGGACAGCGCGCGGTGGGCCGCGTCCAGGCCCTGCTCGTTCCAGTGGCACACGCCCACCCGGGTGTTGCTGGCGAAGACGCTCGCCGCGTTGGGCGTGGCCGGGGTGATGATGCGCGGCCGGGAGCCGTCCACCGGGAACAGGCGCCCATTCTCTCCGCCCTGCGAGCCGCCCGGGCACTCGGACCAGCCGCCCGGAGACGGGTCCAGGCCCGTGGTGGTGACGCCGATGCGGTAGTCCACCGACGCCTGGTTGGCCGCGCTCAGGAAGGCCGCGAAGTTCTGCCCCAGGCTCTGCTGCTCCTCCATCATGGAGCCCGAGTTGTCCACCACGAACAGCACGTCCACCTTGGCCTCGGACTCCTGGAAGAAGCGGTCCGTCTGCTCCGCCTTCGTCACGCCCCGGCCCACCAGGCCCGCCGTGTACTCGGAGCCGTCCGCCAGCGTGAAGCGCAGCGCCGCCGCGTCGTCCCCGTCGTCCACCGGCGTGTAGCTGGCGGACAGCCGCACCTTGGAGCCCGGCAGGATTGCCACCGGGAACGCGTCCGAGCTGGTGACGGCGAACTCCGTGTCCTCCTGCTCCAGCGCCATGCCGGACACCGTCACCGGGCCCACGCAGTCGTTGACGGCGATGAGCTCCCGCGTGCGGGGGCCGCACGACAGCTTGGCGATGCCGAAGTCCACCGTGGTGGGCTGCACCGCGAAGCAGCCCTTCACGCCCTCACCCGACACGGACACCAGCGGGTGGCCCGCGGTGGGGTGGTTCACCCAGGCCTCGGCCAGGCCCGAGTGCGCGCCCTCCAGCTCCGGCTTGAAGCTCACCACCAGCGTCGCCTTCTTCCCGGGCTCCAGCACCGCGTTGGGCACCGGGGTGGCCGAGAAGGCCGCGTCCGAGGCGGGCGACAGCTGCATGGAGGCCAGGTAGCACGCCTCCGTGCCCACGTTGCGCACCGACACGCCCAGCGCCACCGAGGCGCCCACCGGCACCTTCCCGAAGGACAGCTGCGGCGGCACCAGGTACTGGCAGGGCTTGAAGGCGCGGCCCTCGCCCGACAGCACCACGCCTTCCGTCGAGGTCGCCCCGCCGGCGCGCACCGTCACCGCGAGCTGCCCGGCGCTCGAGTCCTTCAGGCCGACGCGCGGGCTGAAGGTGACGCCGATGAAGGCGGACTGCCCCGCCGGCACCGTCACGCTCGCGGGCGCCTGCGCCAGGGTGAAGTAGCCGCCGGCCAGCGTGTCCAGCTGCAGGTTGTTCACCAGCACCGCGTCCCGGCAGCGGTTGAGCACCTGCACCTGGCGCGTGCCCGTCATGCCCTCCGCCACCACGCCGAAGTCCAGCTTCTTCGGGAGCACCGTGACACACGAGGTGCCGCCCTCACCGGCCAGCGACACCTTGGGGCCGGGCGCCGTCGTGCCCTGCTCGCGCACGCCCAGCTCCACCCGGCCGTCCCGCGCGCGGCCCAGCACCGCCGGCGTGAAGGCCACGCGCAGCTCCACCGCCGCGCCCGCCGCCAGCACGCCATTCGCCATCGTCGGCGCGCTCACCACCTTGTAGACGCCGCCCGGGTTGTCCAGCAGCTGCGCCCCCGACCAGGCCAGCGGCTCCGTGCCCTGGTTGCGCACGGTGATGGACTGCTCCGCGGTGGCCCCCAGCGCCACGCGCCCGAAGTCCACGCGCAGCGGGGTGATTTCCAGCTTCGACGCCACGCCCATGCCGTGCAGCGGAATCACCACCGGCTCGCAGCCGTCGCAGCGCACCAGGTGCAGCGCGGCCTCGGCCGAGCCCAGGCGCTTGGGCCCGTAGGCCACCGGCACCACCCGCTCCTCGCCCGGCGCCAGCGTGGAGGACTGGCCCACCCCCGCGGTGAACTGGTCCGCGTCCGTGCCATGGAGCGACATCACCAGCGGGCTCTCCACGTCGGACGGGTTGCGCACCGTCACCTCGCGCATCTCCACCAGGCCCATGGGCACGTTGCCGAAGTCGAGCGCCGTCTCCGGCACCTCGACGAAGGCCTTCACGCCCCGGCCGGACACGGGCACCTCGCCGCTCGACTCCGAGTCGGTGAGGATCTCCACCATGCCCTGCACCACGCCCTCCACCTGGGGCGTGAAGTGGACTTCAATCTCCTGCTCGCCACCCGCCGACAGGGTGAAGGGCTCGAAGGGGGGAATCTCCACGTTGGGCACGCTGGAGACGGCGCCCTCCACGCGGTACGACGCGCGGCCGCCGTTGGCGAGCTTCAGCTTGAACGTCTTGGTGCGTCCCAGCGCCGCGGGGCCGAACTCAATCACTTCCGGGCGGACCAGGAAGGCGCTGTTCGCCTTCTGGGACGACGGCCGCTCGCACCCCACCGCCACCACCACCGCCGCCGCCACCCACGCCACCCACAGAGCCCTTCGCATAACGTCCTCCCCACCACGCCCTGGGACCACGAATTCCGCGCCGCAGTGATCCGCGGCTCCGGCGGGGGGCCCACTGCAACCCGGGTGCCCACGCTGCTCAGGGGGAAGACGTCGGCAGGCCGACGTGGCAAACCTCTGGCCTCCATGGGAATTGCCCCCCACAGCGCGTGGAAGAACATTTCCCATCCGGGCTGAACGACTGGAATTTCTTCAGGAAGCGCCGGTACTACACGGAGGCCCTGGACGGCTGGGTGGGGCAGGCGGGTTCCACGCCCTGTCCGAAGCCGCTTCAGGCCGCCGGGCGCGACTCGGGGGCCAACAGCCGCCCCACCACGCCGGTGCCCCACAGCACGCCGGCCACGCACACCAGCGCGCCGGTGACGGCCAGCGGTGACACGGCCTCGCCCAGCAGCAGCGCGCCCATCAGCCACGAGAAGGCCGGCGTCAGCTGCGTGGCCACGCCGCCCGCCACGGCGGTGACGTAGCCGAAGGCATAGGTGAACGTCATCTGCGCCACCACCGACGTGAGCCCCACGCCCAGGAGCGGCAGCACCACGTCCCACCCCAGGGGCCGCCAGTCCTGCAGCGCGAAGGGCAGGCTGAACAGGAGGCCGAAGAGACAGAAGGAGAAGAAGACGGTGGCCGAGTCCGTGTCGTGCCGCAGCGCGCGCACCACCACCACCGCCGCGCCGCCCAGCACCGCGGAGCCCATGCCCGCCCACGCGCCCAGGCCCAGCGTCAGCGAGGCGCCGCTGCCCTGCATCGTGCTCCACATCACCAGGCCCGCGCCCAGCGTGGTGAGCACCAGCCCGGCCAGCAGCGGCCCCGTCACGCGCTCCTTGAGGAACAGCCAGCCGATGATGGCCGAGTAGATGGGCCAGCACGCGTTGAGCAGCACCGCCGGCCCCACCGTCATCCGGTCGATGGCGATGAAGTACAGGTAGACGGCCGCGCCGCCGAAGATGCCGCGCAGCGCCCACAGCGAGAAGCGCCCGTAGCGCGGCTTGCGCCCCAGCAGCGGGTAGTAGGCCGCCAGGAAGAGCAGGCCGATGACGAAGCGGCCGGACGCCACCTGCCCGGGAGACAGGCGCCCGGACAGCAGCCGGGTGCACAGCGCCATCACCGCGAAGAGGAAGCTCGAGAAGACCAGCAGCGGGACGCCGCGGTAGCGCTCGGGGAGGACCCAGCCATTCATGGAGGGCCGCACCCTACCGGAAAACCCGCGGGGCCCCAGCGCCTCCGCGCCCGCCCGCCTGCTTGGCGGCCAATGTGGGATTCGCGGCGCAACCCGGTGCGTTCCCTTTCATCTCCTCCGACGGTCTCAGTTTCCTCGCACCGGAACACCCATTCAGTGTAGATCGCCCGCCATGTCCGAGCCCGACGTCATCTCCCTCCGAGGCGCCAAGGAGCACAACCTCAAGAACGTCTCCCTGGACATCCCCAAGAAGAAGCTCGTCGTCTTCACCGGCGTGTCCGGCTCCGGCAAGAGCTCGCTCGCCTTCGACACGCTCTACGCGGAGGGTCAGCGCCGCTACGTGGAGAGCCTCTCCGCCTACGCCCGGCAGTTCCTGGGGCAGATGGAGAAGCCGAAGTACGACACCATTCGAGGGCTGTCCCCCACCATCTCCATCGAGCAGAAGGCGGCCAGCAACAACCCGCGCTCGACGGTGGGCACCGTCACCGAGGTGCACGACTACCTGCGCGTGCTCTACGCCTCCATCGGCGTGCAGCACTGCCCCAACTGCGGCGTGAAGGTGGGCAAGCAGAGCGCGCAGCAGATTGTCGACGAAATCCTCAAGGCCCCCGCGGGCACCAAGCTCCAGGTGCTGGCGCCGCTGGTCACCAACCGCAAGGGCGAGCACAAGGACTTGCTGGCCGAGGCGCAGAAGCGCGGCTTCTCCCGCGCGCGCATCGACGGCGTGCTCAAGAGCCTGGAGGAGCGCATCGAGCTGGACAAGAAGTCCAAGCATGACATCGCGCTCGTCATCGACCGGCTGGTGCTCAAGCCGGATTTGAAGACGCGCCTCACCGACTCCGTGGAGACGGCGCTGCGCGAGGGCAAGGGCACCCTCATCGTCACCGACGAGAAGGGCACCCCCGCCTCGGACCGCGTGATGTCCGAGCTGAATGCCTGCGCCAAGTGCGGTCTGTCCTTCGGCGAGCTGACGCCCGCGTCCTTCTCCTTCAACAACCCGCTGGGCATGTGCACGGACTGCAACGGCCTGGGCACCAAGCCGGAGATGGACCCGGACCTCATCGTCCCGGACAAGTCCCGCACCATCCGCGACGGCGCAATCGAGCCATGGGCCAGCGGGATGAACCGCGGCGAGGGCTGGACGGCGGACTTCGTGGAGAGCCTGGCCAAGGCGTTCAAGATTGATTTGGACGTGCCCTACGCGAAGCTGTCCAAGCGCGAGCAGCAGACGCTGATGCACGGCTCGAGCGGCAAGAGCTTCACCGTCGAGTGGGGCGAGGGCGGCCAGTACAAGATGGAGTGGGAGGGCCTGGTCGAGCGGCTGATGCGCAACTTCAAGACCACGACGTCCGAGGCGCGCCGGGCCGAGCTGCAGAAGTACTTCAGCGACAAGCCCTGCCCCGCGTGCAAGGGCGAGCGCCTGAAGCCGGAGAGCCGCGCGGTGAAGGTGCACGGGAAGACCATCGTCGACCTGAGCCGGCTGACCATCTCCGACGCGCTGGGCTTTTTGGGCGCCATGGGGCTGTCGGCGCACGAGCGGAAGATTGCCACCGAGCTCCTGAAGGAGATTCGCAGCCGCCTGTCCTTCCTGGTGGACGTGGGGCTGGGCTACCTGATGCTGGACCGCACCGCGTCCACGCTGTCCGGCGGCGAGAGCCAGCGCATCCGCCTGGCGTCGCAGATGGGCAGCGAGCTGACGGGCGTCATCTACATCCTGGACGAGCCCTCCATCGGCCTGCACCAGCGCGACAACGGCAAGCTGCTGGCCACGCTCAAGCGCCTGAGGGATTTGGGCAACTCCGTCATCGTCGTGGAGCACGACGAGGAGACGATGGAGGAGGCGGACTGGCTGGTGGACTTCGGGCCGGGCGCGGGCGAGCTGGGCGGCCAGGTGGTGGCCCAGGGCACGCCGGCGCAGGTGATGGCCAACGAGGCGAGCCAGACGGGCGCGTACCTCTCCGGGCGCAAGGAAATCGAGGTGCCCGAGCAGCGCCGCAAGCCGGACCCCAAGCGCAAGCTGGTCATCCAGGGCGCGCAGGAGAACAACCTGAAGAACGTGGACGCGGAGATTCCCCTGGGAGTCTTCAGCGCGATTACGGGCGTGTCCGGCGCGGGCAAGTCCACGCTCATCAACGAAATCCTCTACCCCGCCCTGGCGCGGCACCTCTACGAGAGCCGCGAGTCGCCCGGCAAGCACAAGTCCATCCAGGGCTTCGAGCACCTGGACAAGGTCATCGACATCGACCAGCGCCCCATCGGCCGCACCCCGCGCAGCAACCCGGCCACGTACACCAAGCTGTTCGACAACATCCGGGACGTGTTCGCCATGACGCCCGAGGCGCGCGCCTTCGGCTACGGGCCGGGCCGCTTCAGCTTCAACATCAAGGGCGGCCGCTGCGAGTCATGCGAGGGCGACGGCGTGAAGCTGGTGGAGATGCACTTCCTGGCGGACGTGTACGTGCCCTGCGAGGTGTGCAACGGCAAGCGCTTCAACGAGGCCACGCTGCGGGTGCGCTACAAGGGGAAGAACATCGCCGAGGTGCTCGACATGAGCGTGCGCGAGGCGATGGAGCACTTCGGCGCGCACCGCGACATCATGCGCGTGCTGCAGACGCTGCATGACGTGGGCCTGAGCTACATCCGCCTGGGCCAGCCCTCCCCCACCCTGTCCGGCGGCGAGGCCCAGCGCATCAAGCTGGCGCGCGAACTGGCCCGGGTGGCCACCGGCCGCACCCTCTACATCCTCGACGAGCCCACCACCGGCCTGCACTTCGAGGACATCCGCAAGCTCTTGTCCGTGCTCAACCGGCTGGTGGAGGCGGGCAACAGCGTGCTCGTCATCGAGCACAACCTGGACGTCATCAAGAGCGCGGACTGGCTCATCGACCTGGGGCCCGAGGGCGGCGCCAATGGCGGCCGGATTCTCGCCACCGGCACGCCCGAGGAGGTCGCCCAGGTGGAGGGCAGCCACACCGCGCGCTACCTCGCACACGTGCTGAGCAAGTCGCGGCGCGCCCGCGTGGGCAAGCGCGTGGACGGCCCGACACCGGTGCTCCAGGGCGCGGTGGGCTGACGCAGTCGCTCCAGGCCGCGCGAGCCGGCCCGTGACATGGAGCGGGGGGCGGGGGTGCCTTCATTCACCCCCAACCCCCCGTCCACCTTGGAGGAAAGGCGTCACGGGAGGGGTGTGGTTCGCGAAGTGAGCCGGTACCGCACGAGCCATGATAGGGATGTGACAATCCCTGTCAAACCTGTGCTCACTGATTAAATTGTATCATCAAAGAGCGCTCCCACCGGAATGCCGTGCCCAGGCGGGCCGGACAATTCCGGTGCAGGTGCGTTGGGCGGAGCAGCGCCCGGGTGAGTCGCTGGAAGGCTGGGGACCGGCGCGCGGCGCCCGCGAAGGCGGAGGGACGGGTGGAGTCCGGCCGGGGCGTTGGGTAGGGTTCCGATTCCTGTTTTCTTGGAGCCCCCACCTTTCGCCACGAGGGAGCACCCCGTCGCATGGCAACCAGCGTCCCGGCGCAGAGCAACAAGTTCCCGCCGCAAATCCCCTTCATCATCGGAAACGAGGCGTGTGAGCGCTTCAGCTTCTACGGGATGCGGAACATCCTCACGGTGTTCCTCATCGACTACCTGCTGCGCACCTCGGTGCCGGAGACGGGGCTGCGGGAGTCGGAAGCCAAGAGCCTGATGCACACCTTCATGGCGGGGGTGTACTTCTTCCCGCTCATCGGTGGGTACCTGGCGGACCGCTTCTTCGGGAAGTACCGCATCATCCTCGGGCTGAGCCTCATCTACTGCCTGGGCCACGCGTGCCTGGCCGTCTTCGAGGACAACGTCACCGGGTTCTTCACGGGGCTGACGCTCATCGCCATTGGCAGCGGCGGAATCAAGCCGTGCGTGTCAGCCATGGTGGGGGACCAGTTCAACGAGTCCAACAGCCACCTGGTGAAGAAGGTCTTCGCCATCTTCTACTGGACCATCAACTTCGGCTCGTTCTTCGCGTCGCTGAGCATCCCCCTCATCCTGAAGCACTACGGCCCGGCGTGGGCCTTCGGAATCCCCGGCGTCCTGATGTTCATCGCGACCGTCATCTTCTGGGCGGGCCGCAACAAGTACGTCCGGGTGCCGCCCACGGGCGCCAACCCGCACTCGTTCTTCCGCGTGGTGGGCAGCGCGCTGCGCAACCGGGGCCAGGGCGGCCACTGGCTGGAGGGCGCGAAGCGGGAGCACCCGGCGGAGGCGGTGGAGGGCGTGAAGGCGGTGCTGCGCGTCGGCGGCCTGCTGCTGCCCTTCGTGCCGTTCTTCTGGATGCTCTTCGACCAGAAGGCGTCCACGTGGGTGGTGCAGGCGCGCGCCATGGACCCGCAGGTGGGCCCATTCACCTTCCAGCCCAGCCAGATGCAGTTCGTCAACCCGATGCTGGTGATGCTGCTCATCCCCCTGCTGACGGCCGTCGTCTACCCGGCCTTCCAGCGCGGGGGCTGGGAGCTGACGCCGCTGCGGCGCATGCCGCTGGGGCTGGCCATCGGCGCGGTGTCGTTCATCATCGCCGGCATCTTCCAGGTGCGGATGGAGGGCGGCACGACGATGAACATCGCCTGGCAGCTCTTGCCGTACGTCGTGCTGACGCTGGCGGAGATTCTCGTGTCCACCACGGGCCTGGAGTTCGCGTACACGCAGGCGCCCCGGGAGATGAAGGGCACCCTCCAGAGCCTGTGGCTCTTGACGACGACGCTGGCGAACGTGGCGGTGGCCATCGCCTCCAAGCTCAACGTCTTCTCCGGCTCCGGGCAGTTCTTCTTCTACGCCGGCTTCGCGCTGGTGGCCGCCGTGGGCATGGCGCTGGTGGCCCGCCGCTACGTGGTGCGCGACTACTTCCAGACGTCCGCCCCCATCCCCACCGAGGAGCGCACCGCGGCCGGGGTGGCAACGAAGACGGCCTGAGCCGGTAGCGCCCCCACTCTTCGGGCAAAGAAAAACGCCGGAGCTCCCAGACGGGGGCTCCGGCGTTCTCGTTTCAGGCGAAGTCTTCGCCGCGACTCAGGCCGCGGCGACCGAGCTGCCCTGCGCCGTGCTGGGCGGCGCGGCGGGCTTCACCTCGTCGGTGCCGTGCATCATCTTCTTCAGGACGGGGGCGATGATGAGCAGCAGCACGCCGGCCGCGCCCGTGCCGATGGTGATGTACATGAACACGTTGAACTCGCCGAGCCGCTCCGAGTAGCCGCCGAAGACGCCGGCCAGCTTGTTGGCGGCCGCGTTCGCCAGGAACCACACGCCCATCATCGCGGAGACGATGCGCGCGGGGGCCACCTTGGTCACCATGGAGAGGCCCACCGGCGACAGGCACAGCTCGCCCATGGTGTGGAAGAGGTACGCCATGATGACCCACCAGGCCGCCGCCTTGCCCGCCGCCGCGCTCTCGTTGGAGGCGCCCAGCATGAAGAGGAAGCCGATGGACAGGAAGAGCAGGCCCAGGCCCATCTTCACCGGGATGCTCGGGTCCTTGCCGCGCGCGGACAGCCAGCCCCACAGGCCCGCGAACACCGGCGCCAGCAGCACGATGAACGCCGAGTTGAAGTTCTGGAACCACGTCGTCGGCACTTCCCAGCCGAGCATGGCGCGGTCCACCTTCTGGTCCGTGTAGAGGTTCATCAGGCCGCCGGCCTGCTCGAAGCCCGTCCAGAACGCGACGACGAAGAGGGCGATGATGAAGATGACCACGATGCGGTCGATTTCGTCCCGGCCGAAGCCCTTCTTCTCCCCGCCCTGCGCGGCCGACACGGCGCCGGGCTCCGGCTTCACGGGCGCCAGGCCCACCTGCCCGAGCAGCTTCTTCTGCATGGCCAGGAAGGCCACGAGGCCCAGGAACATGCCGACGCCCGCGGCGCCGAAGCCGTAGTGCCAGCCCACCCGCTCACCCAGGGTGCCGCAGATGAAGTTGCCCAGCACCGCGCCCAGGTTGATGCCCATGTAGAAGATGGTGAAGGCGCCGTCGCGGCGGCCGTCACCGGGCGCGTACAGCCCGCCCACCATGGTGGAGATGTTCGGCTTGAAGAAGCCGTTGCCGATGATGAGGAAGCCCAGGCCCGCGTAGAACATCGACACGCTGGGAAGCGCCAGCACCAGGTGGCCTATCATCATCAACGTGCCGCCCAGCACCACCGCCTTGCGCTGGCCGATGAACCGGTCCGCGATGTAGCCGCCGACGATGGGCGTCAGGTACACGAGGCCCGTATAGGTGCCGTACAGGCTGAGCGCGTCACCCGTGGACCAGCCAAAGCCTCCGTTGACCTTGCTCGTGAGGAAGAGCACCAGCAGGCCACGCATGCCGTAATAGGACATGCGTTCCCACATCTCGGTGAAGAACAGGAGGTAGAGCCCTCGCGGGTGCCCCTTGCGGGCATCGCCCGCGGCTACGGTGCCTTGCATGCCGTGGTTTCCTTGAAAGGAGGGGTGTGACGGAAAAGAGGCGTAACTGTAGCAGACACGCCGGCCGTGCCCAGGAGGACACCTGGGAACGTGAACAATTCCCTACCTGCTGGAGGGGGCCCCCACTCCCAGTCCCTGGGGACCCGGACGGGGCTTCAGGCCAGGCGGCCGACGCGAGGCTCGGGGGCCGACTCCGGCAGGCCGCCGGGGGCCGGGAGCGAGGGAGGGCGCAGGGGCAGGCGGACCTCCACCCGCGTTCCCTCGCCGGGGGTGCTGTCGAGGGTGATGGTGCCTCCGTGATGGAGGATGATGCGGCGGCTGAGCGCCAGGCCCAGCCCCGTCCCCTCCCCCGCCGCCCGGGTGGAGAAGAAGGGCTGGAACAGCCGCTCCATGTCCTCCTTGCGGATGCCCACGCCGTTGTCGCTGATGGTGACGATGGCCTCGTCGGAGGTGCACGCGGTGGCGACCTTCACGACGCCCTTGTCGCCCACGGCCCGCAGGGCGTTGTCCAGCAGGTTGAGCCACACCTGGTTGAGGGTGCCCGGGTCTCCCAGCACCGGCTCGCCGCACTGGTAGGCCCGCTCCACCGTCACGCCCGAGGGCACCTTCCATGCCAGCACGCTGAGCGTGGAGTCCAGCGACGCGTCCAGGGACAGCGCCATGGGCGTGTCGTTGGTGCGGGTGAAGGAGAGCAGGGACTCGGCCAGGTGGCGGATGCGCTGGCCGCACTCCTCCACCACCTCCAGCATGGCCTTGCCCATGGCCGAGTCCTGCGCGGCGCCGGCCCCGCCCGCCATCATGTCCTTGAGCGGCTGCAGCGCGTTCATCAGCCCGTTGAGGGGGTTGCGCACCTCGTGCGCGAAGCCCGAGGTGAGCAGGCCGATGGCCGCCAGCCGCTCGTTCTCCGCGGCGCGCACCGCCGCCTCCCGCAGGCGCAGCTGCGTCTCGATTCGCGCCAACAGCTCGCGCGGGCTGAAGGGCTTGCCCAGGTAGTCGTTGGCCCCGGTGCCCAGGGCCTCCACCTTCGCGGACACCTCCTGCCGCGCGGTGAGCAGGATGATGGGGATGTCCACCGTCCGCGGGTCCGCGCGCAGCGCCGCCAGCATCTGCAGGCCCGACAGCATCGGCATCATGACGTCCGACACGATGAGGTCCGGCCGCTCCGCCAGCGCGCGCTGCCGGCCCGCCTCGCCGTTGACGGCCTCCAGCACGCGGTAGTGCTGCGACAGCAGCCCGGCGATGAAGCCGCGAATCTCCCCGTCGTCCTCCACCACCAGCACGCGGGCGGAGTCCCGCTCCGGCCCCGCATGGTCCTTCGCCGGCATGAAGGTCGTGCCGTCGCCCACCACGCCCGTCTCCAGCGCGGGGAAGGCCCCGGAGGTGCGGCGCTCGCGGCGCACCGGCATCTCCGCCCGGCGCCGCTCGCGCAGGTCCTCGCGGATGTGGGTGGTGCCCTTGGGCAGCCGCACGTGGAAGGTGGAGCCCTTGCCCAGCTCGCTCGTCACGGTGATGCCGCCCGAGTGGAGCTCCAGCGTCTCGCGCACCAGCGCCAGGCCGATGCCCGTGCCGCCGAAGCGCCGGGTGCCGCTGTTGTCCGCCTGGGCGAAGCGGTCGAAGATGACGGACACGTCCTGGGGTGAGATGCCCTGCCCGGTGTCCTCCACCTCCACGTACACGTCCGTGGCGTCCTCGCGCACGCGCACCGTCACCCCGCCCGACTGGGTGAACTTGAGCGCGTTGGACAAGAGGTTCTGGAAGACGATGTCGATGCGCTCGGTGTCCACCTGGACGGGCGTCACCGCCGAGCCCTCCAGCCGCAGCCACACGCCCTGCCGCTCCGCCATGGTGAAGAAGGGCGGCAGCACGGAGCTCAAGAAGGCGTGCAGCTCCAGCGGCTGGTAGCGCAGCCGCGCCTTGCCCGACTCCAGCTGCGCCAGGTCCAGCAGGTTGTTGATGAGGCGCAAGAGCCGCTGGGCGCTGCGCTCCATGGTGGACAGGTGCTGCAGCGCCACGTCGGGCAGCCCCTCGGTGCGCTTCTCCAGCGACTCCAGCGTCAGCAGGATGAGCGTGAGCGGCGTGCGCAGCTCGTGGCTGACGTTGTCGAAGAACTCGCTCTTGAGCCGGTCCATCTCCTGCTGCCGCTGCAGGGACGTCTCCAGCTTGGCGTTGGCCTCGGACAGCGCCTGGGTGCGCTCGGCGACGCGGTCCTCCAACGCCTTGTTGGCGCGGAAGATCTCCTCGTTGCGCCGCTGCAGGTCCTCCAGGGAGGTGCGCAGGCCCTGGTGCTGCTCGGACAACTGCACGTCCTTGCGCAGGAGCGCGACGCGGGTGTCCAGCCACGTGCCCACCGCGAGCCCGGCCAGGCCCAGCGACGAGACGGCGAACACGGGCGGCGCCAGGTCCAGCGTCCCGCACGCCAGGCCGCCCAGGATTCCCACGACGCCGCCGGCGAAGACGCGCCAGGCCAGAGGCGGCAGGTTCTGCCAGTGGCACTCGTACTCGCAGCACGGCGCCCCATCCACCTGGCACTGCACCTCCTTCACGTCGGCGGGAGGCAGGTTCCAGACGGTGGGGAAGGCGGCCAGGTTCGCCTGGCGCGTGCGGCACAGGTTGCGGTTGCTCTCGCGGATGCGGCTCGAGTACTGCACCTTCACCCAGGAGTCGGTGATTTGCAGGATGCGGAAGCCGCCCACGCGGTTGTAGGTGTGGTCCAGCTCCAGCCCGCGCTCGTAGACGCTGCGCGGGGTGGCCAGGGCCCGCATCATGTAGAAGAGGAAGCCCACCGCCTCCGGGCTGGCGATGCGGCGGCCCGCCTTGGTGATGAAGTCCGGGTCCCCGGAGTCCCTGTCGAGCACGTCGAAGAGGCGCTCGGTGAAGTCCAGGGACACGAAGTTGGTCAGCGTCTCCACGTACTCCAGCGACAGCGGGAGCCCCTCGCGCTTCCACACCCGCTGCAGCCGCTCACGCCCGTACGTGCGCTCGTAGTGCAGCAGCAGGGCGCGGAACATCCTGACGCTGATCTCGGGCGTGTCGGGGGCTGGCGGTGCGGGCGCAAGGTCCGCGGGGACGGTCAACGCTTCACTCCTTCAGTGGTCAACACCATCGCATACTTGAGGGTGTCGGCGTCGTCCAGGAGGGCGAGGAAGCGCTGGCAGAACGCGTCATAGGGCCCGGCCCCGCCGAAGAAGCGCTCCGCGAGCGGGCGCAGGGTGCGGAAGCGGATGACCCAGTCCTCGTGCAGGCGCGCGTCCACCGCGCCCGCCGCCACATAGAAGGGGGAGACGTGCACGCGCACGTCCGCGAGCCCCACCTTGCGGAAGTGGTGGAACACCTTGCGGCCGGCGTGCAGGTCGAAGCGGGCCTCGCGCAGGGCGGCCAGCAGCTTCTGGCTCTCCTGCTGGAGGTCCTCCGGGAAGGGCCAGTTCCACAGCCCCACCCCGTCGATGTCGGCCACCACCACCCGCCCGCCCGGGCGGGTGACGCGCACCAGCTCCGCCAGGGCGGGCAGCGGGTCGGCGAGGTACTCGAAGACGTACTGGCACCAGACGTAGTCGAAGGTGTCCGAGGCCAGCTGCGTGTCGGGCAGCGCGCCCCGGCGCAGCTCCACGTTGGGCCGGCCGGCGAGCAGCGCGCGCGCCGCCTCCAGGTGCTCGGCCAGCGGCTCCACGGCCACCACCCGGCCGGCAGGCCCCACCACGTCCAGCATCTCCGCGGTGATGACGCCGGGGCCGCAGCCCGCGTCGAGCGCCACGTGCCCCGGCATGAGGCCCGTCAGCCGCAGCCGGTCCGCGGGGGAGCTGGCGCTGGCCTGGGCCTTCAGCCGGGCCACCTCCTGGTCCGACTGCATCAGGTAGGTCATGCCGCGATGTCCTTGTCGTCCACGCGCGCCGCGGTGGTGCCGCGGGGGTTGGCGGCCAGCCGCTCGAAGACGGCGAGCAGGTAGGCGTTCCAGTCGCGCACCAGCCGGCGGTGGGCGGTGAACTCCATCACCTTGCCGAGGTTGTGGAAGCCCAGCCCCTCCAGCGCGGGCAGGTCCGCGTCGGTGGCCAGCACCTCCGCGGTGGAGCGGCCCCGCCGGGCGGAGTCCGCCACCGCGTGCGTCACCAGGGCATGGCGGACCGCGTCCGCCTCCGCCGCGTCCGCCTCCACCATGACGAGCGAGAAGGCGTTGTACCACTCGGCCCAGAACAGGCCCGGGCTGGAGTCCTCCATGAGGACGAAGCCCTGGGGCCCGTTGCGCCCCTCCACCATGGCGATGGAGCGCGCCCGGCGCAGCCCGGCGTCCGTGTAGCGCCCGCCGAGCGTCCCCAGCGACATCTCGCCCTCCACCAGGTCCGAGCTGCGCAGGCGCACCACGTCCTGCGTCTCGCGCAGGTACTGCTCCAGCCAGCGCAAATCAGACGTGCCGGCGGGCCGCACGCGCAGGTCCGCGCGGGGCGGAGGCAGCGCGGCGTCCACGGGCAGGCGGCACGGGGTGAAGGCGTGCAGACAGCTCAGGCCCGGGCGCTCCAGGCGGCTGGCGATGGCGCCGTAGATGCGCGACGTCCACCGGTTGCGGCAGCGCCAGAGGGCGCGCAGGTACTCGACGTCCTCCAGGCTCTCCGCGTAGTCGGCCGCCAGCGCCACCAGCTCCTGGGAGATGGACTCGTGGCGGTGGTAGCCCGGCCGCACCACCAGGTGCTGCGACAGCCAGGTGCGCGAGTAGATGCGCAGGCCGGAGATGTGGCCGTAGAGGCGGCCGTCGCGCTGGTAGACGATGGTCTTCGACAGGCCGTGCGTGCCGTTGCCCAGCTTCTGGTGGCCGGCCAGGAGCGCGTCGTGGATGCCGTCGTCATGGAAGGGGTAGTCCGGGAAGCGCACCTCCGCGGCGCGGAAGAGGTCCCAGATGTCGGAGAAGGCCAGCTCCGAGCCGTCGCGGGCGTCCGAGCAGCGCGCCTTGATGAAGGCGTCCAGGATGGCGGTGCGGGCCTCGGGGGCCAGCTCCAGGATGCGCACGCCACAGCGGCGCGGGCGGCCCATGCCGGCGCCGTCGTCGGTGAGCTGCCCGGTGTCCTGCACCTGGGCGCGGCAGCGCGAGCGGGTGCCGTCCGGCAGGTGCAGCGTCACCTCGTCCAGCACCAGCCCCGGGGGGAAGACCTCGTGGCCGGCGTCGAAGGGGAAGGCGAAGCCGCCGGTGTGCAGGTCCAGCAGCGGGCGGTAGAGCGCCTCGCCGGTGAAGGGCGAGGAGAAGGACACGGCGAAGGGCCGCTCCGCGGTGGAGCGGAAGCGCAGGCTGTTGCGCCGGTGGTGCAGGCTCAGCGAGCGCGGCAGGGCCACCTCCAGCTGGTGCGGCTCCACGGCCAGCACCGCCGTGGTGCCCACGTGGCACACGCCGCCGAAGTCCAGGCACAGCTGCACCACGTCCCCGGGGTGGAAGAGCGCGCCCGACTGCGACTGCTCGCGCAGCACCAGCCGCGAGGCCTCCGGAAGCACCTCGGCGCTGGCGAAGTCCACCAGCCGGTTGCCCTCGTGGGTGCGCAGGCCGAAGCCCACGCCCGCGCGCACCGCGCGGCGCAGCAGGCCCCGGATGCGCACCGCGTCCTGGAGCAGCGGCGCGGGGGTGGAGCGCCCGTGCTCCGTGGGGCGCTCCAGCGACACGCCCAGGTGGAAGCCATGGCCCTCCTGCGCCCGCAGGGGCCGCACCAGGCGGACCGTCGCATGCCCGGCGCGCAGCACCAGCGCGCCCGCGCGAAAGACCTGCAGCCCCTCCAGCACCGTCCCCGGCGTCAGCCGCTCGATGCGCACGCTGGGCTCCAGCCGCAGGCCCAGGCCGCCCGTGCCCACGTCCAGCAGCTCGGAGCGGAAGGCGGTGCCGTCCGCGGTGAAGCGCGCCTCCAGCAGGCCCTGCGGCGTGCGGCGCTCGGACTCGCGCAGCTCCAGCAGCTCCAGCACGGCGCGGCGCAGCGCGGGGCCCGGCTCGTCCTCCAGGGTGAAGAACATGTGGCCCGCGGCCGCCACGTCCACCAGGCCATGGTGGGTGCGGGGGTTGTCGCGAGGGCACAGCACCGCGCGGATGGCGCGAGGCGCATAGCGCTCCAGGTCCTTCAGCAGCCGGGGAAAGGGCTCCGGATGGGTGAGCACCAGCACGGGGGTCGTCCGGGCCAGGAATTCGACCGCCTCCTGGCGGTTGGCGGCCTCGAGAACCTCATAGCCCGCCAGCACGGCCCGAAGCTGCATACGACGCTCCACTTCCGGGTGCACGACCAGCACTGCGCGCGTCGTCACGGTCATATGTCCTCCTCCACCGGGCGTCAGACCTGTCTGCGGAAGCACGACCTCGCGGGTCGGGGATATGCCGTTGGCACCGCGGCCCCCGCCTGGATCAGCGCGGTGGCCCCACCTCACATCCCCCGTGTTCCGAAGCCCCAGGTCGCACTGGCCAAGGCCCATGCGAAGCGTCCGGCTCAGGCATCCATCTTACCGGACCTGTCAGGGAAGGGAGTGCCGAGCATGAGGACAAGACGGATGTTCGATAAGGCCCGGCAGCCTGAGCGACGACCGCCCGGCCTCGAGACGGTGGGGTAAACCGCACCCTGGCCTGCCCTCGCAGACCCGGTTAAATGTCGGACCCAAGGAGAAGACATGGGCACCGAGGTGGATTACGCGCGGGAAATCCAGGAGTTCAAGCGGTCCATGAACGCGGTCATCCTGGCGCACTACTACCAGGAGAGCGAGGTCCAGGACCTGGCGGACTTCGTGGGGGACAGCCTGGCCCTGGCGCAGGCGGCGGCGGCGACGCAGGCGGACGTCATCGTCTTCTGCGGCGTCCACTTCATGGCGGAGACGGCGAAAATCCTGAACCCGTCCAAGCTGGTGCTGCTGCCAGACTTGAAGGCGGGCTGCTCGCTGTCGGACCGGTGCCCGCCCGGGGCGTTCAAGGCCTTCAAGGACAAGCACCCGGGGGCGTTCGTGGTGAGCTACGTGAACAGCTCGGCCGCGGTGAAGGCGATGAGCGACGTCATCTGTACGTCTTCCAACGCGGTGAAGATCGTCAACCAGGTGCCGAAGGACCGGCAGGTGCTGTTCGCGCCGGACCAGCACCTGGGGCGCTACGTGATGAAGCAGACGGGGCGCGACATGGTGCTGTGGCCGGGCAGCTGCATCGTCCACGAAATCTTCAGCGAGAAGAAGCTGGTGCAGCTGAAGGTGGAGCACCCGGACGCGGAGGTGGTGGCGCATCCGGAGTGCGAGGCGGCGGTGCTGCGGCACGCGGACTTCATCGGGTCCACGAAGGGGCTTTTGGACTACGTGCTGAAGAGCCCGAAGCAGAAGTTCATCGTGGTGACGGAGGCGGGCATCCTCCACCAGATGAAGAAGGGGGCGCCGGACAAGACGTTCATCCCCGCGCCGCCGGACAACGGGTGCGCGTGCAACGAGTGCCCGTACATGCGGCTGAACACGCTGGAGAAGCTGTGGCGCTGCATGAAGGACCGGACGCCGGAGCTGGTGATGCCGGTGGACCTGCGGGAGGCCGCGCGGGCGCCGCTGCAGCGGATGCTGGAGTGGTCCCGGTAGCAGACCGGAAGCACATTTCGCGGCAGCGGACATTTGAGAACTCGCGCCTTGCGCCCGAACGGGCGGGGTGCAATGGAGCAGGCGTGGCCTTCCGATTCCTCGCAGTCCCCGGGCACCGGCTGGTGAACTTTCCTCAGTCGCTGCCGGACGATGAGCGCCTCGAGCCGGAGCTGCCTCCGGTGCATGAGGCCGTGGAGCGTGCCCTGACGGGCGCCGAGTTCCGCGACGTGCGCGCCCGAGACAGGCTGCGCGCCCTGCTGCAGGGGGACCGTCCCCCCACGCTGGGTGCGCCCGAGGCGGGCTACGGCCCCTCGGCCGTCTTCGCGCAGCCGCCCCAGGACCTGCCGGCGCTCCTGCGCCTGGCGGACGAGCTGGAGAACCTCGCCAAGCGCGAGGCCGGCGAGCGGGCCCTCGTGTGGAAGTGCGGCGACTGCGGCGCCCGGTACGCGGTGCCGGTGGCGCTGGTGCGCCAGGTGTCCATCCGCTGCGAGCGGTGCGGCACGCCGGTGGAGCTGTCCTCCACGCGCAGCCTGGGGGAAGAGGCGCTCATCGACCCGTTCCTGGGCGCGGTGAACCACAGCCGGCGCGAGCTGGCGGCCTTCTTCCGCGAGGCCATGGCGCGCGGCTGGCCGGTGCTGGTGGCCGAGGACCGGCGCGTGGCGCGCAACGCCCCGTCCGCCTGACGCCCGCCGTCAGGGACTGGAAAGCGATTCTCGTGGTCAGCCGGGGGCGGTAGCCTTCCCGGCTCCATGCGGCGCGCGCTCATCCCGATATTGAGGTGTCCCCGGTGCCGCCGCGGCGGCCTGCAGCCGGAGGCGGACGCCCCGGTGCTGCTCTTCGGCCCGCTGCGCTGCGCCGGGTGCCGCGCCACCTACCCCGTGGCCGAGGGCGTGGTGGACCTGGTGGTGGAGCACTCCGCCGCCGGCACCGTGCAGCGCGGGCTGGAGCAGCGCTGGGTGGCGCGCTCGTACGAGCGCTACGTGCGGCCCGTCCTGGAGCGCACCCTCACGCGCCAGTCCCTGGACAGGGACAGCGAGTACCTCCTCTACCGCGGACTCATGGGCCGGCCGGAGGGGCCGGTGCTGGACCTGGGCTCCGGCACGGGCCTGCTGGCGCGGCGGCTGGCGCGGGAGCCGGAGCTCCCCCCGGTGGCGGCGCTGGACGTGTCACGCGCCATGCTGGAGGAGGGCGTGCACCAGGCGCGAGAAGCCGGCGCGACGGTGGACTTCCTCCGCGCCGAGGCGCCCTACCTCCCCTTCCAGGACGGCACGCTGGGCGCGGTGCTGATGGCCGGCTCGCTGCACTTCGTGGCGGACCTGGGCCGGCTGATGCTGGAGGTGGCGCGCGTGCTGCGTCCCGGAGGCCGCTGGGTGGCCAGCACGTACCTGCCACCGAGGGCGCCCACGGCGCTGCTCCACCGGAGGCTGGGGCTGCACCCGCGAGACGAGGGCGAGCTGCGCGCGGCGGCCGGCGCGGCGGGGCTCGTGCGCTTCGAGCGCGTCGTCCTCCCGCCGCTGCTGGTGGTGAAGGCGGAGAAGGGCTCGCCGGAAGTCCCCCGCTAGCCCTTGGAGCGCCTCAGATGAAGATGCCCGCGGACGCGTCGTTGCGCGCCTCTTCCAGCTTCAGCTCGGCGGGACGGCCGCGCAGCGCGTCCATCACCTGCCGCTTGGGCTTCTGGCACTTCGAGCAGTCGCACGAGCCCTTCTTGCAGGTGCAGTCCGCCTTGCTGCCGCACTGACACTTGCCGGCCATGAGCGAGTCCAGCGCGTCCAGCGGGCGCTCCACCTCGCCGCGCACCGGCGCCGGCTTCTGCTGCGCGTCACCGGCCGTGTCCGCCGGCTTCGGCTCCGCCTTCTTCGCGTCCGGCGTGCCCGTGTCCGCCTGCTTCGCCTGGGCGGTGGCCGCCTGCTTCTTCGCGGCGTCCGCGTGGGCCTTGCAGGCCTCGGCGGAGCCCGGCGCCAGCAGCAGCCCGCCGGCCATCAGCCCCGCAACCAGCATCGTCGCGATGCGCGTCATGTCCGCTCTCCTTCGGGATACCGGCACGGCACCCACTCTCGCCGTGCGCCTATACCGCAGCCCCTGCCCCCTGCCAAGACGGAAGCCCGTACCTTTGTCTACCTGAAGCGGGCGCTGGCCTGCTCGCACGGGTTGCTCGCCGGGGGCGGGGGTGGCGCGTACAGTCCGCGCCCTCCGTGACGAACCGACCCGACCGACTCGTCTACGCCGCCGCGCTCGTGCTGGGCGCCCTGCCCTTGTGGGCCTCGCGCCACCTGCCCATGGCGGACCTGCCCCAGCACCTGTACCTCATCTCCGTGCTGCACCGGCTGGACGACCCCACCACGGTGTACCCGCAGCTGTTCGCCGCGCGGCACGCGCTGACGCCGTACCTGGGCTACTACTACCTCGTCAGCCTCCTCAACTGGCTGCTCCCCCTGGAGGCCGCCAACCGCGCCTTCCTCTCCGCCTATGTGGTGGGGCTGCCGCTGGCGCTGGGCTTCCTGCTGCGCGGCCTCGGCCGGCCCGCGTGGCCGTCCCTGCTGGCGTTGCCCTTCGCCTACGGGGACAGCTTCGGCTGGGGCTTCGTCAACTACTGCGCGGCGCTGCCGCTGACGCTGCTGTGCTGCGGCCTCTTCGTGCGCGCGCTGGAGGACGTGCCCCGCCGCCGCGCCTGGACGGGAGGGCTGGCGGCGTGCCTCGTCGCGGTGCTGCTCTTCCACGTCCAGGCCTTCGGCTTCCTCGCCTTCGGGCTGCCGTGGCTGCTGCTCACCACGGCCGTCCCGGAGGACGCCACCGCCAGGGGGCTCGCCGCGCGGCTGGGGCCCCGCGTGCCGGCGCTGCTGGGCGTGGTGCCCGGCGTGGCCCTCTTCCTGGGCTGGGTGGTGCTGCGCTTCGGCGAGCCACCGGACATCCAGCCCGGCCAGCCGTGGAAGGCGTGGGGCCCGACATTCTCTCCGCAGAACCTGGCCTGGAAGGGCTTCGAGCAGAACCGCGCCGAGTTCTTCGACGTGCTCGCCAACACGTTCCATGACGGCTCGGACCGGTGGGCGATGTACGCGGTGGGCGCGGTGGCCCTGGCCGGGTGGGTGGCGGGGCTCGCACGCCCGGCAGCGGCCGGCCCGCGACGGTGGTGGGCGTGGGCACGGCTGCCGGGGCTGGGCCTGCTGGCGCTGGCGCTCTACTTCCTGCTGCCCTTCGACATCCGCGGCTACGTCTACTACCTCAACACGCGCTACGCGCACCTGGCCGCCGTGCTGCTGGTGGCCACCGTGCCGGTGGCGGTGCCCCAGTGGCGGCGCCCCCTGGGGCTCGCCGCCGCCGCGTGCGCGCTGGTGCTGGCCTTCGTCATGGTGCGCGGCTACCGCGCCTTCTCGCGCGAGGCGGACGAGTGGGCGGGCCTGGTGGCCGCCACCGCGCCGAAGGCGCGCGTCATGGGGCTCATCTATGACGGGGGCTCGCGCGTGGTGCGCTTCCCCGTCTTCATCCACAGCGCGGCGGTGCTGGCGCGCGAGCGCGGGGGCGTGCCCAACTTCACCTTCGCCTCCACGCCCCACTCGCCCCTCAGGTACCGGGACGTGGTGCCTCCCACCTTCCCCTCCGAGTGGCGGCCGCACCAGCTGGACATGGAGACGCAGGGCGCCTGGTACGACCACTTCGTGGTGCGCGGCATCCACCCCTCGCGCGTGTTCGGTGAGCGACTCGGCTCCGAGCTGGTGGTGGTGACGCAGTCCGGCCGGAGCTGGCTGGTGCGCCGCCGCTGAAGCGCCCCCGGCCCGAGTGTGGGCCAGTGGGCGCACGTGCCGCGCGGTCCATGCCCCGCGCCGTGCGGCGTGCGGTAGAAGGCGCGGGCATGAGCCCCACCGAACCCCGCCCCCTCCTGGACGCGCTGCGCGCCGGCACCCCGCTGCCCACCTTCCCCGCCGACGCGGTGGAGGCCGCCCGGGCCCTCGCGCGCGACGTGGGCGCGGCCACGCCCGCCGCCGTGGAGGCCCTGCCCGAAGCCCTGGCCGCCGCCGTGCTGGAAGCCGCCGTGGTGGACGGCGTGCCCGCGCTGGCCGAGGCCCTGTCGGGCTCGGCGGTGAAGCCCCTGGCCAAGGCCGCGAAGAAGGCGCTGTACCGGCTGCGCTCGCGAGGCGTCGCCGTGGCCGAGGCCCCCCGCCCGGCGGCCGCCGCGACGCCCGAGCCCGCGCGCGCCGCCGCGTCGGCGCCTGAGGCCCTGCCCGCCATGGCGAGCACCATCACCAGCGCGGGCGAGCGGGCGCTCGTCCTGGGCCGCGTGCTGCGCGGCGGCGGCGTGGAGATGGTGCAGGCGCTGGTGTCGGACGTGGAGGGCGTGGTGGAGCTGCGCCTGGGGGAGAAGAGCCGCGGCAACTGGCGCCGCATCCTCCGGGAGGCGCTGGAGCGCGGCGGCGCGGTGGAGCTGCCCCAGCACGAGGCCGCCGCCCTGCTGGCGGAGGCCGCCGGCACCAACCTCCGCGCGCGCACGCCCTTCCCTCCTGACCTGGACGTGGCCCTGCGCCACTTCGGCGTGCAGGCCCAGGTGGAGCCCACCGTCCTGCCCCCGCCCGAGCCCGAGGACGTGCGCCGCGCCCTGGAGGGAGACCGCCTCCACGAGACGCCGGAGCTGGCCACCTGGCTGCCGCCGGAGGCCGACGTGAAGCGGCTGCTGCAGAAGCTGGACGAGGTGATGCACAGCCCGCTGGCCCTCAGCGACGTGCAGCGCCAGGAGCAGCTCCAGGCGGCGGTCCGCGCCGTGGCGCGCGAGGTCTTCGCGTCGGAGGCCCGCCCGCGCTACGCCCTGCGGCTGTGGCGGATGGCGGACTTCTTCGAGCGCACCGCCCGCCCGCATGAGGCCGACCTGGCCCGGGGCGAGGCCCGCCGCCTCTTCCACGGCGCCGACGAGCCCTTCTCGCGCTTCGCCGAGCGCCTCTTCGAGAAGGTGCTCGCCCTGGTGGCCGCCGCCGGTGCGCGGGCCGGGGCCGCCCAGGCCGCCGCCACGCCCCCCGCTGGAAATGCAGAGGCCCCCGCGGCGGCGGCGCCTGCTCCCTCGCAGGAGCGGCGCAGCCCAGGGGGCCTCATCCTCCCCTGAGCGCCGGGGAGGGAGCGCGCTCGCGTCACGCTGGCGAGATGCGGGCGCGCAGCAGCAGGTCCAGGTTCTCCCGCTCCCAGGCCAGGGCGCGCGAGTAGTCGTGGAAGCGCTTCTCGTGCTCCATCAGCTCGGGCGGGTGGATGCAGCGCCGCCCGTCCTCGCCCCGCCGCGTCCGGTAGATGTGGTGGAGCATCTCGTGGAAGACGATCCACTCCACGAAGTAGCGGGGCACCACCGGCTGATCCAACGCCGGGTGGATGCGGATGACCTTCGAGTCCGCCGAGTACGAGCCCATCTTGATGCTCTTGCGGGGGCCCTTCACCCGCGGCGCCGGGCCGTAGGTGATGGCCGCGTCGATGCGACTGGCGAAGTACCGCTCGTTCAGCCGGTCGAAGATGCGCTCCAGGTCATGGTGCTGTCCTTCTGGCTCCAGGCGGATGCGCTTGCGCATCTGCGCGGGGGACAGCCGTCGGATGTAGATGCGGTTGCGTTCGATGTAGCGGTCCAGCAGCACGCTAGCGTCCGGGTCGCCCTTGCGCACGAAGCTGGCGAGCGCCTGCAGCACGTCGTCCGGCGCGGCCAGGAACATGTGGTGCAGCCGCAGCCGCCACATCGCTCGCTGGCGCTGGAACGTCAGCATGGTGTGCGTGTTGTCGTGGATCTCCACCGCGACCTTCGCGCGCAGGCGCGTGCGCAAGCGGCGCTCGAGCACCCGTCGCCACACCTTCACGAGCCGGTTGGGCTCGGGAGCGACCGGAAGCTGCCGGGCCACCCGGCCGGCCGTGTAACTCCTCTTCTTCACTACGTTTTTCTGACTCTTCGGGCGCGCCATAAGGGTCTCGGATTCTAGAGACCCCTCTGACATGTGTAAACGCGCCCGGTAAGACGAAAACCTAGGAATTCCAACGACTTAAGGGCACTCAAGCCCACCCGTGCCCACTTGTCCGCCCCAGGGGCAGGATGCCGCATACGCGCCAAGTGCCCGACACGACTAGCGCCGGCTCCGGCATGGCACCTGGAGTACGAGCGGCCCTTCGCTCGCCGGCTCTACGAGGTAGGACTTGCTGCCCTTGGGTGCGCGACGTCCCGGGCAGGCGTAGCGGACCCGGAGCGAGCCGGGAGGTAGGGAGACGACCTTGTTGACGGGCAGCTTGTCGCCCCCCTCCTGGCGCAGGGCCGTCCGGGCCGGGGCATCGAAGCGGACGGCCACCAGGGTGGGGCCGGGAGTACCGGCGGCCGCGGTCGCGACGGACTCGCCCCCCGGTGCCGCGTCGCTGGCGCTGCCCGCGTCCGGCGCGGCGGCCGCGAGCGCACTGCCCGCATCGACGGCCGGAGCCAGCGGGGACGGCGCCTCGCCCGTCGCCGGCGGTGGCGTGTCGGTGCCGGGCGCGGAGTCCCCGGGAGCCGGCGACTCCGGGGGCTGCTGGCCGGCGGGCTTGGAGAGGTCCATCGGCGGCACCGTGGGCCGCGGGTACAGGGCCCAGACGACACCGGTGCCGAGCGCGAGGAGCACCAGTCCGCCCACGGCCGCCAGCAGCACGCCGGGCACCTTGCGGCGCGGCGCCGAGGGGGTGGCCTCGGTGCTCGCGTACAGCGCCTCGTCGTAGGTGGCGTAGCCCGCGGTGGACTCGTCGTCGTCCGGGTCCGGCCCCAGCGTGGGCGTGGGGTCGGTGTGCTCCACCGAGGACAGGCCCGAGTCGGTGGGGAAGTAGTCGTCCTCCTCGTCCGGCGCGGAGGCGCGGCGGGAGGCGAGCACGCTGGAGCGCGACACGGCCCGCTGGTTCACCGTGGCCGGGGTGATGGAGACCGAGCGCGACACCTCGTCCTCCACCTCCAGGTGCAGCGCGGAGGGGCGGCGCGGCGGGGACGGCGGGGTGAGGGAGACGGACTGGGACGCCTCCTCGTCCGGGCGCGGCGTGCGGCGCGGCGGCGCGGGCGCGGTGGTGGAGACGGACTGGGACGCCTCCTCGTCCGGGCGGGGCGTGCGGCGCGGCGGCGCGGTGAGGGGGGCCGGCGGCGGCGACACGCGGCGCGAGCGCGGGACGTCCTGGGCGGAGGACGTGCGCGGCGGCGGAGGCGGCGACGAGGGCTCGGCATGCGGGCCGGAGCGGCGCGCGGGCGGCTGCGCCACGGGCGGCGCGGTGGGCGGGTGCCGGGGGCGCTCCTCGCGGCCCCGGTAGCGCATGGAGATGGTGGACTCGGCCTCTTCCACGTCCTCCAGCTCCGCCGCCACCTCGGCCGCGAGCTTGTAGCCGGTGGGCGTGGTCTGGATGGCGGTGGACACGTCCGCCTCCTCGTCCTCCTCGTCCTGGCGCCCGCCGGTGGGCAAGTCCCTCGGACGCGCCATCAGCGTGGCGGGCTCGGGCTCGTCGGCGTACGGCGGGGGCACCGGCACCGCGTCACCGGACGTGCGGCGCGGGGTGGGCCGCGCGGTGAGGCCCGGCGTGAGCTGCGCGGCGGCGCCCGGGGCCAGCTCCCCCGCGGGCGTGGTGGACGACAGCGTGGGGGCGGTGGACTCCAGGGGCGGAGGCCGCCGGGGCGGCTCGGCCTCCTGGGCCAGGCGGGCCGGCAGCGGCACGGTGACGTCCCGCCGCCCGGCGCCCTTGGCCACGGGGATGTGGAGGATGGTGCGCTCCTCCTCCTCGCCCAGCAGCCGGGCGACGTACTCGGAGATGTCCAGGCTCTGCCGCAGCGCGCCCGACTCGAGGAAGGCCTCCAGGTCCGCGCGCACCGCCGAGGCGCGCTGGTAGCGCTGGGCGCGGTCCTTCGTCAGGCACCGCATGATGATGCGCGACAGCGCTTCCGGATAGTCGGCGCGCAGCAGGTGGGGCGGCGCCGGGTCCTCGTAGCGGATGGCGTAGAGGATGCCCTCCGTCGTGGGCTTGGCGAAGGGCTGCTTGCCGGTGGTGATTTCGTACAGCATGGTGCCCAGCGCGAAGATGTCCGCGCGGTGGTCCAACCGCTCCTGCGACACCTGCTCCGGCGCCAGGTAGAGGAACTTGCCCTTGATGACGCCCGGCTTGCTGCGCTCCATGAACGCGCCAGCCTTGGCGATGCCGAAGTCGACCAGCTTGACGCGCCCGTCATAGCCAATCATCACGTTCTGCGGGCTGACGTCCCGGTGGATGAGCTCCAGCGGGCGCCCGTCCACGCCCCGGCTGTGGTGCGCGTAGTCCAGGCCCCCGGCAATCATCGCGCAGATGCGCGCCGCCACGCCGCAGGGCACCGTGGCGCCGTACTTCGCCTCCTCCGCCACGACACGCCGGAGGTCCACGCCCTCCACGTACTCCATGGCGATGAAGATGTTGTCGCCCTCCTTCCCCAGCTCGTGCACCTGCACGATGTTGGGGTGGTGCAGCTGCGCGGCGATGCGCGCCTCGTCCAGGAACATCTGGACGAACTCCGGCTCCTCCGACAGGTACGGGAGGATCCGCTTCAGGACCACCAGCTCCGGCTCGGGCGGACGCTGCGCCAGGAACAGCTCCGCCATGCCGCCCACGGCGAGCCGCTTGATCAGCAGGTACTTTCCGAACGGGATGGCCGTCTGGGGCGAGCTCACGGAAGGGAATGCCGTCTGTCTGGGGGTGGATGACGCGGACTTTTCCTGAGCTTACCCACAATCAGAGGGTTGTGGGAGCCAGTGGCCCCACCCGCATCGGTAGGTACCGGACAGGAGCGGACAAACCCGGAAACGCGCCACCACTCCCAGTGCTGGCCCGGAGTGGATGATCATTCGAAGCCCCTGCTTCCGGAATGACAGGCCGTCCGCGAGAGGGAAATCACGGGCTTGTGACAGCTCCGTGCCCGGCCGCTCCGTGATTGGACGCCCCCCCGGGCTGCGGTGTAAGAGCGGGCCACCTACAAAGCATCCTGGAGGCATGACCCAATGGTGATTCGCAATGGGCGGTTGGCGCTGGTGGCTGGTCTCACCGCGCTCGCGGTGGCCTGCTCTGACCGTGATGACGGCAACGCGTGTGATGCCAATACCGACTGCGCCGACGGCCAGGTCTGCACGGCGAATGTCTGTGTAGCGCCGCCCCAGACGGATGCCGGGACGGATGCCGGCACGGACGCCGGCACGGACGCCGGGACGGATGCGGGCACGGATGCCGGGCCGACCAACACCGACATCCCGAGGGACCTGACCAGCCCCGAGAACACGCAGATCCAGGCGTTCCTCGCGGTGAGCACCACCGGCACCGTCGCGGTGAACCCGCCGCTGCCCATCAACAACGTGTTCGTCACGTACATCTCGCCCACGGTCGGCACCACGCCGGCGGGCTTCTACGTGCAGGCGACCGCGCCGGGCCCCTCCCTGTTCGTGAAGCTGAACGCCGCCACGCAGACCCCGCCGCTCGCGGTGGGTGACAAGATCTCCTTCAACGCGACGGAGAAGACCGTCTTCAACGGCCTCAACCAGGTGAGCGCCATCACCGGCCTCACCCGCGCGAGCGCGGGTGCCCCCGTGAAGAACCTGGTGGACGCCACGCCTGCGGGCCTCACCGTGGACATCAGCGGCCGCACGGACGTCAAGAGCGCCGCTGCGCTCGCGGCCTACGAGTCGGACCTCGTCCAGGTGCGCGGCACGGTGGCCAGCCCGCCCACCCCCTCGGGAACCAGCTTCACGACGTTCACCTTCGTCACCGCGGGCTCGCCCGCGCCGTCGCCCAACTTCATCCTGCGCATGCCCAACGCCGTGGCGACGGCCTCGGGCCTCGCCCAGCAGTGCAACTTCACCGCGGTGGCCGTGCCCTACAGCCGCTTCGGCACCACGGCGCAGCTCTCCCCCTTCAGCGCCGACGACCTCGTCGTGGCCTGCCCCGTCAACGTGACGGGCGCGCGCTCGGTGGGCCCGACCTCGGCGGAGGTGCTCTTCAACGTGGCCGTGGACGCGGCCACCGTGGCGGTCTCCGACTTCACCATCACCCCGGAGCTGGCCATCAGCGCGGTGGAGGTCACCGGCACCAAGGTGAAGCTCACCACCGCGGCCCAGGCCGAGGGCACCGCGTACACCGTGGCGGTGGCAGGCGTGAGCGGCACCAACGGGGCGCCCGTGAGCACCAGCGCCGCCAGCGCGAAGTTCTGGGGCGGCAGCGACACGGCGCCCGCCGGCCTGATCATCAACGAGCTGGAGTATGACAACTTCACGAACACGACGCCCCCCGCCGCGGATGACAAGGAGTACATCGAGCTCATCAACAACTCCGACGCGCCCGTGCACGTGGGCAACATGGTGGTGGTGCTCGTCAACGCGACCCCCAACGGCACCACGCCCGCCGCCAGCCGCCAGGAGTACCGCCGCATCGAGCTGACCTCCGTGACGGACGGCACCACCGCCACCGACACGCTCGCCCCCGGCGCGCTGCTCGTCGTCGGCCCCGCCACCGTGACCAGCTCGCTGCCCGCGGGCGTCCTGCGCGTCACCGTCGCCAGCCCGCTCAATGACCTCATCCAGAACGGCGCGGACGACTCGGTCGGCCTGCTCTACTACCCCACCGGCGTGCTGACCGACGCGCTCTGGTACGAGACCGAAGACGAGGCGCCCGTCACCACCTTCACGGCAACCATCGCGACGGGCGTGGGTGACAGGGAGGTCTCCTTCGTCGAGGGCACCCAGTCCGCGCTCTTCGAGAGCAACGGCAGGGACGTGTCCTTCCAGCGCAAGGTGGACACCGGCGCGCCCACCAAGGTGGTGGACGCGAACAACAACTCGACCGACTTCGAGGTCGTCGCGCCCACCCCGGGCACCAGGCGCTAGCCTCGGACGTCGCCTGAAGTACCAGGCCGCAGCCTCCTTCCGGGGGGCTGCGGCCTTCGTCTTTTCAGGGCCCGTGGCCAGGCCCGAGCGCGCCAGGGCCGGGGCCGCCGCTACAATGGCCGCATGTCCCCTCCCCTTCCCGCCTTCCTCCGGGGCCTGCGGCCCACGCTGCACATCTCCCACCGCGGTGGCGCGGCGCTCGCGCCGGAGAACACGCTGGCCGCCTTCCGGCAGGCGGTGGAGCGCTACCGCACGGACATGCTGGAGCTGGACGTCCACCTCACCCGCGACGGCGAGGTGGTGGTGGCCCATGACGACACCCTGGAGCGCTGCACCGACGCCACCGGGCCGCTGGCCGCCCTCACCCTGGCGGAGCTGCGCCGCGTGGACGCGGGCTTCGGCTTCAGCCCGGACGCGGGCCGCACCTTCCCCTTTCGCGGCCAGGGCGCGCGCATCCCCACCCTGCGCGAGGTGCTGCGCGCCTTCCCGGGCCTGCCCCTCAACGTGGAGCTGAAGCCGGACGTGCCCGGCATCGAAGAGGCCTTCGCCCAGCTCCTGAAGGAGGAAGGGGCCCTGGAGCGGGTGTGCATGGGCAGCGAGCAGGATGCGATTGCAGAGCGGCTGGCCGCGCGGCTCCCGGACGCGTGCCACTTCTACCCGCGCGACGCCCTGGCCGCCTTCGTCATCGCCCTGCGCGGCGGGGACACGCCCCCCGAAGAGGCGCGCTTCACCGTGCTCGACATGCCCCTGTACTTCGGCGACATCCGGCTGGTGGACCCGGACTTCCTGCGGGCGTGCGCCGCGCGGGGCAAGTGGGTCAACGTGTGGACGGTGGACGACGCCGGGGAGATGCGCAGGCTGCTACAGGAAGGGGTCGGCGGCATCATGACCGACCGGCCGGACGTCCTGAGGCAGATCATGGACGCCTCCACGAAGCCGGGTTAAGCCCAGGTTCCATGCCTCGCCCCACCTCGCGCCCGCGCCCGTCCGCCACTCCGGCCGCTCCCGCCGTGGAAGCTGCCCCGGCCTCCCGCCCCCGCAACACGGTGCGGGTGAAGGTGCCCAAGGCCCGGCGCTTCGTGGCGCTGGCGGGCAACATCGGCGCGGGGAAGACGACGGCCGCGAAGATGATCAGCCAGAGCTTCGGCTACCAGCTCTTCGACGAGCCCGTCATCGACAACCGCTTCCTGCGTGACTACTACGCGGACATGTCGCGCTGGTCCTTCACGCTCCAGCTCGAGTTCCTCATCCGGCGCGTGGAGCACCACGAGCTCATCCACACGTACAAGCGCAGCTGCGTGCAGGACCGCACGCTGTACGAGGACCCCGAAATCTTCGCCAAGTACCTCCATGGCCTGGGGCACATGACGGACGCGGAGCTGGACCTGTACTACGAGTACTTCCAGCGCCTGTCGCGCCACATCATCCGCCCCGACAAGGTCATCTGCTTCGAGGTGGGCAGCGTGGACGTGCTGCTGCAGCGCATCCGCACGCGGGGCCGCGAGGAGGAGAAGGGCATCCGCCACCAGTTCCTGCGCGGCCTCAACGGCTACTACGCCAGCTTCCCCCTGGTGCTGCAGGAGAAGTACGGCGTGGACTGCCTGGTGCTGGACGTGTCCAGCCAGGACATCCGCCGCGGCAAGGGGCGCGAGGAGTTCCTCGACCGCGTCTCCAGCTTCCTGGCCTGAGCGGGCGCCCTGACGAAAGGGCCCCTGCTTCGGCGGGCCCTCACTTCGCGGCGGGCGGCGGCGTCACCGACTGCTGGGACACCAGCACCCAGACGCTGTCCGTCTTGTCGCTGTACATCATGGTGATGGCCACGTTGCGCCAGCCATGGTCGAACTTGAAGACGAAGCCGAACGTCTCGTACAGGTTGCGCTTCGCCAGCCCTTCCTGGAAGCGGCCGTAGAACTCGCGCACCTTGGTGCACGGGGCCACCTGGTCGAAGAAGCTCCGGCCCAGCTGCCGGTCCCGGCTGATGCGCGCCATCCGGGCCTCCGTCTGGTTGAACTTGAGGATGCGGCCGTCGCGGTCCAGTTGGATCATCCCGAACGGCAGCGTGTCCAGGTCCGCGGTGTCCAGGTCCTCTACCTGGCGGAGCAGCTCATCCGCCGACGCCTGGGACGGAGGCACGGAACGCGTAGAAACCGACGGCGCGGGGGACAGGGCCACGGGGTGCTCCAGGGGAAGGGGGTTGCTTCCGGGGTGGAAAGCAATGCCCACACTGATAGGAACGTGGGCCTCGAATCGCAACCGGGTTCTCTCCGCCTTCTGGCGTCGAACCCCGCAGCCATCCACCGGACGACAGAGCGCCCGCAGGCCAGACGCCCCGTCCTACAACCGAAGGTGTGAGATGTCCGACCTGAGCCCCAAGAACCCGAAGGACACGGAGGTGGTGATGACGCAGCTCATCCTGCCTCCGGATGCCAACAACCTGAACGCCGCGTTCGGCGGGAAGGTGATGCAGTGGATCGACATCTGCGGGGCGGTGGCGGCGCAGCGCCACTGCCGGCAGGTCGTCGTGACGGCCTCCATGGACGACCTGCACTTCCACGCCCCCATCAAGGTGGGCTGGGTGGCGCTGCTGCACGGGCGCGTGCTGGCCGCCTTCCGCACGTCCATGGAAGTGGGGGTGACGGTGCACGCGGAGAACCCGCTCACCGGCGAGCGGCACCTCACCACCAGCGCGCTGCTGACCTTCGTGGCCATCGACAAGGACGGCAACCGCGTGCAGGTGCCGCCGCTGAAGATGGAGACGGACGCCGACCGCGCGGCCTTCCAGGAGGCCGAGGCCCGCCGCGCCCAGCGCCTGGCGCGCCAGAAGCAGAACCAGTCCTGGCTGGAGGTGATGAAGCCGGTCTCCGGAGCTTGAGGCGGAGCTTGAGGCGGAGCTCGAGGCGGAGCCTCTAAATGAAGAAGGCCGGGGGAGGCACCTGCGCCCCACCCCGGCCCGCTGTCGACAGCCCTTGCGGGCGTCAGGTCGCTCAGGTCGTGAACGACGTGCCGCAGCCGCAGGAGGACTTCGCGTTCGGGTTGTTGAACTTGAAGCCCGCGCCGGTGATGGCGGAGACGTAGTCGATCTCCGTGCCGGACAGGTACTGCTGGCTCATGGGGTCGGTGGCAATCTTCACGCCGTCCTGCTCCCACACGGCGTCGCCGGCCTTGGACTCCTTGACCAGGTTCAGGTCATAGCCCAGGCCGCTGCAGCCGGCCGGCACCACGCGGATGGAGAAGAAGTAGCCCTCGAAGCCCTGGGCCTTGATGACCGACTTCACCTGCTGGATGGCGGCCTCCGTCAGACGCACGGCCACCTGCTGGGCGGCCTGGGGGGCCTGCGAGTTGGCGGGGGCGGGGGTCGTGGTGGTGCTTTCCATGTGCGGAATCTCCTCTTGACGGGCCTTATAACGCCCGGCCCGGGAAAATCCATGCCCGAGACCACCACGGAGCCTACCGCCATGCCCATCCCGGAGATAACCCCCGCCCGGCTCGCCGAGCTGCTCGCCGGCCCGCCCGGAGCGCGCCCCGCCCTGCTCGATGTGCGCTTCCCGGACGAGCACGCGTGGGTGGCGCTCCCGGACTCGGTGCTCATCCCCCTGCCGGAGCTGGACGAGCGCGCCGAGGAGCTGGAGGCCCTGCGCGGCAGGCCCGTCGTCGTCTACTGCCACCACGGCGTGCGCAGCCTGGACGGCGCGGCCTATCTGCTGTCCCGGGGGCTGGAGGCCGTGTCCCTGCGCGGCGGCATCGACCTGTACTCGCGGCAGGTGGACCCCACCCTGCCCCGCTACTGACGCGGCGCCTTCGCTAGCCCACGAAGGCGGAGAGGTCCTGCTGCTCCTTGTTGATGATGCCCGGCTTGATGTCGACCTCGAAGATGAACGGGTCCTTCAGCGGTCCGCCGTGGAGCTCCAGCTTGTGGCGGCCCTCGAACAGGTCCATCTTCAGGCCCTTGCCGTTGTAGCTGCCCACCTCCTGGCCGTTGCGCCGCACGCTGATGCCGCGCAGGCCGTCGGGCTTCAGCGTGAGCTGGAGGTGGCCGCGGCGGAACTCGTAGGTGAGCACCTTGGGCTCACCCATCATCCCGAAGGCCAGCTGCTCGGCGTCCTCCTTGTAGATGCCCTGCTGCTCGTTCTCCAGGATGAGCGTGTCCTGCAGGTGCGCGCCGGCGGCCAGCGTCAGCGGCGTGAAGCCCAGCTCCGTCACCGGCTGCTCGCTGTGGCACTGGGGGCCGTGGCGCACGGACACCTTCACCCGCTCGTTGGAGTTGACGGTGACGTGCACGGGCTGCCCGTCCGCCGGCCGGGCGTTGAGCATGGCGATGATGGGCTTGTGGAAGACGCCCACCACGGCCAGCAGGCCCACGATGAAGCCCACCATGGCCACGTTGCGCGTGGCCATGTTGCGGCGCGTGCGCCGCGAGGAGTCCTCGAGGGCGCGCTCCACCTCGTCGTCGTCCTTGCGGCGGGCCGCCGGGGCAATGCCGGACACGCGGCGCGGCGGCGGCTCCGGCATCTCCGCCCGGCTGTCCACGCGGCTGGAGGTGCGCCGGCGCGGCGGCGGCGCTTCCGCCGCGGGCTGGATGGACGACTGCATGCCCGTCGCACGGCGGCGGGGCGGCGCGGGCGGGGGCTCCGGCGGCGGCGGGAGGATGGTCCGCTCGTCGTCGTGCTCCTCGTCCTCCATGCGGGTGCGCTCGTCCACCGCCTCCAGGTTGGCGCGGGAGCGCGGCGGCGGCAGCGGCGTGTTCTCGTCGGAGACGACCGGCGCGCGCGTCAGCGACGAGCGGCGCGGGGCGGGTGACTCCGTGGAGGCGCTCCGCAGGTCCGAGCGGGAGTTGGTGCGCGCCACCCGGGTGGAGTTGGGGTTGGAGGGCCGGCGGCGAGAGGGGTGCTCGTCGGTGCCCGACGGGGCCTCCCACTCGCCCGGGTCCTCCTCGGCCACCACCGGCGCGGCCACCGAGGTGGCGCGGCGCGGCGGCAGCGCGGGGCGCTGGCTCGACGCCCGCCCGCGCTCGCGGTGGGACGGCTCGCCCGGGGGCGCCTCCCAGTTCATCTCCGCGGCGGCGGAGGACTTGCCGCGGCCCCGCTCGGCGGGCGGCGGGGGCGGCTGCGGCGTGCCGGAGGGCGCGGAGTCCTCGCCCACCGGGTTGACCTGGCCCTGGGCCTTCTCGTCGGCCAGGCGGTCCGCGAAGAGCGTCTCCATCAGCTCGGAGATCTGCACCGAGCCGGCCACCCAGCGCTGCCCGACGAGGATCTCCTCCAGCGCCACCTGGAACTGCCGCGCCTCCCGGTAGCGGTCGTCCGCGTTCTTGGCGATGGCCCGCATCACCACCGGGTCCATCTCCTCCGGCACGTCCGCCACCTGCGACGGCGGGGCGATGGCGCACTCCATGGCGGCCTGCAGCGTGGCCAGCTCCGAGTCGCGCTTGAGCGGCCGCACGCCGGTGAGCAGCTCGTACAGCACCAGGCCGATGGCGAAGATGTCCGCGCGCCCGTCCAGCGGCTTGCCCGCGGCCTGCTCGGGCGCCATGTACGCGAACTTGCCCTTGATGGCGCCGGACTTCGTCAGGGACGCCTGATCCGCCGCCTTGGCGATGCCGAAGTCCACCAGCTTCACCGAGCCGTCGAAGCTGATCAGGATGTTCTGGGGCGAGATGTCGCGGTGCACCACGCGCAGCGGCCGGCCCGCGTCGTCCGTGCGGCTGTGGGCGTAGTGCAGCCCCTCGCACGCGGCGGCGACGATGCGGATGGCCAGCGGCCGGGCCACCCACTGCCCGGAGGCCGCCGCCTTGCGCATCACCCGGCCCAGGTCCTCGCCATGGATGAACTCCATGGCGATGTAGTAGGTGCCGTTGGCCTCGCCGAACTCGTAGACCTGGGCGATGTTCGGGTGGTTGAAGCGCGCGGCGATCAGCGCCTCGTTCCGGAACATCTCCACGAACTCACGGTCCTCCGCCAGGTGCGGAAGGATGCGCTTGACGACGAGGTTCTTCTGGAACCCCTCGATGCCCATCTGACGCGCAAGCCAGACCTCGGCCATGCCGCCCGTGGCGAGCTTCTTCAGAAGCTGGTATTTCCCGAATGATTGAGGGTTCATCCCGGGACTCTGGCCGCTGGGAGCAGCTCAGGTGGAATGCAGCAGGGCACAGCATCTTAGAGGAGCGCCGCCTCCATGGCAAAGGTGGCACGCATGGAAAACCGGCTGGGCCCTGGTTGCCTGCCTGGTCTTCGCCATGCCCGTGGGCGCGGCCCCCTCGGACGATCAGATCCGCGTGGAGCGCCGGGGCGACCTGCTGGAGCTGCGCTGGGCGGACTCGGAGGAGCGGCTGCAGGGGACCATCCACCCCGCCAATCCCCGTGAGGGCGAGCCCTTCACCCTGTCGCTGCATGTAGGCAACTTCCAGGGCCCCGAGTTCGACGGCCCCCTCACCCTCACCTTCCACCAGCAGGGCTCGCCCACGCAGGTGACGAAGACGCTGACGCGGCAGGGGGTCAACTGGCACACCGAACTGGTGCCGGACGAGGCGGGCCCGTGGGAGCTGGAGGTCCGCTACCGCCGCACCCACCTCAAGGTGCTCACCGCCCGCTTCACGGTGGTGGAGCCGCCGCTGCCGCGCGGGCTGGGCTGGGGCCTGGTGGCGCTGGCGGCCGGCACCGCGCTGGCGCTCGGGGTGCGCGCGGGCCTCCGGCGGATCCGCGCGGCCACGCCGGGGACGGGCCCCACGCCGCCGCCGGACGCCACCGTCGGAGCCACGGGCGCCGTGGTGCCCCCGGGCACGAGCGCGGTGTCGGGGGAAGGCACCGGAGCGGCCCCGGAGTCCCGGCCTGAGTCCACCACCGCACCCGAGTCCGGCACCGCCCCCACCCCGCCGCCCGATCCGCCGTCCAGCCAGTAACTCCTTCCAAACGGCGCGCAGTCGTTACAGGGCCGCCTGCCCGGGAAGTGGAACTTTCGTTCCCTCTTTCGGGCACGTCACCACCCTGTCACGGGGGTTTCGGGCCTCAGGGGCCTCTCTTCCGTCCACCACCTGACGCGCGAGGGCTGGCGGGCCGGCGGGCACCGGTGTTGCACAGGGTGCCTCCCGACTGCGGCGGGGAGGCGAAGGAATGGGCGGGTGGGGGATGGATGATCGGGCGAGGCGGGGCCTTCTCGCCGCAGTCCTGCTGGGCATGCCGGCGTTCGCGAGCGGTGGCGCTCCGGGCCTGGCGGCGGAGGACTCCAGCACGGAAGCGGCGGAGGACACGCTCTCGGGTGGAGTGGTGGACGGCGTGGAGGGGACCGAGGGCAGCGTGCCGGCAGACATGGCCGCCGAGGGGCCCACGGGCGACGACTCGGATGAGGTGATGGAGGGGGCGCTGGCCGAAGCGGTGCCAGCGAAGGGGGCTTCCGAGGAGCAGCTGTCGCCCGTGGGCCCGGTGCCGGGCAAGGCCGCGCCGGGTGCGGAGCAGAAGCAGGGCAAGAAGAAGAAGAAGGTGAAGGCCGGCGAGGCCCAGGACGACTCGCTGGGTGAGAACCCCGACGCCGCCGACGACAAGGCCGCGGAGGAAGCGCAGCCCGTGCGCGTCTTCGGCCGCGTGTACGCGAGGGCCCGCGCGGACGAGCGCCAGAAGTACCAGCGCTCGCTGAGCATCCCGTCCGCGCGCGTGGGCGTCAGCACGTCGCTGTCCAACCTCGAGGCGGAAGTCACGGCGGACCTGGCGGACGACTCGCTGCTCAAGGACGCCTTCGTGCGCCTGGCGGACGACTCCAAGCGCTTCCGGCTGTATGGCGGCCAGTTCAAGTCGCCCTTCCTCCAGCGCTCGCTGGAGTCCTCGTGGGATTTGCCCATCCAGGGCCGCGGGCTGGTGGAGGACTACCTCACGGACACGCACCAGCTCGGCGGTCGCCGGCTGGGGCTGATGGGTGAGATGCGCCTGAAGGGCGCGTGGAACCTGAAGCTGTCCGTCGGCCTCTTCGAGGGCGGCAAGGACGAGGCGGGCGTGCGGATGAAGGAGGACGCGGCGGCGCGGCTGAGCGTGCGCCCCTTCAAGCCGCTCACGCTGGGCGTCAGCACCTACGTGGCCGAGGCGCTGGAGGTGGTGCGCAAGCACGCCGTCGCCGCGGACGCGGAGCTGAAGCTGGGCAACCTGGCGGTGACGGGCGAGTTCACCACGGGGCGGCTGCCGCTGGGCCCGTTCACCTCGCAGACGCTGCTGGCGCACTGGCTGCTGCCGCTGGGCAGCGGCGAGTGGGGGCTCCAGCCGGTGGTGGGCGTCGAGGCGCTCCAGCTGCGCGGGGGCGTGGACGGCCGGGGCCATGGGCTGGTGGGTGGATTGAACGTGCTGCTGGCGGACCGCTTCAAGGCCCAGTTCCAGGCGGAGCGCGCGCTGCGTCCCGGGGACGAGGCGCCCGGGCTCGAGTACTCGCTGCAGCTGGCCACCCGTTTCTGAACACGGAGACCATGACGATGCTCTCGTTCGCCGAGGGGGAAGTCACCAAGCTCCGGCGTGAGTTCAAGCTGGTGCTGGGAGAGGAAGCGGCGGTGGCCCTCTGCGGGCGGCTGTCGCTGGAGCTGGGGGGGCACCTGCCGCCGCCCACCCGAATCGTGTCCGTCTACTTCGACCGGCCGGGCTGCCCGCTGGCGTCGCGCGCGCTGCGCACGCCGGACGACTGCCTCAAGGTCCGCACCAAGGAGTACTCGCCGGACCTGGGCGCCGGGGGACAGCAGCGCGTGGTGCTGGAGGTGAAGCGCGAGCGGCGCGGCCTCACCCAGAAGCGCCGGGTGTGGGTGCCCCGCCAGGACCTGGGCCGGGTGCTGCGCGGCGGCGCGAGCCTGCTGCCGCTCATCGCCGGGGGCAGCCTCGTGCCGGTGCTGGCGGTGACGTACAAGCGGCACGTGTACCAGGCCACGCAGGCGTGGCGGGTGACGGTGGACCGGGACATCGGCTACCACACGATTACGCCCGAGCTGGCGCTGTCGCAGCTGTCGCTGACGACGGAGCGGCTCGGCCCACCCCTGTGGCAGGACAGCCGGGTGGTGGTGGAGGTGAAGCACCTCGGGCACGAGCTGCCCGAGTGGCTGGCGTCGCTCAATCCGGGCGGAGCGCCGGCGTACAGCAAGTTCGCGGAAGGGATGGCGAGGGTTCACGCCTTCGCCTCGGATGGGGTCGTAGGGGGATAGGGCACCGTGTTCATCGACTTCGAGGGGATTGACGGCAGCGGTAAGACGACGCTCTCCAACCTGCTGGCCGCGCGGCTCAAGCGGCTCGGGTACCGGGTGGCGCATGCACGGGAGGGGGGGGAGCTGCAGGCGCCAGCGGCCCGGCGCATCCGGGACCTGACGCGCGACTCGCGGCTGTTGGAGCTGTCGCCGCGCGCCGAGTTCTTCCTCAACCTGGCGCGTGACGCCCAGCAGCTGGACGAGGTGGTGGCGCCCGCGCTCGCGCGGGGCGAGGTGTGCATCACCGACCGCTACCTGTACTCGCAGCTGGCCCTGACGGGCGGCGGCCGCGGGCTGCCCGCGCAGGCGCTGCGGCCGGCGTGCGAGCTGGCCGCGCAGGGGATGTGGCCGGACCTCGTCGTGCTGGTGGACGTGGACCCGGACCTGGCGCGCTGGCGCAAGCGGCTGGGCAAGCTGCAGAGCGCGAAGGCCAGCGACGGCGACAGCCGCAAGGGGCTGGCCGGCGCGGGCCTGGCGGTGCGGGTGCGCGAGTCCTTCCTGGAGATGGCGCGCCAGGACCCGCAGCGCTGGCTCATCCTGGAGAACAACGACGTGCCGCTGCGCGTGCTGGAGCAACGGCTGGTGGACGCGGTGGTGGCGAGGCTGGAGGGCCGTGACGTGCCGGTGCAGCGCATCGTCCCCGCCCCCGCCGCGCTCCCGACCGAGCCGACGACGGTGGAGAGCGCGGAGGAGCGCTTCTTCCAGGCCCTGGACGCGGTGGAGGTGCGCGAGCCGGCGCTGGCGGTGTGGATGCTGAGCGGCATGCCCGGCCTCCCCGCGCACCAGCGGCGGCTGGCCTTCGCCGAGCGCTACCCTGCCCTCACCGCGCGCGGCCTGCTCGGGCTGGACGACGAGGCGGCCTGGACGCTGCGCGAGGTGCTGGCGCCGGTGGCGCCGGCGGAGGTGGCCGCGAGCCTGGCGGGCCTGACGGGCCCGCGAGCGACGATGCTGCGCGAGCGCCTGTACGCGCAGGCCCCGGCGGAGGTGCTGGCCGGCCTGAAGCGGGACGGCTCGACCCAGGCGTGGGCGCTGCGCGAGCGCGCCATGCGCGACGGGCGGCTGGCGGACGTGCTGGCGGGCCTGAGCGGCGTGGACGACGAGGAGTCGTGGCTGGTGCGCGAGGCGGGCATGCAGCGCAAGCTGTACGCGGAGGTGGCGCGCAGCCTGGGCGGGCTCGCCACCGAGCGCGCGGACGCGCTGCGCGAGGTGCTGCTGCCGCATGACCGGCTGGCGGTGCTGCGCAGCACCACCGGGCTGGACACCCCGGTGGCGCGCGGCCTGCGCGAGGCGCTGGCGGGCAAGGCGATGAAGCTGGTGCTGCGCTCGCTCACCGGCCTCGCCACGGAGGAGGCCTGGGCGCTGCGCGAGCGGGGCGCGCCGCTGACGAAGGAGGCGCTGGACTCGGTGGACGGGCTGGATGACCCGCGCGCGTGGAAGCTGCGCGTGGCGTACGCCCACAAGTGGCCGTCCACCGTGCTGTCCTCCCTGAAGGGCCTGCCGCTGGGGCCGCATGCCCGGGCGCTCATCGACAAGGTGCTGTCGGAACAGCCGGGCCGGCTGCCCGTGCTGCGCAACGCCTACGCCGTCATCACCACCGCGCGGCACGCCGCGCCCACGCACACCCGAGTGCCCCGCGTGGACGCGGAAGCCGCTGCCCGGGTGGAGTTCCAGGGATAAGCAGACATGGACCCCTTTTCAGCGTTGTTCGAAGGCGCGAAGTCGGAGCTGGGCTCGGTGCCCGTGGCCGCCATCTTCCCGCGGATGCTGGCGGCGGCGCTCATCGGCGCGCTGCTGTCGCTGCGGCCCTGGCGGCTGGTGATGGGCAAGCCGCTGCCCAAGGCGGAGATGATCCAGGCGCAGGTGCTGCTGTGCGCGGCGGCGGCGGTCATCACCGCCGTCATCGGCGACAGCCTGGCCAAGGCCTTCGGGCTGGTGGGCCTGGGCGGCTTCGTGCGCTTCCGCTCCGGCCTCAAGGACCCGCGCGACGCGGCCATCCTGTTCCTGATGATTGGCCTGGGCATGGCGTGCGGTCACGGCAGCCTGGGGCTGGCGGGCATGGGCACGCTGTTCGTGGCCGCGCTGCTGGTGGTGCTGGACCTGTTCAACCGCGACGAGAAGAGCGCGCCGAAGCAGCGGCTGCTGGTGTCGGCGATGGCGGATGACCTGGTGGGCGCGGAGGCCACGCTGCGCCGCGCGCTGGGTGAGCGGAACGTCATGGTGAAGAGCTGTGCGCTCGACTTCGACGGGCGCCGGGTGGAGCTGGAAGTGGAGGAGCCGGAGCCGGGCTCCCTGGCGGCGGCATTGGGCCGCACCGAGGGGTCGTCCCTGCGGGGGCTGAGGTGGACGGCGGTGAGCCCGAAGGGGGCACGGGAGGACATGGTATGACGCGCAGGTGGGTGGCCGCGCTCGCGGCGGGCTGGGTGATGACGGCGTGTGGTGGGGGAAGCAGCCTGCCGCCCGGGCCGGATGGAACGCAGACCCCTCCGATAACGGATCCGGGCCTGCCGGGGGACCCGGTGGATCCGAATGACCCGCCCAAGGACCCGGACGGCAACGACCCTCAGGCGGCTGCCAGGCTGTGGCCGCTGACGGCGGGCTCCACGTGGGTCTACGACATCTCGGACCCCCAGGAGGGCAACTTCCAGAAGCGCGTGACGGTGCTGGGCGTGCGTGAGGTGCCGGACACGCAGGGGAAGGTGACGGGCGTGCTGATGCACAGCCGGCAGGACCGCACGCGCACCGGCGTCGTCTACGAGGAGTACTCGTGGCAGCTGGAGCTGACCAACGGCCTGGTGGTCCGCCTGCGCGAGGAGGACCACAAGGACGGCCAGAAGGTGCGCTCCACCACGTGGTCCCCGGCCACGGTGAAGTCCCTGGCGCGCGCGCCGGACTCGCTGCCCTGGTCCTACCAGAGCGCGGTGCGCGAGCTGGTGGTGATGGGTGACGGCAGCACCGAGGACAAGGACCCGACGTACAACTGGCGCGTGCTGCAGACGGGCCTGACGCTCCAGACGAAGGCGGGCACCTTCACGAACGTCATCAAGGTCCAGCGCGACAAGCTCAACGACGCGGGCGAGGTGAACCCGGAGAAGGTCCGTACCTACTGGCTCGCGCCCGGCGTGGGGAAGATTCGCGAGGAGGGCGAGCGCACCGAGGAGCTCTCCTCCTACGAGGTAAAGAAGTAGCGCCTGTCCGGAGAGGCGTCGGGTGCGGGAGCGCCCGCCCCGCCGCCTGCTTCGAGACTCACAATATTGGATGAAGGTTGGAGAATAGACGGTTGGGCCTCCGCCCCGTGCTTTCGCGGGAGGAGGCTTCATGCACCGGACTTCACCCTTCACCTTCGCGCCCGTCGTGGCCGCGCTGACACTGCTGGCGAGCGTGGCCTGCGCGGGCGTCCTGCCCCGTGACCCGTACCTGCAGAAGGTAGGTCCGGATACGGTCACTGTCGCCTTCCGCCTCGCGGCCGACTGCACGCCTGCCGTGCGCTTTGGTGAGGGAGCGGCCTCCCAGTCGGTGAACTCCACGGCCAAGGGGCGCATCCACGCGGTGGTGCTCACCGGCCTGAAGCCCGGCACCGAATACACCTACCAGGTGGATGCCTGCGGCAAGGTGACGGCGCCCAAGCGCTTCCGCACGGCGCCCGTGCAGGGGACGCGCAGCGTGCACTTCACGGCGGTGGGTGACTTCGGCACCGGCGGCACGGACCAGAAGAAGGTGGCCGCGGCGATGCTCGCCGTGCGTCCGGAGCTGTTCGTGGCGCTGGGCGACAACGCCTACTCGTCCGGCACCGAGTCGGAAATCCAGAGCAACCTCTTCGCGCCCATGGAGGCGCTGCTCGCGGAGGTGCCGCTCTTCGCCTCGCTGGGCAACCACGAGTACGTGACGAACCAGGGGCAGCCGTACCTGGACAACTTCTACCTGCCGTCCAACAACCCGGCGGGCACGGAGCGCTACTACTCGTTCGACTGGGGCCACGTGCACTTCGTGGCGCTCGACTCCAACTGCGCCATCGGCCTGGCCTCGGCGGACCGCTGCGCGCTGGCGGCGCAGAAGGCGTGGCTGGAGAAGGACCTGGCGGGCACCACGCAGCCCTGGAAGGTCGTCTTCTTCCACCACCCGCCCTGGTCCAGCGGCGAGCACGGCTCGCAGCTCGCGATGCGCCGCAACTTCGCGCCCATCTTCGAGAAGTACGGCGTGGACCTGGTGCTCACCGGGCATGACCACAACTACGAGCGCAGCAAGCCGATGAAGGGCGACGCGGTGGCGGCGACGGCTGGCACGGGCGTCCCCTACCTGGTGGTGGGCGGTGGCGGCGCGTCGCTGCGCCCCTTCGCCAACTCGCGGCCGGACTGGAGCGTCATCCGCGACGACAAGGCCCATGGCTTCCTGGACGTGAAGGTCGTGGACGGCCTGCTCACGGCGGAGCTGGTGAAGACGGACGGCAAGGTGCTGGACAGCTTCACGCTGCGCAAGGACCTGCCGCCGCTGGAGCAGCCGCCCACGGGCACGCTGACGCTCACCGTGGAGGGCGAGCGTGGCGTGGCCCCGCACCGTGCCCTCTTCCGCGCCACCCCGCCCCAGGCGGGCGCGAAGGTGACCTGGGACTTCGGTGACGGCGGCTCGGCCGAGGGCGAGGCGGTGGAGCACGTCTTCCAGAAGGCGGGCCAGCACACGGTGACGGCCACGGCCACCCAGGGCACCCAGGTCCAGACGGCCACCGCCGTGGTGCAGGTGACGGCGGCGCAGACGCCGGGCGAGCCCACGGACCCCACGGAGCCGACGCCGCCGACGGACCCCACGAATCCGACGAACCCGGACACGCGCCCGGGTCTGCCGTCGAACGAACCGGGTGCGGTGGACGACGACCTGGGCCCCGGGTCCGGCGGTGGTGGCTGCGCCGCGACCCCTACGACGGCCCTCCTGCCTGCCCTGGGCCTGCTGGTGGCCGGGCTGGTGCGCCGGCGCCGCCGGTAGGACTCTTTCCGGGCCATGCCCCTCACGGGGTGAGTGCCCCCCCTTCCGCCCCTCTGGGAAGCCGCTGAACCTGCCCGGGTGCACCGATGGACATTCCGTCCTCGGGCACCCGGGTTTGCTTTCCGCGCTTGTCAACCCGGCCCGGGCAATGCAAAGCCGCTCTCCGCCATGGCCATCAAACGCAAGTCCGGCCCGGTCTCCCGGCCGGCACCGAAGAAGTCCTCCGCTGACAGGTCCGGGAAGAAGCCCGAGCGCTCCGGTCGTCCCGAGCGCTCCGAGAGGGCCGGACGCCCCGAGCACGGTGGCGATTCCGAGCGCCCCGAGCAGGCTCCACGCTCCGAAAGGGGTGGGCGCCGCGAGCGTACGGAGGGGGCCGAGCGCCCCGAGCAGGCTGCGCGCCCCGAGCGGGGTGAGCGCCGCGAGCGTACGGGAGGGGCCGAGCGCCCCGAGCAGGCGGCACGCCCCGAACGGGGTGAGCGCCGCGAGCGCACGGAAGGGGCCGAGCGCCCCGAGCAGGCTGCACGCCCTGAAGGAAGTGGGCGCCGCGAGCGCACGGGCGGGACCGAGCCCTTCGAAAATGCCGAGCGCCCCGAGCGGACGGGCGGCTCCGAGCGCTTCGGCCGTCCCGGGCGCGGCGGTGGGCGTCCCGAGCGCGGTGGCGGCTCCGACCGGGCCAGGCACGGCGGTGGGCGTCCCGAGCGAGGTGGCGGCTCCGACCGGGCCGAGCGCTTCGGGCGTTCCGAGCGTCCCGAGCGGGGTGGCCGCTCCGGCCGTCCCGAGCACGCAGGCCGCTCCGACCGCGAGGACTCCACCGGCCGGCGCGAGCGCCCCGAGCGCCCCGTGCGCGAGGACCTGGTCCTCCAGGCCTGCCTGGAGGCCTACGGCGCCGTGCGCCACGAGGGCCGCCTGTCGGACCGGGCGCTCGACTTCGTCCTGCGCCACAAGAAGAACCTCTACTCCAACGAGCGCCGCGCCGTGGCCGAGCGCGTCTACGGCCTGCTGCGCCGCCAGCGCACCGTGGACTTCCTCCTGTCCCGCGCGCACACGCGCTTCGAGTCGCTCGACAAGTCGCGCCAGGACGTCCTGCGCCTGGCCGCCTCCCGCATCCTCTACGGCGAGCCCGCCGAGCTCGTCACGCGCACCTCGGCCCTGAACCCGGTGGATGCCGCGGCCCTGGGCGCCCTTCCGGACGCCGCCGCCGCGCTGGAGGCGCTGCCCGAGCGCGAGCGCTTCCCCATCGCCGCCTCGCTGCCGGACTTCCTCGCGGACCTGTTCCGCAAGCAGTTCGGCCGAGACGCCGCCCGCGCCGCCGAGGCGATGAACGAGCGCGCCCCCCTCAACGCCCGCACCAACCTGCTCAAGGGCGACCGCGACGCCCTGGCCCAGCGCCTGAGGGCCGAGGGCGTGGAGAGCACCCCCACCCCGCTGTCGCCCATGGGCCTCACGCTGGAGTCGCGCCTCAACGTCTTCTCGCTGGAGACCTTCCGCGAGGGCTTCCTGGAACTCCAGGACGAGGGCAGCCAACTGCTGGGCATGCTGGTGGACGCCCCGCCCACGCGCGTGGTGGACGCCTGCGCCGGCGCCGGTGGCAAGACGCTGCAGCTGGCCGCGCAGATGAAGAACCGCGGAGACCTCCACGCGCTCGACGTGGACGAGCGCCGCATGGAGGACCTCAAGAAGCGCGCGCGCCGCGCGGGCGTCCACAACGTGCGCACCCAGCTCATCCCCCTCGAGGGCCCGGACGCGGACGCCGCGCTGGAGCCCCTCAAGGGCAAGGCGGACCGCGTGCTCGTGGACGCGCCGTGCAGTGGCACCGGCACCTTCCGCCGCAAGCCGGACGCGCGCTACCGCCTCACGCCGGAGGATTTGGAGATGCACGTGGGCCGCCAGAAGGCGCTGCTCGCGCGCTTCGCCATGCTGGTGAAGCCGGGCGGCCGGCTCATCTACGGCACGTGCAGCGTGCTGCGCGACGAGAACGAGGCCGTCGTCGAGGACTTCCTGGCCAAGCACCCCGACTTCACCGTGCGCCCGGTGGCGGAGCTGCTGGGCCCGGAGCTGGGCGCGAAGGTGGGCCCCGGCCCCTTCATGCGGCTGGCGCCGCACACCCACGGCACCGACGGCTTCTTCGGCGCCGTCCTCGTCCGGGCGAAGTAGCCTTCCCGGCGGAGAGAGACCCCGTCCATGCCCCAAGCCGTCCACTACCGCGTATCCATGTCCCGGCCGCACTCGCACCTGCTGGAGGTGGAGGTCACCTTCCCGGCGGGGCCCGACGCGCTCGACGCCGTGCTGCCGGTGTGGACGCCCGGCAGCTACCTGGTGCGCGAGTTCGCCCGGCACGTGCAGGACCTGACGGCCACCGGCGCGGACGGCACGCCGCTGACGGTGCGGCGCGTGGACAAGCGCACCTGGCGCGTGAGCACGGCGGGCCGCGCCGCCACCCTGCGCTACCGCGTCTACGCCAACGAGCTGACGGTGCGCACCAGCCACCTGGACGGCACCCACGCCTACTTCAACGGCGCCTGTGTCTTCCTCTACACGGAGGCCACGCGCGGGCTGGAGCACCACGTCACCGTGGAGGCCCCGAAGGGCTGGCGGACGTTCTGCGCGCTGGGGCAGCGCGGGGAGGCCTTCGTCGCGAAGGACTACGACGAGCTGGTGGACAGCCCCTTCGAGGTGGGCCCGCACACGCCGCTCACCTTCACCGCCGCGGGCGTGCCCCATGAAGTCGTCGTCTGGGGCGACAGCGTCCCGGACGCGGAGCGGCTGACGTCGGACCTGGCGCGCATCTGCGAGGCCCAGGCGCGCGTGTACGGCGGGCTGCCCGTCCCCCGCTACCTCTTCCTGCTGTACCTGACGGACAAGGGCCGCGGCGGGCTGGAGCACCAGGCCAGCACCGCCCTGCTCTTCCCCCGCGCCGGGCTGTCCAGCACGCGCGGCTGGGAGGACCTGCTCACCCTCGCGGCGCACGAGTACTTCCACCTGTGGAACATCAAGCGGGTGAAGCCCCGGGCGCTGGTGCCCTTCGACTACTCGCAGGAGAACTACACGTCCCTGCTGTGGGCCTTCGAGGGCTCCACCGCGTACTACGACAACCTCTTCGTGCGCCGCGCGGGGCTGATGTCCGCGCAGCGCTACCTCACCCGCCTGGGGGAGACGCTCACCGCGCTCCACTCCACCCCGGGGCGCCGGGTGCAGACGCTGGCGGAGGCGTCGCTCGTCAGCTGGGTGAAGCACTACCGGCCCGACGAGCACTCCCCCGACAGCGCCATCTCCTACTACCTCAAGGGCGAGGTCGTCTCCGCGCTGCTGGACCTCGAAATCCGCCGCGCCACCGCGGACACGCGCGGCCTGGACGACGTGATGCGCCTGCTCTGGAAGCGCTACGGGGACGGCTCCGGCGTGCCCGAGGAGGGCGTGGAGGCCGCGGCCAGCGAGGTGGCGGGCACGGACCTGACGCCCTTCTTCGACCGGGCGCTGCGCACCACGGAGGAGCTGGACTACTCCATCTTCTCGTACGTGGGCCTGGAGGTGTCCTTCCGCCCGCGCGAGTCCACCGGCGACAAGGGCGGCACGCCGCCGCCCAAGGGCAAGCCCGGTGACGGCCGCTTCCGGGGCTGGCTGGGGCTCACCACGAAGGGCAGCGCCACGGTGGCCACGGTGGTGGACGGCTCGCCCGCGCAGGAGGCCGGCCTCTACGCCGAGGACGACGTGGTGGCGCTGGACGGCTGGAAGGTGGACGGCGCCGGCCTGCTGAGCCGGTGTGAGGACCGGAAGCCCGGCGAGACGGTGCGGGTGACGGTGTTCCGCCGGGACAGGCTGCTCGAGGTGCCCGTGGTGCTGGGGCCAAAGCCCGCGGATGCCGTCTGGCTCTCCCGGGTGGAGCGGCCCACGGACGCCCAGAAAGCCGCATTCCAGGCGTGGCTCGGCGCCCCCTGGGACGAGTCCCCCGCCCCGGCATAGGCTGGGGGCTGATGAATGCGCTGCCCTTCGACGTCCTCGCCCCCTCCTCTTCCCCGCCCCGCTGCAAGAAGCACCCGGAGGCGCCCGCCGGGTGGCGCTGCCAGGACTGCGACTCGGCGCTGTGTCCGGACTGCGCGGTGGGACGCCGCGCGCAGACGGTGGAGCTGGTGGGGTGTGGCCTCTGTGGAGGCGGCGCCCTGCCCCTGCTCGGGCACCGCAGCCGCGTGCCGCTGGCCTCGAGGCTGACGCGCGCCTGGCGCTACGTCTTCACCGCCTCCGGGCTCCAGGTGCTGATGGCCGTCAGCCTCAGCCTGGCGCTGCTGGGGTGGATGCTGGAGATGACGGTCGTCTTCCTGAAGGTGCTGCCCCTGGCGATGTACGGCAGCATGTTCTGGGGCACCTTCTTCACGCTGGTGCGAGACACCTCGCGGGGCCACACGGAGCTGGAGACGCCGGAGTTCACCGACTTCTTCCGCGACGCCGTCCTCCCCGGGTTCCGCGGCCTGTCGGCGGTCCTGGTGGTCTGGCTTCCCGCGGGCCTCTACGGCGTCTTCGCGCGCCCCGGCGGCGGCGCCTTCAACCTGGAGGCGCTTGCCGGCTTCACGGAAGGGGGCTTCTCCACGGCGGTCTGGGCGGACCCGGTGTTCTGGGTGCTGGTGCTGCTGGGCGTGGTGTGGCTGCCCATGGCGCTGCTGCTCACCGCGGCGGGGCACCCCATCACCTCCGTCCTCAACGTGGTGGGGGTGGTGCAGCGGGCGCGGCTGCTGGGCCGCGACTACCTGCTGACCTCGGGCGTGCTGGTGGGGCTCGCCGGGCTGCACCTGGCGGCGCACGGCCTCGCGTCCGGGGTGCGGTGGCTGAACGTGGTCCTCCTCTCCCGCGTGCTGGCGGAGGGCCTCACCCTGGTCGTCCCCTTCACGGCGGCGCACGTGCTGGGGCTGCTGCTGTACGTCCGGGGCGACGCGCTGGGGTATGGCGTGGCCCGCGACTACCTGGAGCCCGTGCTGGGCGAGACGAAGCCCCGCCGGGCCGCCCCGCCCATGAGCGGCGCAGCGCCCCTCCCCGAGGACGGGGCGGCGCCGGTGGTGGTGGAGAACGCCACGCAGAAGGCCGCCAGCGAGGGGCTGGCCGCGCTGGCCACGGCCGTGGACGCGCGAGACGTGCCCCAGGCAATGGCCTTGTATTCGACGTTGCGGGCCATTCCGAAGGTGCGTGTCCCTCCGGCGCACCACCTGTTCATCGGACAGGCCGCGGCCGTGGAAGGAAACTTCCCACTGGCGGTACAGGCGTTGGAAAGCGCGGCAGATGTGGCGCCAGATGACCCCACCGCCCCCCGCGCGTTGGTACTTCTGGCGCGTGTGTTGGGCGAGCGGATGCAGGACGCGGCGCGCGCGGAGGAGGTCTACCGCTACGTGCTGCACCGCTATCCGGACTCGAGCGCGGCCCGCTTCGCACGCGAGCGTGTGACGCCGTCCTCCGACTGACAGTCGCGTTGCCGCGAGCCCGTGTCAGCACCACCTTGCAGCCCATGGTTCGGGTTCGTGGATTCTCCTGGTTGCTCGGTCTCGCACTCCTCGGTGCGTGCGACGATGCGCCGCGCGTGGAGCGTGGCGGTGATGACTGCCAGGCGGAGCTGGTGGCGTTGAGGGTGGAGGTGGTGACGGCGGACGGCGCCCGCGTGAGTGGCGCCACCGTGACGGCCACCAATGTGACGTCGAACGTGAGCATCACCGGGGTGACGGATGAGCAGGGCGTGAGCACCGCCGTCAACGAGTCGCTCGCGCCCAGCCCGGTGCGCGTGGTGGCCCAGGCGGGCTCCAAGGTCTCCTCCGCCGAGCGCGTCGAGTGGACGTGTGACAGCTGCAACTGCGTACCGGAACCCGGCATCCTGACGCTGCGGCTCAACCCGTAGCGCGTGGGAGCAGGACCGCGGCGTCCCCACACCGGACGCCATGGCCTTCTTGGCGGCCCGGTACCAGGGTGGTTGTGTCAGCCCCTCCGCCTGGGGTACCTCTGTCGCCGTGCGTCATGCCTGCCTGCCCTCCGGCCCTCCGGCCTCCTGCGCCTCCAGGGCGTCCCGCCAGCCGGGCGTCCCCGCGCATGCGGCGCGAGGGACGTGTCACGGCGGCCGCAGGGTTCCCTCTCCACGAGGTCACTTCGGAGCGCTACCTCCGAGGTAGGCCAGGTCACCGCCATGTCCGCAGACACCGTGGAACAGCTTCTTCTCTGCGCGCTCTCCGAGCTGACGGAGCGCTTCGTCACCCGCTCGCAGCCCGTGCCGGCCGGGCTGCTGGAGGCCCTGGATGGGGACTCGCGCAGAGGGGCGCGTGAGCTTGCCCGGCGCATCCGGGGCCGGCAGGAGCGCAACCGCTCCGAGGGCCAGCGCCTGCGCCACCTGCTGCGCTTCGAGGTGGAGCTGTGGGAGCAGGGCCTGACGCACGTGGCGGGCGTGGACGAGGCGGGCATGGCGCCGCTGGCCGGGCCGGTGGTGGCGGCCGCGGCCGTGCTGCCGAAGGGCTACCGCCTCAAGGGCCTGGACGACTCCAAGAAGATCCTCGACGCGGAGAAGCGCGAGGAGCTGGCCGTGGCCATCAAGCGGGACGCGGTGGCCTGGGCCGTGGGGCGGGCGGAGGTGGAGGAGATCGACCGCATCAACATCTACCACGCGGGCCTGCTGGCGATGCGCCGCGCGGTCGAGGGGCTGGGGCTGAAGCCGGACTTCGTGCTGGTGGACGCGCGGAAGATTCCGGAGTGCCCCGCGCCCCAGCGCGGCATCATCAAGGGGGACACGCTCTCCATGAGCATCGCCGCGGCCTCCGTCATCGCGAAGACGACGCGGGACAGGCTGATGGCGGAGCTGGACGCGCAGTACCCGGGCTACGGGCTGGCGGCCCACAAGGGCTACCCGACGCCGCAGCACGTGCAGGCGCTGAAGGAGAAGGGCGTGCTGCCCATCCACCGGCGCAGCTTCGCGCCGGTGCGTGAGGCGCTGGGCCTGCCGGGGCCGGAAGCGGCCGCCGCGCCTTCCTCCATGCAGGTGGAGCTGTTCCCCGCTATGCCTTCCGTGAAGACGAAGGAACCGTGAGCTCCGACCAGGAAATCGACACATGGATGGCCGCGCGGGGCATCACCCTGCCTGACTCCCGCACGCGCGCTCGCGCGGTGCTGGAGGAGGCGGGGCTGACCCGGGCCGGCAAGCAGCGCATGAGCGAGCCCAAGCTGCTCAAGGCGGCCGAGGTGCTGGACGGCCGCTTCTTCCCGGTGTGTGCGGACGGGGCGTGTCTCAAGGTCGCCCAGGCGAGCGGCCGCGAGCCGCTCCAGGTGGAGCCCCGGAGCCACTGTGCGCGGTGCGGCGGCTCGGCCAACCGGCGCGCGGAGGTGGCCTTCGTGGAGAGCTGCCGTCGCCACGGCGTGCGCCGGGTGGTGGTGGTGGGCGGCTCGCCCGCCGTCCGCGAGGAGCTGGACTCGAAGCTGGGCAACGAAATCGACCTGCGCATGGTGGACGGCACCGAGCGGCGCACGTCGGACCGGGCGCGGAGTGACTTGGACTGGGCGGACCTGGTGCTGGTGTGGGGCGCCACGGAGCTGCACCACAAGGTGAGCGGGCACTACACGCACGGCGGGCCGGCCTACAGCCACAAGGTCGTGCACGTGGTGCGCCGGGGCGTGGCCGCGCTGCTGGAAGAGGCGATGACCCACCTGGAGCGTTCGCGCTGAGCGGCGCGGCGGGGACACGCACACCGTCCTTGCCTGGCGTCATGCCCCCGGACACGCTCACGCGCCATGAAGACCGAGCTCATCCTCCTCCGTCACGGTGAGACGGAGTGGAACTCCCAGAACCGCCTGCAGGGGCACCGGGACAGTCCGCTCAACGCCGAGGGCCAGCGCCAGGCGGACGCGCTCGCGGCGCGGCTGGCATCGACGGCCGCCCGTGCGCCCTTCCAGGCCCTGTACTGCAGTGACCTGGGCCGGGCCGTGGAGACGGCGCGGCGCATCGCCTCGCGCACGGGCCACGCCGTCACCCAGGACGCGCGGCTGCGCGAGCGGGGCCTGGGCATCATGGAAGGGCTGACGCGCGAGGAGGCCCGCGAGCGCCACCCGGACGTCTTCGCGGAGTACTCGGCGGGCGCGCCGGACTACGTCGTCCCCGGGGGCGAGAGCACGTCCCAGCGGCTCCGGCATGCGGTGGAGTGCCTGGAGGAGCTGGGCGCGCGCCATGCCGGAGCGCGCATCGTGGTCGTCACGCACGGCGGCGTCCTCAGCCTGCTGTTCCGCCACAGCCTGGGGATTCCCACCGCCGCCCCGCGCACCTTCTCCGTGCTCAACGCGGGGTGGAACCAGTTCGACTACCACGACGGGGCGTTCCGGCTCGTCACCTGGGGCGACGTCACCCACCTGCACGCCGACAGCCGCGACGACACCTGAGCGGCGGGGTCCTGCCCTACGAGCTGGCGACCGCGGTCCTGCGCGAGCAGAGGGCCGCCAGCGCGCACCACCCCAACACGGGACCGGCGCCCGCCCCCATCACCGGAACCGGGAAGTTCCCGAAGAACGTCACCGCGATGGTCGCACAGAAGTAGAGGGCAAGGCTCAGGGCCAGCCCCGCGCTCGCGCCTCCGGAGCGCCTGACGGCAGGCCCCATCGGAGCGAGCAGCAGCAGGCCCGCGACGACGGCAGCCGCCGCCCACGCAAAACCACGGGAGAGCGCCAGCACGAGGATGCGCTCCACGTGCTCGACGGGGGGGAGTGGATCGACCCGCAGCCAGGTGTACGCGGCGAGGCCCACGACGGTCAGCCCCACGGCGACGCGGGCCCACCCTCGCAGCACCGTGCCGGTGGCGAGCATGGCCAGCGCCCCCACCGCGAGCGCGGTGGCCTGCCCCGCGTCCGGCTGCGCCACGTGAAGCAGCTGCGCGCCGAGCACGAGCCCCACGGCCATTCCACGCGCCTTCGCGCTCGAAGCTCCCAGCCCCGCGAGAATCCACGGCAGGAAGCTCGCGGACGCATTCAGCCGCAGGGGCCCGAGCCGAATCCAGCGGTGCACGCCCTCGATGCCCGCGAACCCCAGCGTCGCCACCAGCGCGAGGAAGGCGGCGGCGCCCAGCCAGGGCAGCGCGCGCTCCTGCGTGGCCGGAGCCAGGCGCAAGCAGGCGAAGAGGCCCAGTCCCCCCAGCAGCAGGCCCAGGAGGTTGGGGAGGAATGCCATCAGGGGGACGTGGCTCGCACCCGCCACGGCGGCCCCGAGCAGGATGGCCGGAAGCGGCGCGACGAGGAGCCACACGTGACGGGCAGGAGCCATGGGCCGCGCTCCTACCACGTGGGCCAGTCCTGGACCGACGGGAAGCTCGCGCCGTGAGCCGGCGCGGGCCTGCCTCGACTACCCGGCCATCACAGCTCGGCCAGGGGCCGGTCCTCGCGGAGCGCCGCGCGGGCGGAGCGGCCCTGGGTCTTCACCAGCCGGCGGGCCTCCTCGATGGCGCCGGCCACCACCTCGGCCGCCTGACGCGCCTGCTCCGGCGTGTGGGCCGCCATCACCTGCATGCGGAAGCGAGTCTCGCGCAGGCGCACCGCCGGGTACTCCACCAGGTTGGTGAACACGCCGCGCTCGAAGACGAACTTCGCGGCCAGGCGGGCCACCTTCGGGTCGCCCACCGGCACGGGCACCACGTTGGAGACGTCACCCAGGCACTCGATGCCGCGCTCGGCGAAGGCGCCGCGCAGCGCGGTGCTGTTCTCCCGCGCCTTCGTGCGCAGCGCCTCACCCTCCTCCGAGCGGACGATGCGCAGCGACTCCAGCACCACCGCGGCCTGCGTGGGCAGCAGCGCGTTGGAGAAGATGTGCGGCCCGCCCATGACGCGCACGTACTGGCGCACCGCCGGCGAGTTCGTGGCCATGAAGCCGCCGTTGGAAGCGAACGTCTTCGAGAAGGCCCCCACCACCAGGTCCACCTTCCCCAGCATCTCCTGCGCGCCCAGGCTGCCCGTGCCCTTCGGCCCCGTCGCGCCCAGGTCGTGGGCCACGTCCACCAGCAGCGTGGCGCCGTACTCGCGGCAGATGCCCTGCAGTTCCTCGATGCGCGGCACGTCCGAGTCCATGGAGAACAGGCCCTCGGTGACGACGAGCACGCCGTTCTTCGTGTCGCGGGCGCGAATCTCCTGCAGCTTGCGGCGCATGGCCCGGTTGCTCAGGTGCGGCACGCGGCTGACGTTCTGCGTGGCCGCGGCGGCCCCCTGCTGCAGGCACTGGTGCGACAGCGCGTCCAGCACCACGTGGTCCCCCGGACGCACCAGCCCGACGATGGTGCCGAACCCCGCGCCCCAGCCCGTGGAGAACAGCGCCACGTGCTCCATCTGCAGGTGCTCCGCGATGGCCTTCTCCAGCATCAGCGACGGCGTCGTGTTTCCCCCCAGCATCGCCGAGCCCGCGCTGTGCAACCCGTACTGCTCGATGGAGCGGTGGGCCGTCGCGATGACCTCCGGGTGCGTGGACAGCGACAGGTAGTCCTGCGAGCCGAAGTTCAGTCCCAGCCGCGCCTGCCCCGTCTCGCTGCGCACGCCACACTCCGCGTTGGGCGCCGCCTCCAGGCTCCGCGAGTACGGCCACAGCCCCGTCTGCCGCCGCGCCTCCTGCCACTCGAAGAACTCCTCCGTGCGCGCCAGCAGGTCCGGCCCCGTGGGCTGCGCGTAGTTGGAGATGAAGTGGGTGAAGAGAGGTGATTCGAGCTGATCACGGAGATCCATGAAGCACATCCGGGGGGTAGGGGGGACGCTGGGGGAGGAGGCGGGCGCTCGGGGGGCGAGCAGCACCATTTAATGCCCTTGCATCTTTCCAGTGTCAACCGGCCTACCCTGACTGCCGGGCTGTATTCGTTTGTTCAGACTCAACTGGATGTACCGCCCAGAGGGAAAACCTGCGCTTGCCTGCTACTCAAGGAAGCGACCAGAGGCTTGCCTGCTGTTCAGTCTTCACCGGCACTCCAGGAGTCTGGGGACGTGTGGAAATGAACGAAAGACACCGCTCCCGGAGGCGAGGTGCGCTCGGGCCGGGGCGGTTTAGAGAGAAGGGCCGGCGGAGGCAAGAGCCGAATGCGGACTCCTGCCCCCGGGTCCCTGTCCGGGGGTGCGAGGGATTGCCCACTACTCGTCGTTCTGGCGGAGCGTGGCGAGCACGTTGAGGTCTTCCAGCGTGGTGGTGTCCTGGGAGGACTGCTTGCCCGCGGCCACGTCGCGCAGCAGCCGGCGCATGATTTTTCCGGAGCGCGTCTTCGGCAGCGCCTCGGCGAAGCGCAGCTCATCCGGCCGGGCAATGGCGCCAATCTCCTTCACCACGTGCGCGGCCAGCTCCTTCTTCAGCTCCGCCGACGGCGCGTTGCCCTGCTTCAGCGTGACGAAGGCCACCAGCGCGGTGCCCTTCAGCTCATCCGGGCGGCCCACCACGGCGGCCTCGGACACGCGCGGGTGCGCCACCAGCGCGCTCTCCACCTCGGCGGTGCCCAGGCGGTGGCCGGCCACGTTCACCACGTCGTCCACGCGGCCCATCAGCCAGAAGTAGCCGTCCTTGTCCGTGCGCGCGCCGTCGCCGGTGAAGTACTTGCCGGGCAGCTCGCTGAAGTACGTGCGCACGTAGCGCTCCGGGTCGCCGTACACCGTGCGCAGCATGGAGGGCCACGGCCGGGTGATGAAGAGCAGGCCGCCCTGCCCCTTCGGCACCGGGTTGCCCTGCCGGTCCAGGATTTCGGTGTGGATGCCGGGCAGCGGCAGCGTGGCGGAGCCGGGCTTGGTGGGCGTGGCGCCCGGCAGCGGGGACACCATGATGCCGCCCGTCTCCGTCTGCCACCACGTGTCCACCACGGGGCAGCGGCCGCCGCCGATGACGTCGCGGTACCACATCCACGCCTCGGGGTTGATGGGCTCGCCCACGCTGCCCAGCACGCGCAGCGAGGACAGGTCGCGCTTGCGCGGGTGCTCCTCGCCCAGGCGCATGAAGGCGCGGATGGCGGTGGGCGCGGTGTAGAGGATGGTGGCCTTGTAGCGCTCGATGATTTCCCAGAAGCGGTCCGGCCCCGGGTACGTGGGCGCGCCCTCGTAGAGCACGGTGGTGGCGCCGTTCATCAGCGGGCCGTAGACGACGTACGTGTGGCCCGTCACCCAGCCCACGTCCGCGGTGCACCAGTAGATGTCCTCTTCCTTCAGGTCGAACACCCAGCGCGTGGTGAGCGACGCCATCACCGCGTAGCCGCCGGTGGTGTGCAGCACGCCCTTGGGCTTCCCGGTGGAGCCGGACGTGTAGAGGATGAACAGCGGGTGCTCGCTCTCCACCCACTCCGGCTCGCACGCGTCGGACTGGCCCTGCACCAGCGTGTCCCACGCCACCAGCCGGGGGCCGGACAGCGCCAGCGAGCCGCCGGTGCGCCGCAGCACCACGACCTTCTCCACGGTGGGCATGTTGGGCATCGCCGCTTCCACGTTCTTCAGCAGCGGCACCACCGCGCCCTTGCGCCAGCCGCCGTCGGCGGTGAGCAGCACCTTGGCGCCCATGTCGCTCATGCGCTCCTGGAGCGCCTCGGCGGAGAAGCCGCCGAACACCACCGAGTGCACGGCGCCGATGCGTGCGCACGCCAGCATGGCCACCGCGGCCTCGGGAATCATGGGCAGGTAGATGCCCACCCGGTCTCCCTTGCGGATGCCGAGCGACTTGAGCCCGTTGGCCAGCCGGTTCACCTCCGCCGCCAGCTCGCCGTACGTCACCCTCCGCCTGTCACCCGGCTCCCCCTCGAAGAGGATGGCCGGCTTGTCGCGGCGCTTCGCCAGGTGACGGTCCAGGCAGTTGTAGGTGAGGTTCGTCCGGCCCTCGACGAACCACTTCGCGTGCGGCGGCTGCCAGTCCAGGACCGTGCGGAAGGGCTCCTTCCAGTACAGCTCCTCGCGCGCCCGGTCGCCCCAGTACTTGTCCGGGTTCTTCTCGGCCTCGGCCCACAGCCGCTGGTAGTCCTCCATGCTCCGGATATGGGCGCTTCGCGAGAAGGCCTCGGGAGGGGGGAAGACGCGCGTCTCCGTCAGGACCGACTGGATTTCATGCTGCGTTTCAGCCATGGGCTCCTCCGAGGGGAATGCCAACCACCCCTCTTTGTAGGAACCCCCGGGCCCGGGCTCAAGCTCGCTAGTCGCAGCGCTTCGAATCCTTGACGGCTTCGTAGCGCATCCACAGCTCGCACACGCACGAGTCCGGGCGCTGTGCCTCGTAGCGGACCCGCAGCAGGCCGTCGAACTGCGTCTCGCACCGGGTGGTGCCTTCCAGGTGGATGTTGACCTGGTCCAGCAGACACTCCTGGCCGTTCACCTCGGTCACCGCGTTCACGATGCTGCCGTCGATGGAGAAGTCGTCTCCTCCCTCGAGGAAGTAGCCCGTGAGGCGGCTGTCCAGCAGGCCGAAGTCCAGGCTGACGACACGGCCGGTAATCTGCAGGGTGCCGCGGAACCGGTCCCGGTTGGACTCCGCCAGGCCGCACTCGTCGCGGAAGACCTCGACGGGCGTGAGAAGATATTCGCCCTGGTCCTGCGGGTAGGGCAGGCAGCCGGCCATGCCGGCCACGAGCAGGGCGGGGACGAGGAGGCTGAAGCGTCTGCGGGTAGACACGGGGCGCACCATACCCCACGGGCGCATTGGGTCGAGTGCCAGCATGGGGCTGGGGTTAGACTCCGGCACATGGTCGAGTACCGCAACCCCAAGCCCACCGTGGACTGCATCATCGAGCTGGCCGGTGAACGCATCGTCCTCATCCGGCGGAAGAATCCGCCCATCGGCTGGGCGCTGCCCGGGGGCTTCGTGGACGAGGGCGAGGCCCTGGACGCCGCGGCCGTGCGCGAGGCCCGGGAGGAGACGGGCCTGGAGGTGAAGCTGTCGGAGCAGTTCTTCACGTACTCGGACCCGAAGAGAGACCCGCGGCAGCACACCCTGTCCACGGTGTACCTCGCCACGGCGGACGGTGAGCCCCGGGGCTCGGACGACGCGGCGGAGGCGAAGACATTCGCCCTGGACGCGCTGCCGAAGGACCTCTGCTTCGACCACGGCACCATCCTCGCCGACTACCGGGCCTACAAGCGGACCGGGCAGCGGCGGAAGCTGTAGGCCGCGGCGCTCTCCGGATGCACTACGCGCTCGTCCTGCTGGCCCTCGGGGCCCTGCTGGCCCTGCATGAGCTGGGGCACCTCGTCGCCGCGCGGCTGCTCGGGGTGCGGGTGCCGCGCTTCGTGTTCGGCTTCGGCCCGCCGCTGGTGTCCTTCCGGCTGTGGGGGACGCAGTACGTGCTGGCGGCGGTGCCGCTGGGAGCCACCGCCCACATCCAGGGGATGAACCCGCACCGCGCGGACGCGGAGGAGCCCGCCAGCTTCGGTACGCTGGGCCCGCTCAAGCGCATGGCCATCATCCTGGCGGGTCCGCTGGCCAACTACGTGCTCGCGCTGGGCATCCTCTTCTCGCTGTACACGTCGGGCACGCACGTGGTGGTGCCGCTGACGGTGGGCACGGTGCAGCCGGGCTCCGAGGCGGCGCGGGCGCAGCTGCTGCCCGGAGACCGCATCGTCAGCGCGGATGGGCAGGCGCTGCGGAGCTGGTCGGACTTCGTGGAGAAGGTGGCGGAGTCGCCGGGCCGCACGCTGGCGCTGGCGGTGGAGCGGCATGGCGAGCCGCGCGCGGTGCAGGTGCGCCCCCGCCCGGACGAGCGCGGCGCGGGCCGCATCGGCGTGAGCCAGCAGTACGTGTACCGCGAGCACGCGGCGGGGGAGGCGCTGGGCCACTCCTTCGCGCACACGGGCAGCGTGGCCACCGAGGGGCTGGCGATGCTGGTGCGCCTGGTGCAGGGGCCGAAGCGCTCGGACACGGTGGGGCCCGGGGCGCTGATGCGGCAGGAGTCGTCGGATGCGGCGTCGTCCGGCGCGGATGCGCTGCTGCGCACCCTGGTGGCGGCGTCCGTGGCGCTGGCGCTGCTGACGATGCTCCCCGTGCCGGGCCTGGACGGCGGCCGGGTGCTGCTGCTGATGGTGGAGGCGGCGAGCGGACGGCGGCTGCCCACGCGCGTGGAGACGGTGGCGCAGACGGTGGGCTTCCTGACGATTGCGGCGGTCATCCTGGTGATGGCGGGAGCGGAGATCCGCCGCGCGCTGCCCGAGCGCCCGGCCCCGGCGGCGCAGGCGATGGTTCCGAGTGGAGGGGACGCCGGTCCAGGCACCCCGCCGCAGGCCGCGACGGGGGCACCCTCCGCCGGGGCCGCGACGCCGGGCACCCGCTCCGGGGGGGCGCCGCCCGGGCCGGCCACCGTCGCGGGCGTGCTGGATGCCTCGACACCGGCAGCGAATGCGACGGTTGTCACGCCGGCACTGACGGACTCGGGCACGCCGACCGAGGGCGTCGCCACGCCGGCACTGACGGACTCGGGCACGCCGACCGGGGGCGTCGCCACGCCGGCACAGCTGGACGCCGGGGCGCCGGCCACGGGCGTCGCCACGCCGGCACAGCTGGACGCCGGGGCGCCGGCCACGGGCGTTGCCACGCCGTCGCTGACGGATGCCGGTACGCCCATCGTCGGCGGCGCCGCGCAGGCCCCGGCAGGGACCGCGCCCCCGGCCGTCGGAGCCGCGGCGCCCTCACCGCCGACGGGCACGGCACCGGCCGGCGGAGCCGCCGTGCAGTCCCCGACAGGAGCCGGCGCACAGAGCGCCGGAGCCGGCGTTCCGGCGCAGCCGGCTGTCGGCGCACCGGCCACCGCGAATGTGCCTTCACGCACGAGCGCGGGAACCGGGCCCGCCGGGAGCGCGCCCTCCCCCTCCCCCTCCACCACCGCCGGCACCCGCCCCGCCACCCTGGACGCGGGGGCCTCCGCCGCCAGCCCTCCCCCATAGCGAGCGCTCCCCTCCCCGGGAACTTCTGGCGCTCCCGGCTGTCCAGGGAGCGGTCAGGCGTTGGTAGTTGCCTGAGGGACGTCTGGGAGCACTTCGAAGGGCCGTGGACCGGTGAAGGACCTATGCTTCAGCGCGCGATGAACACGACGAAGGGCGGAGGGCTGTACTGCGAGCTGTACTGGGGCACCAACCTGTCCGAGGCCTGGAGCTACGGCCCGGAGCAGGCGAGTGTCCACGCCGCCCCGGACGAGAAGGCGCCGCTGCCGCTCTACGGCTTCACGCTGCCGGAGGAGCCCTTCCTCCTGGCCGAGCGCACCGAGCGCGGCTGGCGCATCCACCTGCCTCCCGCCGCGCGCATGGAGCGCAAGGTGCGCGGAGACCACTTCGCCACCGTGCCGGAGTCCGAGCTGCGCCAGCAGGACGGCCACCGCTCCGTCGAGCTGGCCGAGGACACGACGCTCCGCCTCATGGAGGGCCAGCTCACGCTGGTGGTCCAGGGCTCCGTGGTGAAGGAGCGCGTGGGCCGGCTCCAGGCGAAGGACTTCGGGTGGCTCATCGTCGTCAGCGCCCTCTTCCTCAGCCTGCCGGTGGGCTTCCTCATCGCGGGGCCCACGCCCGAGCGTCAGCAGGAGGCCAACACCCGCGCCCTGAAGCTGGCGGCGGAGAAGGAAGCCGAGCGCCGCAAGGCCCTGGGCGTGGACACCCCGCTGCGCCCGCTCACCGACACCGAGCGCGCCCAGCAGTCCGACGGCGGCACCGGCATCAACGTGCCCGGCTACTTCCGCGTGCGCTGAGTCAGGGCCCCAGGCCCACCCAGACCTCGCCGTCCTCGAAGAACTCCTTCTTCCAGATGGGCACGTCCTGCTTGAGCCGCTCAATCGCGTGCTCACAGCCGCGGAACGCCTCCTTCCGGTGGGGCGCCGCCGCGGCGATGACCACCGCCAGCTCCCCCGGCACCAGCGTGCCCACGCGGTGGACGATGGCCAGCCGCGCCCCCGGCCACTGCGCCGCCACCTCCGCGCCAATCTCCGCCAGCTTCTTCTCCGCCATGGGCGCGTAGGCCTCGTACTCCAGCCGCATCACCCGCCGGCCCTTCGTCTGGTTGCGCACGGAGCCGCTGAAGGTGACGAGCCCGCCGTACGCCTCGCCGCCCACCGCCTCCACCACCTCTTCCAGCCGCAGCGGCCGGTCCACCACGGAGAACAGCCCCGGCGAGCCGCCCGCCACCGGCGGAATCAGCGCCACCTCCGCGCCCACTCGCACCGGCGCCTCCGGGCCCACGAACTCCTGGTCCACCGCCACGCGCAGGTGCGGCAGCAGCGGCGCCAGCGCCGGGTGCCGCTCCGACACCAGCCGCAGCACGTCCCGCACCCGGGCGCCCTCGGGCACCTCCAGCACCTCGCGCGCTCCACCCGCGCGCTCGCGGGCCGCGGCGAAGTAGAGGACGGTGATGCTCCCGGGCCCGCTCACCGCGAGGCCTCCGCCGCCGGGCGCAGCGACACCCGCCCCTTGAGCCGGGCCCCGCCCTCCGCCAGCGAGAAGTCGAGGAAGGCCGAGTCCAGCGGCGTGAGCTGGTCCATCAGCGCGCCGGTGAAGGCCTTCGCCGCCTCCAGCTGTCCCGGCGGCACGCCCGGCACGTCCTTCGCCGCGCGCAGGTCCTCGCGCAGCCGGCCCAGGTCCAGCATCACCGACACGTGGCCCGCGCCGAAGGCCTCGCCACCGAAGCGCTCGCGCAGCGCGGTGCCCACGTCTCCGCGCGCGCGGCCCTCCAGCACCTCCCCCGCCAGCAGCGTGGCCCGCTGAGAAGTGATGCGCAGCTCCACCGGCTGCTCCCGCAGCACCGTCCGGTAGAGCATGCCGTCCGGCAGCTTCTGCGAGCTGACCCGCGCCGAGAGCAGCGAGAGGTCCTCGAGCTGCCGGTCGATGAGGGCCAGCACCGGCTCCGCGGAGGCCAGGCCCGCCTCCACCACCACGGTGCCCCGGGGCTCCGGCCGCTTCTCGCGCAGGAAGTTCCGGAAGAAGGCCCCCGCGTCGAAGTACACCAGCATCGCCACGTCGCCGCGCAGCGCCTTCAGCAGCGCCTCCGCGTCCAGGCCCTGCTGGCGCCACCGCTCCAGCGTGCGCGCGCGTCGGGGAGAGCCCGGCGAGCCGAAGGCCAGCTTCGCCAGCTCCTCGGGCGGCACGGACAACTGCGCCGCCGCCATGGGCCCCATCGCCGCCTGCTGGAGCAGCGCGGACGCCGGCGCGGTGGCACCGCTCAGCAGCGGCCGGGAGGAAGACAGGAAGCCATCCAGGTCCAGCCGCTCCGGCCGCACCACCAGCGAGGCGAAGAAGCCGCGCACCGGCCCCGCCTCCTCGCCCGCCTCGTCCGGCGGCGCGCCCGAGTACAAGTACACGCTGCCCTCGGCCACCTTGCCGCGCAGCTCGCCCAGCAGCGGCACCTCGGAGATGCCCGCACCCGACAGCCCCCTCACCGCGGCGCGCGCCACCTCCACGTCCGGGGTGCCCTCGAGCTGCGCCTGCACCGGCACGCCCTCCTCCGGCGCGTCCGGGCTGTCCGGCACCGCGAGGTAGAGGTAGCCCCGGTCCTCGAACAGCAGCATCGGCGGCCCGCCGTCCCCGGGCACCACACGCGCCGAGCCGTCCGAGCGGGGCAGCACCTCGTGGCCGGCGCCCTCCAGCTCGCCCACCACCGCGTCCAGCGCCTCCTTCGGGTCCTGGATGCCCAGCAGCGCCACCACGCCGTCGAAGTCGGGGAGCAGGAAGAAGCCGAAGCCCTCCTCCGGGTCCACCACGCTGGGGCCGCCGTCCAGGCCGCGCAGCAGCAGCGACACCAGCGGGGCCTCCTCCAGCGTGCGCCGCGCGTTCTCCGGGCCGATGAGGCGCTCGTAGAAGTCCACCAGCGGCTCCACGCCGCCGCGCACCTGGGACACCCACAGCACCGTCTGCGCCTCGGCGGGCACCGCGCGCAGCACCGGCCGCGGCACCACGGTGAGCCGCACCCGGCCCACCTCCTCGCCGTCATGCAGCGCGCGCACCGTGTACGCGCCCGGCCGGGCGAAGGCATGGGACACGCTGGCGGCCTGCTGGGGCGGGGTGCCATCCCCCAGCTCCCACGTCACGGCCGCCGCGCCCTCTTCCCGCGAGCCGAGCTCCACCGGGACGCCCGCCTCCACCGCGCGGTCCTGCCCCAGGTCCGGCTTCACCGCCCGCCGGCAGCCGGAGCCTCCGAGGCCCACGGCTGCCACCAACAGGACTGCGAACAGCGGGAGGAAGGGGCGCGGAGCAAGCGGCATGAGCCGCTTAGTAGTCCAGCGCCAGTCCGAACATCCAGCGCCGGCTGGACAGGACGAGCCCTCCGGCGCCGAAATTGTCCACATCCGCGTAGGTGTACTCGGCGAACAGGTAGCTGTGGTTCACCCCGAGGTCGGAGTCGAAGTCGCGTGCGAAACGCGGCTCCAGCACGTCCAGCATGAAGGCCAGGCCGCCGGTGGCGCCCCAGCCCCACTTGGCGCCGGAGGCCTTGTTGCCCCGCGCCACCTCGGTGCTGTCACCCTTGGTAATCCACCACGGCGTGTAGATGAGGCCCAGCTTGCCGTACGGCACCAGGGGGATGCCCCACTCGAACGCGGCGTAGTCGAACTTGTAGAAGGCGTTGAGGCCCAGCGGAATCACCTTCAGCGCCGTCTGCTCCGCCGCCCGGCCACCGCCCGACGCGAGCCGCGAGGCCGCGTACTTCTCCGCGTAGCCGGCCGACAGGCCAACGCCCGCGGTGCCGATGCCCTGGTAGAAGTAGCGCTGCAGCTCCATCTCGAACAGCAGCAGCGACGCGTCGCCGAAGGTGTCCTCGTAGGGCTTGTTGTCCCCGAGCCCCGGCTCCTCGTCGACCAGGGGCTTGTACCCGCCCAGGCGGAGCAGCACCGCGCCCGAGCGGGGCGACTGCAGCGTCACCTCGTCCGCCGTCACCGACGACGTATCCTGCCCCCACGCGGGTAGCGCGGACAGCAGCGCCGCGACACCGAGGGTGATTGCCCGACTCATGACTGCTTCCTCCTCGACGACAACCAGAACCCGAAAGCCGCCAACGCCCCTGCCGCAAGGCCCCCTCCCGCCGCGCCACACCCGCCCGACTCGGCACCGCCGTCGTTGAGGTACTCCTCGTAGAACCCGAAGCTCGCCACGGGCGTGCCCAGCGTCGCATCGGAAGGCTTGCTCGGGTTGCCCGCCTGGTCCACCGCGATGGCCTGTACGGCGTACTCGACGCCGTTCTGCAGATTCTCCATCCGGAAGGTGGTGTTGTCGGTCGACTGCTCCTTCCTGGAGACCGGCTCACCGGTCGGCTCCACGCCGCCGTCGGCACCCGTGCCCAGCGCCCGCACCTCCACCACCATCGTCGTCGTGTCACCCGGTGGCGTCACCGTGACGCTCAGCGCCTTGTCCAGGCCCGTCACCGACGGCGCACCGGGAATCGTTGGCGCCTTGGAGTCGAACCTCACGGTGACGGACGGGCTCCCGATGGTCTCAGCGGTGGTCCTGCAGTTCGTCGTGGTGGCGGAGTCGAACAGGCGCGTGGTCGCGCAAAGCTTGAAGTCGCGCTGCACCTCCTCCTCGTCGCAACTGGAACCGTTGCGCGTCAGGATATCCGACACGACGATGTTCTCGGTCCCCGTGGTCGTGGTGGAGGTCTTGCTGAGCTCCTCCAGGAGCACGTCATCGGTCCCGGGGATTCCCGTACAGGTGTCGTTGGAGATCCAGATGTAGAGGGTGTCGCACAGAGTGCCGGTCGACCGCGTCCAGGTGATGGTCCGAGGAGTCGAGCAAAGCTCCTTGGACACGACGATCCGGTCGCCTTGCTGGATGACCGTGCCCGAGAAGGTCACAGTCTGTCCCAGGGCGGTCGACGCGAAGAGCAGGAGGCCAACGAATGTGAGGCGCATGGGTAGGCGGACGCTAGCAAGCGGGAGGCCATCCACAACCCCCATGCGGATGGCGCATTCCCCTCTGGGAAAGCCCCCTGGGCGCGCCAAACAGGCACGGCGGCCCGGAGGGCCTTGCCAAATTGTCAGGCGGGGCGCTCGGCCAGGCGGAGGCCGGCCTCCACCAGGTTGAGGGCGGCGCCCCGGCCGGCGTTGTCCACGGCGGCGAAGAGCGTCACCCACTCGGGGGCCTGGGGGAAGGAGCGCACCCGGCCCACATGCACGGCGGGGTCCGACGTGACGAGCATGGGCATGGGGTAGACGCGCTCGCCCGGGACGTCCAGCACCTTGAGCGCCCGGTGCGTCTTGAGGGCGGCGCGCACCTGCTCGGCCGGGGCGGCCTTCTTGAGCTGCACGCTGACGGTGAGGCCGTGGCCGTAGAAGGTCGGCACCTGCACGGCCGTCCCGGCGATGACGGGCGCGTCGCCCTTGGTGGCGAACAGCCGGGCGGCCTCCAGCGTCCAGCCACCCTCCTCCTCCGTCCAGGGCGAGTTCACCATGAAGCCGCCCACCTGCGGCACCAGGTTGAAGCCCACCCGGTTGGGCAGGGCCTGGGGCTCCGGCTCGCGGCCGGAGAGCAGGTCGGCCGTCTGCTTCTCCAGCTCCGCCACGCCGCGCACGCCCGCGCTGGACACGGCCATCATCGCCGTCACCTGCGCGCGCACCACGCCAAACACCGTCCGCAAGGGCTCCACCACGTGCACCGCGGCGGTGGTGATGGCGCCCGGCAGGCACACCACGCGGCCCTTGAACGTCGCGGCCAGCACGTCCGTGTTGAAGCCCGGCAGGACGAGGGGCACGGCACCGTCGCCCCGGAAGGCGTTGCTGGCGTCCACCACCCACGCGCCCGCGGCCTGCGCCAGCGGGGCCAGCCGGCGGGACGCCTCCGCCGGAGTGGCCAGCAGCACCAGGCCCAGGCCCCGGAAGGCCTCCGCCGACGCCTGCTCCACCTCCAGCGAGTCCTCGCCGTACTCCACGTCCAGGCCCTTCGAGCGCTCGGAGCCGAAGGCGCGCACGCGCTCTGCGGGCACGTCCTGCGCGTACAGCGCGGCCAGCACCTCGCGGCCCACCACGCCGGTGGCACCCACCACGCCGATTTTCAGGTCATCTCTCATGGCGCGTCCTTTAGCGTCCCGGGCGCACGGACGCGAGCGCCGCGAGGGCGCCTCAGTCTTCCTTCAACCGTGCCACGGGCGCCGGCCCGGGCAGCGGGGGAAACTTCGGATTGCGCTCCGGCTCGGAGGCACGCACGTAGTGCGGCTCCATGGCGAAGAGCGCCTGCAGCGAGCGCTCCTCCGGGAAGCGCACCAGCCGCGCCAGCTCCACCGCCGAGGGGAAGTCGTGCCCCGAAAGCAACCGGTGCGCGGCCACGCCGTGCGACTCCAGCGCGGCGCGGTAGTCCACCAGCGCGGGGCCCAGCGCCACCGCGCGGGGCTCGGCGGCCAGGCGCGCGGCGACCTCGGGGGGCGACATGGCCGTCTCCGGCTCCAGCGCCTCCACCGTGCCGCCCTTGCGGACGTAGGCGCCCAGGTACAGGTCGTCCTTGCGCGCCACGGCCAGGCAGTACAGCGGCACGTCCTCGGGGCCCCGCAGCGCCAGCGCCGCCAGCGACGACGCGCCCGCCGCCTTGAGGCCCGCCGCGTACGCCAGCGACTTCACCGTGGCCAGGCCGATGCGCAGCCCCGTGAAGGAGCCTGGCCCCAGGCCCACGCCCAGCCCCTCCAGCTCCGCCAGCTTCACGCCGTGGCGGGTGAGCAGCTCCCCGACGACGCCGGGCAGCAGCTCGCTCTGCTTCTGGGGCGGAGGCACCACCACGTGCTCCACCGTGCGCAGGCCGCCCCCGGGCTCGCGCTCCATCAGGGCGAGCGACAGCGTCAGCGTGGAGGTGTCCAGCGTGAGGAACATGGGACGGCTCCCTACACCGGAGCGGTCCACGAAGCTTGGGGAATCTGGGACACGGGGGTGCCGCAGCGGTACAGCCGCACGCGCACCACGCCCTTGTCGAGCATGCCCAGCTTCTCTCCGGCGGCCTTGGACACGTCGATGATGCGGCCGTCCACGAAGGGGCCGCGGTCATTCACGCGCACGTCCACCTTGCGCCCGTTCTCCATGTTCACCACGCGCACGCAGGAGCCAAAGCGCTCCTTGCGGTGCGCGGCGGTGAGGGCGTTCTGGTTGAAGCGCTCCCCGCTCGCGGTGGGCCGGCCGTGCAGGCCCGGGCCGTAGAAGGACGCCAGGCCCTCGCCCAGGTACGAGCGGGGCATCTGCTCGCGCCGCGTCACGCCCGGCGTGGGCGCGCGGGTGGAGCCCTCCTTCGCGGTGGACGCTTCCGGCGGCTGGGGCTTCGCCGCGCGCTGGGCGCAGGCGGTGAGCAGGCTCGTCCCCAGCAGTACGGCAACGGCAATTCCTCGCATGGAACCTCTAGCGGGTCACGTCGTTCGTCACGGCCAGCAGCATCAGCAGGATGAGCAGCGCGAGTCCGACCATGTTGGCGACTTCACGCACCCGAACAGGGATGGGGCGGCGGCGGATTCCCTCCCAGGCAGCCGAGAGCAGATGGAAGCCGTCCAGCACGGGGATGGGGAGCAGGTTCATCACCCCCAGGTTGATGGAGATCAGGGCCATCAGGTGCAGGAAGCTGTCGAGCCCCTGCTCGGCGCTCTTGGAGGCCATCTGGTACATCATGATGGGCCCGCCCACGGTGCTCAGGGGCACGGAGCCCACGAAGAGGCCGCCGATGACCTTCACCATCTGCCCGACGATGGTGGGGACCACGAGCGCCGCCTGCTTGAAGGCCGCGCCCGGCCCCAGGTGCACCGTCACCTCGTCCGGCGGGGGCACGTCCGACGGCGTCACCATCCAGCTGCGCACCCCGAGGGCCAGCGGCGCGCTCTTGGTGCCCATGCCGTCTTCCGTCGGCAGCGGCGCCTGCGCCAGCTTCTCCGTGCGCTCCCCGCCCTCGCCCCGCCACACCAGCGTGAAGGGCGTCTCCTTCAGGGCATTGAGCCGCACCGCCAGCTGGTGGAAGCCGTGCAGCTTCTCCCCGTTGATGGAGATGACGCGGTCACCGGCCTTGATGCCCGCCTTCTCCGCCGCGCTGCCCGGCGCCACCGACGCGAGGTACAGGTCCGCGGGCTCCGCGCCCAGCGCCGCCAGGCCCTCGCCCGCCTGCCGGGCCACGGTGAACTCCAGCACCTTGGGGACGCGCCCCGTCACCACGCCGGCCGCCACCGTGTCCAGGCGCCGCACGGTGAGCTTCAGCGGCGTGCCTTCCGGGTGCTTGCTCACCGCATGGTGGAGCCGTCCCTCGTCCTGCACCGGCACGTCGTTGACGGCCAGGACTCGGTCGAAGGTGCGCAGGCCCGCCTGCTCGGCGGGCGAGCCCGGCGGCACGCCGACAATCGCCGCCCGGGACGCCGGGCTCACGCCAATCTGCCCCCGCTCCACCGTGTCGATGGGGGACGTCTCCACGCTCTTGTCGGGCGTCACCTGGATGGTGCGGCGCTCGCCGCCCCGGTCCACCACGATGGGCACGGGCCGCCCGAAGCGGCCGACGAACGCGTCGGTGAGGTCGTTGAAAGTGCGCACCTCCACGCCATCCACGGAGAGAATCCTGTCACCCGGGCGGATGCCGGCGGCGACCGCGGGCATGCCCGGGCTGACGTTGCCCACCAGGGTGGAGGTGGTCTGGTGTGGCCCCAGGTAGACGAAGAAGTAGATGAGGATGGGGAAGATGAGGTTGAAGGCCGGCCCGGCCAGGACGATGAGGCCGCGCTTCCAGGGGGGCTGCGCCAGGAAGCCCCGGCTGGCCTCCTCCGGGCTGAGCTCCTCGTGGGGCAGGTCTCCCGCCATCTTCACGTAGCCGCCCAGGGGCAGCAGGGCAATCTGGTACTCCGTCTCGCCCTTGGTGAAGCCAATCAGCTTCGGTCCGAAGCCGATGGAGAACTTCAGGACCTTCACCCCGCAGGCCTTGGCCACGAGGAAGTGGCCGAGCTCGTGGACCGTCACGAGCACGCCGAGCAGCAGGATGAAGAACCCGGTGTTCTGGATCTGGAGCATGGGCGCAAGAGTAATCGTGGGCGCCGATGCGGACAACGCACAACGCCCCAACCCAGCGGGCGAGCAGGCGGAAATCCGGGGGGCTACGGGAGCAGGCCGCGCACGAACTGCACGTAGACGAACACCAGGGGGGCGTTGAACAGCAGCGCGTCGATGCGGTCCAGGATGCCGCCGTGCCCGGGGATGAGGAAGCCCGAGTCCTTCACCCCATAGGCCCGCTTGAGCATGGACTCACACAGGTCGCCGATGGGGCCGAGGATTCCGCCGGCGATGCCCAGCAGCACGCAGTCCCACACGGTGAAGACGGGGAAGAAGAAGCCCCGGGCGATGAACATGCCGCCCACCGAGCCCACCATGCCCCCGAAGAACCCCTCCCACGTCTTGTTGGGGCTCACCTCGGGGTAGAGCTTGTGCTTCCCGAGGAACCGCCCGAAGAAGTAGGCGGCGGTGTCGTTGGCCCAGGTGATGACCAGCGCACAGATGACCCACGCCAGGCCGTCCTGGGGCAGCAGCCGCAGGGCGGACAGGGCGGTGAGGCCCACCGCGCCCAGCAGGAAGCCGTTGACCAGGTGCGCGGTGCGGGTGGGGGCCTCGGCGAGCGGGCCCTTGAAGAGGTGGTAGATCCACGCGAAGAACGCGAAGACGATGGTCAGCCAGAAGGCCGTCTCGCCCGTGCGGGCCGCGTCCTTCAGCGGAAGGAACGGGAGGACGGCGGCGAAGGCCATGCCCACCCAGGCGGCCACCGTCAGCCGCTTCTGGACGATGAGGTAGTACTCGCCGACGCAGGCCGCGGCGGCCACCCCGAGCAGCCCGGCGCTCCACACCCCGCCCAGGAAGAGCAGCAGGAGCACCAGCGGCAGGAGGGTGACTGCCGAGACGACGCGGATGACGAGGTTTCGGTTCTTGTCGTTCACGCCTTGGCCCGCTGGGGAGGATCCTCCCGCTTCACCTGGGCGGAAGTGAGTCCGAAGCGCCGCTCACGCTGCTGGTACTGCGACACGCAGCGGAGGAACTCCTCGGTGCGGAAGTCCGGCCAGAGGGCGTCCGTGAAGCAGAGCTCCGCGTATGCCGCCTGCCAGAGGAGGAAGTTGGACACGCGCAGCTCACCGCTGGTGCGCACCATCAGGTCCAGCGGCGGCAGACCCTTGGTCCACAGGAACTGCTCGAAGTCGCTCTCCTCCACCCGGCTGGCCACCAGCTCGCCCCTGGCGATGGCTTCGGCCATGCGGCGCGCTGCGTGGAGGATTTCCTCGCGGCCGCCGTAGGACAGGGCCAGGGAGAGGACCATGCCGGTGTTGTGCGCGGAGTCGGCGATCAGCCGGTCCAGCGGCTCGCGCACGTAGCGGGGCAGCCGGTCCACGTCACCCACTGCATTGAGGCGGATGCCGTTGTCGAGGATTTCGGCGCGCTCGCGCTCGAGGTAGTCGCGCAACAGCTCCATCAGGCCGGCGACCTCCTCGGCGGGCCGGGCCCAGTTCTGCGAGGAGAAGGCGTAGAGGGTGAGGGCCTGGATGCCCACGCGGCGCGCGGTGCGGGTGACCTCGCGGACGCTGGCGCTGCCCTCGCGGTGGCCCTCCAGCCGGGGCAGCCCCCGGGACTCCGCCCAGCGGCCGTTGCCATCCATGATGATGCCCACGTGGCGCGGCATGGGCCGGGCCTTCACCTGCAGCTCGAGGGCGGAAACCACTACGGGGCGTTCCATGAAGCCGCGCACCCTATCGGCGACGCCGCGCCGCGTCCACGGGCGCGTGGCCCAACCGTCACTCGGGGGCCCTGGTCGGTCGCTTCCCCGGGCCAGCCGGCGCGAGGGCCCGGAGGATGTGGGGCGGAGTAGGCACGCCCCGTCCCCACTCCGCCGGCCGCCCGCTCACCAGGTCGGCCAGTTGGGCCTGACGACGTCGATGGGGCTGTTGAGCCAGGCGGTGTACGCGGTGTCCTTCGCGACGTTGTAGGGGGTGCCGTAGGTGCGCTCGAAGTACTCGGCCCAGTGGGGCTGGGAGCCGTCGAGGTCGGTGAAGCCGTACTCACGCGCGAGGTCCCAGGAGGAGAAGACGCGGCCGGCCTTGGCCTTCACGTCGGGGTCGGCGGCGAGCGCGGCGACGGCGCGGCCCACGAAGGAGGGAGACTCCGAGCTGATGAAGTCCTTGTCCACCTTGGTGCCGTCGCGCCAGGTGGCCTCGGTGACGCCGAAGGCGTCGAGCATCTCCTCGGAGCGCAGGAAGCCCGGCGTCACGGCGAGCGCGGTGACATTCGTACGGCGCAAATCCCGCGACATGCCGAAGGCCAGGCGGATGACGGTCATCTTGACGAGGTCGTACCAGAGGCTGCCGCGGTAGCCGAAGTGGTCGCCGTCGGTGATTTCGACGACGAGGCCGCTGTTCTTCTCGACCATCAGGGGGACGGCGTACCGGCTGGTGAGCAGGTGGGTGAAGATGGCGCGCTCGAGCATGAGCTGCCCCTTCTTGGGGTCCTGCATCCAGAAGGGCGGGCCGAACTCGACGAGCTGCTCGCCGCCCCAGATGTCGTTGACGAGGATGTCCAGCCGGCCCTGCTCGCCGCGGATGCGGTCGCACAGGGCAACGACTTCTGCCTCCACGGAGTGGTCGACGCGGATGGCGATGCCCTTGCCACCCTTCGCGGTGACGAGCTCGGCGGTCTCGTCGATGGTCTCCTGGCGCTTGTCGCCCGAGGCGAGGCGGCCGCGCACGCTACGGCCCGTGCAGTACACGGTGGCGCCGGCCTCGCCGAGCATGGTGGCGATGCCACGCCCGGCCCCACGCGTGGCTCCGGCGACGAGGGCGATGCGTCCTTTGAGTGGCTTCATGGCGGTCTCTCCAGGTGGTGGAGCCGGGAGGAGTCCCCCCGGTCGTGAAGACACCCTACGGGTGGAATCATGACACCTCCTGTCATGATTCCCCGCCTAGAGTGCGTGTGGGGTCTCCGACATGCGTGCCGACCGATTGATGAGCCTGACGCTGTTGCTCCAGAACCGCCCGAAGATGACGGCGGGCGAGCTGGCGAGGGAGCTCCAGGTCTCGGAGCGGACCATCCACCGCGACTTGGATGCGCTCTCCAGCGCGGGCGTGCCGGTGTACGCGACGCGGGGGGCGACGGGCGGGGTGGCGCTGATGGAGGGCTGGCGCACGGAGCTGACGGGCCTGACGCGGGCGGAGCTGCACGCCCTGGCCACGGTAGGGGCGCCCGGGGCGCTGGATGACCTGGGGTTGTCGGCGCCGCTGCGGACGGGGCTGGTGAAGCTGGCGGCGTCCCTGCCTGCGATTCAGAAGCCCACGCTGGAGTACGCACGGCAGCGGCTGCACGTGGACACGTCGTCGTGGTTCTCTGAAAGGGAGCCGGTGCCGCACCTGGCGGTGCTGCGGGACGCGGTGTGGCAGGACCGGCGGGTGTCGCTGGAGTACCGAGACTTCGAGGGCAAGAAGGGACAGCGGGTGGTGGCCCCGTACGCGCTCGTCATCAAGGCGGACCGCTGGTACCTCGTCGCGGGAAATGGGGAGGAGCCGCGCGTGTACCGGGGCTCGCGGGTGGAGGGAGCGCGGATGTTGGCGGAGACCTTCGCCCGGCCACCGGGCTTCGACCTGCCGTCGTTCTGGAGGGAGTGGTGCAAGCGCTTCGGAGAGAAGCGGGCCAGCTACGAGGCCACGCTGCGGCTCAGCCTGGAGGCGGAAGAGGCTCTGCGACGGATCCGCCCGCCCGCGGACCATGCGCGCATCGACGCAGCACCCAGGGCAAGGGATGGCACGAAGACCGTCACGGTGGACTTCGAGCGCGAGTCGATTGCCGTGGGGCAGCTCTGTGAGGTTGGAGCCGGTGTCGAGGTATTGGCACCGGAAGCACTGCGGGGCCGACTCATCAAGCTAGCAACTGTGCTGCTGGAGAATCATGGCGACCCTGCGGTACGGCAGCGTGCCCCCCGCCCCCGGAAGACAAAGCGCTGACTGCTTCAATTTCTGGCGCTGGCGGGCAAGCGGTTCTGTACCACGGATGCGCCAAGATCATCGTGTTAGGGTGGCCTTACATGGAAAGCATTCTTTTCACGGGAGCCTGCGCCCGCTCTCTGCTCCTGAGCCTGACCCTGGTGCTGCCAGGGTTCGCGCTCGCCCAGGGAGCTTCGTCCACGCCGCTGAAGGCCACGGGGCAGGACGGTGGGTTCCGGGCTCGGTTGCAGGCAGCAGCCCGGCTCTATGAGGAGCTGGAGTACGAACAGGCACTCAAGGCGCTGGCCCAGGCGAAGTCGCTGGCGAAGACCGACAACGAGCGGGTCCAGGTGGCGCTCTACGAAGGAATCGTGCTGGCGGACCTCGGTCAGCGGCCCCGCTCGCTCAGGGCCTTCCGCGAAGCGCTGACTTTGGAGCTGGATGTCCGGTTGCCGGTGAAGGTCTCTCCCAAGGTGGAGAGAGATTTCGAAACAGTGCGCAAGGAGGTGCGGAACGAGCGCGAGGTGATTGCCCGTGCGAAGCCGCTACCGGCTCCACGACAGCGCCCCTCTGTCGAGGCACCGCCAGCCACCACCGACCGTCCGGTCCAGTCCCCGAGTGTCGTGGTCACCCCGACTCCACTTCCTCCCGTGTCCTCGCCAGCTGATGTCGGCCTGGACCAGCCCATGCCAGACGTGGAACGTGCTCGCGGCATTCGCCCACTCCCACTGGCGCTCCTTGGGGCCGGGGTGGTGGCTGGCGGAGTGGGGAGCTACTTTGGACTCCAGTCTCGGGGCGACATTGATGACGCTCGGGCGAACATCTCCGTCGGCGAGAGGAGCAACCATCTGGAGGAGGCCAGGGGGAAGGCGCTCGCTGCCAACATCCTCTTCGGAGTTGCCATCACCGCTGCCGCTGGAGCCGCCATCACCTGGTTGACCGGCAACGACACAGGGAGCACGGCGGAGGTGTCTCCATGATTCGTGCGACTGCTTTTGTCCTCTTGTTCTTCACCGCGTGCACTGTGCCGAGCCTCGATGAACTCGAGGGCTGTGCCCTGTCTTCGGATGACTTGGATGCCGTCCTTGGAGACGGGAGCACCTGCGCTCCCGTGCACATGACCATCACCTACTCGGGTTTCCGTCCCCGCTGCGTCCTCGTACTGGCTCGTGATGTGGCCAGTGGGAAGGAGATCTCGAAGACCGTGGAGGGAAAGGGCGAGCCCACGGGTGGCTCCCTCGTCGTGGCCGTGCTTACGCCGGACGACTGGGGCAGCTCGGTGGCCATCGAGGCCCGCGCATTCGAGCGCGCCAACTGCGAGGGGAATCCGGTGGCGAGCCAGGCGTCGAGCGCCACGCTGACGCCGGGCGTCCCGAGCCCGGTGACGCTGACGCTGACCGCGGTGGACGACGACGGAGACGGCTTCGTCTCCCCTGCCACCAACGGCACGGATTGTCAGGACAAGGCGCCCACCATCCACCCCGGCGCGGAGGAGCGCTGCAACGACGTGGACGACAACTGCGACGGCGTGCTGGACGTGACGACGTTCCAGTTGGGCCAGTCGTGCAGGGAGGGCGACAGCTGCCAGGGCACGTACCGCTGCAACGCGAGCGGCGCGGCGTACTGCGACCTTCCGACGGCCACCCTGGCCTATCCGGACGGTGACAGGGACGGCCACGGCAGGAAGGGCGCCGCCGCCGAGCTCTTCTGCGGCTCCGTGCCCGCCGGCTACACCACCGGGGCCGCCGACGACTGCGACGACTCACGCATGAGCGTGCTCCCTGGCGCCCAGGAGCTGTGCAACGACGTGGATGACAACTGTGACGGCACCAAGGACGAGAACTACGCCGCGCAGCTCGGGGTAGCGTGCACCACGGCCCAGCAGTGCGGTGGTCGGACCATCTGCGATACCAGCACTGGAACCGCGGTCACCTGCATGGGCACGGAGGCTCCGCAGTCCTGGTACCTGGATGGGGACAGCGACACCTATGGCGGCGCCACCGTGGAGCTGTCCTGCCAGCGCCCGAGCGAGCGGCACCTCGGCGTGGGCGGTGACTGTAATGACGGCAACCGGTTCACCTATCCGGGTGCGCAGGAGCTGTGCGACCAGGAGAACAACGACTGCAATGCCGCCACCGAGGACACCAGCGTGTGTCCGGAGGGTGGACCGCGCTGGGTGGCCCAAGTCATCCCTGGCGGCGCTATCCTCATTGGCATCTCTCTGTGGAATGGTGGAACGTGGGTGTCAGGTACCGGTGGCGCGCTCGCCGTCAAGAAGCCGAGCGAGTCCACCTTCACGTCTCGCACCGGCATCTGCGGCACGAGCCCCTGGTATGGCATCTGGGCGGACCCGCGCAGTGGCCGCGCCTATCTGGGAGGTACTGGTGCCCGCTTGGGCATTGTCGCAGACGCGGATGCGACTACCTGCCAGCAAAATCCACCTAGCGCACGCGACGACACCTGGGGTCTGGTGGGATTCCCCGATGGATCCGGTGTGAGGATTTTCGGGGCTGGTTACATCCCTGGCACGATTGATCCACCGAGTGGACATGGCTTCGTTTGGGACGGCAGTGCCTCTGCGGTGACCACCACACGGTTCAACATGCTGCCCCTCTACGACGTCCACGGCCTGGCCAATGGCCCCATCTTCGCTGTTGGAGGAAACGCGGCCGCCCAGGCTGCCATCCACCGGTTCGATGCCATGCAGGGAACCTGGGTGCGGATGACCAATGGCGTGAGCGGCGGAACGTTGAACGCCGTCAGGGTCGTCCACCCGCAGCTGGCCTACGCCGTGGGCAACAACGGCACCGTGCTGAAGTGGGAGGGCGGCGACTGGGCTGCCATGACGAAGCCCACCAACGACACCCTGGGCGGCGTGGAGGCCTTTGGCCCGTCATCCGTGTACGTGGCGTCCCGCACGGGGAAGCTCTACCGCTTCAACGGGACCCAGTGGAGCGAGGTCGGCAATCCAGGCGGCAGCCTCTTCCGGATGGCTGGTACTCACCCCGGAGATCTCTGGGTCGTCGGCGATGGCGGCCGTGTCATCCACTGGCCACAGTGACCCCGGCCATGCAAGGCAAGGCTACGGGCCTTACGCATGGGAAAGGCACCGGCGAGGTCAGGATTGGGCTCGTGTGGCCCCCTCGCCGGATGTCCTGACCAGGAATTGGAGAATCCCGAACAGGCGAACCTGCATGCCTGCAATGCACGGCACTCCGTGTTCCTTCCGCCCTACTCCGCTTCCAGGTTGAGCTTGAACACGGTGGTCTGCCCCGCCTTCACCTCGACGGTCCTCGACACGTCCTTCCCCAGCTCCTTGTTGAAGAGCCGGAGTTTGTGCGTGCCCTCGGCGACCACCACATTGTCGATGGGCGTCTGGCCGAGGTCTCTCCCATTGAGCCACACGTTGGCGTAGGGGCGGATGCGGAACGACAGCGTTCCCCTGGCCGCGGCAGGCTCCGCGCGAGGCGGTGACCGCTTTCGCTCGACGGGAGCGGCGGGTTGCTTCTCCGTGGGGGCCTTGGCCACCGGCTCGGAGGCAGGCGCCGCGGGAGGAGTCCTTTCGGCAGGCACACTCGCGGGAGGAGCAGGAACAGCCGCCGTCTCCGCAGACGGACCGCCCTGCGCAGCCGGTTCCTGCACGGCAGCCTTCCCCGTCGCGGGCTGCGCCTCGGAAGCCGGCGCCGCCGCGCCCCTGGGAGGCGCGGCAACAGGAGCCGCCTCAACGGGACGAGGCTCCTGCGGCAGCGGCTTCACCCCCACCGGCACGGCCTTCTCCGAGCCCGAACCGAACAGCACGAACGCTCCGCCCACCGCGAGCAGCACTCCACCCACCGCCACGGCCACGAGCTTCCCGGACCGCTTCGGCGCCCCGGGCGCGCGGAACTCGGAGCTCCGCGTATGCACCGCGTCCTCGGCATCCGCTCTCGGGTCGGCGTCCTCATCCAGCGCTGGCAACTCCGCCCCAGGCGAAGGCAGCCCCGGCTCCATCACCACGGCCGGAGGCACCTTCCACGCCTCCCCTGCCCCACGGCCTCCAGCCGCCGCCAGGCCGGGCTCCGCACGGCTGACCGCCGCCCCCCTCGCCGAAGACACCGACCGCTCCTGCGTGGTGGGCCGCGCCGTCCCGCCCCCCGCCGGAAGCGCCCGCGCGGTGGGACGCGACGACGCATCCACCGCCGGCTCCTCCAGCGTCTCCCGCTCCAGCTCCGCCGACTTGAAGTCCGGAGGCAGCTCCCGCGCCATCGACACCATCGACCTGGGCATCGGCGTCGTGGGCGACGTCGAGTCCACCGGCATCTGCATCGAGCTTGGCGCCGTCGCCGGCTTCGGCCCCGTCTGCACGCGCGGCTGCGGCGTTGCCCCCACCGTCCCGCCCGCGGCCTCCGCCACCAGCGGCGCCACGAACCGGGCAATCTGGTACGCCCCCACCGACTCCCCGGTGGACATCACGAAGCGCTCCAGGTCCGCCTGGAGCGCATGACAGTCCGGGTAGCGCCTGTCCCGGTCCTTCGCCAGCGCCCTGTCCAGCACCTGCTGCAGCGCCACCGGCAGGTCCGGCCTGCGCTCCACGGCGGGGACGAACTGCTCGAAGAGAATCGCCTGCATCACGCTGACGTCCGTCGTCGCGTTGAACGGCCGCTTCCCCGTGAGCAGCTCGTACAGCACCACCCCGAGCGCGTAGACGTCCACCCGCCTGTCCAACGGCTTCGTCTGCAGCTGCTCCGGTGGCATGTACGCCACCTTCCCCTTCACCACCCCCGTCTGCGTCCGGTGCCCCTGCCCCGCCACCTTGGCGATGCCGAAGTCCACCACCTTCACCGCGCCCTGCCGCGACACCAGGACGTTGTCCGGGCTCACATCCCGGTGAATCAGCCCCAGCGGCTCGCCCGTGAGCGGGTCACAGAACTCGTGCGCATACCCCAGCCCCTCCGCGGCGAAGGCCACCAGCTTCGCGCAGATGGCCGGCGGCAGCGGCGCCTCCACCGCGCGCTTCACCAGCCTGCGCAGCGTGATTCCGTCGATGAGCTCCATCGCCAGGAAGTAGCTGCCCTCGGCCTCGCCGAAGTCGAAGATCTGCACGATGTTCGGGTGCTCGAGCTGGGCGGCGAGCTTCGCCTCGCCCAGGAACATCTCCACGAACGCCGGGTCCTCGGCCAGGTGCGGGAGGATGCGCTTGAGCACGAGCGTCTTCTCGAAGCCCATGGGACCGGCCGCCTTCGCGAGGAAGACCTCCGCCATCCCCCCGGACGCGAGCTTGCGCACCAGCTGATACTTCCCTACTTGCATGGGGCGAAGGTTCTCCCAGGTTTGCCGGAAAAGTGAAACTCCCCGCCGTCCGCACTGACCAACTCCCGGCAAACGGGCGTCGATGAAGTTTGACCCTGACCCGACGCGCTCCGTAGGATCCTCCCACCCATGCACCCGAAGGAGATCGGCCCCTACCGCGTCCTGGAGACGCTCGGCAGTGGCGGGGCCGGAACTGTGTACCGGGCCCTGGACCGCCGCACCAACGACGAGGTCGCGCTGAAGCTGCTCTCGGCCGGCCCCTCGCTGGACGCGCGCGCCGCGCGCCGGCTCGCCCGTGAGTTCGAAACGCTCGCCGACCTGTCCCACCCCAACGTGGTCAAGGTCTTCGAGTCCGGCGTCCACCAGGGCTGGCCGTACCTGGCCATGGAGCTCATCGAGGGCCTCACCCTCCGGCACTACCTCGACATGAGCGGCGAGGACCTGCTCTCCCACCCCGCCGGCTACACGCCGCGCAGCCCCCTGTCCGTGCGGCGCACCGAGGACGACGACTTCGGCACCGGCAGCGACAGCCTGGCGGACTCGGACGTGGGCGAGGGCGTCTTCGGCCTGGCCGCCTTCGCGGACGAGGCCCCCAGCGAGGACCTGGCCAGCTTCGCCGGCGCCGGCATGTCGGGGGGCATGGCCTTCGGCGATGACTCGGACGACTCGCTGGAGAGCCCGGACCCGGCGCCGCCCGCGCCCCGGCCGCCGGTGGAGGAGCGCATCCGCGTGGTCCGCGTGGAGGAGCTCAACCGCCCCGAGCGCATGGGCCGCCTCAAGGACGCCATGCTCCAGGTGTGCGAGGCGCTGGCCTACATCCACGGCCACGGGCTGGTGCACCGCGACCTCAAGCCCTCCAACATCATGGTGGACGAGGACCGGCAGGTGCGGCTGATGGACTTCGGCCTCGCCAAGTTCCTCGCGGACGACGTGGCGATTACGGAGGCCGGCAAGCTGGTGGGCACCTACCGCTACATGGCGCCGGAGCAGATCCTGGGCGAGCCGCTGGACGGGCGCGCGGACCTGTACAGCCTCGGGGTCATCCTCTATGAGCTGCTGAGCGGGCGGCCCCCCTTCGACGCGAAGACGCCGCACGAGCTCTGGCGGCAGGTGCTGGAGACGGAGCCGCCACCGGTGCTGGCGCTGAACCTTCACGGGGACCCGCAGCTGGCGCGCGTGGCCCACCGCCTCATCCGCAAGGAGCCGGACGACCGGTTCCAGACGGCCGAGGAAGTCTACGAGGCCCTGTCCGAGTGAATCCCTCCAAGCTGCACACCCTCACCGTGGACGCCGCCAAGGCGGGCCAGCGGGTGGACCTGTTCATCGGTGAAGCGCTGGGCCTGTCCCGCGCGCGCCTCAAGCGCCTCTTCGAGGCCGGCGCGGTGAAGGTGAATGGCCGCACGGCGAAGAAGGGCCTGACGCTCACCGCCGGGCAGAACATCTCCGTGGAGGTGGAGGAGGAGTCGCGCGAGGCCGTGCCCGACACGGACTTCCCGCTGGTGGTGCTGCACGAGGACGCCGCGCTCGTCTTCGTGGACAAGCCCGCGGGCCGGCCCTCGCACCCGCTGCAGTCCGGGGAGACGGGCACGGTGGCCAACGCGCTGGTGGCCCGCTACCCCGAGTGCGCCCAGGCGTCGGTGGACCCGCGCGAGGGCGGCCTGTGCCACCGGCTGGACGTGGAGACGTCCGGCGTGGTGGTGGCGGCGCGCACGCGCGAGGCGTGGAGCGCGGTGCGAGACGCCTTCGGAGGCCGCACCGTGGACAAGCGCTACGTGGCGCTGGTGACGGGGCCGCTGGCGGACGAGGGCGACATCGACGTGCCCCTGCGCCACCACCCGCGCCACCCGGACCGGGTGGAGCCCGCGCCCCACGGCGCCGAGGACGCGCGCGAGGCGGTGTCCCACTTCACGGTGCTGGCGCGCACGGGCGACCACAGCCTCGTGGAGGTGCAGATTCTCACCGGCGTGCTGCACCAGGTGCGCGCGCACCTGGCGGGCATCGGCGCGCCCATCGTCGGGGACGCGCTGTACGGAGGCCGGGAGGCGCCGGAGCTGGGCCGCTTCTTCCTGCACGCCCGGTCGCTGTCCGTGCCCCACCCGGAGACGCAGAAGCAGGTGCGCGTGTCGAGCCCCCTGCCCCCGGAGCTGCGCGCGGAGCTGGAGCGCCTGGGCCTGCCGCTGCCTCCGGGCGAACAGCAGGGCTGAGCCGCGACGCCTATTCGCCCATCACCTTGACGATGACGCGCTTGCGGCGCTGTCCGTCGAACTCCGCGTAGAACACCTGCTGCCAGGGCCCCAGGTCCAGCTTCCCCGCGGTGACGGGGATGATGACCTGGTGGTGCACGAGCATCGACTTGAGGTGCGCGTCGCCGTTGTCCTCGCCGGTGCGGTGGTGGCGGTAGTCCGGCCCGAAGGGCGCGAGCTGCTGGAGCCAGTCCCAGATGTCCTCGTGCAGGCCAGACTCGTCGTCGTTGACGAAGACACCCGCGGTGATGTGCATGGCGGAGACGAGCACCATCCCCTCCTGGATGCCGCTCTTGCGCACCAGGGCAGACACCGTGTCAGTGAGGCGCACCAGCTCGCGCCGCTCCTTGGTTTCGAACCACAGGTACTCGGTCAGGGTCTTCATGGTGTCCACGTTCCGTCAAAACCTTACGGCCTTGCGTTGTCTGTGATTCAACCGGGCTCGTCCCATCCACGTCCACCGCCTTGGGGCCTCTCGCGAGGCTGGACCTGCGCGAGCAACCTCACAGGTCCTGAAGGTACACCTACCTCTTGAGTCACCAGGGTGCCGCGGGCCTCGAATCGCATGTAGCCTGTACGCGTCTTCACGCTCGCGCCCGCCGAGCGTCAGAGGGGACCGTTACAGTGATTCACACCATGCGAGCCATCATCCACGTGGACATGGATGCCTTCTATGCATCCGTGGAGCAGCGGGACAACCCTGCCCTGCGCGGCAAGCCCATCATCGTCGGTGGGCACGCGCAGCGGGGTGTGGTGGTCGCCGCCTCCTACGAAGTGCGCCCCTTCGGCGTGCGCAGCGCCATGCCCATGGCCCGCGCCATGAAGGCCGCGCCCCACGCCATCGTCGTGAAGCCCCGCTTCTCCGCGTACGCGGAGGCCAGTGAGCAGGTCTTCGCCATCTTCGAGCGGTACACGCCCCTCATCGAGCCGCTGTCGCTGGACGAGGCCTTCCTCGACGTGACGGCGTCGGTGGGCCTGTTCGGCACGCCCGCGGACATCGCCCGGCGCATCCGCAAGGAAATCGCGGACGAGCTGGCGCTGCCGGCGTCGGCGGGCATCGCCGCGGTGAAGTTCGTGGCGAAGATTGCCTCGGACCTGGCCAAGCCCAACGGGCAGCGGGAGGTGCGGCCGGAGGAGACGGTGGCCTTCCTCGCGGGGCTGCCGGTGTCGCGCCTGTGGGGCGTGGGGCCGAAGACGGAGGAGGCGCTCAAGGTCGCCGGGCTGCGGACCATCGGCGACGTGGCCGCGCGGGAGCCGGAGTGGCTGGAGGAGCGGCTCGGCTCCAGCGGCCGGCACCTGTGGGAGCTGTCGCAGGGCATCGACACGCGAGAGGTGGTGCCGGACCGGGCCGCCAAGAGCGTGGGCGCGGAGGACACCTTCGACGAGGACCTCACGGGGGTGGACGCGCTGAAGCCGCACGTGCACTCGCAGGCGCTGCGGGTGGGGCGCCGGCTGCGGCGCGCGGGGGTGAAGGGCCGCGTGGTGCAGCTCAAGCTGAAGTTCTCGGACTTCACGCTCATCACCCGGCGCACCACGCTGCGCGAGGCCACCGACGACGGGCAGGCGCTCTACCGCACCGCGCTGGAGCTGCTGGAGCGCTCGCACGAGGGCAAGTCCATCCGCCTCACGGGCGTCAGCGTGCAGCTGGACGAGGTGCCCCCGCAGCTGGGCCTCTTCCCGGCGGCGCCGCCGCGCGCCGCGAAGCTGAACGCGGCGCTGGACAAGATTGCCGAGCGCTTCGGCAGCAAGGCGATAACGACGGCGGACATCGCCGGGAGCGAGGCCCCGGCGGACGACGAGCACCGCTCCGAGCGGCCCGTGGACAAGCCGAAGCGCTGAGCCTGCGGCCCCCGGCGGACGACACGCATGGCTCCGCGCGGCGAGTGGCCAGGCCGAAGCCCTGCCCTCCCGCCCGGACCTCAGTCCGCCGCCGGCACCATGTCCGGAGGCGGCGGCTGGCGCAGGGCCTCCTCGCGGGCCATGAACAGCACGCCCACCAGGGCCATGCCTCCGCCGACGAGCTGCACCCAGTCCGGCGTCTCCCCCAGCAGCGGCACGGCCCACAGCGTGGACAGCACCGGCTCGCCGAGCGTCGTCACCGCGACGAAGGGCGCGGACAGGTGGCGCACCGAGGCGTTGAGCAGCGAATGCCCGATGAGCTGCGGCACCACCGCCAGCCCCACCAGCACGGCCCAGGTGCGCGGCGTGAAGCCGGTGAGCGGCGAGTCGACGAAGAGGTGCGCCACCATCAGCGCCACCGCCGCCACCGAGTACACCACGCCCACGTACGTCCCCAGGGACATGGCGTCGCGCACGCGCCGGCCGATGACGAAGTACACCGCCGCCAGGATGGCGCCCATCACCGCCAGCACGTCACCCCAGAGGGCCTGCCCTCCGGCGGCGAAGTCCCGCGCGCCGATGAGCACGCTGCCCGCCAGGCACAGGCCGATGGCGGCCAGCCCGCGCGGGCCCACGCGCTCGGACAGCGCCACCCAGGCGAACAGCGCTACCCATACCGGCTGCGTCGTCACCAGCGCCACCGAGCTGGCCACGGTGGTGTACTGCAGCGAGGCAATCCACGTGGCGAAGTGCAGCGCCAGCGCCAGCCCGGACAGCACCAGCCAGCCCCAGATGCGGGCCGACAGCGAGGCCAGCTCGGCGCGGCCCCGCAGCAGCGCCAGCAGCAGCAGCGGCGTGGCGGCGAAGGTGAGGCGCCACGCGGAGATGGCCAGCGACGGCGCCTCCGCGAAGCGGATGAGGGGCGCGGCCCAGGACACGGCCACCACGCCCAGCACCAACCCTCCGTAGACCCGGGCCTTCGTGGGACGCGGCGCCGGAACCGGAGGGGTGTGGCTCAAGCCTCGCCCGCGTCGGAGCCGGACGCGGGGGCACCCGACGAACCCGCGCCCTCACCGGAGGCCCCGCCCCCGGCAGGACGGCGGCGGCGGCGACGACGGCGGCGCTTGCGCTGGCCTCCGCCCTCGCCACCCTCGGCGTCGGCGGCCTCGGCGCGCGGCTGCGGCACCTCGCCGGCCTTCCACGCCTCCAACTGCTCGCGGTTCTCCCCGGTGGCCTCCACCGTCATCTCGAAGACGGCCAGGGCCTCCTGGAAGAGCGGGTGGCGCTTGAAGGCCGCGCTGCGACGGCGGCGCTCGCCCGTCAGCGTGCGCTGGGCCAGCAGCAACATGCGGCAGCGCTCGGCGATGCGGCGGGGCAGCCGCGCCGACTGCACGAAGCCGGCGAGCAGGTCCTCCACCACCTGCGACACGGAGGGCCGCGCCCCGTCCTGGGACTGGGCCTGGGCCTGGGCGTCCTCCGGCCCCGGCGAGCGGCTGATGGGCATCAGCAACATGGCCAGGAGGATGGCGTCGTCGAGCGGCTCGCCCGAGGCCACGCGCCGGTCCAGCGCCTGGGCGAAGGCGTAGAAGGTCTTCTCGCCCTCCTTGCCATACTGCTTGAGGTACGCGTTCACCGGCGGCAGCAGGATTTTCAGCGCGTCCAGCGCGTCCAGCAGCTTGAGGGCCGGGGCGGACACGCCGCCGCGGATGAGGCGGAAGGTCTCCTCCAGCAGGCGCGCGGGGGCGCAGCGCGGCAGGTCCTCCACCGCGCCCTCCATGGCCGCGTACGTGCGCGACTCGATGTCCAGGTCCAGCTTCGCGGCGAAGCGCACGGCGCGCAGGATGCGCACCGGGTCCTCGCGCATGCGAATCTCCGGGTCGCCGATGGTCCGGATGAAGCGCTCGTCCAAGTCCCGCCGGCCGCGGACGTAGTCGATGACCCGTCCCTCGGCCACGTCGTAGAACAGGCCGTTGATGGTGAAGTCGCGGCGGCGCGCGTCCTGCTGCGCGGTGCCGAAGACGTTGTCGTGGGTGATGAGCAGGTCCTCGCTCGACTCACCCTCCTCCTCACCGTTGGCGGGGGCGGGCTCCAGCTCCGTCGGGTTGGCGCGGAAGGTGGAGACCTCGATGATCTTCCCGCCCTTGAAGTAGACGTGCGCCAGCCGGAAGCGCCGGCCGATGAGGCGGCAGTTGCGGAAGATGCCGCGCACCTCGTTGGGCGTGGCGCTGGTGGCGATGTCGAAGTCCTTCGGCTTGCGGCCCAGGAGCAAATCGCGCACGCAGCCGCCCACCATGTAGGCCTGGTGGCCGTGCTGGTGCAGGCGGAGCACCACCTTGAGCGCGTCCGGGTCCAGCTCGTCCGGGTCGATTTCCGCCGGCTCGCCGGTGGAGCGGACATGGGGCGCGTGCAGCGCGCGCTCATAGGGGGTGGGCTCGGGCTCGGGCTCGAGGATGGTGGGGACCTCCTCCACCTCGACCTCGCCGGCCTGTGCGGCCGCGGCGGCCTCGGCGGCGTCCGCGGCCTCGGCGGCGGCCAGCGCCTCGACGCTCAGGCCGACCTCGTCGAGGCTGCCCTCCAGGGCGTCGTCGTCCTCGCCCTCGTCGTCTACGTCCTCGGCCCCGGCGGACAGCTCGGGCTTCTCGGACTCCTCCGCGGGGGAGGGAGGCGTGGGCAGGGTGTGGGGGGTTTCGGAAGGGGCCGCTTCGGTGGCCACGGGCTCGGAGGCGCTGGCCTGTTCCGAGGGCGCCGACAGCTCCAGATTGGAATTCATGGGGACCTCTTGTTCGCCGCGCTCGGAAGTCGCTGCCGCCTCGAAGGAGGCAACCTCGCGCGCGTCGTTATCGGGCGCAGGTGGCAGCGGACCGCCGGCAGGCGGCGTCTCAGTCGAATCTCGCGTCATCGCCATTTGACGCCCCCCAGGGGGCGCTTCAAGGGCAGCCGTCTATACCGCATCCTCCCGGGTAGGGAGTAGCGAGTGAAGACATTGTTGACCGGGGATACCGGGCCGGTGGGGGCCGTCCTGGCCTCCCTGCGCCGACCCGGTGGGTGGGGACGCCTTCCGAGCGCCCGTGCGCGAACAGGCAGAGCTTCCGTTCGCGGTGGGGATTTCGGGAAGGCGTGGAAGTGCATCCTGCTCCGGGCTCGCTCCGGTTGCGGTGAAGGGTGACACGCACGTGGCGCACCTGGCCGGAAGCGCGTGGATGACCCGTTCCTCCGGGGCACTCTGTCCCGTATCAACACGCCATGCACGTGAAACGTTCTGGGACTGTCCGGGGAGCCGGGCAGCGGGTCGCCCGGAGGGGGACCGGGCAGGTCGCCCCCCCCCCGGCTCTGGCTCCCTGACGCCCTGGCGCCCTCGCGCTCTGCCCGGGGGGACGGGCCGGATGGCGGGCGGCCGAGTCCTGGCGGCCCACCCGGGCCGGAATGTCGGTTGATGGCCAGCCGGGGGCGGAGGCCCGGTATGGTGGGTCTCCCCGGCCCCGATGCGTCCGCTCCGTACCGCCTCGCTCCTGTGTACCGCCCTCCGGCTCCCCTGCCTGACGCTGGGGCTGCTCCACGGCTCGGGAGCGTGGGCCCAGGAGGCGGCCTCCCCGGCGCCGGCTCCGGCCTCCACGGAAGCGCCAATGGCCGCCCCGGTGGCCACGGAGGCGGAGCAGGCCGGGACGTCGGCGCCTGAAGCCCCCGCCTCCCGCGAGACGGTGGTCTCCGCGCCGGCCGCCACGCAGGACGCGCCCGAGGGCCGCGCGTCGAGCACCGTCACCCGCGCCGACCTGGAGCGCCGGCTGCCGCGCTCGGCGCCGGACGCGCTGCGCTGGGAGCCGGGCGTCTTCGTGCAGCAGACGGCGCACGCGCAGGGCTCCGCCTTCGTGCGCGGGCTCACCGGCCAGCAGACGCTCGCGCTGTTCGACGGCATCCGCCTCAACACCAGCACCTGGCGCCAGGGCCCCAACCAGTACTTCTTCACCCTCGACTCGCGCACGCTGGACTCGGTGGAGGTGCTGCGCGGCGGCGCCTCCACGCCCTATGGCTCGGACGCGCTGGGGGGCGTGCTGCTGGCCCACCCGCTGGAGCCACCTGCCCGGCCCACGGCCTTCCGCCCCACCCTCTTCCTGCGAGGCGCCACCTCGGACGAGGAGCGCGGCGGGCGCGTGCAGGTGCAGGGGGCCACGGAGCGGCTCGGCTTCATCGGCGGCGTGGGAGGCCGGCGCGTGGGCCTGCTGGAGAGCGGCGGCCCCGTGTACAACCTCACGGACGGAAAGCTCCCGGAGGTGCCGCGCTTCGCGGAGGACCAGCGCACGCAGCTGGGCACGGGCTTCGACGAGCTGACCGCGGACGGGCGCCTCGTCTGGCGCGCCACGGCCGAGGACACGCTGACGGCGGCGGCGTACCTCTATCGCCAGTACGACGCCCCGCGCACGGACCAGTGCGCCCCGCCCTTCTCGCGCTTCGACGAGTGCCTCCAGTACGACCAGCAGTTCCGCACGCTGGCGTACGCCGCCTGGTCCCACGCCGGGGCGGACGGCCTCACGGCCCGCGCCACCCTCTCCTGGCAGCGGCAGCACGAGCGGCGCACCTTCGACCGGCCCGCCTTCAACGTGGTGGACCAAGGCACCGACGACGTGGACACGCTGGGCGCCACGCTGCGCCTGTCCCCCGCGCCGCTCGTCGTGGCCTCGCGGCCGCTGCGCCTCTCCTACGGCGTGGACGGCGCCTGGGACTTCGTGCGCTCGGAGGCCCTCACCACCTTCACCGCGCTCGAGCTGCAGCTGGAGCGCAGCCGGGGCCAGTACCTGGAGGGCTCGCGCTACTTCACCGGCGGCGCCTTCGTGGATGCGGCGTGGGAGCTCCACCCGGTGCTCACCGCGCGCGCCGGCACCCGGCTGGGACTGGCAACGGCGCGGGCCCCGGAGGACACCGAGTCCGGCACGCTCGCCGTGGACCGCACGTGGGTGCCGTGGGTGGGCCATGCCGGCCTCGAGTGGCGGGCCACGCGCGTCCTCACGCTGCTGGCGCACGTGGACCGCTCCTTCCGCGCGCCCAACCTGGATGACCTCACCTCGCGCCAGCAGACGGGCCCGGGCTTCCAGTTCGAGAACGCGGCGCTCTCCCCCGAGCGCGCCACCACGGTGGACGTGGGCGCCCGCGTGCGCACCCACCGCGTCACGCTGGAGGGCTGGGGCTTCGCCACCCGGCTGACGGACGCCATCGGCCGGCGGCCGCGTGACGTGGCGGACTGCCCGCCGGCCACCCCGCAGTGCAACGCGTCCTGGTCCCGCTTCCAGCTCGTCAACGCACGCGAGGCGAGCCAGCTGTACGGCCTGGAGGGCAGCACGCGCGTGCGGCTCCCCGCGGCCTTCACCGTGCAGGCCGGGGTGGCGTGGACGTGGGGCGAGGGCCCCAACCTCGCCGAGCGTCCGAGCAACCCGGCCGTCCCCTACTCGCCGCGCATCCCCCTGTCGCGAGTGCCGCCCCTCAACGGCACGGTGGAGCTGCTCTGGGCACACCCTTCGGGCCTCTCCGCCAGCACCGGCCTGCGCTGGGCGCGCGCGCAGAAGCGGCTGGCCCTCTCGGACCGCTCGGACGCGAGAATTCCGCTGGGAGGGACACCCGGCTACGCGGTGGCGGAAGTGCGAGCAGCCTGGCGACTCGACACGCGGTGGGTGGTGGCCGCCGTGCTGGAGAACGTCACCGACGCGGCGTACCGTTCGCACGGCTCGAGCGTCAACGGCCCGGGCCGGGGACTCGTGGTCTCTCTCGAGGCCACTCCCTTCTGACAGAGCGCCCCCGAGCGCCGCCTCCTTCCCCCGCAGGAGAAGACATCCATGAAGCGAACCCTGCTGACCCTGGCCGCGGCGGCCCTGCTCGCCACCGCGTGCGACTCCGACCCGGACCCCACGGAGACTCCTGACGCCGGAAGCGTCGATGCCGGAAGCCCCGACGGCGGTCCTGGCGACGCCGGTCCTGGCGACGGCGGTACCGGCGACGGAGGCACCGACGCCGGCTGCGAGAACCCCACCTACACGGAGGACGTCAGCGCCTGTCAGCCGGCGGCCACGGACTACCGGCCCCGAGACCCGGCGGCCAACAACGGCCCGGAGGACGCGTGGCCCGCGTGCATCTCCGACACCAACACGTACTCGCCCATCGACCCCAACATCTCCACCGTGGCGCGCGTGGCGGCGTTCGACCAGCTTGCCGTGAAGCTGTGGAAGGACGGCAAGGTGCCCACGAACCTGGAGTTCGTGGAGTCGCTGGACCTCTTCACGCAGCCCGAGGGCCTGGCGTCGCGCGTGCAGCGCCGCGAGGACGTGCACTACCCGCCGGCACCCAACGGTGGGCGCTGCCGGGACCAGGGCGTGCCGGAGACGGCGCCGGACCGGTGCGTGGGCCCGGCGAAGCTGCTGCCCATCATCAACGACGCCTTCACGCGAGGCGCCCGGGGTGAGACGCCGCGCGTGCAGGCCGCGCGAATCGAGGCGGCGCTGCTCTGGTTCCTCTACGTGTCCCCGCTGTCCGAGGTGACGAGCTGCGGCGGAGCGCCCAAGGACTGCGACAGCGCCTGGGCGTACTACACGGGTGGCACGGAGCGCGCGGTGCCCAAGGGCCTGGCGGCGTACGTGAAGGCGCTGGGGCCGGAGACGCACGAGCGCGCCTATGACGCGGCGCTGGCGGTGCGCTGCTGGCGCAACCTGGACAATGAGACTGGCACCGCGACGAACACGGCGATGCAGCAGCGCGCGCTGAACCAGTACGACACGGCGCTGCTGCGCGGCACGGCGCTCATCCTCCGCCAGCGCCTGACGGAGCTGACGTGCGGCGACACCGAGGGCAACGGGGCACGCCTGGCCTTCATCAACACGATTGGCCCCTTCTTCGACCGCGCGGCCCGGGCCATCAACCCCGCGCGGGCGGACGCGCTGAAGGCCGAGGTGGAGAAGACGGACGCGGAGGCGGTGGACGTGGACGCCGCCGTCGCCGCCCTCGACGCCCTCTTCCCCTGCCCGTAGTCACTGCTTCATCCAGGCGTCCGGTGCGCGCGCTGGCGTGGCACCGGGCCCTGCCGCCCTACTCTTCCGCCGGCTTCGTCCGGCGCTTGCTGTTGCGCGGCATGGCGTGGTGGATGAGCTTCACGTAGTCCACCGCCTGCACGGGCGGCGGCGGCGGCGGCGTGCCCAGCGCGGCCAGCCGCTTGCTGAACGCGGCCAGGATGTCCGGCATGGGCCGCATCGCCGCCAGCAGCTTGTTGGGCCCCTCCAGCGCCTGCGACAGCGCAATCGCCGCCTGCTGCAGCGGCAGCCCGCGCCTCAGCAGGTCCTGGAAGGAGTTGGACAGGGTGATGATGTTGTGCCCCGCCGTCTGCACCATCTCCACGGCAATCTTCAGCACCTGCGGCGCCGTCAGGTGGCCGTCCGCCAGCAGCACCAGCGCGGCCTGGAAGTAGTTGAAGATGGGCACCACGCGCGGCCCGTACGCGGTGAACTGCGCGGGCGGCGTCAGCCGGTCCAGGTGGATGAAGATGCGCCGCACCGGGTCCGACACCGGAATCTTCTTCCACGCCTCGCGCACCCGCGCCTGGTCGTCCGGGTACACCCCGCCCGCCTCCAGGACTTGAGAGAGCACCCGCTCGTCCACGCGGCCGGCAATCAGGTCCGCGAACAGCGAGTAGATGAACGCGTCCGCCTCCGCGTCGTCGCCGAAGAGCACCTCCTCGGCCTCCACCGGCGCGTGCACGCGGCTCTCCAGGATGGCCGGCAGCTTGTAGCCCACCTGCCCGCGCAGGGCCCGGAAGCGACCGCGCAAGAGGTTGCCCACGTTGTCCTTGAGGACGAACTCGTCCCACTTCACGCCGTCCAGCTTGAGCTTCTCCTCCAGCACCGCCCGCATCTGCTTCGGGCTGCCGGAGACGATGCACAGCCGCGAGTCGCCCTGCTCCGACAGCTCCCGGATGAGCGCGCTCGCCCCGGGCACCGCCACCTTCTGGTGCGCCTTCTGGAACGCCGTGCGCACCAGGTCACGGAGCGAGTCGAACTCCGTCTGGAGGTACGTCTTGTCCAGGTCCCACCGGTAGATGCGCCGGGGCGGACGCGGGTCGATGCGGTCCGGCAGACTCACTTCTTCAGGCCCTCCCGGATGGCCTGCCCCAGGTTGTTGGCCACCACCTTCGCCGCCACCTTGCCCGCGTTGGCGATGGCCCGCGACTTGGAGCGACCGTGCGCCTTGATGAAGATTTTATCGAACCCCAGAATCGGCGCGCCGCCGTACTGGTTCCAGTCGGTGATGTCCTTGATGCGCTGGATGCCGCTGGACAGCATGGCCAGGCCCGCGCGCCAGCGCAGGCTCTCCTTGTAGGCGTACTGGGCCAGCTCCACGACGGTGTCGTGCACGCCCTCCAGCATCTTCAGGCACACGTTGCCGGTGAAGCCGTCGGTGACGATGACGTCCGCGGTGCCCTTCGGGATGTCGATGCCCTCCACGTTGCCGATGAAGTTGATGTCACCCAGCGACGACAGCCGCGAGTGCGCCTCCACCACCCGGGGCGGGCCCTTCTGCGGCTCCACGCCGTTGGACAGGAGCGCCACCTTGGGCCGGTCGTTCTTGGAGATGATGCGCGCATAGGCGGAGCCCATGACGGCGAACGTCACCAGGTCATCCGCCGTGGCCTCCACCGTGGCGCCCACGTCGAGGATGAGGGAGAACGGGTCCTCCTTCGCGCCCCGCACCGAGCGCGTCGGGTACACCGTGGCCAGCGCCGCGCGGCGCACGCCGGGGATGAGCTTGAAGTGCCGCGCGCACGCCAGCACGCCCGCCCCCGTGTTGCCCGCGGACACCAGCGCGTCGGCCTCGCCCTCGGCCACCAGCCGCGCCGCCACCGCGACGGAGGCGTTCGGCTTGCGCGCCAGCGCCTCGCCCGGCTTCTCGTCCATACCGACGAAGTCCGCCGCGTGCTGCACGGAGATGCGCTCGCCGTTGTGCTTCGTCTCCGCCAGCGCCTCGTCGATGAGGGTGCGGTCCCCCACCAGGAGCGTGTGGATGTGGGGGGACTCCAGCGACAGCATCGCCGCCCCGCGCACCACCTCCGCCGGGCCGTGGTCCGTCCCCATGACATCGAATGCAATCGTCACCGGCTGCGGCTGCGTCCCCACCATGGCCTCCATCTTAGGACCTTTGCTCGGCCCCCGCGCCTGCCAATCTCGACTGGGCCACCAGGGACAGCGCCAACACCCCGGCCAGCCCCACCATCAACGCCGCCGTCCCATACGGCGCCCCCGGCCCCAAGCGGGTGAAGAGCCACCCGCCCAGCGCCGGCCCCACAATCCGCCCCAGCGAGCCGAAGGCCTGGTACGCCCCCAGCACCGCCCCCTGCCGCTCCGGCGGAGCATGCAGGGATACCAGGGCGGACAGACACGGGTTCACCAGCGCCGAGCCCACCGCCAACAGGCCCATCACCGGAAAGAGCCATGAGTAGGTCGGCGCCACCGGCATCAGTGAAAGCCCCACCGCCGTCAGGCCGAGCCCCACCGTGGCCAGCAGGGCCTCGCGCCCCGGCCTGCCGTCCGTCCCGCCGACCAGCCGCCGCACCAGCCCGCCCTGCACCAGCGCGGACAGCACGCCCACCGTGGCGAACAGCCAGCCCGCCCTCAGGCTCGCCTCGCGCAGCACCGCCGCGTCCGGCAGCGCCGCCTGGAGGAACAGCCCGCCCTCCTTCAGCGGCACCGGCCCGGACGACAGGAACTTCGTCAACAGGAAGACGGAGAACGTCCCCTCCATCTGCGCGAAGGCCGTGGTGAACACCAGCATCAGCACCAGGCAGCGCCCCACCACCGGCAGCGTCAGCGCCAGCGAGGCGCCCTTGAGCGTGCGCGCATGGCCCGAGCCCGGGGCGTCCTTGCGCCGCGTCTCCGGGAGGAAGAGGAAGGTGCAGGTGAGGTTGAGCGCCACCAGCCCCGCGGCGAACAGGCCGATGGCGAGGTTGCCGCCCCACGCCCCCAGGAAGCCTCCCAGGGCCGGCCCCAGCACGAAGCCCAGCCCGAAGGCCGCGCCGATGATGCCCATGCCCCGGGCCCGGTCCTTGGCCGTGGTGATGTCCGCGACGACGGCCTGCGCGGTGGCGATGTTGCCCCCGGACACCCCGTCGATGACGCGCGCCAGGAACAGCAGCGGCAGCGACTGGGCGAAGGCGAACAGCAGGTAGCCCGCCAGCGAGCCCACCTGGCTGAGCAGCAGCACCGGCCGGCGGCCGTACCTGTCACTCAGCCGGCCCAGCACGGGCGCCGCCACCAGCTGCATCAACGAATAGACGGAGATCAGCAGCCCCACCGTGAAGGGCGAGGCGCCGAACTTCACTCCGTACACGCCCAGCTGCGGAATCAGGATGCCGAACCCGATGAGGTCCAGCGTGACGATTCCGAAGACGACGCGCAGTGACGCCGCCCGCCTCACCACCAGGTGCCCCTTCCTTCCAAAAAAGAAAACCGCCGGGAGCGCGGAAGATAGCGCCCCCAGCGGTCGTCCGGGTGGAGAAGTCCTCGCCCCCTGGGCGGTTGCTACATCGCCTCGGCGGACTGGACGTTCCGGTTGGCGGTGTCCCGCTCGATGCAGCCCTTGGTCAGCGTGTACTGGTAGGTGCCCAGCTCGTCGCGCCAGTACTCGCCCTCGTAGGGCCAGTAGAGCTGGTCGTCGGAGACGGCCACCGAGTACTTGTACTTCTTGACGATGGCCGTGCGGCCGCCCGCCTTGAGCTGCTCCTCGAGGAACTCCTTCTCCTTCGTCGTCGTCTCGAACTTGATGCGCAGGCCGTTGGCCAAGAGCTGCTTGAGCGCCACGAGCTCCGTCTCCAGCTTGCCCTTGGCCATGATGCCCGCCTTGGAGATGAGGCCGGTGCGCTGCACCTTCAGCTCCTCCAGCAGCGTCTTGCTCAGGTCCGAGTACTTGAAGGTGTCCGCCCGGTTGGCGAAGGCGTCCATCTCCCCCTCGAGCTCGAGGATGGAGTCGTTCGTCTTGCGCAGGTCCTGGTCCGTCAGGGCCAGCCGGAGGATGCGCTCCAGGATGAGGTCCGTCTCGTTCTTCTCCAGGCCGTCCTTGTTCTTCTTCTGCACCTCGGCGAGCACCGAGTAGTACTCCCCGGCGTCCATGTTCTTCTTCACCAGCGACTCCAGCTGGTCGTGCACCGGCAGGTAGGTGCGCTCGAAGTCCTGGAGGATGAGGTTGGACTCCCGGTAGCGGCAGTTCTCGTAATAGATGACCGCCTTCAGGATGAGCGCCTCGGGGAAGTACTCGTCGCGGAAGAAGGGCGAGGACAGCGTAATCAGGTTGCCCAGCGCCTGCTCGAACTGGCCCACGCGGTAGTTGGCCCAGGAGGCCTCGAAGAGGGACTCCAGCCACTGCGTGTTCCCGCGCTCCACCTTGCCCAGGTAGAACAGGGCGAAGCGGTTCTGCTGCATGCCGTAGTGCGTGCGGGCCAGCTGCATGAAGGCCAGCTCGCGCAGCGACTTGTCCAGCTTCGTCTGCTCGGCGGACTTGCCAGCCATGGGCCGGGTGAGGCGGACGACCTCCTTCATCGCCTCGATGGCCGCCAGCATGTCCCCGTTGCCGCGCTTGGCCGCCGCGTCCTTCTGCCGGCTGCCGTTGCGGAAGGAGGACAGGCCCTCGAGGTACTTCGCGCGCGGGTAGAACGGGTCATTGCGCGGAATGGACAGCGCCAGGCGCTTCACTTCCGAGAAGCTCTTGTCCGCGTCCGCCGGCTGGCCCACCTGGTCCAGCGCCCGGCCGCGCACGAAGTGGTAGCGCGCCAGCAGGTAGCGGAACTCGTTGCGGTACTTCTCAGGGAACTCCTGGTTCGCGTGGCGGGCAATCTCGTCGAGGATGACCGTCTCGTTCTTCGTCTTGCGGCTGATGAAGAAGAGCCACTCGAGGCTCGTCTTGAAGAACTTGGTGGACGGGCCCAGCGACAGCAGCTTGGAGAACTCGCCCAGGGACGAGTGGTACATGCCCATGCGGTAGAGCGACTTGGCCAGGACGTAGCGCGCCTCGGTGTGCAGGCCCGCCAGCTTCGCGTCGCCCAAGAGCTCGTGCGCCGCCATGGCGGCCTTCTCGTACTCGTCGTTCTTGAAGAGGCTGACGGCCACGTCCAGCCGCTGGCGGTCCGCCGTCTTGCCGGAGACGTCCACCGCGTCGAAGGACATGGTGGGCGCGGCCGGCTTCTTGGCGTCGCTCGTCAGGTCCAGCCCCAGGCCGGGGTTGGAGGCACCGGCGCTCGCCGGAGGCGAGGCGGGCGTCGGGGCGGGCGCGGTGGCGGCGGGCTGCTCGGCCACGGCGGGCGCCGTGCTCCCGGTGACGGCCTCGGCCGGCGCGGGCGCCGGGCTCTCGGTGGCGGCCGTCGGGTCCTCCTCGGGGGCCGCCGCGGGGGTGGCCGCCTTGCCCTTGCCCTTGCGGGTGGGCTTCTTCTTCTTGCTGGCGGCGCCCTTCTTCTTCTTCTTGGACTGGGCGCCGAGGTCCAGGCCCTCGAAGCTCTGGGCGTAGGTAGGGGCCGTCCACGCGAGCGCGAGCCCGAGGACGGCGACACGGATGAGCCGGAAGGAGCGGATCATGACTCGGAGCCGTTGAGGAAGAAGAAGGAGACGCCCAGCTCGAACAGGAGCTGGTTGCGCAGGTAGCTGTCGGTGGTGCGGCTCTTCTCCACGTAGATGAGGTCACGCACCTCGGTGCGCAGCGTCACCCAGCGGTTGAAGAAGAAGCGCGCGCCGACGCCCACGTTGCCGCCGCCGGTGAGGTAGTTCTTCGCGCCGGTGGGGGTGCTCAGCTCCGGCCCGCGGTACTGCACCACGGAGGCGCCCGCGATGCCGTACAGGTCGAAGCTGACGAACTTCTCCGCCAGCAGCGACAGCTTGCCGTAGATGGGCGCCCACTGGACGTCCGCGCCACCCAGCAGCTTGAGCTGGCCCGGGGCCTGCCCATCCAGCTGGTTCAGGGTGGGCGAGCCGCAGCCGCGCGTGTCGCCCGCACCCGAGTCACCGAAGGTGCAGATCTGCGCGGCGCCGGCCACGGCGTTCACCGCGTAGCCCAGGCGCAGGCTGACGCCGAGCGTCTCCAGCGGGTGGTACGTCAGCGTGCCGCCGAAGATGTACTTGCTGAAGAACGCGTCGCGCAGCGACAGCGTGGCGGACGGGCTGAACTCGAAACGCCCCTTCTTGAGGAAGAGGTGCCCGGAGACGGGGCGCACGCGCTCGCGCAGCGGCCCGAGCCGGTCCTTGTCCACCTCGGACACGTCGCCGGCCTCCTCCTCCTCGGAGGTGGACTGCGCGTGGCCCAGGACGGGCGCGACGAGGCACAGGGCCAGGAGCAGACGGAGTGCCAGCTTCATTCCGCGTCCCTCCCCGTGGAGCTGAAGGGCAGGAACAGCGAGATGCCCGCGTTGAGCGTCATGACGTTCTGGATGGCGCCCTTGCTGCTGCCCAGGGGCTGATCCACATAGGAGGTGTTGATGAGGGCCACGTTCACGGCGATGTAGTCCTTCGCCACGAAGCGCATGCCCAGGCCCAGGTCGGCGGCCGGGTTGAGGCCGCGGTCGGGCAGCGCCGAGGTCTCCGTCTGCACCACGCCCGCCCCCGCCAGCAGGTAGCCGTCGAAGTGGAGGATGGAGTTGAGGAAGGCCACCTTGCCGTACAGCGGGCTCCACTCCACGTCGCCCATGGCCGACCACTCGGGCACCGAGTTGTAGATCTTGCTGTTGAACGTCCGCTTGGCGGTGCGCACGTCGTCGGACGGCACGACCTGCATCACGGAGGCGCGGGCGGCGATGGCCAGCGTGTCCGCCAGGTACCAGGCGCCGCGCAGCGACGCGCCCACCTTGGAGTAGAACGGATCATTCACCGAGATGCTGATGAGCGGCGTCAGCTCGAAGCGCCCGGCCTTTCGGTAGACCTTGCGCTGCACGCTCTTCACCCGGTCCTCCTGGGTGATGTCCGTCAGGGGCGGCAGGGCCTCCAGCTCGGGTGTGGCCTCCGCCGGGGCAGCGGCCACGGCGGGCGTGGCCTCCTCGGCGGGGGGCGCGGTGGGAGTTTCTTCAGAGGACGTCTGGGCCGGGGACTCTTCCGTCAGGTCGAGTCCCATGCCTTCCTGGCTCTGCGCGGATGCCAGCGTCGGCACCAGACACAGGGCGAGCAGCAACTTGGGGCGGTTCAAATCCGGAGGCTCCGTGGAGGAGGGGGGGCGTAACTGCCACCGGGGGGTACTGCGCAACTCTCGGTTTCCGCATCCTATCGGTCACATTCCCAACCATCAACCGCCCTGCGCAAGCCTGGTTACCCTGTATCCCTCCGGTATTCCTTCACAATTCCACCCCCCCTCCTGTGGTACCGGGGGCGTTGGCCTTCCGGGGTGCTGTGTTACCCTTCCGGGCACTGTGCGGGCCCCGCGGTCCCGCGCCCCCCAATCCCCCCTTTGTAGAGGTGTCATGAAGATGTCCGTGCGAACCGCCCTCCTGATGTCCGCCTCGCTGCTGCTGGGTGGCTGTGAAGTGGCCAGCGAGATTGGCAAGGAGTGCACCCTGGTGCGCAAGGCGACCGCCGAGGAGGAAGTGACCTTCGGCAAGAAGTTCAGGCCCATCCTCCAGGGCGAGGTGGCGCCCAACCAGGACGTCATCTCCTTTGGCTCCATCGAGTGCGAGGACCTCGTCTGCGTGCGCGACGCGGACGTGCCCTTCGAGATGATGCAGAACCCGGAGGACCCGGAGGGCCCGCAGATCATCAACCGCGGCGCCGAGGCCAAGGGCTACTGCAGCAAGGAGTGCGTGGAGGGCTCCAACGCGTGCGAGGTGAAGGACACCAGCGGCGTGCTGGAGGGCCTGCCCCAGCGGATGACGTGCCGCTCGCTGCTGCTGGACCAGGACACCCTGGAGGCGCTGCGCTCCTCGGACGAGGCCTTCTACCGGCGGACGTTCGGCGAGAACAACTCGCCCTTCTTCTGCGCCGGGACGCCCGCCTCCGCGCAGGGCAACTGACACTTTCGAGCGCGGAGGGTAGACCTTTTTCCGCGCCTCGTTCGTAAAGGCAGGGCCCGCGTCACCAGCGCAAGGAGCCCTGCCCCATGAACCGAACGGTCCTCTTCCTCAGTCTGGCCGGCGGCCTCGCCCTCACCGCCCTGGTGCTGGGGCTGCCCCACGTGGGCTCCCCGCCGCCCGCGGTGGTTCCCCGCGTGACGGAGCCGGCCGTGGTGCCCCCGCCGCCCCCGTCGAGCGTGGTGACGGGGGCGCCCGGCTCCATCAGCCTGACGAGCCGCCTGTCGCACCCGTACATCCCCGCGGGCACGTCCGAGGTCTTCGCCACGGTGGACCTGGCGGGGGCCGAGGTGCCCGGGGCGATGCGCAGCCCCGTCAACCTGGCGCTGGTCATCGACCGCTCGGGCTCCATGAGCGGCTACAAGCTGGCCCAGGCGAAGCAGGCGGCGCGGCACCTGGTGACGCTCCTGCGCAACGAGGACCGGCTGGCCATCGTCCACTATGGCTCGGACGTGAAGAGCCTGCCGTCGCTGGCGGCCACGCCCGGCAACCGCGAGCGGATGCTCCAGTACATCGACGGCATCTGGGACGAGGGCGGCACCAACATCAGCGCGGGCCTGTCCGCCGGCCGCTTCCAGCTCACGTCCGCGCAGGGGGGCCACACCATCCACCGCCTCATCCTGATGAGCGACGGCCAGCCCACCGAGGGCATCACCGACGACGAGGGCCTGACGCAGCAGGCCCGGGAGCTGCGCGCGGCCGGCATCACGTTGAGCGCCATCGGCGTGGGCACCGACTTCAACGAGGACCTGATGCAGGGCTTCGCGGAGTACGGCGCGGGCGCGTACGGCTTCCTGGAAGACGCGGGCCAGCTGGCCACCCTCTTCCAGAAGGACTTGCAGCAGGCCACCACCTCCGTGGCGCACCACGTGACGCTGAACTTCACGCTGCCGCCGGGCACGTCGCTGGGCGAGGTGCTGGGCTACCGCGCCACCCAGTCCGGCGACACGGTGCAGGTGGCGCTGCCGGACTTCTCCTCGGGCCAGGTGGAGCGCGTGGTGGTGCGGCTGAACGTCACCGACACCACGGTGGGCCGCACGGTGCCGGTGACGGGGGTGCGGCTGGCGTACACGGACCTCATCCGCAACGCGGCCGTGCAGAACGGAATCTGGCTGAGCGCGGTGGTGACGGACCGCGACGAGGAGGTGCTGGCCCGGCAGGACAAGGAGGCCACGGTGTACGCGGCGCGAGCGCGCGGCGCCGCCAACATGCAGCGGGCCGCCGAGGCCCTGCGTGAGGGCCGCAAGGACGAGGCGAAGGGCTACCTCCAGCAGAACCAGGCCCTCTTCCACGAGACGAGCGCCGTGGCCGGCGCCGCCGCGGTGGCCGCCGACATGGCCGAGCAGCAGGCCACCCTCGACGAGTACGACAGCGCCGACAGCGAGGAGGCCACCCGCGCCGCCGTGAAGAAGAGCAAGGTGAAGGCCCTCAAGAGCTTCGGGAAGATGGGCTCCACCTACTAGCTCCCTCCAGCCACGGTGCAGGCACCCGCCGGGCGGCGCCCTCCACTTCCGGGGCCCGCCCGGTTCGGTTTCCGGAGTGCTGCGCCAGGGTGCTCCGCCGGGGGGCAGGCGGGTGGGCGGGAGGGGCCCGGTGGGTGGGCATGGAGCCCCTGCCCCACCTTCCGTGTTGACCGATGGAATCCCCCCGCCCTATCTCCGCGTTTCTCCCGCCTTCGGCTGGAGAGCGCACGGAGGCGCGCACACCACATGGCGAGCACGGTCAGCCCCTGGGTCGGGGTCATCATGGGCGGCAGGAGCGACCTGGAGTACCTGCAGCCCGGGGTCGACATCCTCAAGGAGCTGGGAATCCCGCATGAGGTCCGCGTGGTGTCGGCCCACCGCACCCCGGACTGGATGATGGAGTACGCGTCCACCGCGGAGTCGCGCGGCCTGTCCGTCATCATCGCCGCCGCGGGAGGGGCTGCCCACCTGCCCGGCATGGTGTCCAGCAAGACGCTGCTGCCCGTCATCGGCGTGCCCATGCCCACCACGCTGCTCAGCGGGCTGGACGCCCTGCTGTCCATCGTCCAGATGCCCAAGGGCGTGCCCGTGGGGACGCAGGCCATCGGCAAGCCGGGCGCCGCCAACGCCGCGCTGCACGCCGCCGCCATCCTCTGCCTCAAGTACCCGGAGCTGCGCGAGCGGCTCGCGGCGTGGCGCCAGGCGCGCACCGACGAGGTGCTGGCCCACCGGGAGATTTCATGAAGTCGCGCGTGGTGCTCCCCGGCGGGACGATTGGCATCCTCGGCGGCGGCCAGCTCGGGCGGATGATGGCGCTGTCGGCGCGCACGCTGGGCTTCCAGGTGCAGGCGCTGGACCCGGACGCCACCTGCCCCGCCCGCTCGGTGGTGGACCGCTGCCTCACCGCGTCCTTCTCCGACACCGCCGCCGCCGAGGAGCTGGCGCGCGGCTGTGACACGGTGACGCTCGAAATCGAGAAGATTGCCCTGTCCACGCTGGAGGCGGTGGCCCGGCACACGCCCATGCGGCCCGGCGCGTCCGTGCTGCACGTGGTGCAGCACCGGGGCCGGCAGAAGGGCTGGCTCGCGAAGGGCGGCTTCCCGCTGGGCCCCTGGCGCGAGGCCCACTCCGTCACCGAGCTGGCCGAGGCCATCCAGGCGCTGGGCGGCCGCTGCTTCGTGAAGTCCAGCGAGGGCGGCTACGACGGGCGAGGCCAGTGGGAGGTGAAGTCCGCCGCCGAGGCCCCCACCGCGTGGAAGGAGCTGGGCGAGCGCTCCGTGGTGGTGGAGGCCGCGCTGGAGCTGAAGTCCGAGCTGTCCGTGCTGGTGGCGCGCAACCCCCACGGGGACGTGGCGGTGTACCCGCCGGCATACAACCACCACGAGGAGCGCATCCTCGCGTGGTCCCTGCTGCCGGGCCCGCTGCCGGCCCACGTCGCCGCGCGGGCCACGGAGCTGGCGCGCGGCATCACCGAGGCGCTCCAGGTGGAGGGCCTGCTGGTGGTGGAGCTGTTCCTGCTCAACGACGGCAGCGTGCTCGTCAACGAGCTGGCGCCGCGGCCGCACAACAGCTTCCACTCCACCGAAGTCGCGTGCCTCACGTCCCAGTTCGAGCAGGCGGTGCGCGCGGCGTGCAACCTGCCCCTGGGCTCGGTGGAGGTGGTGCGCCCGGCGGCCATCGTCAACCTGCTGGGGGACTTGTGGCTGAAGGAGGGCGGCCCGCGCTTCGAGCAGGTGCTGGCCATGCCCGGCGTCCGGCTGCACCTGTACGGCAAGCGGGACGCGCGCAAGGGCCGGAAGATGGGGCACCTGTCCGCGGTGGGCACCACGCCCGAGGACGCGCTCGCGCGGGTGAAGGCCGCGGCCACCGCCCTGGGAGTCTGACGCCGTGAAGACGAACGCCGCCCGGCTGCTGGACTCGCTCGGCGTGAAGTACGAGCTGCGCGACTACGAGGTGGACCCGGAGGACTTGTCCGCGGAGACGGTGGCCGCGAAGGTGGGCATGCCCGCCGAGCAGGTCTTCAAGACGCTGGTGGCGCGCGGCGACCGCACGGGCGTGCTGATGGCGGTGGTGCCCGGCAACGCGGAGCTCGACTTGAAGGCCCTGGCCCGGCTGAGCGGCGACCGCAAGGTGGACACCGTGCCCCTCAAGGAGCTGCAGCCGCTCACCGGCTACGTGCGCGGCGGGTGCACCGCCATCGGCGGCAAGAAGGACTATCCCGTCTACGTCGACGAGACGCTGGAGCTGTTCGACGTGGTGGCGGTGTCCGCCGGCGTGCGCGGCACGCAGCTCGTGCTGGCACCCGCGGACTACCTGCGGGTGACGAAGGCGAAGACGGGCCCCATCTCCCGCGACAAGGCGTCCTGAGCGCCGCGCTACGCCGCGCTGCCCTGCCCCGGCACGAAGAGCACCTTGCCGGCCGTCATGTCGGAGGAGGCGATGCGCACCGCCTCGCCCGCGGACTCCAGCGGCAGGCGCGCGCGCACCGGCGTCTGCAGCTCGCGGCCCACCATGGCCGTCACCGCCATGGCCGCGCCGAGCTTCTCCTTGCCGAAGCCCCGCTTGCCCCAGCGCTCCATCCAGAAGCCCTCCACCTTCTTGTCGCCGAAGATGAAGTCGCGCGGGTGGACGCGGCACTCCTGCTCGGACAGCAGGCCGTGGACGATGACGGTGCCCCCGTCGACCAGCGCCTGCGAGAGCTGGCCGGTGAGCCTGCCGCCCACCGCGTCGAAGGCGAGCGAAACCTGGAGCTCCTGGCACATCAGGCGCAGCCGCTCCTCGAACTCCGGCTCATGGCTGCTCAGCACGTGCTCGGCGCCCAGCTTGCGCAACAGCTCCACCTGCTCCGGCCGGCTCACCACGTGCACCATGGGGATGCCGGCCTTGCGCGCCAGCACCCCCAGCATCCGCCCCAGGGCGCTCGCCGCGGCCGTCTGCGCCAGCGCGGCGTGCTTGCCCGCGCGCGCGCGCTCCATGAGCACCCACGCGGTGAAGGGGTTGACGAAGAGGCTCGAGCCCTGCTCGTCGGAGATGTGCGCGCGAAGCGGCAGGCACTGTGACAGCCCCACCACCGCGTACTCCGACCACAGCCCTTCCCCGTCAGCGGGGGCCGCGCAGGCGACGCGCCGGCCCACCATGAGGCGCCCGGTGACGCCGCCCGCGGCGACGACGGTGCCGCTGCCCTCGAAGCCCGGCACCATGGGCAGGGGCTTGCGCGTCCCGTACATGCCGCGGATGAACATCATGTCCGACGGGTTGATGGGGGACGCCGCCATGCGCACCAGCACCTGACGCGCCGTGGGCCGGGGCACGGGCCGCGTCTCCACCCGCAGGGACTCCGGCCGGCCGTCGAAGGCGGTGAGGACCAGCGCTCGCATCGTCTCGGGCAGGGGCAGGGCTTTCATGCGGAAGACCTTTTTATTCGCCCGCGCGTGAAAGGGGGAATTCCCTGCCCGGCCCATGTCCCTGGGGTCTCTCGATGAACGCCACCATCTTGCAGCTCCACCACCGAGAAGCCTTCGAGCGCACCGTCACGCGCGCCCTCGCCGCGGGGGCCGGCGCGGGCCTCGTCCACCTCGCCACCCTGCGTTTGGGCCTGCCGCTGCCGCTGGCGTGGCTGGTGCCGGCCGCGGTGGTGCTGGCGTGCGCGCAGGGAGACAAGTGGGACCGCATCCTCCTGGGGGGCCTGGGGGTGCTGCTCACCGCGCTGCCGTATGCGCTGGGCATGGCGCCGGCGTGGACGGTGGCGTGCAGCGCGGCGGCGGCGGGGGCGCTGCTGGTGCGCGCGCGGCTCAGCGAGCGGGGGGAGAAGGGACAGGTGGCGGACGCGCGCCCCACCCTCGTCCACTTCGGGCTGGGGGCCGCGCTGGGGGCGGGGCTGACGCTGGCGGGCGTGGAGGTGGCGCGCGTCTTCACCGTGCGGCTGGCGGACCTGGCCACGCCGGCCCTGCTGGGGGCGGGGGTGTCGGGGGGCATCCTCGGCCTCTTCGTGGGGCTCAGCGCCGTGGCCGCGCACCTGGCGCTGTCCGCGGACCCGGTGGAGGCGCGCGCCGAGGAGCTGCTGCCCCGGCTCTCCGGTGACTTCCGGACGCAGTCGGAGCGGGCGCTGACGCTCTACCGGCAATGCGGCCAGTCGCTGGCGCTGCTGCCCCGGGAGCCCGCGCGCGAGGAGCTGGCCCGCACGCTGGCGCGCATCACGCGCGACGCGGTGGAGCTGGCCTCGGAGTGGGCCGGCGTGGAGGCGCAGTTGGAGGAGCGCGCGCAGGCGGAGCTCCAGGCCGAGCGCGAGGACCTGGAGCGCAGCGCCCGCGCCAGCACGGACGCGGTGGCGCGCCGGCAGCTCGAGCTGGCCGCGGCCTCGCTGGGGGAAGAGGTGCAGCACCTGGGCGAGCTGAAGCAGCGGCGGGAGCGCATCCTCGCGCGGCTCCGGGCCGAGGTGGCGCTGCTGGAGCGGGCGCGCGTGGCGCTGCTGTCGCTGCGCAGCGGCCAGGCCCAGCTCAAGGCCGCGGAGCTGTCCGCGCTGGCGCGCCGCTTCCGCTCGCTGTCCTCCGTCCAGTGGGAGGAGGGCCAGTCGCTGGACGCCGTCGCCACCCAGGCCGCGCTGTCCGTGACGCCGGGCGTCGCGGCCCCTGCCCCCTCTGATTCCGCCCACACTGTTCAGGCCATCCAGGAAGTCCCGGCCGGGGAGGGTGCGGCGCCAGTGGGGGAATCTTCCCGGATTCGTGAGTCCTGACGGGGCTGTACGCCCGCCCGACGAGGGGCGGAGGGGCCTCCGTTGCCGGGCCGTCAGGAGAATCTCACGGGGGTGGCCTGAAGCCGTGGGACGGTTCAGCTACAATTTCCCCACATGAGCCCCCCCTCCTCCTCCACGCCGGCCCCCGCCTGGCTGTGGAACGGTGACGAGCCGAGCGTCACGTCCGTGTTCCAGCCCATCGTGGACCTCCTGCACGGCGAGGTCATCGGCCACGAGGTGCTGTCACGAGGGCCAGGCGAGTGGCGGGAGCCGCAGGTGCTCTTCACGCATGCGCGGGCGAAGGGCTTCACGTGGGAGCTGGAGCGCGCGTGCTGGACGGCGGCGCTGCGGTGCATCTCCACGCTGCCGGACGAGCAGCGGCGCGCGCCCTTCTTCTTCAACGTCAGCCCGGACGTGCTGAGCGACCCGCGCTTCGGGGACGGCTCCACGATTGAGCTGCTGGCGCGCTACGGGCTGAACCCGAAGCACCTGGTGCTGGAAATCACGGAGAAGGCGGCGTTCGACGACATCGAGCTGATTCAGCGGCTGACGCGGCAGCGCGCGGCGGAGGGCTTCGGGATTGCGCTGGACGACTTCGGCGCGGGGCACTCGGGGCTGGTGACGCTGGTGCACAGCGCGCCGCAGTTCATCAAGCTGGACCAGGCGCTGGTGCGCGACATCCACCGGTACAGCTACCAGCAGCACCTGGTGAAGTCGCTGGTGGCGTTCGCCTCCAGCGTGGACGCCATCCTCATCGCGGAGGGCGTGGAGACGTGGGACGAGCTGGCGGTGCTGCTGCGGCTGGGCATCCGCTACGTGCAGGGCTACCTGGTGGCCCGCCCCGCTCCGTCGCCCGTGATTCCCAACGGGGAGTTCCAGGCGCGGCGCCACCAGGCGATGCGCGCGCTGGACTTCCGCGAGGGCACGGGCGAGGACGACGAGACGGTGGGGAGCATGATCATCCGCCGCACCTGCGGTGACGCGGGCATGTCGGCGGAGGACGTGCGCCGGCTCTTCCACGACACGCCCGCGCTGGACCATGTGGTGCTGCTGGAGGGTGAGCGGCCGTCGGCGCTGGTGACGCGGCGGCACGCGCCGTCGATGAACGACCGCCCGCTGGTGGTGGAGGACCGCATGGCCATCACCACGCTGGCGCGGCTGGCCATGAAGCGCCCGCCGGAGTGGCTCTACGAGCCCGTGGTGGTGACGGATGCGCAGGGCGTCTTCCTGGGCACGGTGACGATGAAGCAGGTCATCCTCCGCGCCACGGAGTTGCTGGAGCGGCGCGGGACGCGGTAAGGGAGCAGAGGGCTCGGGCTGGTAGGTTTCGCGCCCATGCGAAGCCTTCACGCGCTCCTGCTCTTGTGGCTTGCCGTGTCCTGGTCGGGCTGCGCCACCGTCACGCCACGGGTGTCGGCAGAGACGGAATGCGAAGACCCCGGGGCGGACCAGTGCGTCACCCTCCTGTGCCTCGGTGACGCCTGCGGCTTCTACCGGTGCGAGGACATGCCCGGTGAGGTCGAACTGGCGCGCTTCCCGCCCTCGGTGGGGCCTCCGACGCCTGCGGCACCAGGAGGGCGGCCCCGGAGGAACTGGGGCGGCGCGGGGAAGCTGCCCGGTGGCGCTGTCATGGTCTTCCCCAACTGGAACGGCGCGCCCGAGCAGATCATCCCGCCTTCACGCCAGCTCCCGCCCGGCAGATGGGAGAAGCACCACATCTTTCCCCAGCAGGAGGAACTGGCGAGGTGGTTCGAAAAGCAAGGCGTCAGAATCCACGATTTCACCATGCCCCTTCCATTCGAAGTTCATCAACGGATTCACCGCGAGGGAGGGAACGGAGGACCATGGAACCGATCCTGGCTCGACTTCAAGCGCCTGAATCCCAGGGCTACGCCAGAGGAGATCTACAAGCACGCGGGAGAACTCATCTATCGCTTCCAGCTCACGGACGGCCCCGTTCAGCCCTACTATTCTCGCCCCGGGACATGAGGACGTGATGACCCGATTCTTCTGGATGCAGGAAGACGAGGTGGTCGCAGCAAAATACGGTGGCTACATTGAGGCGTCGCACAGGTGGGGGCTCCCCGGCGCACGGTGCCACGCGTGCGGTGCTACATGGAGCGACGTAGGCCACGAGTACCCATGCGTCGACCTGTCGCAATTGCCAGAGCGCGGCGAGTTCAAGATACCCAGGCCCGAGTCCTTCACGGAGTTCGCGCGCCTGCGCGAGCTGGTGCGCCCCCTGGCTCCTCCCAATGCCGAGCTGCCACCTGGTACTGACTTTGGGCTGCTGGAGGGCACTGCTTCTGGGAAGTTTGGCCCTATTGCATGGTCGCCAGGCCAGATCACTCTGCTCATTCAGCGGGATGCGGTGGAGCGGCTCCAGACAGCAGGTGTACGGGGCTTATTGCCCTGCCCGACAGCCTTGCGGTTCCGGAAGAAGGACCCGCCAGAGCTTCTAGAACTACAAATCGAGCCGCGCAGCCGCCTGCACCCGGACTGCATTCCGCAGGATGTGCCGCCACCATGCACCACCTGTGGGCGGCACGGCTTCTCTCGTCCGGACGAGCCCATCCTCGAAGCGGCATCCCTTCCCACAGACAGTGACCTGTTCCGCGTGGGCAACTTCGCTCCGATGCTCATCGGCACCGAGCGCCTCATGGACGCCGTGCAGCGCCTGGAGTTGGAAGGCATCACCTTCCGCGAGCTGCCCACTCGCTAGTCGGCGCCTCGGAAGCAGTCCATCACACCGCGCCGGAATACGCAGTGGGAGAGGCCATTGCCAGACGAAGGTTTCGCCTCAGGAGCAGACCTCGTACGGGATGACATCCTCCGTGTACATCGTGCGAATGGTTCCCCAGCAAGCCGGGCTGGAGCCGCACAGGCACCTGCGCTCTCCGACCAGATTCGTGTGTCGCGCGTCGCTGTAGAAGCGGATCCAATACTGGGTGGTACATCAAGTGAACTGCCGTAGGAGTTCGCGGTGCCCGTCCCCGGGAGTTGCGCCGGGGGATGGCGCGCTGTCATGGGAAGTTTGCAAAACCCCTCGTTGCGGCAACTGGACATTTGAATATTGTAATATCGCCATGTCCGCCGCGATTGAATCCCTGGACGTCCGCTCCGCCTCTCGACTCTTCAAGGCACTGGGGGACGAGACGCGCCTTCGTATCGTCGCGCTCCTCAGTCATGGGGAGCTGTGCGTCTGCCACTTTGAATCCGCGCTCGGGCTGACCCAGTCCAACACCTCCCGGCAGCTCGGAGTGCTGAAGAACGCTGGCATCGTCGAGGCCCGGCGTGACGGGAGCTGGGTCTATTACCGACTGGCCCCTCAGCTGGACGAGGTGTGCAAGGCACAGCTCAAGACGCTCGTGAGTGCCTTCTCCAAGCGGGACGTGCTTCGCGCGGATGTCGAGCGCCTGCTCGAGAGCCGCGGCCCCAACGCCTGTAAGTAGCCCCCGGGAACCTCCCATGACCGCCACCACGGCCTCTAACAGCATCGTCAAGAAGCTTTCCCTCATCGACCGGTTCCTGCCGGTGTGGATTTTCGCCGCCATGGGCCTGGGAATCGGCCTGGGCCGCGCCTTCCCGGACCTCGGCGCCCGGCTGGACACGGTGAAGCTGGACACCGTGTCGCTGCCCATCGCCATCGGCCTCTTGTGGATGATGTACCCGGTGCTCGCGAAGGTGCGCTATGGCGAGCTGGGCCGGCTGCGCACGCGCGGCAAGCTCTTCACCACCTCGCTGGTGCTCAACTGGGTGGTGGGGCCGGTGCTGATGTTCGCCCTGGCCTGGCTCTTCCTGCCGGACCTTCCGCACTACCGCAACGGGCTGGTGCTCATCGGACTGGCGCGCTGCATCGCCATGGTCCTCATCTGGAACATGCTGGCGTGCGGCAGCAACGAGGTGGCCGCCGTGCTGGTGGCCCTCAACTCCGTCTTCCAGATTCTCTTCTACTCGGTGCTCGGCTGGCTCTTCCTCACCGTCATTCCGGGCTGGCTGGGCGCGGATGTCACCGCGTTCGACGTGTCCATGTGGAGCATCGCCAGGAGCGTGCTCATCTTCCTGGGCGTCCCCCTGGTGGCCGGGGCGCTGACGCGCATCGTCCTCACGCGGCTCAAGGGAGAGGCGTGGTACGAGCAGCGCTTCCTGCCGCGCCTGGGCCCCACCGCGCTCATCGGCCTGCTCTACACCATCGTCCTGATGTTCGCGATGCAGGGGGAGAAGATCACCCGCCTGCCGCTCGACGTGGTGCGCATCTCCCTCCCGCTGGTCGTCTACTTCGTCATCATGTTCACCAGCGCGTTCTTCCTCTCGCGCAAGCTGGGCTTCAGCTACGAGGAGACGGCGTCGCTGTCCTTCACGGCGGCGGGCAACAACTTCGAGCTGGCCATCGCGGTGGCGGTGGGCGTCTTCGGCATGGCCTCCGGTGAGGCGCTTGCCGGAGTGGTGGGGCCACTCATCGAAGTGCCCGCGCTCATCGCCCTCGTCTACCTGTCGCTCTGGCTCAAGCGCCGCCTCTTCCCGGCGGCGGGAGAGGCCGTGCTGCCCACGGACCGCTTCCAGTCGACGGAGTCCTCGCGATGAATGCGGCTCATCACCAGGGCAGCCAGGCGTCCTCCAGCAGTTCCCAGAAGCCGGGCGCGTCCTTCGGAACCCGGGTTGATCGCGACCAATGGTCCACTTGAACCCACCGTCCAGCCTTCCAAGCGACTGAAATCTTACAATCTTAACGGTGGCGTCACATTTGCTCTAGTCTGGTTTCGTCACGAAAGTGACACGACAGGGGCCTCGACAGGGGCCTCTGTCCCCCTCAGCCACACCTCCACCCACTTCGGGCTGGTGCGGGTTGACCCACACCCCAGAGTACCGAGCTCCCCCCATGACGCCCGTGTCTGCCCCCTCCCGCTTCTCGAAGCGCCGCTACCCCCTTGCCCGCGTGGCCGCGATGCTCCTGGCCTTCGGGCCCTCCGTGGCGAGCCTGACGGCCCACGCGCAGCCCCCGGCCGCCAGCAGTGCTCCCGCCGCGAAAGCCAAGACGGTGCGGATGGCGATGACCGCCGCGTTCGTGTCGGAGAGTGGCATGCCCGTCTACGGGCGCATCGCCACGTATCTCAGCAAGAAGCTCGGCACGGAGTTCAGCTTCGTCACCGGCCAGTCCTATGGCGCCGTGGACAAGATGCTCGACGCGGGCACCGTCGAGGTCGCCTTCGTCTGCGGCCTGCCCTACGTCCTCAAGCACGACGCCAACAAGGCCGCCGTGCACCTCGTCGCCGCGCCGGTGATGAAGCACGCGCGCTACGGCAACAAGCCCAAGTACTTCTCCGACCTCATCGTCCGCAAGGACAGCAAGTTCAAGAAGCTGGAGGACCTGCGCGGCGCGACCTTCGTCTACAACGAGGAGGCCTCCAACTCGGGCTACAACATGCCCCGCTACAAGCTGCTGAAGCTCGGGCAGACGCAGGGCTTCTTCGGCAAGCTCGTGCGCTCCGGCTCCCATGAGGAGTCCATCCGCATGGTGGCCACCGGCAAGGCGGATGCGAGCTTCGTGGACAGCCTGGTCCTCGACTTCGACCGGGAGACCGGCAACGGGTGGGCCAGCGAGGTGTCGGTCATCGACTCGCTCGGGCCCGCGGGCATTCCCCCGGTGGTCGTGTCGGGCAAGGCGCCCGCGGAGCTGCGCCAGCGCATCAAGGATGCCCTCGTCACGATGCACAAGGACCCGGACGGGCGCCGCATCCTCGATGACGCGCTGGTCGACCGCTTCGTCGAGGTGGACGACAGCAACTACAACGACGTCCGTCAGCAGCATCAGGCGGCCGTGAAGGCGGGCTTCACCACCATCAAGTGATGGACCTCGCGCGCCCCCCCCACGCCCCGTCCATGACCATGACGTCCCCCTCCCTCCCCCGGGCCCTCCGTGGCGCGGCCCTGCTCGGGCTCGCCCTGACCTCCCCTTCGGCATGGGCCGAGGAGCCGCCCCCCACCGGTTCCTCCGCCCCCGCCAGCGTGCCGTCCGCTCCCCCTTCCGAGAGCGCACCCGAGCCCGAAGCCGCACCCCTCGTCCCGGAAGCCTCCCGCCTGAAGCTGACGTTCGGCGGGTTCCTCACCGGAACGATGAGCTACGACACGAACCGCGGCGCGAGCCGGCCCTACCTCCACCAGGTGGGCTCCGGAGGCACGGAGGACGTCCTCTTCTTCGACGCGGCGGGCACCCGGCTCAACGTCGGCCTGGAGTCCCACGGCGACGCGGTCGTCGGCCGCGGACTGCTCGAGCTGGACTTCCTGGGCGGCGAGGGCCCCTTCTCCCCTCGCATCCGGCATGCCTACGCGGAGCTGGAGACGGCGCTGGGCAGCATCCGGCTGGGACAGTCGTGGACCCTCATCGGGCAGCACTTCCCCACCAGCTTCAACCTCGACGGCCTCTTCCTCCAGGGCAACCCGCACAACCGCCTTCCGCAGGTGACCCTGTCTCGCAAGGTGGGGCCGCTGGAGGCCTCGGCCGGGGTGTTCCTCAACAATGCCAGGAACGGCTCGGCCACCATCGTCGTCGACCCGGCCCTCGCCGGCTCGGCCTCGCCGGGTGACAATGCCTCCCCCATCTACCAGGCCCGCCTGGGCGTCACCGTGAGGCAGACCGGGTTCGTCGCGGTGGCCGCGGCGCTGGGGAAGACGCGGGTCTACTTCTCGCCCACGCCGGGCGCTGACGCGGGGGCGGCCTTCGACTCACCGGTCGGCATGGCGCTGGCCACGCTCGACTTCTCCATTCCCCTGGCCCCCCTGACGCTGTCCGGCAAGCTCTGGTACGCGGCCTCCGGCGGCTACAGCGCCGGTATCGGTCAGCTCGCCGTCATCGATGCCTCGGGCGAGCTGCGGCAGCTCCGCTCGCGCGGGGGCTGGCTGGACGTCGCGATGTCGCTGGGACACCAGGCCAAGGTGTCTGCCTATGCGGCGGTGGATGACCCCGAGGACCGCGTGGAGGGGGTTGCCATTCCGATAGCGCGCAACCTGACCCTGGGCGCCACCACCTCCTACGAGGTGATGCCGAAGTTCATCCTGGGGCTGGAGGGCCAGTACGCGCAGACCCGGTATGCCCCCCCCGCCGGAACCCCCGCTCCGGTGCGTGCCGAGGCAAACGCCCTGCGGCTGTCGCTCGTCGCCCAGTACCACCTGTAGGCCCGTGGCTTCATCACATGAATCGGAGCTGGGCATGAGTCCACGACGCGACGTGAAGCGCCTACGCGGGTTGGCCCCCTGGCTGTTGCTGGGAGCCCTGACGTGCGCCGGGGCGGTCCTGGCCGAGCCAGGAGTGAGTCCGACGGAGGTGGTGCTCGGACAGCCCGCTGCCTTCAGCGGCCCGTCCGCGGGCCTCGGCGTGGAGATGTGGCGCGGGGCCTCGGCGGCCTTCGCGGAGGCGAACGCCGCGGGCGGCGTCCACGGCCGCAAGGTCCGCATCGTCGCCGCCGACGACGCGCTCAATCCCGAGCAGGCGGCCCCGGCTGCCCTGCGGCTGCTGAAGGAGCAGCAGGTCTTCGCCCTCTTCGGCGGCGTAGGCGACGCCACGCTGATGAAGGTCCTGCCCGTGCTGCTGCGTGCCTTCCAACGGGAGCAGGCCTTCTACTTCGCGCCGTCATCCGGCGCGCAGCCCCAGCGCGAGCCGCCGTGGGAGCCGGCCGTGTTCAACGTCCGGGCCTCCTACCGCCAGGAGATTCGCGCCATCGTGGATGCCTTCATCGCCCTGGGGCGCCGCCGCATCGGCCTGTTCGTCCAGAACGACGCATTCGGCGCCATTGGCCGGGATGCCATCCTTCGAGCGCTCCAGGACTACGGCCTCAAGCCCGCGGCGGATGCCACCTACCGGAAGGGGCAGGACTTCACCGTCAGCACCCAGCCGCAGCTCGAGGTCCTGCGCGCGGGGAAGACGGACGCCATCATCGCCATCGGCACCGCCCAGGCCTGTGCCGCGCTGATTCGCGACGCGCGACTGGCCGGCTGGGACCTTCCCATCCACAGCCCCTCGGTGGTGGGCGCCGACGCCCTCGTCTCCCTGCTGCGCGCCGAGGAGCAGCGGGTGAGCAAGCCGCTGCTGGGCAACCTCATCTTCACCCAGGTCGTCCCGTCCTATGACGACACGGACCTCGACCTCGTCCAGCAGTACCGGGCCGCCATGGAGCGCCACCGGCCCACGGCGCCCCCGGGCCTGGGCGGTGGCTACACCCCTGCATCGCTCTACAGCTTCGGCTCCCTGGAGGGCTACATCAGCGCCCGGGCGATGCTGGCCGTCCTGGAGAAGACGGGCCCGGAGCTGACCCGCCAGCGGTTCCACGCCGCCGCCGAGTCGATGGGCAAGTTCGACCTGGGGCTGCGCGCCGTCGGGGAGCTGTCGCCCACCCGGCACCAGGTGCTGAGCAAGGTCTGGTTCACCTATGTCACGGCCGAGGGCTGGCGGACGACGTCCGCACCCGGGACGGTGCTGCGATGAGCGCCCCGGGAAGGCGTCTCACGGGCCGGTGGGACCCGCTGTCGCTGCGGTTCGGCCTCGCCGCCAAGCTCATGCTCATCAGCGCCGGCGTGACGCTGCTGGTCTGCGCCACGCTCATGCTCCAGGCGTCCACCCGCATGACCGCGACGATGCGCGGCGCGTTCACCGCCAACGGAGAGGCGCTCGCGCTGTCGCTGGCGTCGGCCGCCGAGCAGAGCGCGGGCGGCAACATCGCCCTGCTCCAGAGCGCCATCGACTCCGGACAGACGCTTGCCCATGTGCGCTACATCTACATCCAGGAGTCCGACGGGACCATCGTCGCGCACACCTTCGTCCCCACCTTTCCCACCGGCATCGAGCAACACAACCCGTTGGAGATGGGCGAGCTGTCGGCTGGCGCGCGCGTGAAGGTGAACCCCGGCCTGGAGTTCACGGCCTACGGCGACCCCATCCGCGCCATCGACGTGGCGGCGCCCATCTCCGGCGGCGCGCTGGGCACCGTGCACGTCGGCATGGACCTCGACGCCATCTCGACGGAGGTCACCTCGCTGCGGCGGGCCCTCATGCTGTGGGCGGGCCTCGTCCTGCTCGTGGGCGTGCTGCTGAGCTACGTGGCCTACAACCTCATGCTGCTGCGGCCCTTGCGGCACCTGGCCCACGTCACCGGCCGCATCGTCGAGTCCAATGACCTGGCGCAGGTCGTGACGGTGAACTCCCGGGACGAGCTGGGGCAGCTGGCGCGCTCGTTCGCGATGATGGTGGAGAAGCTGCGGCAGTTCCAGTCGAGCCTCCGCGGGTCGGTGGGGGTGCTGACGGAGTCGGCGAGCCGGCTCGATGCGGACACCTCCGAGCAGAGCGCGATGATCCACCGTCAGGCCGCGGCGCTGCAGCAGACGCGGGTCACCATCGACGAAATCAACCAGACCTCGATGATGGCCTCCGGGCGCGCGAACTCCATTCTCGAGGTGGCGGTGCGCGCGGACGAGGTGGTCCGCACTGGCGAGGACGCCCTGCAGAAGACCATGGGGGGCCTCAACGACATCCAGGGGGTCGTCCAGCAGATGGCGGAGATGGTGACGCAGCTCGGAAAGCGGACCGCGCAGATTCACGGCATCGCGGAGACGGTGCGGGAGCTGGGGGCCCAGTCCAACATGCTGGCCATCAACGCCGCCATCGAGGCGGCCCGGGCGGGAGAGTCGGGCCGGAGCTTCGGCGTCGTCGCCCGGGAGATTCGGGCGCTGGCGGACCAGTCCATGCGCGAGACGCACCGGGTCACCGCCATCCTCGCGGAGGTGTCGGACACCGTGGCGCAGGCCGTGAAGAGCTCGGAGAACGGCTCGGTCCGGCTGCAGGTGGGGCTGTCCCAGGTGGCGGTGTCCGGCGACAAGCTCCGGGAGCTCTCCAGCATCCTCACGGAGAGCACGTCGGGCGTGAGGCAGATTGCCGCGGCGGTGAGCCAGCAGAGCACGGGGGTGAATGAAATCTTCACCGCGCTCAAGAGCCTGGACGCGATGATGGTGGAGACCACGCCCCGTGTCGCCTCCACCCAGAAGGCCGCCAGCGCCTTGAAGGACCTCTCCGTGAAGGTGTCGGAGCTGGTCAGCCACTACAACGCCTGAGGACCGGGCGGAGGGCACTGGCGCGGCCGGCCCGCGCGCTGAGTGCCGGAGGTGGGGAGTACAGCGGGGGAGGTCGCACGGTGGTCGCAAGCCGGGCTGGTAGCTTTCGCCGGCCATGCGAACCCCTCACGCCTACTCCCATGCCAGGTGCAGCCGGCCATCCTCGAAGATGAGCCCCGCGTCTTCGAGTCCCGTGGACCCGTTCTCCACCTGCGGCAGCACGTTCTCCGGTGGCGCGAGCAGCGTGTCCCTTCCCTTCGCGAAGCCCTGCTCGCGCACCAGCGCCAGATAGGCTCGGCTCAACTCCAGCGCCCGCTCGCGTGACGGCGTCACGAGCCACGCCAGGTCCTTGTCTCCACCCTTCGCCGCCCGGCGCACGGTCGCCTCGTCGACCGCCCCGCCCTTGAAGAAACGCGACAGCAGCTCCTGGTTCGCGCGGAACTCGTCGCCGCCCTTCACGCGCTCGAAGTACGTCAGCACCTCGGGCTTCGCGTGGCCGGCCTGCGGCACGTCGGGAATGCCTCGCAGGTCCTGCGGCCGCCACCCTTCCCGGCCCGGCACCTTGCGCGGGAAGGCGAAGGTCTGGTCCACCGTCACGCCCAGGTTCGTGTGGCAGCCCATGCAGAACGCATGCTCCTCCATCGTCTGCACGCGCAGCCGCCCGCGCGCGTCCTCGATGAAGCCCTGCAGGCGCCAGCCGAAGTCGTTGATGAGCCCCAGCTCGGGGTTGCCGGGGAAGACGGGCAGGCGCCCCTGCAGCTTCTTCTCCCGCTCCTCCGCGTAGAAGCCCGTCACGCGGTCGTCCTCGTGCTCCTCGTCCTTGCGCGAGTAGCGGACCTCCTTCATCCGCGTGGACAGCAGCGCGGGCGCGTCCGGGTCCACGTACCGCACGGTGTGCAGGAACTCCGTACCGAGCGGATAGAAGTACCGGCGCACGGCCACCTGCGCCGCGCCGCCCACGTAGTGTGCGGGCAGCCCACGCACCTGCTCCACCGCCGCCTCGAGCGCCCCGTCACCGTCCAGGTCCACCCCGCCCGCGCGCTCGTCCACGGGCTCTACCCGGCGCCGCGCACCGCTCACGTCCGTGAGCCCCGGGTCCACCGTCATCGCCGCCTCGAGGATGGAGAGGTTGAGCCGGTACACCTCACGTGACGGCCGCCCCTCCGAGTCCCGCCGGAAGGCCTCCGGCAGGCGGATGAAGACGTCGTCGGTGCTGCCATTGGTGGGCCAGAAGGTGCCCAGGAAGGGCTTGTAGCGCACCGCCCGCCACCCGCTGCCGTCGCGGGCGAAGCCGTCTTCGTCGAAGCCCCGGGCCAGGTCCAGGTCCGGCACCCAGCCCTTGTACCCGCCCGTCCGCCCCGTCAGCGCGGCCCGCAGCGGCGTGTAGTTGTCCTGCCGGATGTACTCCAGGACCTCCGCGTCGGAGATGTCCGCCATGGCGGCCGAGCGGTCCGTGAAGAGGTTCGTCCACTGGTTCGTCAGGCCCACGTCGCTGAAGGCGTACTCGGCCTGCAGCCCCTCGTCGCCCATGACGTTGGCGCCCACGCCGCCCGTGTGGCACGTCCAGCACGGGTTCGAGACGCCCTCCGTCTTCGTGTAGCACATGGACGGAATGGGAGCCTCGCGGTTGGCCACGCGGCCACCGCTCGCCAGTGCCTGCGCGAGCGGGTCGAAGAGAGGCTCCGCTTCGGGAGGCTCCGGTGGCGGACGGCCAATGGCCCCCCACACGCCGACGGCGGAGAACACGACTCCCAGCGCGAGGAGCCCGATGAGGGCCCCTCGCACTCCTCCCTTCGACACCGCGGACATCCGATTCCACCTCCGGGACTGAGTGGGCCTGCGACTACGGCCAGACGCTGTAGTTGTCCTCGCCCGGGTGCTGGACGCTGACGAACAGGGTCTTCATGTCCGGGCTGAACGCGGGTCCGGTGGCCTCGGCGTCGCTCGGGACGGAGAGGACGCGGAACGCCCGGCGGAAGTACTCGTTGCCGCGGTGGGCCGGGCTCTGGTTCAGGTAGTAGACGCTGTCGGACACCTTGTTCGCGTTGAAGTTGCCGTCGGTGCCGAACCACACGCCGCCGTCACGGTCGATGGCGAGGTTGTCCGGCTTGGCCGCCGAGTACTCCGGCGTCGCGCTGAGCGAGGCCGTCTCGCCCTTCCACACGCGGAAGTACGCGAAGGTCTTCGAGCCCGCCGGCGCGGCGGTGTTGGACTCCCGGAGGGCGAAGATGGAGCCCACCCGGTCCGTGGGGCGCGCATCCGCCGCGGCGCGGTCCTTGATCACCCAGACACCCTCGCCGTTGCGCTGGGCGACGGCGATGCGGCCCTGCTGGTCCAGCGCGGTGACGTCGCCGTGCTCGGTGAAGGCCACGTACAGCAGCGGCGTGCCGCTCGGGTCCTTCGGGTTCCACTCCAGGTCCTCGGGACGGTTGAGCTCCATCACCCCCACCTTGTTGGCGGCGGTCCAGAGCAGCTTGCGAATCTGGTCGTCGTTCACGAAGCCGCCGATGGCGTTGTAGTTGGCATCCCGCAGCGCGGCGCCCACCGTCAGCGTGGGCTGGCCATAGGCCTCCGCGTTGGGCGCCACGTCCGCGCTGTCCACGCTCAGCTCCACCCAGCGGCCCTGGCCGGGAGCCTGCTCGGTGGGGATGGCACCGCCCACCAGCGTGTCACCCGTGCTGTTGTTCAGGCCCGCGAAGTGCGCGGCGTAGAGCTTGCCCGTCTCCAGCAGGTCGCGGATCTGCTTCTTCGTCATGCCCTCGGTGTAGTTGCCGCTGGTGACGAACTTGAAGATGCGGCCACCGCGCCGGTCGTCGCCGCCGTACATGACGATGGGCTGGCCCGCCAGCAGCTTCCAGTTCGCATCCACCACGAAGGTGGCGTTCTCCCAGTGCGCCCGGCCCATGCCGCCCAGCTTGCGGTGGCCCGCGCCCTGCTTCGTCGCGTCCTTGTCGTACCAGAGGTCCGCCGGCTGGCCCGGGTCGATCTCCGTCAGGTAGCCGTACCCGTCCTTGAGGTGGCTGGAGTTGGCGTCGGAGCTGATGAAGTCGCCGGACGTGGGAGCGGAGAAGTTCGGGTCCAGCGGCGCGCCCGCCGCGAAGCCCGGGGCATTCACCTTCCAGGTGTTGCCATCCCAGAGCGCGAGCTCCGGGTCGCCATAGGCGCCCTGGGTGTTCTCCTCGCCCGTGAAGATGGTGCCCCACGGCGTCTGACCGCCGGAGCAGTTGGAGTGGGTGCCGGGCACCACCCCCGCCGCCAGCGGGTTGCCGGCGTCATCGCGCTCGGTGCCGGACAGGGACAGGCCCACCACCTTCGCCAGCGTGGAGCTGGTGGCGTCGTAGCGCAGGTTGGCCGCGCTCCGGTCCACGGCCCACTCGCCGGTGGCCGGGTCCTGCACCACGCGAATCCACGAGCCGCCCACCTGCTTCTTCCACTCCTTGTTGTAGGTGATGAGCGCGTCGGCCTGCCACGTGGTGCCGTCCGTCACGGTGTTGGACAGCACGCCCGTGTTGCGGAGGAACTTCGCGAAGTCCAGGTGCTGGCCGATGGGGGCCGTGCCCGTGCGCGGCTTCGTGCCGGAGATGTACTCGTGGTTGATCCACATCCACCCCGCCGAGCCCTTGCCGGTGAACTGGGGCGCGTTGCCGTTGGCCGACCAGCCGTCTCCGAAGAAGGCGATGTAGTCCACGTTGGCGCCGAAGCGCGCCCCCGTCTTGCTGAAGGTGACGGGGTCCATCCACTTGATGACCGTGCTGGAGAACAGGCCGGGCACCGTACGCACCGTGTCCGTGGAGGACGACGGCAGCGGGAACACCATGGGCGTGGGCAGCTGGTTGGTGACCACCTGGTCCACGCGCAACTTCACGTACTCGGCCAGGTTGGAGGCGCCCGTGCCCAGGTCGCCGCGGAAGGTGATGGCAATGACCGAGGACAGCGGCGTGCCCGCCTCCACCCCGGGAGCGCGGGTGATGGCGCCCGGACCCGGCTGCCCCTGCGTGCCGGGACCCGCGGGGCCCGGAGGCCCCTGCGTGCCGGGCTGCCCATCCTGACCGTCCTGGCCCGGGGTGCCATCCTGACCGGCCGGGCCCTGCGTGCCCGAGGCACCCTGCTCACCCTCGCAGCCGACGACGGCCACGGTGCTGCCCAGGAGCATCGCGCTGGTGGCGAGCCCCAAGAGACGAGAAGACATGAAGTACTCCCTCCAAGAGTGGTCGCCGGCACGGGGACGCGCGAGCGCGGGCGCATCCTGCTCAGGCCGTGTGGCAACCACTTGGACGGTACGTCACTTCTTCATCACGGAGGCGCGGCGCTCAGGGGGCGATGTCCGCCGTGGACACGCCCTCGAACTCCACCGTGCTGCCCTTCTTCACGCCCACCTTCTCCGTCCAGCCGCCGGGCACCTCCAGCACGTACTGGCTGGGCAGGCCCACGGAGCGGGACTCGAGCGACTTCGGCTCCGCGCGCGAGACGACGCCGACGATGCGCAGGTCCGAGGAGATGAAGAGCATGTCCAGGGGGATGAGCGTGTTGCGCATCCAGAAGCCCTGCACGTCCTGGCGGGGGAAGAGGAAGAGCATGCCCTTCCCGGCGGCCAGCTCCGTGCGCCACATCAGCCCGCGGGTGCGCGCGTCCTGGGTGGCGGCGACCTCGACCTCCACCCGGTGCACGCCTCCGAAGGCATCCTTGAGCCGCACGTAGCCCCGCGGCAGCGGCGGCATGACGTAGTCCCTCGCGGTGACGTCGGTGACACGCCTGGGCACGGAGTCGCTCGGAGTTGGTGGCCGGGGCTGGCTGCCCTGCGCTTCCTGCTGGCAGCCGGCCAGCAGGAGGGGCACGGCCGCCGCCATCAGCCGGAGGAGGGCCTTCATGCGTGCGGGTGCAGCGGCTTGTTGAGCAGCTTCTCCGTCAGCTCGGCGCCGAGGCTGTCGGACATCAGCCGCTCCACCACGGTCTCGAACTCCACCCGCTGGGACTCGCTGCTGTAGATGAAGCGGATGCCCATGCCCGGCTCCTCCGCGTCGGCCTTGGACCAGACGACCTCGCCCAGCAGCTCGAAGGGTGCCTCGCGGTGGGGCACCGTCAGCTTGAAGAGGAAGCGCGTGCCGATGGGCAGCGGCTTCTTCGTCTTGATGAACGTGCCGCCCTTGCTGATGTTCTTCGTGTAGTCCGCGAAGAACGAGTTGAGCTTCTTGTAGTCGACCTTCAGCTCGATGGGGGCTCGCCCGTGCTGGCGGTGCTCGGGACCTGTCTTCTGTTCGGACATGCTGGGCGGGAGTATAGGGGAGGCCATGCGGCAAGTCCTCACCCGTGCCCTGGCCCTGTTGCGCCGCCCCGGAGTCCTGGCCATCGTCCTCCTGCTGGCAGGGGGTGGCTCGGCGCTCGTCCTGCTCCCCCTCTTCGGCGTCCCCGGCTTCGAGCTGAGCCTGGCCCTGGCCATCGCCATGGGCCTGCTCGGAGGGGGGACGGGCATCGCCGCCGCCGCCCAGGAGCGCCGCCTGCTGCTCGGGGTGGACCCCCGCCCACAGGGGGCCACGCCCGTCCGGGAGCCCGGCGCCGCCGTGCGGCTCGCCCTGGGGGCCTCCCTGCTGCTCAATGTAGGCGTGCTGGTGCCCCCGTTCCTGGCGGCCACCCTCTTCGCCGTGCTGCGCACCGCGTGTGACCCCTTCGAGCTGGTGGGCTTCTACCCCCTGCTCACCCTCCCCTCGGCCCTGCTCGCCTCCTCGGCGGGGGTGCTGTGTGGGTTCCGGGGCAAGCGGCCGGCCCGGGCCGCGGGCCTGTACGCGCTGGCGGTGCTGGTGTCGGCCGTGCCCACCCTGTGGCCCATCGTCCTGGGGCCGCAGGTGTTCGCCTTCAACCACTTCCTGGGGCACCTGCCGGGGCCGCTGTACGACGAGGCGCTGGCGATTACCCCCGCCCTGGCCTGGTTCCGCCTGGAGACGCTGCTGTGGGCCTGGGTGCTGGCGGGCCTGGCCGCCGCCACGCTGGACACCGGCTCCGGCCGGCTGGGGCGCTCCGGCCTGCGCCCCGCGCTCCTCGCCGTCCTGGCGCTGCCGCTCACCGTCATCGTCCTCATCGAGACGCGCGGCCCGGAGCTGGGCCAGCGGATGACGGACGCGTACCTCGCCGAGGAGCTGGGCGGCGTGCGCGAGACGGAGCACTTCCGCCTCCACTACTGGCGCGGCAAGCCCCGCGAGGACGTGGACCGGATGGCGAGGGACCTGGAGTTCCGCTGGACGCAGACGCAGCGCTTCCTGGGCGTGGCCCCCACCGAGCGCCTCAAGGTGTGGCTCTACAAGGACGAGAAGCAGAAGCAGCGGCTGGTGGGCGCCGGCCGCACCCAGTTCGCCAAGCCCTGGCGGCACGAGCTGCACATCCAGGACCGGCCCTTCCCCCACGCCGTGCTGCACCACGAGCTGGCGCACGTCATGGCGGCCCCGGCCGGCTCGGGCCCCTTCCGCGTCACCACGCGGCTGGGCCTGTGGCCGCTGATGGGCGTGATTGAAGGCCTGGCGGTGGCGTCCGACGGCCCGGTGCAGGGCGACCTCACGCTGCACCAGTGGGCCGCCGGCATGCGCAAGCAGAACCTGGCCCCGGACATGCGCAAGCTGATGGGGCCGGAGGGCTTCTACCAGTCCGCACCCTCGCGCGCGTACACCGTGGCCGGCTCGTTCCTGCTGTACCTGGCGGAGACGTACGGCGCCGCGAAGCTGCGCGCCGTGTACGCCGACGGCGACTTCCAGGAGGCCTATGGCCGGCCCCTGGGAGAGCTCGTCACCGAGTGGGAGGGCCACGTGGACGCGCTGCCCCTGGACGCCGCCGCGATGGCGCGCGCCTTCGCCCGCTTCCGCACCGGCAGCCTCTTCGCCCGCGCCTGCGCCCGCGAGGTGGCCCGCCTCACCGAGGCCGCCCGCGACGCGCTGGCCAGCGACCCCGAGGACGCGCTGGCGCGCTACCGCCGCGCCGCGGAGCTGCAGCCGGAGGAGCCCGGCTTCCGCCTGGGCGAGGCCACCGCGCTGTCCACCCTCGAACGTTACGAGGACGCCGCCACCGTGCTGGCCAGGCTCGCCGAGGCGGAGCGCGTGAAGGGCCAGGCCGTCCTGGAGGCGGAGGTGGCCATGGCGCGCGCGGACGTCGCGATGCGGCGCGAGCAGCCCGAGGAGGCCCGCCGCTTCCTCGACTTCGTGCTGTCGAAGGACGCCGGCCCGGAGCTGACGCGCACCGCCCAGGTGAAGCTCGCCGCGCTGGAGTCCCCCGCGCGCCGGGCCCCCATCGACGCCTACTTCCGCGCGTCCCACGAGGAGCTGCGGCTGCTGCTGCTCTCGCGCGCCCTCACGGCGGTGCAGAAGGACCCATACCTGAGCTACCTGCTGGGCCGGCGGCTGCACCAGGTGGGGGCGCCCGCGCTCGCGGCCGAGCAGCTGCAGCAGGCCCTGGCGGACGAGGGGCTCCCGGAGGCCCTGCGCAAGGAGGCCCTGCGCCTGCGGGTGGAGTCCGCCTACCTGGCGGGCGACTGCGGCGCGGTGCGCCACGAGGTGGGGGCCATGCCGGACTTCGGGGATGCCTTCCGGGCCTCCACCACCGAGTGGAAGTCGCGGTGTGATTTCGAGGAGACGACCTTTCGCGGCCCCCTGGTGCCACGACAGGCTTTCCGCTAGACGTGCCCGAAATCAAGGAGGACGCGAATGCGGTTCGAGACGAGGCAGCGAATCCAGGGGACGGTGGACGAGGTGGAGCGCGCGCTCCTCGACGAGCGGTACTTCGAGTTCCTGCTGAAGCACCACGGCGTGCTGCTGGAGCTGCAGCCGCTGGAGGTGAAGACCGAGGGTGACGTGGTGCGCCGCCGCGTGCGCTACCGCCCCAAGCCGGTCATCGAGAGCATCGGCCCCAAGCGCGTGCCCCCCGAGTGGTTCGCCTTCATCGAGTCGTCCACCTACGACAAGCGCCGCAAGGAGCTGACCTTCACCAACGTGCCCACCTCCGGCACCATCTCCAAGATGCTGGTGAACACCGGCGTGCTGAAGCTGCGTGACATCGGCGGCGGGCAGACGGAGCGCACCCTGGACGGGGAAATTTCCCTCAAGCTGCCCTTCCTGATGAAGCCGCTGGCCCTGGTGGGCGAGAAGGTCATCCAGAACGAGGGCCTGAAGATTCTCGACGCCGAGGTGCCGGTGCTCAACCGGTTCATCACCGAGGTCATCCGCAAGGCCTGACCGGGCGCCTGCCCACATGGCGGGGTCTGGGGAATGGGTTGACTTCCTCTCGGTTGTCCCCGTAAGGCCCCGCCATGCTCAACCGCTTCCTCGCCCTCAGCGCCCTGTTCCTCCTGGCCGGCTGCGCCACGAAGCGCATCCCCGGCACGGACATCGACGACACCTCCGACACGCGCGCCATCCTCCAGGTGATGGAGAACTACCGCGCCGCCGTGGAGGCCCGCGACGCTCCGGCCATCCAGTCCCTGGTGTCCAAGGACTTCCGCGAGGATGCGGGCACCCCGGGCGAGCCCGAGGACGACCTCACCGCCGCGAACCTCACCCCCTACCTGGAGTCGCTCTTCAAGCAGCTCCAGAGCCCCCGGGTGGAGCTGGACGTGCGCCGCGTGCAGGTGAGCGACGACGTGGCCGCCGCCGTCTACTACTGGAAGGCGAGCTGGCGCATGCCCACCCTCAACCAGCGGCCCCAGCGCGAGTCCGAGCTGGAGCAGATGGTGTTCCGCCGCGAGGGCGGCGGGTGGAAGATCGTCTCCGGCATCTGACGGAAAAGCCGCGCCCGCCGGCCACGCCTCACAGTCCGAGCAGCGTGGCCAGTCCCTCGGGCCCCATGGCGGCCAGCTTCCGAGCGCGCGTGAGGTACGTGCGGTAGTCCTTGCGCACCAGCTTGTCCGCCGGCAGCGGGGACAGGTGGTAGTCGCGGATGCGGCTGGCCGTGAAGCGCACCGCGCCGTAGAGCGCGTGGCCGAAGAGGTTGGCGCGCTCCACGGGCGCCAGGGGCCGCACGTCCTGGTAGCCGCGCACGAAGGCCCGGCACCGCTCCGGCAGGTACTCGCCGCCGTCGAAGCACCAGGCGTTGAGCGTAATCGCCACGTCCAGGCCGTACGCCTCGCGGCACGCCATCTCGAAGTCGAAGAAGGCCCCCACGCGGTCGCCCAGCCACTTCACGTTGTCCATGAAGAGGTCCGCGTGGATGACGCCCCGGGGCTCCAGCCCCTGCCGGACGGCCTCGGACTTCTCCAGGTAGCGCTCCAGCTCACCGGCCACGGCGGCCAGCTCCGCGTCCGGGTGCCGGGCCAGGCCCGCGAGCCACCCGCGCACCGTGTCCGGGCCGTAGGGGTTGTCGCGCGAGCCGGAGAACGACTGCGTGTCGCGGTGCAGCTTGCCCAGCTCCGTGCCCAGCCGCTCCAGGTGGTCCGCGGTGAGCTGCGGGTGGCGCAGCTCCTCGCCCGGCAGCCAGCGGAAGACGCTGACGCGCCCGCCCTCCAGCTCCAGGAAGGGGTCGCCCGCTCCCGTGGGCAGCAGCACCGGCCCGGGGAAGTGGTACGCCGCCAGGTGGGCCAGCAGGGAGGCCTCGAAGCGCAGGTCGTCCGCGGAGCGCACGGTGGTGTGGCGCATGAAGTAGCGCCCGCCCTGCGTCTCCAGCCGGTGGTTGGTGTTGATGGACCCCTGCGGAATGGGCGTCACCTCCCGCACCGGACCCAGCCCATACGCTTCCGCGACCCGGGCGAACGCCTCGGGCGGCAGCGCCGTGTGTACCGCCATTGCGCGCACCTCCGGGGCCAGTATGCACCAGCTCGCCTGGAGGCTGAGCGTCACGCACACGGAGGCGGCAGTGTCCTCCGCAAGGAGGGGCCGCGCAGGTCACATGGACACTGCCCCTCCGAGCGGGTATCCAGGTGGACCGCCTCTGGATGCTCAACCTCCCCTCAGGTGGCACTACGCAGGAGGCCCCATGGCGAGCCAGAACAAGAAGCCGCAACCCGAGCGCGCCCACACGGACGAAGGCCTGCGCCAGGAGCGGCAGAAGGCGGATCTCGAGTACGAGCAGGCCCAGAGCGAGATTGAGAAGAACTCGGATGAAGCCATCATCAAGGCCCGGGACAGGGCGGATGAGGTCCTCCAGGCCGCCCGCGACAACGCGGATGCGAAGCTGAAGCGTGATGCGACGCCCACGACCCGGGAGACCCTCACCCAGGAACGGGCGGAAGAGGACGCGGCCCTGCAGGGAGAGCGCGAGACGGCGGACGCCGAGCTCCAGGACGAGCGCGAGGAGCGCCAGCGCGCCCTGGACGCCCTCCTCCACATGGAGCGCGGGGAGACCGACCTGCGGCTGCTGCTGGAGCGGGCGCACGCCGATACCGGGCTGGCGACGCGGGACGAGTTCATGGGCATGGTCAGCCACGACCTGCGCACGCTCCTCGGGGGCATCGCGCTGCAGGCGGCCCTGCTCAAGCGGAACTCCGCGGAGGACGTGGTGGGCAGGAGGACCGCGCTGGCCGCCGACAAGATTCAACGCTTCACGGCGCGGATGAACCGGCTGATTGGAGACCTGGTGGACGTGGCCAGCATCGAGGAGGGCCGGCTCCGGGTCGCCCCCGAGCTGCAGGATGCGACCGCGCTCGTGCGGGAGTCCGTCGAGGCCTTCCAGCCCCTCGCCGCCGCCCAGGGCCTCCTGCTCGACGTGGAGCTGCGCGGGAACACGCTGATGGCGAAGTTCGACCATGAGCGCATCCTCCAGGTGCTCGCGAACCTGCTGACCAATGCCATCAAGTTCACCGCCGAGGGAGGCAGGATTTCGCTCGTGGTGGAGCCCGTGGGACAGGAGGTCCGCTTCTCCGTGACGGACACCGGCACCGGAATCCCCAGCCATCAACTGCAGAGCGTGTTCGAGCGCTTCTGGCAGGCGCGTGGCGAGGACCGGCGAGGCCTGGGGCTCGGGCTCTTCATCGCCAAGGGCATCGTCGAGGCCCATGGCGGACGGCTCTGGGCGGACAGCGAGCCGGGCAAGGGCAGCACCTTCTTCTTCACGCTTCCGGCGGCGCCCGCCGCGTCGACCTGACGGGGCCGCGGGGACACGCGCCCCTGGAGCGCTTCAAGGCCGGCGCTCCGGGGGGCCTGGGAGACGGCGGGGAAGGCGCACGGTGAAGGTGGTGCCCTCCGCCCCGGTGGACCGGACGTCGACGGTTCCGCCGTGCGCCTGGACGATGTGCCGCACGATGAAGAGGCCCAGGCCGATGCTCCGGCCCGTCTGACTCACCAGCTCGCTGCCTCGCTCCAGCGGCTCGAAGATGCGCGGCAGCAGGTCGGGGGAAATGGGCCTGCCGTGGTTGTGCACCTCCAGCGTCGCGGTATCCCCTTCCGCCTGCGTGGTCACCCGCACCGGCAGGTCCTGTGGACCGTACTGGAGGGCATTGCCCACCAGGTTCGCGACGACCTGCGCCAACCGGTCCGGGTCCCACTCACCGTCACCGTCGCCCGCCCGCACGACTTCGATGCGCGCCCCCGGCTGCATGGCCTGCGCTTCCTCCACGACAGTCTGGGCCAGCTCGTGCAGGTGTGTCAGCTGACGTTGGATGGGGAGGCCACTGCCATGCCTGGCGCGCGTGAAGTCCAGCAGGTCGCCAATCATCCTCGTGGCACGCTCGGCGGAGAGGCAGATGCGGCTGAGCCCTCGCTGCTCCCGCTCACCGGTGACCTGCCGCTTCAGCAGCGTGGCGGTGAGGTTGATGGCCGCCAGGGGGGTGCGCAAGTCGTGACTGACGATGCCAATCAGCTGCTGCTCGAACTGGTGGCTCGCGCGCAGGGCCGCCTCGCTGCGCTTGCGCTCCGTGACATCCTGCACGAGCGACACGTAGCCGCGCAGCGTCCCGTCCGGCCCGTGGTAGGGCACGTGCGTGCCATGGATGTAGCCACTGCGGCCACCACCGAAGATGAAAGGCACCTCGTACTCCACCACCTCCCCGGCGCGTGCACGCTCGAGCATCGGACCGAGCTGACGGGAGTTCTCCGCTCCGAAGACCTCGTGCACCGGGCGGCCCCGGAGGTCCCCCACCGGGACGCCGAACCAGGCGGCGTAGGCCTGGTTGTTGATGACGTAGCGCCCCTCGGTGTCCACGAAGTTGATGAGCGAGGGGATGGTGTCGAGCACCAGCTGCAGCCGCGCCCGGCTGTCCTGCAGGGCCTCCGTGGCCTCCTGCACGTCGGACAGGGCGCCCTCGGCGAGCGCACGAGCGGCCCGGGCATCGGCCAGCGCCCGTCGGGCCTCCGCCTCCCTGAGGCGCAGCGCCCCCTCGCGCTCGCGCAGTGAATCGGCCTGGGTGCGCACGCGCACCAGCGTGCGCACCCGTGCGAGCAGCTCCACGTCGTTGTAGGGCTTGGGGACGAAGTCGTTGGCGCCTGCCAGGAGGGCCGCCTCCAGGTCCTCGCGCTCGGTGCTCGCCGTCAGGACGAGGATGGGCAGGGACACCTCGTCGAAGCGCTCGCGCAGGAAGGCGAGGGCCTCCCTTCCGGAGATGCCCGGCAGGTGCCAGTCGAGCAGGAGGACATGGGGCAGGAGTGCATTCTGGGAGACCCGCTCCAGCAGGGGGCCCACATCGTGGAACACCTCCACCGCGTAATCGGCTGCGAGGAGCGCGTGGGTGCGCCGGGCATCGAGCGAGCTGTCGTCGATGAGCCATACCCCGGGCCTGTAAGGCGTCACGGCTCGCCTGTCGTCCGGCCCCTGTGGGTCGCACTCGGGGCTCGGAGAATCAAGCGAGGGAGTTTGCATTGAAGAGACACCTTAAGGGGGACGAGCCCTGACTGCTTGCGGCATCTGGAAATTCGGGCCGAGCGCTCCGTGTGCACGCCGCCCCACCTCCCGTCGGCCGGCAGACATTCGCGAGGCGACCGTTACGCCGCGGGAGCGGGACGGCCAGGGTCTCCCGAGCTCCCTGCGTTGGCGTGCCTGGATGCGAAGCAGGCGAGGCGGCATCCACGAGATGACGTGCCCCGAAGACGGTGGTTGCTTCACGTTGGGGACTCTCTAGGTTGCGGCACGCCCCATGTCCCACCCCGAGTCCAGCACGTCCCAGCTCCCGAGCCTCGCGGACTTCCTGCGCGACGAGCGCGAGGACATCGTCCGGGACTTCCTCGCGCTCGACCGGAGGACCCTCGCCTCCGCCCGACGCGTGGTGGAGCAGGAGGACCTGAAGGCGCTGCTCGACCACATCCCGGACGTGCTCGACACCATCGAAGCGGCCGCCCGGGCGACGGAGGCCGGGGCTCCGGACGTCCCCCCTCTCCGCCACGATGCGCGCCGGCATGCCCTGCACCGGCTGCACCAGCACTTCACCCTCGATGAGCTGGCGCGGGAGTACAGCCTGCTGCGCGGCGTGCTGCTCACCCGGCTCGGCCCGCGCGCCGGAGCCCTGTCCACCCGGGAGCGGATGCTGCTCCACGAGTCCATCGACGAGGCCGTGCTCGTGGCGGTGAAGGCCTATACCGAGCGCGACACCGCGCGGCTGAAGTCGGAGCAGCAGCTGCGCTCCACGGTGCTGGAGCAGCTTCCCTCCGCCGTGCTCATCGTCGAAGCCCCTGGCGGCAGGCTCCTCTACACCAACCCCCAGGTGGCCCGCATGCTGCGCGCCCCACCGCCTTCCGTCGGTGGCATCGGCGAGTACCACCGGTACCGCGGCTTCCATCTGGACGGGCGTCCGCTGAAGGACGAGGAGTGGCCCATCGCCCGCTCCATCCAGCAGGGCGAGCTGGTGGAGGGAGAGGAGCTGCGGATGGAGCGCGGGGACGGCACGCGCGGCACCTTCTCCGTCTCCTCCACGCCCATCCGCGACGAGGCCGGGAACATCACCTCCGGCGTGGCCATCCTGTCCGACATCACCGCGCGCAAGGAGGCTGAGGAGGCCCTGGAACGCGCGCTCGCCCAGGCGCGGCGCACCCAGGCCGAGCTGCAGCAGGCCCGTGCCGAGGCGGAGCTGGAGCGCACGCGCCTGCACAGCCTCTTCCTCCAGGCGCCCGTGGCCTTCGCCATCCTCCGGGGGCCCCGGTACGTCATCGAGCTGGCCAACCCCCTGGTGTGCCGCTTCTGGGGCCGCGGGCATGAGCAGCTCATCGGCCGGCCGCTCTTCGACGCGCTGCCCGAGGTGGTGGGCCAGGGCATCCAGGAGCTCCTCGACGGCGTCATGGCCACGGGCACGCCCTACGTGGGCGCCGGCCTGCACGTGCGGCTGGCCAAGGCCGAGGGCGGCGCCCTGGAGGATGGGTACTTCAACGTCGTCTACGAGCCGCTTCGGGACACCGGGGGCCGCGTCGAGGGCATCATCGTCGTCGCCACGGACGTCACGGAGAACGTGGCGGCCCGCAAGCGGATGGAGTCCCTGGCCCAGGCGCTGCACGACAGCCAGGAGCGGCTCCGGCTCGTCACCGATGCCATCCCCTACCTCGTCTCCTTCGTCGACACCGAGGAGCGCTACCAGCTCAACAACAAGACCTATGAGCGCTGGTTCAGCCGAACGCCCGAGGGACTGCACGGCGTCACGGTGCGCGAGCGCAGCGGCGAGGCGAACTATGCCCGCGTCCAGGGCCCCATCCGGCGCGCGCTCCAGGGCGAGTACGTGACGTTCGAGACGCCCTACACCTACCCGGGCAATCGCGAGGGCTTCCTCGAGGCCACGTTCATCCCGCAGCGCGCGCCCGACGGGCAGGTGGTCGGCTTCGTGGCGGTGGCCATGGACATCTCCGAGCGCAAGCGCCTGGAGGCGGAGCAGCGCCAGCGCGCCGAGTTCGAGCAGCAGCTCATCGGCATCGTCAGCCACGACCTGCGCAACCCCATCAGCGCCATCGCCATGTCCGCGGGCGGGCTCCTGCGGCGGCAGGGGCTGGACGAGCGCACCCTGGGAGGCATCACCCGCATCCTCGGGTCCGCGGACCGCGCCAACCGGATGATCCGCGACCTGCTCGACTTCACCCAGGCGCGCCTGGGCGGCGGCATCCCCCTGGAGCGCAAGCCCGGGGACCTCCACGAGCTCACCCGGCAGGTGGTGGAGGAGGTGCGGCTGGGCGCCCCCGAGCGTGAAATCCTCCTGGAGCACGCGGGCGACGCACGGGGGGAGTGGGACGCGGACCGGCTGGCCCAGGTGGTGACGAACCTGGTGGGCAACGCGCTGGCCTACAGCCCGCCGGACACGCCCGTCCGGGTGCGCACCGCGCAGGTGGAGGGCGAGGTCGTCCTCTCCGTCCACAACCAGGGCGAGCCGATTGCCCCGGAGCTGCTGCCCCGCATCTTCGAGCCCCTCCAGCGCGCGGTGCCCCGGGCCATCCATGCCACGCGCAGCATCGGCCTGGGCCTCTTCATCGTGCGCGAAATCGTCCGGGGCCACGGCGGCCGCATCGAGGTGCGGTCCACCCGGGACGCGGGCACGACGTTCTCCGTCTTCCTCCCCCACGCGGGCTGAGGTGGGAGGGACGCGGCGGCCCCCCTACCGTTGACACCCCGGGGGGGCATCCCTATCTGTGCGCGGCCCCTATACTCAGCAAGCGGGCGCAATCGTTCACAACCCATCGATTCCAGCGCGGGAGACAGGGCCATGGCCACCGAAGGGCGCGGGGACTGGAAGCGGCGAGAGAGCCTGAAGAGCGCGCTGGTGCAGGTAGGCGTGGTGGCCGTGCTCCTCGTGGGCGCGGTGGCCTGGTTCGTCCACCGGGGCGGTGTGCGCAAGCAGACCGAGGAGCGCATGCACGCGGCCCGCCTGGCCTCCCAGCGCGGCAACCCCGCCGACCTGGCGCAGGCCATGAAGGAGCTGGAGGCCGTCTTCCAGCTCAACGACAAGTCCCGGGACGCCCAGGCCCTGGCCGCCGACATCCAGACGATGCTGTGGCTGGAGCACCGCCAGCCCGGCGCGGACGCCAAGGCCCGCGAGTTCCTCACCCGCGCCGAGGCCCTGGAGTCCCGCTCCGGTGAGCGCTACGGCGCGCGCGCCCTGCACATGCTCGCGGAGGGCAAGGCCGCCGAGGCGGAGAAGTACCTCGAGGAGCTGCGCTCGCAGGGCGCCAGCAGCCCGAAGCTGACGCTGGCCCTGGCCATGGCGCTCCAGGCACGAGGCGACCTGCCCGGCGCGCGGCAGGCCTTTGCCCGCGCCGCGGAGACGGCCTGGAAGGACCCGCGCTTCACCACCGCCTTTGGCGAGGCCCTGCTGGACGAGGGCCAGTACGGCCCCGCCGTGGAGGCCTTCGGCAAGGCCACCTCCGTCAACCCGGACCACCTGCTGGCCCGCGTCTCCGCGGCGCTGGCGCACACGTACCAGGGGCGCAAGACGGAGGAGGCCCAGAAGGTGCTCGCGGAGGTGCAGGGCCGGGGCGCCGAGCTGACGCCCGTGCTGAAGGCCCGGGCCGGCGCGCTGAAGGCGGAGCTGGCGCTGGCGCGCGGCGCTCCGGACGAGGCGCTCCAGGCGGCGGACGAGGCGCTGAAGGCCTGGGCGGATGACCACTACGCCCTCTTCGCCCGCGCCCGCGCGCTGGCGGTGAAGAAGGCCCCGGACGCGCGCGCCGCCTTCGAGGCCGCGGTGGCGAAGCGGCGCAACGCCCCCCTGCTCTACCTGGACGGCGCGCGCGCGCTGCAGGGCGCGGGGGATGGCGCCGGCGCGCTGGCGCTGCTGGACGCGTACGAGGCGACGTTCGGCCCCGTGCAGGTGACGCTGGCCGACGGGAAGAAGGCCGGCCAGCTGGAGCAGGACGGCCGCTACTGGCTGGCGCGCGGCGGCGTGCTGGAGGCGGCGGGCCGCCAGGACGACGCCCTGGCCGCGTACGACAAGGCCATCACCGCGCGAGGCGTGGGGCTGGCCCGCGCCCAGTACGCCAAGGGCGCGCTGCTGCTGGCCCGCAAGGACTATGCGAATGCCCGGGCGCTGCTCGCCTCGGTGGCCCCGGACTCCGGCGCGGGCGCGCTGGCGGAGGCCTACACCGCCATGGGCGACCTGCTCTTCGCCCAGAGCGAGTACGCCGCCGGCTGCCAGCACTACTACTTCGGCCTCGCCCGCGCCCGCGCGCAGGGCACGCCCCGCGAGGAGCTGGCCGCGCGCATCGACGGCATCAAGAAGAACCTGGAGTCCGCCGGCCAGGGCTCCATGGCCAGGGCGTGGGTGACGGAGACGGGCGCCCTGCTCCAGTAGGGCCCGCACCGCCCCCGCTACAGGAGGTCCGTCGGGTTCAGCGGGCGCTGCTTTGCGCGCACCACGCGCCACTCGCCGTCCGCTTCCTTCTCGAAGGTGCCTTCAATCAGGTAGGCGTTCAGCACGCTGTCGGCGGCCAGGTCCCGCACGTTCTCCGCCTCCGAGCGGCCGAAGATGAAGCGGGCCTGGAAGTCGCCCTGCGTGGGGGACACCTCGCGGACCTCCAGGTTCGTCATGAAGACGCGGACCCACTGGCCGCGCAGCACCTGGCCCAGCAGCACGCCGCGCACCTGCTTCTTGTCCCAGCCGCCGCCGTCGCTGCGGAAGCGCTCGGAGACGTGCTCCATCACCCCGCCCACGTCCTTCGCTTCCGCGGCGCGGGTGATGGCGATGACCCGGCGGGTGATGGCCTCCTGGACGCCGGGCTCCGGGCGCGGCCAGAAGAACAGCACCGCGCCCGCGGCCAGCAGCGCCAGACCCACTCCCACCACCCGCGAGCGAGACAGCATCAGCATCTCCTCAGGCCGCCTCGGGCTCGAGCACCAGCTCGTCCGCGTCGATGATTTCGGCGGGCCGCAGCGCCTCGCCAATCTGCTTCAGCCGCCGGTCCGACAGCTGCTCCAGGTACGTGCGGATGTGCGGGAAGCCCTTCACCAGCTCCTGGAAGGCCGCGCGCTCCAGGAAGGCCGCCGCCGTCTTGCGCGTGGCCACCACCGTGGCCGACGCGCGCAGGCCCGTCAGCAGCGAAATCTCGCCCGCCACGTCGCCCTCGCGCAGCACGCCCAGCGTCACCTGCCCGCCCGCCGGGTCCTCCTTCTGCACCACCAGCTCTCCGGCCAGCACCAGGAACAGGCCCGGCGAGTGCTCGCCCTCCACCAGGACCTTCTCGCGCCCCTGGAGCGCACGGAAGGTGAAGCGCTGCAGCATCGCGCCCCGCTCCGACTCCGGCAGCGTCTGGAACATGGGCGAGGTGGCCATGAGGTTTCGCGCCATGCGCTGCTGCGCGAAGTCCGCCAGCACCTGCGGCACCGCCGGGTGGTTCTTCGCCACCGCGTTGAGGTGCTCGCGGCGAATCTCGAATACCTCCGTGTCCGAGACGGCGGTCACCGTCGCCGTGGGGGGAGCGCCCGTCAGCAGGGCAATCTCCCCGAAGATGGAGCCGCCGCCGAGGAAGCCCAGCGTCTTGGCCTCGCCATCCATCTGCCGCGTCACCTCCGCCTTGCCCGCGACGAGCACGTACAGGTGGTCCGCCGGCTCGCCCTCGCGGCTCACCACCTCTTCCGGCTTCACCCGGCGCCACGCCATGCGTCCCACCAGGTCCAGGAAGGCGTCCCGGTCCAGCTCCGCGAACAGCGGCAGCGGCGGGCGGCTGTTCGGGTCCGCCGAGCCCCCCGGGTCCGTCGCGGCCAGCACCTCGATGGCGCGGTTGGACAGCTCCTCGCCCTGCAGCCCCATCAGGTCCGTGTCCACCTTGCCGTCGTAGAGGACCTCCGGCGGCAGCGGGGGCGGCACCGCGGCGCGGCCCGGCGCGTTGCGCACCGCGCGCGCGTGCAGCCGCATCAGCGTGTCCTTCAGCCGCCGCTCGTTGGGCGCCAGGTCCAGCGCCAGCTTGCACGCGGCCATGGCGGACAGGAGGTAGTCGCGGCGCAGCAGGCCCTCCGCGCACGCATGGTACGCCGTGACGGCGCGCTCGCGCTCGCCCAGCTCCGCCAGGGAGCGGGCCGCCATCATCCGTGAGCGGTGGTCCGCGGGAACCCGGCGCACCGCCTCCGCGAACACGGCGAGGGCGCGCTCGAACTGGCGCTCCTCGATGAGGTCCATCCCGAGCTCACGCAGCGACGACTCGCTCATCCCATCTCTCCAAAGACCAAGACCTTCGTTGTTTGCGAGCCACCGCTCACGGCTGGAGCTCGCTCAGGAACACTTCCGCCTTGCGCTTCACTTCGGAGCCCTCGGAGGCGGACTCGATGATGATCTTGAACTTCTCGGCCGCCGCCTGCGGGTCCCTGTCGCGCTGGATATAGGCCTGGAGGTACAGCTCCTCGACCTTTTTCTGCAGCGTCTCCAGCCCGTCGCGCGCGCGGCCGTCGCCGGGGTTGAGGCGCAGGGCCTCGCGGAAGTTGGAGCCCGCGGCCGCCAGGCTGCCCTTCTTGAGGGCCGCCTGCCCCGCCGCCACGGACGAGGAGGCGAGCTGCTCGTCGAGGGTGTTGCCCAGCGAGCCCCGGAAGCCAATCTTCCGGTACAGCTCCGCCGCCAGGCGCAGGGGCTTGGCCGCCGCCTCCAGGGCGTTGGAGTCCATCTTCTTCTGGCCGTCCGCCAGGTTGCGCTCGAACTGGGGGATGAGGCGCTTGAGGGTCATGGCCCTGTCCCGCACCTCCTTGTCCCCCTTGTGCTTGTCCACCACCCGGTCGCACTCGAGGATGGCGCGCTGGTACTCGCCGCCGTTGAAGCGCCGCTCCACGTCGACGAAGGCCTCCTCCATGAACTGCTGGCGCTTCTCCTTGGCGGCCTGGGCGGCCCGCTCGCGCTGGCTGCGGCTGCGGCGGGCGTCGTCCGCGGACTCCTTCGCGAGCTCCGCCTCCAGGTCCGCCAGCTTCGTCTCGAAGGCGGGGCGGTTCACCGCCGGCAGCTTGTCCAGCAGCGGGCGCACCGCCTCCGGGTCCCTGGTGGCCAGCGCCTCCTCCACCTGCTGGATGCGCCAGAGCACGTCCTTCTCCTCCAGCTCCGCCTCCAGCTTGCGGCGCACGTCGTCCGTCTTCGCCGTGCCCTGCGGGGTGTCCGTCAGCTTCGCGCGGGCCTCGTCGAACTTCTTCTCGTCCATGAGGGCGCGCACGGCCTGGAACGCGTCCAGCACCTCCTGCTGCTTCTTCGCGCCCCGGGCCAGGCCCTCCTCGTCGATGCCCGGCCGCAGCTTCTCCGCCTCTTCCACCAGGCGCACCGCGTTGGCGAAGTCGTCCGCGCGCACGGCCTCGCGCGCCTTCTGCATCAAGAGCTTCGCCCGCTCGACGGCCGGGTCCGGCGGCGGAGGGGGCGGCGGCCCCTTGGGCAGCAGCAGGAGCCCCGCCACCAGCAGCACCACCACGCCGCCCGCCACGCCCACCAGCAGCTTCTGCTTGCTGTTCATCCCGCCCTGGACGGAGCTGCGCGTGGGGGGACGCGGGCGCGGAATCGCCACCGCGCCCTTGCCCTTGCTCACGCCCTTGCCCTTCCCCTTCGCCTCGTCGCGGAGCAGGTCGGGCAGCTTGTAGTTGGCGTTGGTGGCCTCGTTGAAGCGGGGGTCGTTCGGGTCCACCTCGCTGCCGCGCGCGACGGACGTGGACTTGCGCTTCTCCTCCGCCTCCTTGGCGGCCTCCTCGCGCTCGCGCTTCTCCTCGGCCTCGCGGGCCTCGGCCTGCTCGCGCAGCTCCTTGAGCTGCTCCGCCTCGTCCACGAAGCGCAGGCGCGTCTTGCCCAGCGACAGCTCGTCCCCGTGCTTGAGCACGCACTCGTCCACGCGCTGGTCGTTGACCTGGGTGCCGGCCACGCTGCCCAAGTCACGCATCACCACCCCGCCCTCGCCGTAGACGAGCTCCAGGTGGCGGCGGGACACCGACTGGTCCTCCAGCACGAAGTCGCAGTCCTTGTTGCGGCCGATGACCATCCGCACGCTCTGGAAGCGCTTCTTGCGGCCCCGGTCCGGCCCCGCCAGCACCAGCATCTGCACCGGCGGCCCGGCGCGGGTGGCGTCCGGGTTGTCGTCCTCGTCCTGGCGCGGGCGCTCCTCCTCCACCTCCCGCATGGCCGCCACCCGCGTCTCGTCCGTGCGCGAGCGCGGCGCCCCGCTCGCGTCACCGTAGAGCTCGGGGTTGGCGGGGCCGTCCTCCGGGTAGCCCTCCTCCCCGGAGAGCGGGGCGGAGAAGTCCTCGTCCTCGGACGAGGGCGCGCCAGGGGCGGGCCGGCGCCGGGCCGGAGGCTTCGCATTTTCGGAATCCGCCCCCGCGCCACCGCCGGAACGGCCGGCGCCAGCGCGAGAGGAGGGTGGAGGACGAGGAGGCATGGGGTGGTTTCCAGTCTCGAAACGCCCGGCATCTTAGAGCGCCGTTCCCACGGTGGGAATGCGAACAGGCCGATCAGCTTGGAAAGACCCGGGAAAGAAGGCGGGGCATTGAGCGTTGCTCCGGGCGGCGCCGCCTCCTATGTAGGTGCCCACATACCCCATCGCCCTCACCGCGGGAGTCCCCAAAACATGCCCCGAGCCACTGCGTCCCAGCGGCGCGCCCCCACCTCCCAGCTTGCCCCCCCGGTGGCCCGGCGTGCGCCCGTCACCTCGCTGCTGCCCCAGCCGCTGCTCGAGCGCCTGCTCGCCGTGGCCATGGAGCGGGGAGGTGACTTCGCCGAGGTGTACGTGGAGCGCATGGTGAGCACCGCGGTGGTGCTGGAGGAGTCGCGCATCAAGAGCGCGCAGACGGGCCTCATCCAGGGGGTGGGCGTGCGCGTCATCTCCAATGGAAGAGTGGGCTACGCCTTCTCCGACGACTGGGACGAGCCCGCGCTGCTGCGCGCCGCGTCCACCGCGGCGATGATTGCCCAGGGCGGCGGCTCCGAGCGCAGCTTCCCGGTGCGCCGCGCCGCGGTGCCCAGCCACTACCGCGTCTCCACCCCGCTGGCGGACGTGGAGGTGGCCCTCAAGGCCGACCTGCTCATGCGGGCGGACAAGGCCGCGCGCGGCTTCGACTCGCGGGTGAAGCAGGTGAATGGCACCTACGCGGACCAGACGCGCCGCATCGCCGTGGCCAACACGGAGGGGCGCTACACCGAGGACTCGCAGGACCTGTGCCGGCTCGCGGTGAGTGTCGTCGCGCAGGGGAAGAACGGCGAGCAGCGCTCCGGCATGCACGGCGGCGGCGGCCGGGTGTCCTTCAACCACTGGGACAGCTTCCCGCCCGAGGGCGTGGCGCGCGAGGCGGCGCGGCAGGCGGTGGCCACGCTGGGCGCGGTGGACTGCGCGGCGGGCCCGCAGACGGTGGTGCTGGCGCCCGGCTGGAGCGGCATCCTCCTGCACGAGGCGGTGGGGCACGGCCTGGAGGCGGACTTCATCCGCAAGGGCACCTCGCTGTTCGCCGGCAAGCTGGGTGAGAAGGTCGCCTCCGACCTGGTCACCGTCATCGACGATGGCACCGTGTCCAACGGCCGCGGCTCCATCAACATCGACGACGAGGGCAACCCCGGCGAGCGCAAGGTCCTCATCGAGAACGGCATCCTCAAGGGCTACCTCTACGACGGCCACAACGCGAAGCTGATGGGCCAGCGCACCACGGGCAGCGGGCGCCGCGAGTCCTTCAAGCACCTGCCGCTGCCGCGCATGACGAACACCTTCCTCGCCCCGGGCGACCACTCCCCCGAGGACATCCTCAAGGAGGTGAAGCGCGGCCTGTACTGCGCCACGTTCGGGGGCGGGCAGGTGGACATCACCAACGGCAACTTCGTCTTCGAGGTGAGCGAGGCGTACCAGATTGAGGACGGCAAGCTGGGCCGGCCGGTGAAGAACGCGATGCTCATCGGCGTGGGGCCGGAGGCGCTGAAGAACGTGACGCGCGTGGGGTGCGACCCCATGCCCGACCCGGGCATGGGCGTGTGCATGAAGGGCGGGCAGCGGCTGCCGGTGGGCGTGGGCCTGCCCACGCTGCGCATCGACAACGTCACCGTCGGCGGCACCAAGGTCGGCTGAGAGGATGACCCCCGTGGACTACCAGCAGCTCGCGAAGAAGATCGTCCAGCGCGCGAAGAAGAAGGGCGCCCGTCAGGCGGAGGCCTTCCTGGAGGTGGGCCGCCAGAGCAACGTGCGCGTGCAGAAGGGGCAGATTGAGGACCTCACCCAGTCCACCAGCAAGGGCGTGGGCCTGCGCGTGGTGCTCAAGGACCGGCTGGGCTTCGCCTACTCGTCGGACTTCGAGCCCTCCGGCATCGACAACCTCGTGGACATGGCGCTGAAGCTGGCCGGGGCCGCCGCGCCCGACAAGCTCAACGGCCTGCCCGGCGGCAAGGACCTGGGCCGCTTCGCGGACCCGGGCGTGCTCTTCGACCCGAAGGTGGCGGAGCTGCCCGGGGACTGGAAGATAAAGGCCGCGCTGGAGGTGGAGCGCGCGGCCCGGGCGGAGGAGTCGCGCATCATCGCCTTCAACGGCGTGGGCGCCGGGGACTTCGTCTCCGAGGTGTACGTGGCCTCCACGGAGGGGCTGTCCGGCGGCTACTCCGGCACGTACGTGTACCTCTACGCCATGCCGGTGGCGTCCGACGGCGCCAACCTCCAGATGGGCTACTGGCTGGACTACAAGCGCTTCCTGGACGACCTGGAGTCGCCGGAGTCCATCGGCCGCGAGGCGGCGCGCCGCGCGGCGCGAATGCTGGGTGCGAAGCGCGTGAAGACGCAGCAGGTGCCGGTGATCTTCGACCCGCTGGTGGCGTCGTCCTTCGTGACGAACGTCGCCGCCGCCGCCAAGGGCAACGCCGTGTACCAGAAGGCCAGCGTGCTGGCCCCGCACCAGGGCAAGCGGCTGGCGGGCGCGCACGTGACGCTGGTGGACGACGGCCTGCTGGAGCGCGGCCTCGCCACCGCCCCCTTCGACGGCGAGGGCGTGCCCACGCGGCGCACCCCCATCCTGGACAAGGGCGTGCTGTCCGGCTTCCTCTATGACGCCTTCACCGCCCGCAAGGCCAAGGCGCGCACCACCGGCAACGCCACGCGCGGCTACAGCGCCCTGCCCTCCATCGGCACCACCAACCTGTACCTGGAGCCGGGCACGAAGACGCCCCAGCAGCTGATTGGCGAGGTGGACAGCGGCCTGTACGTCACGTCGCTGCTCGGCCATGGCGCCGACCCGGTGACGGGCGCGCTGTCCTCCGGGGCCAACGGCATCTGGATCGAGAAGGGCGAGCTGGCCTACCCCGTCCAGGAGGTGACGGTGGCCGGCAACCTCCTGGGCATGCTCCAGGACCTGGACGGCCTCGGGAATGATTTGCAGTTCCGCGGGGGCTCGGTGGGGGCGCCCACTGTCCGCTTCCGGCAGCTCACCGTCTCGGGCGAGTAGCCCTACCCTCCGCGTCACCCTACCGTGGACCTACGCGCCGGCGGTGTCAGGGCCGGCGCGTACAACCCGAGCAACCCGCAGGAGGGCTCGCCCCATGGCAGCGAAGTCCGCACGCAAGACAGCCGCCGCGAAGAAGCCGACGACGGCCCGCAAGCCGCGCCGCAAGAAGGCGGAACCGAAGTCCAAGGGCCTGTCGCCGGCGGAGGTGGCCAGCGACTCGGTGGAGTACCCCACCGAGCTGCTGGAGGGCGTGCGCGAGGACGGGGGCGAGGTGCTCGGCGTCTACCGCGAGCCGCTCGGCGGCCACCCGGTGGTCTTCGCCGTGCTCCCCATCGACAAGGTGGAGCCCACCCCGTACCAGCGGGACCTGTCCGAGCCCCACGTGAAGCGGCTGGCGGGCGCCATGGAACGGCTGGACCGCTACCTGGACCCCGTCATCGCCGTGCGCAAGGACGGCCGCTACTGGACGCCCAACGGCAACCACCGCCTCAATGCCAGCAAGCTCCTGGGGGCGAAGTCCATCGTCGCCCTGGTGCTGCCGGAGGAGGACGTGGCCTATCAAATCCTCGCCCTCAACACGGAGAAGGCCCACAACCTCAAGGAGCGCTCGCTGGAGGTGGTCCGCATGTACCGGGGCCTCGTCGGCGCGGACCGGCAGGGGAAGGAGACGGCCTTCGCCCACCTCTTCGAGGAGCCATCCTTCATCACCCTGGGCGCCGCGTACGAGAAGCGCCCCCGCTTCTCCGCGGGCGCCTACCACCCCTTCGTCAAGGTGGTGGAGGACTTCCTCGAGGTGCCCCTGGCGGACGCCCTCCCCCTGCGCGAGGCCCGCGCGGACCGGCTGCTGGAGCTGGACGACGCCGTGGTGGCCGTCGTCAACACCCTCAAGGAGCGCGGCCTCCAGAGCCCCTACCTCAAGAACTTCGTCGTCGCCCGCATCAACTTCCTGCGCTTCCGCAAGAATGGCGGCAAGCCCGACTTCGACGCCACCGTGGACCGGATGCTGGCCAGCGCCCGCGCCTTCAACGTGGAGAAGGTGAAGCGCGAGGACATTGGAAGGATGGGCGGCGGGCCCGTGGAGGCGGACGAGGAGACGACGTAGGGAACGCGGCTTGCAGGTGCGCGGCCGCCTTGAGGAGCTTTCGCACGCCATGACATCCCCCACCGTCCTCGTCGTCGACGACGACCGCGCCAACCTCGACTCGGTCACCCGCATCTTCCAGCGCGAGAGCATGGCCACGCTGTCGGCCGGCAACGGCACCGAGGCGCTGGAGCTGCTGCGCCGGCCCGAGGTGGCCGTCATGGTGACGGATTTGATGATGCCCAACATGGACGGGCAGGAGCTGCTGCGCGCCGCGCGCGCCATCCGCCCGGACGTGGAGGTGGTGCTGATGACCGCCTACGGCACGGTGGAGACGGCCGTGGCGGCGATGAAGGACGGCGCCTACGACTTCATCACCAAGCCCCTCAAGCGCCACTCGCTGGTGAAGGCCGTCCAGAAGGCGCTGGAGAAGCGCTCGCTGGTGGCGGAGAACCAGTCCCTCAAGGCGAAGCTGGCGGAGATGAGCGCGGCGGGCGGGCGCGCCATGGTGGGCCAGTCCCCCGCCTTCCGCGCCATGCTGGACACCATCCGCCAGGCGGCCCCCTCCACCGCCACCGTGCTGCTGCTGGGCGAGTCCGGCACGGGCAAGGAGCTGGCCGCGCGCTCGGTGCACGAGTACTCCAACCGCGCCAAGGGGCCCTTCGTCGCCGTCAACTGCGGCGCCCTGCCGGAGAACATCCTGGAGGCGGAGCTGTTCGGCGTGGAGCGCGGCGCCTTCACCGGCGCGGTGGCCCGCCGCGAGGGCCGCTTCGAGCGCGCCAGCGGCGGCACCCTCTTCCTGGATGAAGTCGGCGAGATGCCGCTGTCCGCGCAGGTGAAGCTCCTGCGCGCGCTGGCCGAGGGGGAAATCGAGCGGCTGGGCGGCACGCAGACGGTGAAGGTGGACGTGCGGCTGGTCGCCGCCACCAACAAGGACCTCCAGAAGGAGGTGGCCGAGGGGCGCTTTCGCGAGGACCTCTACTACCGCCTCAACGTGGTGGAGATTCGCGTGCCCGCGCTGGCCTCGCGCCGCGAGGACATTCCCCTGCTGGCGGACGCCTTCCTGCGCCGCTTCGCCGCCAAGAATGCCAAGGTGCTGCGCGGCTTCTCCCAGGAGGCGCTGGGCGTGCTGGAGAACTACGCCTGGCCCGGCAACGTGCGCGAGCTGGAGCACGCCGTGGAGCGCGCGGTGGTGCTGGCCCGGGGCGAGGTGCTCGACGCCAGCGACCTGCCCGAGTCGGTGCGCAAGGGCCCACTGGGCTCGGCCGGACAGCTCGTCATTCCCATCGGCACGCCCATGGAGGAAATCGAGCGCCGGGTGATCCACGAGACGCTCCGCCACACCCGGGGCGACAAGACGCTGGCGGCCCGCCTGCTGGGAATCGCCGCGCGCACCATCTACCGCAAGCTGGAGCGCGAGCAGTCCACCGGCGAAGCCCCGGCCGGCGCCACCCCCACCGGCGACACGGACGACTGACAGGGCGTCACACGGCCCCCTGCCCCCTTTTGACAATTTGTCCGGCGGGGCTCCAGGGGCGGTTTCCCGGGCCGGGGGGTCCGCTCATTCCGGAATAATTACGCGAGCTTGGCCATTTGGGCCTGGATTGTCCGCCTGGCTCGCGGTGGCACCTGACTTGCTCAACCCCGGCCTGGCCTTCCACCGGAAGCGTGATGGAACTCTTCTTTCGAAAATACTTCTGGACCGTGAACCTGGTGTTCATCCTGCTCGTCGCGCTGCTGGCGGCGCGCACGGTGAACCTGTTCGTCGAGTCCGCCATCTCCTCGGTTCCCGCGGGGTCGGCCTCGCGCGCGCCCTCGCAGCCGCGCCGGGCGGAGACGCAGCTGGCCAGCCTGGACATGGTCCGGCTGTCGAAGCTGACGGGCATCAAGATTCCCGAGCCCGAGGTGGCGGTGCGGGAGCCGGAGACGCCGGCGATGGACCCCAACGCGCCGCCGGTGAAGAGCGGCCTGCGGGTGAAGCTGCTGGGCACCCTGGTGGCGGGCAACGCCGAGTGGTCCTTCGCGTCCATCCAGGACATGGTGACGCAGCGCTCGCAGACGTACATGGTGGGCAATGCCCTGCAGGGCGCCACCGTGGAGGAAATCGAGCGCGAGCGCGTCATCATCGTCAACAACGGCCGCCGTGAGTTCATCGACGGGCAGCCGGGGGATGGCGCCTTCACGCCGCCGCCCGCGGTGGCGCAGGCCAACACCGCCCCGCCGCCGCCCGGCAACACCAGCGGCATCCGCGCCGTCACCGACAACGAGTACGAAGTCCCGCGCGCGGAAATCGACAAGACGCTCAACAACCTGAACGACGTGGCCATGCAGGCCCGCATCGTCCCCGCGTTCAAGGACGGTCAGGCGGTGGGCTTCAAGCTCTTCTCCATCCGCCCCGACTCCATCTACTCCAAGATTGGCGTCCAGAACGGAGACGTCATCCGCCGCATCAACGGGTTCGACCTCAACAGCCCGGAGAAGGCCCTCGAGGTCTACTCGAAGATGAAGGACGCATCCCGTATCGAGATTGAGATCGAGCGCAACGGAGCGCCGATCCGCAAGTCGTACAACGTCCGTTAAACACCCCCGCCGCGCCCGCTCCTCCATGAAGACGCTCCCGTCCTGGATGCTCTGCCTGTGCCTTGCGCTCGCCGTCCCCGCGCAGGCCCAGCGCCGTCCCCCGCCGCCTGGCACCACCGCGCCCACCACGCCCGCCGCGCAGAGTGAGCGGACCATCACCCCGCAGGCCGAGGGCGGGGAGGAGGCCAATCAAGGACCCCGCCGCACGCCCACGTGCGAAGAGGCCCGGCGCAATGCGCGCTACGGCATCTACTTCGACAAGGTGGAGATCGAAAAGCTGGTCCAGACGGTGGCCGATGCCACCTGCCGTACCTTCATCCTCCCGGAGAACGTGCGCGGGAAGATCTCCATCATCGGCCCGGAGAACGGCCGCGTGGAGGTCAACGCGGACGCCTTCTACTCCGCCTTCCTCGCCTCGCTCGACGCCAACGGCCTGTCCGTCTACCAGCACGGCCGCTTCCTGAAGATTGTCGACAAGCGCTCGGCGAAGCAGAACCCCATCCCCACCATCATCGAGGAGGGGCAGCCGTACACCACCAACGAGCAGATGGTGACCAAGCTGTTCCGCATCAAGAACGTGGAGGTGGAGCCGCTGCGCGGCGTGCTCCAGCAGCTCGTGTCCAAGGACGGCGACACGATTCCGTACCCGCCGGACACCATCATCGTCAACGACGTGGGCTCCAACATCCACCGGCTCGAGCGCATCATCGACCAGCTCGACAGCCGCGCCGCCAGCGACGAGCTGCGCGTCATCCAGGTGCAGTACGCCGCCGCGCAGGACATCGCCACCACGGTGCAGCGCCTCTTCGAGGCCAAGGGCGCCCGCCCCGGCCAGCGCCCCGGCGGCTTCAACCCGGGCAACGTGTCCCCGGGCGCCTCGCCCGGTGAGGTCGCCGCCGCCCAGGCCGCGCAGGGCGCGGGCCAGGAGGGCTCCGGCGGCGCGGTGACGCTGTCGCAGATCATCCCGGACGAGCGCACCAACAAGCTCATCATCGTCGCCAGCCCCGCCGCCTTCGACCGCATCCAGGAGATTGTCGGGCAGCTGGACATCCCCACCAGCAGCGGCGGCCGCATCAACGTCTACCCCCTGGAGAACGCCAACGCGGAGGAGCTGGCCAGCACGCTCCAGTCGCTGGCCCAGGGCACCGCGAACCGCCCGCGCACGCCGTCGCCGCAGGCCCCGCCGGGAATCCCGCGCGGCCCCGCGGGCAGCACCCAGGCCGCGGAGCTGTTCAGCGGCGAGGTGAAGATCTCCGCCGACAAGGGCACCAACTCGCTGGTCATCGTCGCCAGCGCGGCCGACTACAAGAACATCGTCCAGATCATCCAGCAGCTGGACATGCCGCGCCGCCAGGTGTTCGTGGAGGCCGTCATCATGGAGGTGAACCTGGACCGCAACCGCGAGTTCGGCGTCGACCTCCACAGCGGCTTCAGCCTGAAGACGAGCGAGGGTGACGTGCCGGGCATCATCGGCACCAACAACACCGGCGGCCAGGGCCTGCCGCCCTCGCTCAGCCTGGGCAGCCTGGCGCAGTTCGGCGGCTTCCTCGCCGGCCTCCAGGGCCCCGTCATCCCCGCGCTGGAGAAGCTGGGCCTGGACATCCCCGCCTTCGGCGTCGTCCTGCACGCCATGCAGCAGAGCTCGGACGTCAACGTGCTCTCCACCCCGCACATCCTCACCAGCGACAACGAGGAGGCGGAAATCACGGTGGGACAGAACGTTCCCTTCCAGTCCGGCTTCAACCCCTCGTCGCTGGGCTCCTCGGTGGGCGGCGTCGCCGGCCAGCAGGGCGGCATCAACTCCATCCTCGGCGGCCTGGGCGGCCTGGGCTCGCTGTACGCGCCCATCCAGCGCCAGAACGTGGAGCTGAAGCTCACCGTCAAGCCGCAGATCAACGAGAGCGACTACATCCGCATGGTCATCTCCGAGCAGACGGAGGAGATTGCCTCCAACGACGCGGTGCTCGGCCCCACCACCAGCAAGCGCAGCGCGAAGACGACGGTCATCGCCAAGGACCAGGAGACGGTGGTGCTGGGCGGCATCATGCAGGACCGCACCATCGAATCCGTGTCCAAGGTGCCCATCCTGGGTGACATCCCCATCCTGGGCCACCTCTTCCGCGAGACGTCCCGCCGCAAGACGAAGACGAACCTGCTGCTGTTCCTGACGCCCTACATCATCCGGGGGCCGGAGGACTTCCGCATCATCTTCGAGCGGAAGATGAAGGAGCGGCAGCAGTTCGTGGAGCAGTTCTACGGCCAGGTGCCCGGCTACGACGTGGCGGTGGACTTCACCCGCAAGCCCGGCCCCCTGTCGCGCATGAACCAGGCCGTCATCAAGGAGCGGCAGCGCGCCGAGAATGGCGGCGCCGGCATGCCGGGCGAGCGCGTCATCGGCCCCACGCCCGCCAGCCCCACCAACGGCCGGCAGACGCGGCCCCCGGCGCCCGCGCCGGGCACCGCCCCGCAGGCGCCCGCGCCCGAGTCTTCCGTGAGCGAGCCGCCGGTGCGGGAAGTCGCGCCGCCTCCGGGCGGTTCGGAGGACTCAGTGCCCACCGCACCGGCCCCGCAGCCGCCCGATGCCCCCGTCCCCGAGAGCGCTCCCGCTCCCGATGACGCGTCCACGGGCGGCCTGCGCATCCAGCCGGACACGGGGGACCAGAGCCCATGAACGTGACCGCCGACCCCACCCTCTCCGCCGCCGCCGCTGGCGCGGCTCCCGCGCGCAACGACGCCACCCAGCTCGTCGCCCACGGCCAGGCCTTCCTCTGCGGCCGGCCGCTGGGGGAGATCCTCCGCGCGCTCGTCCCTTCCCTCACCGAGGAGAAGCTCCAGGAGGCGCTCGCCCTCCAGGCGGAGAAGGGCCAGCGCATCGGCGAGGTGCTGGTGGGTATCAAGGCGGTGTCCGAGGAGGACGTGGCCAAGGCCCTGGGGCACCAGCTGGACCTGCCCTACCTGGCGCGCATCTTCACCGAGGAAGTGGACGCGGAGCTGGTCAAGCGCATCCCCATCAACTTCGCCAAGCAGGCCCACATCCTCCCGCTGTCCATGGAGGGTGACACCGTGGCGCTGGCGGTGGGCGACCCGCTGGACACGTCCGCGCTGGACCACATCCGCCTGCTGCTGGGGCAGAGCATCAGCCAGCGCATCGCGCTGAAGTCCACCATCATGGACGCCATCAACAGCGTCTATGACCGCTCCGTCAACGAGACGGAGCAGCTGGTGGACGAGATGGAGACGACGGACCTCGACTCCATCGCCCATGAGCTGGAGGAGCCCAAGGACCTGCTGGACGAGGATGACGAGGCGCCCGTCATCCGGCTGGTGAACTCCGTGCTGTTCCGCGCCGCCAAGGAGCGCGCGAGCGACATCCACATCGAGCCCATGGAGCGCGAGCTGCTGGTGCGCTTCCGCGTGGACGGTGTGCTGCAGGAGGTCATCAAGCCGCCCAAGCGCTACCAGAACGCGATTGTGAGCCGCGTGAAGGTGATGGGGCAGCTCAACATCGCGGAGAAGCGCCTGCCGCAGGACGGCCGCATCCGCATCAAGCTGGCCGGCCGCGACATCGACATCCGTCTGTCCACCATCCCCACGTCGCACGGCGAGCGCATCGTCATGCGTCTGCTCGACAAGACGGCGACGCTGCTGGACCTGGCGGAAATCGGCATGAGCCAGCCGGTGCTCCACGCGATGGAGGCCGTCATCAAGCGCTCGCACGGCATCGTCCTGGTGACGGGCCCCACCGGCTCCGGCAAGACGACGACGCTGTACGGCGCCCTGTCGAAGATCAACACGCCGGACCTGAACATCCTCACCGTCGAGGACCCGGTCGAGTACCAGCTCAAGGGCATTGGCCAGATGGCCATCAACCCGAAGATTGGCCTCACCTTCGCGCAGGGGCTGCGCTCGTTCCTCCGCCAGGACCCGGACGTCATCATGGTCGGCGAAATCCGCGACAAGGAGACGGCGGAGATTGCCATCCAGGCGTCGCTGACGGGCCACCTGGTGCTGTCCACGGTGCACACCAACGACGCGGCCGGCGCGGTGACGCGACTGGTGGACATGGGCGTGGAGCCCTTCCTCGTGGCGTCGTCGCTGACGGGCATCCTCGCCCAGCGCCTCGTGCGCCGGGTGTGCCCGGACTGCCGCGTGCCCTACCAGCCCACGGACGCGGAGCTGAAGGAGCTGGGCCACACCGTCGCGTCCTTCAAGGCGCGCTACGGGACGGACCACATCTTCAAGGCCTCCGGCTGCCCGTCGTGCAACCGCAATGGCTACCGGGGCCGCTCGGGCATCTACGAGTTCCTCCCGGTGGATGACGACGTGCGCCAGCTGGTGCTGAAGAACGTGGACGCGTCCACCATCAAGCGCTCCGCCACCAGCAAGGGCATGACGACGCTGCTGGACGACGGCGCCCGCAAGATTGCCCTGGGCGAGACGACCATCGCCGAAGTGCTGAGCATCACCCAGGAGGACATGTAACCGACAGCTCCTCCCTGGGAGGGGCCGGGGTCTGAGCCATGCCGGTCTTCGAGTACAGAGGTCTCAATTCCTCGGGCAAGTCCATCAAGGGCCTGCTCGAGGCGGACTCCCCCAAGACGCTGCGCTCCAAGCTGCGCGCCGACGGCATCTTCCTCACGGACGTGCTGGCGCAGGCGGAGGGCAGCCGGGCCGCGGTGTCCAAGGGCGCCAACGCGTCGCTCGTGGCGCGCGACATCGACCTGCGCAAGCTGGGCCGGGGCCGCGTCAACACGGACGACGTGGCCATCTTCACCCGCCAGCTGTCCACGCTGCTGCACGCCGGCGTCACCCTGGTGGAGTCGCTCAGCGCGCTGGTGGACCAGGTGGAGAAGGAGCGCTTCAAGCGCGCCCTCTCCGACATCAAGCAGCGCGTCAACGAGGGCTCCACCCTCGCGGACGCCCTGGGCCAACACCCGAAAATCTTCCCCAGCATCTACGTGAACATGGTGCGCGCGGGCGAGGCCTCCGGCGCGCTGGACGCAGTGCTCACGCGCCTGGCGGACTTCACGGAGAACCAGGCCCGCCTGCAGCAGAAGATTCTGAGCACCATGCTCTACCCCGCCATCATGATGGTGGTGGGCGGCGGCATCCTCGTGGCGCTGATGGTCTTCGTGGTGCCGAAGGTGACGAAGATCTTCGAGACGATGAAGGCCACGCTGCCCCTGAGCACGCGCATCCTCATCGCCACGAGCAACTTCTTCCAGAACTGGTGGTTCATCGTCGTGCCGCTGATGGTGCTGGGCGGCTGGCTCTTCATGCGCTGGACGAAGAGCCCCAAGGGCAAGCCCAAGTGGGACCGCATCACCCTGAAGGCCCCCGTGGTGGGCCAGCTGGTGCGCCTGCTGTCCATCTCCCGCTTCGCGCGCACGCTGTCCACGCTGCTCAAGAGCGGCGTCCCGCTGCTGGCGGCCATGGACATCGTCAAGGCGGTGATGACGAACTCGGTGCTGGCGGACGTCGTGGAGAAGGCCCGCGACTCCATCCGCGAGGGCGAGAGCATCGCCAACCCGCTCAAGCGCTCCGGGGAGTTCCCTCCGCTCGTGTACCACATGGTCGCCATCGGTGAGCGCTCCGGCCAGCTGGAGGACATGCTCACCAACGTGGCGGACAACTACGAGACGCAGGTGAACGTCCGCATCGGCGCCCTCACCTCGCTGCTCGAGCCCCTCCTCATCGTGGTGATGGGCGCGGTGATTGCATTCGTCGCGCTCTCCATCCTGATGCCGATTCTGCAGGTGAACTCGGCCATCCGCTGAGGAGTGACGGAACGATGAACGACACGATGGACCGTTGGGTTCAACGCGTCACCCTGGCGGCGATGATTGCCGTGGCGGCGGCGCTGCTGACGGTGGGGGCCCGGCTGTACGGCCCCCAGCAGCCGCGCCCGGAGGCGGGTGTGGCGGACGGGGCCCGGGCGCCCTGACAGGAAGACAATCAGACAACGGGGTGGCTGCCAGAAAGTCACCCGGGATGGACAGGACATGAGCCAGAAGAACCGGAGCCAGAGGAAGCAGCGCCGCAACCGCGGCATGACCCTGATTGAAATCATGGTGGTCATCACCATCCTCGGCCTCATCGCCGCGGCGGTGGGCGTGGCGGTGATTCCGCAGCTGGAGGCGGCCCGTAGAGATCGCGCCTCGCTGGACATCAAGAACATCCAGGGCGCGATGAAGCTGTACTACACGAAGAAGGGGAAGTACCCGGACACGGCCTCCGGCCTGAACGCGCTGGTGGAGGCGCAGGCGCTGGAGCAGATGCCGAAGGACCCCTGGAACAACGACTACGTGTACATCAACGAGGGCGGCAAGCCCGTCATCATCTCCTACGGCGCGGACGGCACGGCGGGTGGCGAGGGCAACGACGCGGACATCTCGTCCGCGGACGGCGCCGCCGCCGCCAACCGGTGAAGAAGTAGCGCACGACGCGTGTTGCACAGGGCCTTGGGTATGAACGAGCACGCCTCCCCCACATCCCCGACGCCCTCCGACGAGGGGACGAGCCGCCGCCAGCGCGTGGGCCGGCTCATCCTGGCCCTCGTCTTCCTGCTCGCCACCGGCCTGGCCTTCTTCCTGGTGTGGCTGACGGACGACCCCTCGCTGACGGCGGAGCAGCGCCGCGCCCGCGCGGAGATCCGCAAGCTGGAGGGGCTCTTCAAGTCTCACCACCGGCTGATGGGCCGCTTCCCTTCGAGGGAAGAGGGCTTCACCCCGCTCATCCAGGCGCGGCTGCTGGAAGCCCCGCCGGTGGACCCGTGGGGCCACCCGTACGTGTACTGGATGGACGGGAAGAACGGCGCCGTCATCTCCTACGGGGCGGACGGCAAGCAGGGTGGCACGGGAGTGGCAGCGGACCTGAGCAGCGGCGGGACCCTCGCCGCCTGGGGGCAGCCATGACGCACGCCACGCAGTCCCGCAGGGCCGCGCACCGCAAGCAGCGCGGGCTGACGCTCATCGAGATCTCCATCGCCATCATCATCGTGGCGATTCTCTTCTCCGCGGCGGTGATGGGCATCGGCTCCATCACCGGCGCCAAGGCGAAGGGCACCGCGGGCGAGCTGGCGGGCCTCATCCGCTCGCTCTACGACTCGGCGGCGCTGCGCGGCAAGACGTGCCGCCTGGTGTTCGAGATTCCGGACCCGAAGAGCGAGGAGGCCACCCGCTACCACGCCGAGTGCGCGGAGGGCTCGGTGACGACGTCGCGCGACAGGGACACCACGCTGCGCGACGACAACACGGCGCGCGAGCGGGCCGCGCGCGCCAGCCGGGGCCCGAGCGGCGAGGAGCGCCGCAGCTACCTGGTGTCCGGCGGCAGCGCGCCCACGGCGACGGAGCTCCTGGAGGGAGAGAAGCAGCGCGTGGAGGCGCTGTCGCGCTTCTCCTCGTACACCTCGGAGGAGGTGCCGTCGCGCGAGCTGCCCTCGGACGTGAAGGTGTCGGTGTGGACGCGGCACCAGAAGGAGCCGGTGGAGAACGGCGTGGCGTACCTCTACTTCTTCCCGCAGGGCTACACGGAGAAGGCGTACGTCTACGTGCAGCAGGGCGACAACGTCTGGACGCTGGACGTGTCACCCCTGACGGGCAAGGTGCAGGTGGTGGCCGAGGCGCTGGAGGTGCCGCGATGAAGCGCAGCCGTGGCTTTACCCTGCTGGAGGTGGTGGTGGCGCTGGCCATCCTCGGGCTGGCGCTGATGGCCATCTTCGACCTGAACGCCGGCGCGGTGTCCAACCACGTCTACACCAAGCGGCTCACCGTGGCGTCGCTGCTGGCCCGCTCGAAGATGACGGACCTGGAGCAGACGCTCTACGACGACGGCTTCTCCGTGGACGACGACGAGGAGTCCGGCGACTTCTCCGACGAGGGCTGGCCGCAGTTCAAGTGGCGCGCGCGCATCATCGCGCCCAAGACGGAGGGCGTGTCGCCCGACCAGCTCATCGGCGCCATCTTCAACCTGCCCATCGGCGGCGGCGGGGACGACCCCATGTCCGGCCTGGCGGGCCTCTTCGGCGGCGGCGCGGCGGCGGGCGGCAAGGACGGCGCGTCCTCCGGGCCCCAGCCCGCGGGCATGAGCGGCATGGGCGGCGCGGCCATGGGCATGGCGCAGCCCATGTTCACGCAGATGGTGCAGCAGATAACGCAGACGGTGCGCGAGGTGCACCTCACCGTCTTCTGGCAGGAGGGCACGCAGCTGGAGAGCATCGACCTGGTGACGCACGTGGTGTCGCTGGGGCCGGGCTCGGACCGCAACGGCGGGTTCCAGGCGCAGCAGGGCCAGCAGCCGGGCGAGCAGTCCAGCCAGTGGGTGAACCCGAACACGGGCCTCATCGTCGCCAACCCCATCCCCGGCCCCAACGGCACCATGCTGGACCCGGCGACGCGCGCGCCGCTGATGCGGCAGGACCAGTTCAACCAGCAGCGCAACGGCGGCACCCCGCCGCGGCAGGGCGGTTCGGGCGGCGTGGTGCCCCCGGGCAACCCGCTGGGCAAGTTCCCGAGCATCCCCGGCTTCCGGAGGAACACCCAGTGACACGGCGCGCTCGAGGCTTCACGCTGATGGAGGTCATGGTGGCGGTGGCCATCACCGCCCTGATGGGCACGGTGGTGGCCATGGCCTTCCAGACGGGCCTGACGGCGAAGGAGACGGTGGAGACGGACGCGGACCGCTACCGCCAGGTGCGCGTGGCCATGAACCGCATGGCGCGCGAGATTGGCTCCGCGTTCGTGAGCGACAGGTATGACCTGAAGCGCTTCCGCGACCAGCAGGACCGGCCCACCAACTTCATCGGCGAGCAGGACAAGCTGCTGTTCACCACGTTCTCTCACCAGCGCCTGTACACGGACGTGAAGGAGTCCGACCAGGCGGTGGTGGAGTACTTCGTGGAGGCGTCCAGCGACCGCGAGGCGCGCGGCCGGATGGACCTGAAGCGGCGGGTGAACCCCAACGTGGATGACCGGATGGACCGGGGCGGCACCACGGACGTCCTCTTCGAGGGCGTGAAGGGCATCGAGTTCGAGTACTGGAACTCCGAGAAGAAGGAGTGGGACAGCGAGTGGGACACGCGGCGCACGGAGCGCAAGGCCATCCTGCCGACGCGGGTGCGCGTCACCGTCACCGCCGTGGACGAGACGGGGAAGGAAGCGCGCTACAGCACCCAGGCGCGCATCATGCTCAACACGGAGCTCCCGAGGTACTGATGCCCCTGCCCTCCTTCATGCGTGCGTCCCAGCGACGCCGGAAGTCCCAGAGCCCGGCCGCGCGCCGGGTGCGGCGCTCGCGCGGCGTGGCGCTCATCATCGCGGTGGTGTCCATCGCCATCCTCACGGTGATTGCCACCGACTTCGCCTACAACAGCCGGGTGGACCTGCAGCTGGCGGCCAACCAGCGGGACGAGGTGCGCGCGTACTACATGGCGCGCTCGGGCATTGCCCTGTCCCGGCTGCTCTTGCGCTTCCAGAAGCAGGTGGACCAGACGCCCATCCCCAACCCGGCGTCCATCCTCGCGCAGCTCGGCATCGGCGGCACGCCCCCCGCGGGAGGCGCGGCCCAGCCGTCGTCGCTCAACATCCAGCTCTACAAGATGGCGCGTGTGGACTGCCACATGCTCAAGGGGCTGGTGAAGAGCGAGGAGGGCGGCGGCGGCGGGGAGATGTCGCCGCTGGAGCCCGCCGAGGGCGACGAGAACTTCAAGATGGACGAGGAGGAGGACCCGGCGCAGCAGGAGGTGGCGGCGCAGATGACGCGGCGCTCCTTCGGCGGCTTCGAGGGCTGCTTCCTGGCCAGCATCAGCGACGAGGAGGAGAAGCTGAACGTCCACCGCCTCATCGCGGGCGCGGGCGACGCGCTGCCCACCGCGCTGCGGATGATGGACATGATGAACGACAAGCGCTTCGAGTTCCTCTGGGAGCGCGACGACGCCAACAAGGTCCGCAGCACCCCGCAGGACGTGCTGCTGGCGCTGAAGGACTGGGCGGACGACGACGAGACGGGGTCGACCATCAACCCCAACGACCCGGCCAACCCGCTGCCCAACGGCTTCTCCGACGAGGGCTCACCGTACAGCCGGTACGAGCCGGGCTACGAGCCGAAGAACGCGCGCTTCGACAGCCTGGACGAGCTGTACCGGGTGCACGGGGTGAACGACCAGTTCATGGCGGCCTTCCGGGACAGGCTCACGGTGTACCCGGACATCAACCGCCGGCCCAACATCAACACGGACGACCCGGTGATGATGGGGCTGGCCATCATGTCGGTGGCGGACCAGACGCGGCCGGACCCGCGGCTGCAGGACCCGGTGTTCCTCAACGAGCTCATCGAGCGCATCCGCGCCGCGCGCATGTTCAGCTTCTTCGGGATGTCCGTGCAGGACTTCGTCGCGGTCATCGAGGCGGCGGGCGTTCCCATCAACGCACAAGTGAAGTCCAACGTGGCGGGCAACCGCTTCGTGGGCGACAAGAGTCAGACGTTCACCATCAAATCCGTGGGAGAGGCGGGCAGCGTACAGAAGACGCTCACCGCCGTGGTCCGGCTGGACGACACGCTGGGCAGGCTCCTGTACTGGAGAGAGGAATAGCATGGCCCGCATTCTTGGCCTCGACCTCGGCAGCCACACCGTGAAGGCGGTGGTGCTGGAGTCGAAAACGAAGGGACATGGCGTCAGGGGCTTCGTCGAGGTGCGCCGCGCCCAGGAGGGCGAGCGCGCGGACACCCTGCGCGCCGCGGTGCAGGAGCTGCTCGGCCAGCTGCCGCCAGGGCACGCGGACCAGGTCGTCATCGCCCTGCCCGGCCCGTCGCTCATCACCCACGCGCTGGGCCTGCCGTTCTCCGACGGCAAGCGCATCGAAGCGGCGCTGCCCTTCGAGATTGGCAGCCAGCTGCCCTTCGACCTCTCCGAGGTGGTCTACGACTACCAGGTGGTGGGACTGAAGGACTCGGAGGGCAAGGAGAAGGCCAGCGAGCTGCTGGTGGGCGTGGTGCGCAAGGAGGAGCTGCAGTCCCTGCTGGCGCTGCTGGCGGAGCTGAAGCTGGACCCGCGCATCGTCACGCACCCCGGGCTGGCGTACCAGAACCTGCTCCAGCAGCAGCCGGGCCTCTTCGAGGGCACGGGCGAGGCGGGCGCGGTGGCGGTGGTGGACATCGGCCACGAGCGCACCTCGGTGTCCTTCGGCAAGCCGGGCACGGGCGTGCAGTTCGCGCGCACGTTCGCTGGCGGCGGCAGGGACTTGAGCAAGGCGCTGGCCACCGAGTTCCAGACGTCGCTGGCGGAGGCGCACCACTGGAAGGAGCAGCACGGGGCCATGGCCAGCGCGGCGAAGGGCCCGGACGCGGAGCGCGCGGCGGCGGCCTTCGTGCGCGGCCTGCAGCCGGTGCTGCGCGAGCTGCGCCCCACCCTCAAGGCCTTCACGGCCCGCACGCGCCAGCAGGTGGGCGCGGTGGTGCTGTGCGGCGGCACGGCGCGGATGCCCGGCCTGGCCGAGCAGCTGTCGAGGGACTTGAACCTCCCGGTGCGGGTGCTGGCGCTGCCGGCGGACGCGGTGGAGGCGATTCCCGCGGCGGCACACCCGGCGGCGGCGCAGGCGTACTCGCTGGCGCTGCGCGGCAACGCGGCGGGCGCCAAGGCGCCGCGCTTCAACTTCCGCCGGGGCGAGCTCGCCTTCAAGGGTGACTTCGACTACGTGAAGGACAAGCTGGGGCTGCTGGCCTCGTTCGCGGCCACGCTGCTGCTCCTGCTCATCGCCTTCGGCGTGGTGCGCAACTCGGTGCTGGCGCGGCGCGAGGCGCAGGTGGACGCCGTGCTGTGCGACACCACCCAGCGCATCCTCGGCCGGTGTGAGAAGGACTACAACCGCGCGCTCAACATGCTCAAGGGCGTGGAGAGCCCGGCGGCGGCGCTGCCGCGCCTGACGGCCGTCAACCTGCTGGCGGAGGTGACGCAGCGGGTGCCGGCGGACGTGCCGGTGAAGTTCGACAGGATTCAAATCGACCTGGACCGCGTCATCCTGCAGGGCGAGACGGACTCGTCGAAGCAGATCGACACCCTCTCCAACGCCATCAAGGGCCACGCCTGCTTCAAGGACGTGCGCCAGGGCAAGGTGGAGAAGACGCGGGACGGCAACAAGGTGTCCTTCCGGTTGGACGTCCAGGTCCAGTGCCCCGGTGAGCAGGGCGGGGAGAGCTAGTCATGGCCAAGGTCTCTGAAGTCTTCACCCCGGTGACGACGTGGTTCGAGCGGCTGAGCGACCGCGAGCGCCGGATGGTGTCCATCGCCGGCGCGGCGCTGCTGGCGTTCATCCTGTTCGCGGTGCTGATGATGTTCGCCAACAGCGCGTCCGGGTACCGGAAGCGCACGCAGGACAAGCAGGCCAAGCTGCAGGAGGTGCAGGCGCTGGCGGCCAGCTTCCGCGAGGCCCAGGCGGCGCGGCAGTCCGTGGAGCAGCAGCTCACGTCCAGCAACGTGCAGCTCATCACCTACATCGAGGACAAGGCCACGGCGGCCGGGCTGCAGGTGCCCAACATGACGCCCAAGGGTGACCTGGGCGTGGGTGACGGCAAGATCATCGAGAGCTCGGTGGAGCTGACCTTCACGGACGTGGACCTGCGCAAGCTGACGGACTTCCTGAGCACGGTGGAGAGCGGGCCGGGCGTGGTGAAGGTGAAGTACCTGCGCATCGAGCCGAAGCCCGCCTCGGACACGCTGACGGCGTGGACCACCGTCGCCACCTACCGGATGAAGCAATAAGCCATGTCCTCTGACACCAAGCCTGCCCGCTGGAAGGTCTTCCTCGGCTACGCCGCGTTCGCGGTGGCGGCCTTCGTCTTCGCCCTGTTCGTCACCTTCCCGTACGACGCCATCCGCGCGCGCATCGTCTCGGAGGCGGCGCAGGCGGGGCTCGCCGTGCGCATCGGCTCGCTGCGGCCGGGGCTGGCGGGCATCACCGCCACCCAGGTGCGGGTGAGCAAGCCGCCGCAGCCGCTGAGCGCGGACGTGGTGGCGTCCCTCGTCAGCGGCGAGGCCGCCATGCTGGGCCCCGCGGAGCTGGGCGAGGCGCTGACGTTCGACAGCGTGGCCATGCGCCCCGCCCTCTTCCCTCCTGGCGTGGCGCTGCGCGCCGAGACGCTGGGCGGCACGGTGACGGCGTCCGTGGGCCTCTTGGGCGACATGAAGGTGCGCGCGGAGCTGGACGGGCTGCAGGTCTCCGGCGGCAACCTGAAGGCCTTCACCGGCATGGAGCTGGAGGGCGAGGTGAACGGGCAGCTGGCGCTGACGCTGCCCAAGGGAAAGAGCCCGGAGCCGGACCTGTCCCAGGCGGACGGCGAGCTGACGCTGGACTCGCAGGGGCTGGTCATCAAGAGCGGCAAGGTGGCCATCCCCATGGGCGGCGGCCCCGGCATGCCCATGGACATCCCCCAGGTAACGCTGGGCAACCTCACCGGCCGCATCAAGTTCGAGAAGGGCCTGGGCACGGTGGAGACGCTGCGCCTGAAGGGCGAGGACCTGGAGGCGCTGGCCACCGGCACCCTGAAGCTGGGCAAGAAGGTGGAGTACAGCGAGCCGGCCATGGACGTGAACATCAAGCTGGACCCCGAGGCGCAGAAGCGGCTGGGCGCCGTGGCCATGGGCCTCACCATCCTCCCGCCGGACAAGAAGGACCCGAGCTTCCGCGCCGCCCGGCTCGGGGGCTTCCTCAACCGCCCCACCTTCCTGCCGCGCCGCTGAGCAAAGCCGGCGAAGGCCCCCACGCGCGCCCTACCCGGCGCGTGGGGTTGAAAGGTGAACACCCGCCGTGTAAAGCGCAGGCGAGCCGACCTGTAGGGAGGGGCCTGGGATGCCGGAGCTGGTGTTCTTTCGTCGAGGCGAGGAGGTGTTGCGGGTGGCGGTGGACCGGGCCCGGCTGGTGCTGGGGCGCGGCGAGCACAGCGACGTCGCCATTCCGGACCCGGAGGTGAGCCGCCAGCAGGTGGCCCTGCTGTGGGACGGCGAGCGCTGCCGGGTGGAGGACCTGTCCGGCAAGGGCACCCTGGTGGCGGGCCAGGCCGTCACCCAGGGCGAGCTGGCGGATGGAGCGGACCTGGCCCTGGGCCAGTGGCGCGCGGTGTTCCGCCTGCAGGCCGGGGGCGACGGCGCGGACGTCACCACCGAGGTGGGCCACACCACGTCCGTGCAGGCCCGTGACACCCAGGCCGCGCGCTGGCAGCCGGCCCAGGTGCGGGTGAAGCAGGGGCTCAACGAGTCCGTGCACCGGCTCACGGGCGACAGCTTCACGGCGGGCAAGGATGCCGCGTGTGATCTGGTCCTCCAGGACCGCTTCGCCTCCAGCCGGCACCTCAAGGTGACGCGCAAGGAGGGCACCTTCCACGTGGTGGACCTGCGCTCCACCAACGGCACCTGGCTGGGCCCGGTGCGCGTCTTCGAGGCGGAGGTGCCGCTGCCCACCGTGCTGCGCGTGGGCGAGACGGAGCTGGTGCTGGAGGCGGCGGCCCCGGCGGCGCGCAAGGAGGCCGCGGCCTTCCACGGCATCATCGGCGGAGACCCGGCGGTGCGGCAGCTCGCGGAGCTCATCGAGCGGGTGGCGCCCTCGTCCGCGGCGGTGACGATTCTGGGCGAGTCCGGCACCGGCAAGGAGCTGGTGGCGCGCGCCATCCACGCCTGCTCGTCGCGGGCGAACCGCCCCCTCATCCCCGTCAACTGCGCGGCCATCTCCAAGGAGCTCATCGAGAGCGAGCTGTTCGGCCACGAGAAGGGCTCCTTCACGGGCGCCAGCGGCGCGCGCAAGGGCGCCTTCGAGGAGGCCGACGGGGGCACCCTCTTCCTGGACGAGATTGGCGAGCTGCCGCTGGACCTCCAGGCCAAGCTGCTGCGCGCGCTGGAGGGCGGTGAAATCAAGCGCGTGGGCGCCAGCCGGCCCCTCCAGGTGGACGTGCGTGTGGTGGCCGCCACCAACCGGGACCTGCTCGCCGCCGCGCGTGAGGGCCGCTTCCGCGAGGACCTGTACTACCGGCTGTGCGTCATCCCCCTGCACCTGCCGCCGCTGCGCAGCCGCAAGAGCGACCTGGCGGCGCTGGCCGAGCACTTCATCCGCACCTACTCACCCCGGGGGCAGGCCGTGCGCTTCACCCCGGCGGCGCTGGAGCGGCTCCAGCACCACGCGTGGCCGGGCAACATCCGCGAGCTGCGCAACGTGGTGCACCGCGCGCTGCTCTTGCGCAAGGGGCCCGTCATCGACACGGGCGATTTGTCCTTCGACCAGGAGCTCAACCGGGAGACGGGCATCTCCGTGCCGGAGCTGCCACCTGGGATGACACTGGAGCAGATGCTGGAGAAGCTGGAGCGCCAGATTGTCGAGGCCGCCCTGAAGCGGTGCAACGGCAACCGCGAGCGCGTGGCCCGGGAGCTCGGCGTGGCCCGCTCCACCCTCTTCAAACGATTGAAGGACTGGGGGATGACGAAGCAGGACGAGCAGGAGTAGCGCTCACCCGGCCCCGGGGGGATGTGGGCGTGTCGGGCACCCGGCACGGGCAGTGAAAAACTCTTTCCCCACGGGGCGATAGACCCTTCTGGCGGCCCGTTCGTTCCAACTCCTGTCCTTCCCCGTCGGGGGTGTCCAGGAGCCTGGTCGCCATGCACGCCGCCTTCGTCTCGCTTCCTCCCCTCACGCAGCTCTACCTGGAGCACCGCCCGCGCGCGCTGGCCATTGCCCGGCGCATCGTCGGTGACACCGACGACGCCGAGGACGTGGTGCAGGACGTCTTCGTCCGGCTGGCGCGCAAGGCCCCCGGCTTCGGTGGCCGGGCGGCGTGGAGCACCTGGCTGCACCGGGTGATGGTGAACAGCAGCATCAACTGGCTGCGGGCGCGCAAGCGCCGCGAGCGGCTGGCGCACGAGCCGCAGGAGCCGCTGTCGCCGGAGCTGCTGGCGGTGGGCGCGGAGATGGAGCGCCACTTCGGCGACGCGCTGGACGCCATCAGCGAGCAGCAGCGGCAGGTGCTCTACCTGCGCGAGGTGCGCGGCCTGAGCTACCCGGAAATCGCCCGCCTGCTGCACATCCCCGAGGGCACGGTGAAGAGCACGCTGCACCGCGCCCGCCAGCGCGCGCTGGCGCTGCTGGAGGAGCGCGGCCAGCGGCCGTGACGGCTGGCGGACGGGCTACTCGTCGCCCTTGGAGCCGACGAACTGGTCCGACTTGTCCTTGAAGAGGACGTTGAAGCTGGTGAGCGAGCCGTAGACGCGGGTGATGTAGCTCTGCATCTCGACTTTTTCCGCGTCGGACAGCTTGGGGTGCGCGTTGAGCTTCTGCTCCAGCACGCGCAGCCTGTCGCGGACCATGACGACCTTGTGGAACAGGTTGTCGATGGGCAGGTCCCTGGGCTGCAGCTCCGGGTTGGAGGGGACGAGCCGCAGCGTGCCGCCCTCCCACTTGTTGGCCAGGGGCGGGGCGTCCGTCAGCCCGGAGGCCTCCCGGAAGATTTCCATCAGCTCTTCACGCGTCATGTTCAGCCCTTCCAGGTCCACCACTTCATCGGGGTCCGCGCGGCGCCGCACCACCACGGGCGCCACGCTGCGCACGGCCTTCGCGTGCGCGGGGGCGGGTGCCAGCGGCGCCGCGCTCCCCTTCGGCGAGTACTTGTCACAGATGGGGGCGGACGGTGGGAAGTGGCCCCGCCACGAGTGGAGCCGGCAGACGCCCACCCAGCCGCGGCGCTCGTCCACCGACTGCGCGCTCCACAGCTTGCAGTTGCCACACACCCGCTCCTCCGGCTTGAAGACCGGGAGGGGCAGCGAGCCGTCCGCCGTATCCGCCATCTATCGCGTCTCCTTCACCACGGGCGGGCCCTTGCGCACGCCCAGCTCGCGCAGCAGCGCGTCCGCGTTCTCCACCTGGTCCAGCATCCAGAGGATGTAGCGCACGTCCACGTTGACGTTGCGGGCCACGTCCGGGTTGTAGCCGAAGTCGTTGGCCACGTTCTCCCAGACGCGGTCGAAGTTCACGCCCACCAGCTGGCCCCTGCCATTGACGGTGGGGCTGCCCGAGTTGCCGCCCGTGGTGTCCGCGTCCGCCAGGAAGTTCACCGGCACGTCCTTCAGCGCGGGGTCCCCCCACGGGCCGAAGCGCTTCGCCTCGGCCGTCCGGGCCACCTTGGCCGGCACGTCGAAGGGCTCCTCACCGGTGTTCTTCGCCAGCAGGCCGGACAGCGTCGTCTGCGGCGTGTAGATGGCGCCGTCGCGCGGCGCGTAGCCCCTCACCTTGGCGAACGTCACGCGCAGGGTGCCGTTGGCGTCCGGGGCCACGGGCTTGCCCGCGTGGGCCAGCACCGCCTTGCGCCACTCCGGCCGCAGCCGGAAGGCCGCGCCCTGGCGGCGGTCCTTCACCTCGTCCAGGGCGGTGAGCTCCTTCGCCAGGTCCAGGCCGAAGGCGAGCAGCGGGTCCTTGCGCGCCTCGAGCTGCGCCACCGTCTCGCCGGCCATCTTCAGCCGCGCGTCCAGCGTGAGGACCTGGGTGCCGGCGTACATGGCGTCAATCTTCGCCGCGACGTCCTTCTCCGAGAACGCCTTGCCGAAGTGCTTGTCCACGGCGGCGATGCGCTCCTGGGCGCCCAGGGCCTGGGCGCGCTTCACGAAGGCCAGCAGCAGGCGCTTCTCGGCGGGGAGGAAGAGGTTCTTCTGCTCGCGCTCCAGCCGGTCCTTGATGCGGGGCTGCTCGCGCTCCATGTACTCGGGGCGGCGCTCCAGGTCGGGCTTCGCGCGCTCGGCGGCGAGGCGGGACACGGTGGCCGCCAGCGCCGGGCCGCGCGCCAGGCGGTTGACGGAAGCCAGGAGGAACTCGCGCTCGAAGAGCTTGCCGGTGGCGGCCTGCTCGGCGAGGAGCGCCTCGCGGGCCTTGACGGCGCCCGTCCACTGCGCGCCGGCCTTCCGGGCCCAGGCGGCCACGGCGGCCTCGGCGTCGCGCTGCTTCTCCACGATGCGGCCGCGCTTCAGCCCTTCGAGCTGGCCGCCCGCGTTCTTGTGGACGTTGTGCAGGCTCTTGAGGGTGGAGGCAACGGCAATCTTGCCGGCGGGGTCCTTGTCTCCCTCCTCCTCGAGGATGCGGATGGCCTCGCCGAACACGTCGCGCATGCGCGGGTAGAGGCGGGACTGGCGCTCGGCCATCTCCTCCGCGAGCAGCGCGCGGTAGGTGAGGCCGGGGTAGCCCAGCACCATGACGAAGTCGTCGGGCTTCACGCCCTCGGTGGCGAGGGGGAAGAAGAACTCCGCCTTGTAGGGCACGTTCTTCACGTTGTACGGCGCGGAGGCGCCGTCCGGCGCGGTGTACGCGCGGAGGATGGCGAAGTCACCGGTGTGGCGGGGCCACATCCAGTTGTCCTCCTCGCCGCCGTACTCGCCCACGCCGCGCGGCGGGGCATAGACGAGCCGCACGTCCGTCAGCTCCACCGCGTCCACCAGGGTGAAGTTGAGGCCGCCATCAAACGTCGCCACCTGGCAGCGGGTGGCGGGGCGCTTCTCGCACTCGGCGACCAGTTCCTTCTGCTTGCGCTCGATGGCCTTGTAGCGCGCGCTGTCGTCCGCGCCCGCGGGCACGGCGGCGAGCACCTCCTTCGTCACGTCCTTGAAGCTGCGCGGCACCTGCACGCGGGAGCCCTTCCCGGGCAGCTCGTCCTGGCTCCTGGAGGCGAGGAAGCCATTCGTGATGAGGTCGCGCTGGGGGGTGCTGTGCTCCTGGATGACGCCGAAGGCACAGTGGTGGTTGGTGATGACGAGGCCCGCCTGGGCGATGAACGCGCCGGAGCAGCCGCCCACGTTGACGGTGCCGGCGAGCAGCCCGGTGCCGCGCTGCGGGTCCCACAGCTTCTGGGGAGGCAGCTCGAGGCCCTGGGCCTGGAGCCACGCCGGGTCCAGCTCCAGGACCTGCTGGGGTGTCCACTTGCCTTCTACGGCCAGGGCCGGAGCAGCCACGAGCGACAGGAGGAGGAGCGTCTTCTTCATGGTGTCCCTTCCCTACCCCGTCCGGCGGCCGGAGGCGACCCCTTCCCGCCGACGCTGCGCGGCACGGTGGCCGGGCTTTTTCATGGATGATGGACCCGGCTTAAGTGTTGGGGTGTCCCACAGGAGGGGAGCAAGCGATGAGGACCGCCAGCGGAGCACAGCTTGATTTCAGCCGGTTGGCCCTCCTCGTCCTGATGCTGGGGGTGGGGTGGTACTTCTGGGACTCGCCCGTCTTCTGGCCCCTCAAAGTCCTGGTGGTGATGATGCACGAGAGCGGGCATGCCATTGCCACGCTGCTGGTGGGGGGCTCGGTGGACAAGATCCACCTGGCGGCCAACGAGTCCGGCTCCTGTCTGTCCCGCCTTCCACCGGGCGTGCTGGCGAAGGTGGCCGTGTACTCGGGGGGATACCTGGGGAGCGCGGTGGCCGGGGCGGGGCTGCTGCTGGCGACGTTCCGGTTCCGGCTCCGGCGCTGGGTGCTGGGGGCGGCCTGTGTGTGGCTGGCGGTGATGGGGCTGGTGTACGGCGGGGACCTCTTCACCAAGGCTTTCTGCCTGGGCACGGCGGTGGTGCTGGGGCTGTGCGCGAAGTACCTGCCGGACGGCGCGGTGGACGTGGTGAACCTGTTCATCGCGGCGTTCACGGCGCTGTACGCGGTGGTCGACTTGAAGGACGACCTGTGGAACGCCGCGGTGCGCTCGAGAAGTGATGCGGCGCTGCTGGCGGACCTGACCTGGGTGCCCGCGATTGTCTGGGCCGTGCTGTGGACGCTGCTGGCCGTGGGCCTGCTGGGCGTGGCCGCGTACTGGTCCCTGCACGCGAAGCCGCGCGGGCTGCAGATGCCGTCCGTGTCCACGCGGGCGCGGCGGGTGTAGTCCTCCTCGCCCCTGGAAATTCCGAGCGCCGTGGCGGAGCCCTGCGTGTTCCGCCGCGAGGTCGGCGTGAATCACACGCATGCATTCATTGCCTCCATCGCTCCGCCCGGCCCGCCTCGCCTGGCATGAAAGGAGGCTCGCTGTGGCGCATCCACATCCGGTAGAACGCGTCGGGTCAGCGCGAGGTGGAACCTACGCACATGCCGCCCTCCCCTGAACTGCCGCCCGAGGCCTACAACCTTCCCCAGGGCTTCTACCTGGTCCGGCGCGTGGGGCGCTCCTCGCACGTCGCGCGCGGGCCCACGCACCGCAACCCAGGCTACGAGCTGTCGTGGGTGGTCTCGGGCCGCATCGAGTTCGAGCTGCCCAGGGACAGGCTCTCCGGAGCCGCCGGCAGCTGCCTCCTGCTGCCGCCGGGCCTGCTGAACACCCCCGCCGCACGCAACATGGACGTGCTCCAGCTGATGCTCGCGCCCTCCCTCGTGGAGGAGGCCCTGAAGGCGCTCGGCCGAAGAGTGCGACTGCCCCTGGCGGCCCGGGCCCTGGCGCCTGGCTCGCGCCTGGGAGCCCTCTGCCACGCCCTCGCGCTGGAGTCGACCCATGTGGCGGAGGACGACCCAGCCCTCGGGGCGCTCGTCTACGCAGTCACCCTCGGCCTGGTGCGCGAGGACGGCCCGCGCGCGTCGCGGGGAATGACGCCTGGCATCCGCCGCGCCCTGGACCTCATCGAGGCGCAGCTCGACCAGCCGCTGCGCGTGGAGGACATGGCGCAGGTCGCGGGAATGGCGCGCTTCGACTTCATGCGGGCGTTTCGCGACCAGGTGGGCCAGAGCCCCTACCGTCACCTGACGCGCAGACGGCTGGAGCGCGCGGCGGAGCGGCTGCGCGGCGGGGCGCGCTCCATCCTCGAGGTGGCGCTCGCATGTGGCTTCCAGGACCCGAGCCGCTTCGCGCGCGCCTTCACCCGCCACCACGGCTGCGCCCCGCGCGCCTACCGTGCACGATTCACCTAGTCCCCGCACGAAACGCCGCGCGCCGCGCCCGGGAGGTGCGCGATGTCTCGCGCGAATGGACACACCCCACGACCCGTACGCGGACCACCATGCAGGGCTCCTCCACGTTCACCGCGAGCTCCTCGCCCTCTTCGACACCCTGCGAGCGACCTGGGAGCACATGCCCTTGAAGCCCACCGTGGAGCTCGCGCTCGGAGCAGGCAACGCCCTCCTCGGCCACCACCACCGCGAGAGCGAGGGGCTCTTTCCGGGCCTGCGCCGGTACGGGCGCCTGCGCTCCGCCGACGTCGCGTTCCTCGACGCGCGCGACACGGAGCATCGCGCCCTTCACGGCCTCTGCGTGCGCCTGCTGGACAGCGCGCGCGCACCCCACCCGAAGGTCTCGGAGCTCGTGCTGCTGGGCGGACAGCTCGCCGACGCGATGCGCCCGCACTTCGCCGACGAGGAGGCGGGGCTCGCGCCCGAGCGCCTGCGCCTGATGATTGCGCCAGATGCGCTCGTCGAGCTCGGGCGCACGCTCGGAGGCCCGCCCCCTCCGTGAGCGCCCGGGGCTCCCTGGACCCGGCTTCTGGAGCTGGCAGCGGCGGTAGGCTCGCCTCGATGGCGATGGATGACGACGTGAAGGCAGCGCTCCGTGAGAAAGCGGAGGTGGCGGTCCTGGGGGGCTATCTGAGCGAGAAGCAGGTGCTCGCCTCCATCCGGGAGCGCGCGGAACACGCGCTGGGCAGTGACGACGCGGTGGAGGCCATCCTCGCGTACACCCGGGGCCTGCTCGAACGGCACGGGGACGAGGAGCGCCACTGGAAGGGGCCCACGGTGAATGACGCCATCACCCGCGCCTTCGAGGAGCTGAATGGCAAGGGCATCATCGCCCTGGAGGATGTCGGCGGCGCCCTCTCGGATGGCTGGACGGAGGTCACCCAGGCCGCGAAGGACAGCGACCCGCCCGCCCGGGGCGCCACCTTCTTCCAGGGTCAGGACGTCGAGCGCGGCGTGCTGGGACAGGGACTCATGCTCGCCTTCGGCGCGTTCGATGAGTTCTTCCAGTTGGACGACGCGGCGAGCCCCGCCATTGCCCGGGAGGTCCGCGACACGCTCGCACGGCATGGCCTCCAGACGGAGTGGGACGGGAGCGTCGAGCAACGCATCCACATCCCGCCGTTTCCCTGGCGCAAGCGCCGCGCGACGCTGCCCGCCAGGAAGGGCCGCGCCCGAGGCAGGAAGAAGGCCGAGCCCGTCCCCGAGCGCATCCGCTGCAGCCAGGTCCTGGACGCAGTGGTGCGCGAGGAAGGCGTGACGCGGGAGGAGGCCATCGCGGCGCTCGAAGCCCACATCCGCGAGGCGGCCCTGAAGCACTACGGCGACTGGCGCAAGCTCGAGGCCCGCTACGACGCAGAGAACGACCGGGTCGAGCTCTTCCAGGACGTCCTGGTGGTCGAGCGCCATGCCGACACCGGCCCGGCGCCCAACGAGACGACGCCCGCGGAGCTCGGCCCCGACCTGGGGACGAAGGTCGAGCCGGGAGACGAGCTGGTCTTCCAGCTCTTCTATCTGGCCGAGCACTGGGCGGAGGCCCGCGAGCAGGATGCGCAGTACGGACACATCATGAACCTCGTGGCCTTCGAGCGCAGCATCGAGCCGATGACCGCGCAGTCCATGAAGGCCGGCATGCTCGAACAGCTCCGCGCGGCGAAGCAGTAACAGGGGCCGGGAGCGCCGATGGCCCGCTGCTGTTCGGAAATGTCGGGACATTGGGTCGGCGCAAAACCCCCGACATTTCCGAACAGCAAGCTCTCGGAGCGGCTCGGACCCGGTCCGTACGGCGAGCACACGCTCCATCCACATGGCGACGGCCCAGGCCCCAGAATCCGTTTTCAGGTTTTTCGGTGAGCGGTGTCTCCAGGACATGCGAACCCTCCTCCTGACGCTGTGCCTCGGGCTGTCACTCACGAGCAGTCCCTCCCTTGGGGGTGACGAAGCCCCTCCGCCCTCCCTCCTCGACCCGGTCTCCACTCTGAGCGTGACCCTCCTCGGCACGGGTCAGGCCGAGGCCGGCGGGCAGGTGTGGCACTACCAGCTCCTGCGGCTCCAGGAGCCCGGAAAGGTCCCCACCTATGCGCAGTGGTTCCCGCCCCGGAACCCGGGCCTCTGGCCCACGCTGATGCTCGCGCGCCCCTATGACGGCATCTCCTGGTCCGGCGAGGCCGTGGACGCGAAGTGGGCCGCCCGCGGCCCTGGCATCCACCCCGACGACAGCGAGCCGCACCACCACGCGGGCTCCTCGCCCATCGCCTACTCGCTCACGACGCCCGAGCAACTGGCCTCGGAAGCCTTCATCTACCTGCTGCACGACTTCGGCGTGCTCGCCGTCTACGGCCGCTTCTACGCGGGCGGCAACCTCCAGAACGACCGGGACGACATGCACGCGGGGATGCGCTTCCTCGCCCAGGCCCCTGGCGTCGACCGCTCGCGCATCGGCGTCTTCGGCGGCTCGTGGGGTGGCTTCGAGGCCCTCTACGCCGCCGCCGACGCTCCGGCCGCCTCCCGCCCGAAGGTCGGCGTCGCCCTCTACCCGCTCTCGGACTTCGCGCGGCAGCTCGACTACCTCTCCAACGTCGTTCCCTCCCGCGTGACGGACCCGGCGGTGCGCGCCCGGTACGCCAGCTTCTTCGAGCCCTACTCCCGCCGCATCTTCGCCACCACCGGCGGCCCGCCCGGCGCGCCCGGCACCGACTACAGCCGCTGGACGCGCGAGCACCTGGCCCCGAGGCTGGACATGCCCTTCCTCGTCATCCACGAGGACTGGGACACGCTCGTCCCGGTGGAGCAGACGCGGACGCTGGCCGCCCAGGCCGGCCCGAGGCTGTCACCGCTCTACTTCGAGCACCTCGCCGCCCCCGATTGGAACACCGCCGCGCTGTCCCACGGTCCCCTGATGGAGCAGTACGTGCTCACCGTCGGCACCCTCTCCGTAGGCCATCTGCTCACGAATCTGGGCAGCCCCGCGCAGCTCCTCTTCGTCCCGTATGTGGAGTCGTCGCTGGTCAGCTGGCTGTGGGAGGTGCGCGTCCTCCAGTGGTACGGGCGCGACGTGTCGGCCGTGGCGCCCCGGCTCCGCGAGCTCGCGGACGCGCGCGTGGTGTTCTACGAGCTCAACACCGGAGGCGCCGTCTTCGGAGCGGACTGGGTGGCAGCGGCCGTCAACGCGCTCTGGGGCACCCAGTACACGTCCGCCAACATCCGCGAGGCGCTCGCGGGAGGCCTGCCCCACTGAGGGATGCGCGCCCGCCCACGGACTGCACCGGGGCGGGCGCGCGGGGTACGACGACTACCGGTTGCAGGCGTAGCGAACGATGCAGCCGCCCGAGTACACCGGGGTGATGATGCCGTCCTCGCAGAAGCCGGGGGCCGGGTACACCGGCTTCGGACAGACGACGGCGCCGGCCACCGGGTAGACACAGTTGAAGCCGGTGAGGCAGTTGCCCGAGTAGATGGGGTACAGGACGCCACCCTCGCACAGCGGCGGCATCACCTGCGGGCAGATGGGCCCGGGCGCGTGGCCGATGCCATTCTGGCTGACGGTGCCCTCCTCCGGGGTCTCCTGCACAGGCACTTCCGGACCACAACCGACCAGCGCGAACAGGCCACACACCACCGCAAGACGTCCGAGGTTGTTCATCTAGGATCTCCGAGCCAAACCCGCCAAAACGGCGGGGCCCGGACCTCTACCAGTCCCCTCGAAGTCCCGCAAACCGGGGCCCGCGCTACTTCCGGGGCCGCATCCGGAACGCCACGAACGAGGCCACGTCCTTGAACGCGAAGTACGGGTTCTTCTCCCGCACCTCGCCCAGGGAGCGCACCGGCACGTCCGCGTAGTCATGCCCGGGCCACAGCTTCGCGGTGTCCGGGACCTTCAGCAGCACCTGGGACAGCGAGCGGTACATCTCCTCCGGGTTGCCGCCGCTCATGTCACACCGGCCGCAGCCGTTGATGAACACCGTGTCCCCGGACACCAGCGCGTCCCCCGCCAGCAGGCAGTGCGAGCCCGGCGTGTGCCCGGGCGTGTGCAGCGCGTGGAACTCCTCCCGGCCCACCTTCAGCACGTCCCCTGCCCCCACGGGGCGGAGCGCGTCGCCCAGCGCGCGCAGCTCCTCGGAGAACTCGAGCTCCTCGCGCTGCGCGTACACGGGGATGTCGTGCCGGGAGAGCAAATCAGGCAGCCCGTTGATGTGGTCGAAGTGGCAGTGCGACACGAAGGCGCCCACCAGCTTCTTGCCGTCCTCCTTCACCGCCGCCTCAATCGCCTCCACCTCCCAGGCCGGGTCCACCACCACCACGTCGGGCGCGTCCGCCGGCCCCACGAGGTAGACGAAGTTGTCCATGGGTCCCAGCTTGAGCTGCCGCACGTACGGGTTGCGCATCCTCGGCTCCTCCTGCCTTGCGTCCTCGGCCGGGCACTCTAACGCCAGGGACTTGAAGACGCGGGGGGCTTCCCATTTGAATACCCCCCTTCCGCCCCGGGAGGTCCACCACGTGAAGCGCCCGCTGCTGCCGCTGCTCGTCTGCACCCTGCTCACCAGCACCGGCGTCACCGCGAAGGAGCGGTCCACCTTCCGATACACCGCCCCCCCGGACGGCGAGCGCCCCGTCATCGTCGACGCCACCGTCGGCCCCCAGGGCAGCGACTTCGCCATGCGCCTGCGCTTCGACAAGGCGCCCTGGGGCGAGGACTGCAAGAGCCGGTGCGCCAACGCCACGCTCCTGCTCGACACCGACAACAGCAAGCAGTCCGGCCTGCGCCTGACGCAGGACTCGCCCGTCAACGGCGCCGACCTCGTCGTCCTCGTCCAGGGCGTGCGCGAATCGCCCAAGGAGGAGGGCGGCAAGGCGGAGACCTGGCTGCGCGTGAAGGTGCGCCTGCTCGGCAACGACGCCCGCTCCGTGGACGACGGCGAGCTGCTCGCCGAGCTGAGCCACAAGCAGGACAGCGAGCGGCTGCACGTGGAGGACACCAGCGTCTACCTCCTGGTGGACGCCACCAGCGCCGCCCTCCCCTCCGCCCGCAAGGCGCGAGTCGTGTACCAGCCGCCGGGCTCCAAGCCCCTGACGGCCACCATCCCCGGGATGATCGGCGGAGGCGGCGGCAAGGGGGTCCGCATCTTCAAGGACGGCAACTGGAACCGCGCCCGCGACGCCGCGCCGAAGAAGTCCAAGCCCGCCCCCGGTGACAACGGGTAGTCCGCTCCCACCCGCACCCACCGTCTCGCCCCTCCAGCGACCAGTCAGGCTCCCAACCCCGGAATTACGCGGGGTTGTAGGGACGTTCTACTGGCGCACAGGACTGTACGGACGTATAGGTGGGCGCGCCCGGAGAGTGCGCAACCCCCCGAATTCGTTCCAAATGTCAGGGGCCCATGGTAGTCCCGCCGCCCTGTTACATACCTCTGGATTCGAATGTGAGGAGTGCGCGGGTCGCGCGCCGCGTTCGGGTACGAGGCGTTCTCACCTGGATTGATGACCATGCTCGCAGAAGCCGAAACGAAGACGCGAAAGAAGCAGGGAGCCGCGGGCGGCAGCGGCGGCGGTGGCGGAGCCGCGACGGGCTCCGGTGGGGGGAGCGGAGGCTCCGTCAATGCCTCGCTGGCGGACGAAGCGCGCCGCCGGTACATCAACTACGCCCTGTCCGTCATCACCTCGCGCGCCCTGCCGGACGTGCGGGACGGCCTCAAGCCGGTGCAGCGCCGCATCCTCTTCGGCATGTACCACGACCACCGGCTGACGCAGGACGCCAAGTACCAGAAGTCCGCCAAGGTGGTGGGCAGCGTGATGGGCCAGTACCACCCGCACGGCGACGCCTCCATCTACGAGGCGCTGGTGCGCATGGCCCAGGACTTCTCCCTGCGCTACCCGCTGGTGGACGGCCACGGCAACTTCGGCTCCATGGACGGCGATGGCGCCGCGGCCATGCGCTACACGGAGTGCCGCCTGGCGGGCCTGGCCAGCGAGCTGCTCACGGAGCTGGGCAAGAAGACGGTGGCCTTCCGGCCCACCTATGACGGCTCGCTCCAGGAGCCCGTCGTCATCCCCGCCCGCGTGCCGCAGCTGCTCATGAACGGCACCACCGGCATCGCCGTGGGCATGGCCACCAATATTCCTCCCCACCACCTGGGCGAGCTGGTGGACGCGCTGGTGGCGCTCATCGAGAACCCGCAGCTGGTCACCAAGGATTTGCTCAAGTGGGTCAAGGGCCCGGACTTCCCCACCGGCGCCCAGGTGCTCAACAGCAAGAGCGAGCTGCGCGAAATCTACGAGACGGGCCAGGGCAGCATCCGCATCCGCGGCGAGTACAAGCTGGAGGACCTGAAGCGCGGCGGCCAGCAGATCATCGTCACGTCCATCCCCTACACGGTGAACAAGTCCACCCTGGTGGCCAAGATTGGCGACCTGGTGCGCGAGCGGAAGCTGCCGCTCATCACCGACGTGCGCGACGAGTCCACCAAGGACGTGCGCATCGTCCTGGAGCTGAAGAAGGACGCCAACCCCGAGCTGGTGATGGCGTACCTGTACAAGCAGACGCCGCTCCAGACGAACTTCGGCGTCAACCTCACCTGCCTCGTCCCCAGCGACGACAACCCCGAGGTGGGCACCCCGCGCCGGCTGGACCTCAAGACCATCCTCCAGTACTTCCTGGACTTCCGCTTCGACGTCGTGACGAAGCGCTTCCAGCACGAGCTGGGCGAGCTGCAGCGGCGCGTCCACATCCTCGAGGGCTTCGAGAAGGTCTACGACGCGCTCGACGAGATGATTCGCATCATCCGCGCGTCCGAGGGCAAGCAGGACGCGGCCAAGAAGCTCATCGCCCGCTTCAAGCTGGATGAGGTCCAGGTGGACGCCATCCTGGAGATGAAGCTCTACAAGCTGGCCCGCCTGGAGATTCTGGTCGTCGAGAAGGAGCTCAAGGAGAAGCGCGCGGAAATCAAGCGCATCCAGGGCATCCTCAAGGACAAGAGCAAGGTCTGGGGCACCGTCCGGGACGAGCTGGGCGAGATGAAGACCCTGTACAACGACAAGCGCCGCACGCGCATTGGCGGCGCGGGCTCCGAGGAGCTGGAGTTCAGCGAGGAGTCCTTCATCGCGGACGAGGACGCCCACGTGGTCCTCACCAAGGACGGCTGGGTGAAGCGCGTGCGCGAGGTGAAGGACCCGGCCTCCACGCGCCTGCGCGAGGGTGACGCCGTCATGGCCGTCCTGGCCGGCAGCCTGAAGGCCAACCTGGTGCTGTTCAGCAACTTCGGCACCGCGTACGTCACGCGCTTCAACGACGTGCCCGCCTCCACGGGCTACGGCGAGCCGGTGCAGAAGTTCTTCAAGTTCGACGACGGCGAGCGCGTCGTCGCGGCGCTGTCGCTGGACGCGCGCCTGCCCCAGCCGGAGAAGCTGCTGGGGGTGACGAAGCATGGCATGGGCATGCGCTTCCTGCTGGAGGCCCACACGGAGGTCTCCACCCGCGCCGGCCGCCGCTACGCGAAGACGGGCGAGGGCGACGAAATCATCGGCGTGCAGCCGGTGGGCGACAAGGACCTGGTCGCGGTGCTCACGGAGAAGACGAGCGCCCTGGTGTGCAAGGTGGCCGAGGTCAACGAGCTGGCGGGCCCGGGCAAGGGCGTCACCGTCATCAAGGTGGCCGAGGGCGACCGGGTGGTGGACTTCCTCGCCGCCGCGCCGAGCCACAAGGACGCGAAGCTGGAGTTCGAGACGCAGAAGGGCCGCAAGCTGCACCTGACCCCGGCGAGGCATGAAGTCACGGGACGGGGCGGCAAGGGCCACGAGATGTCGAAGCGCGACGCGGTGAAGGAAGTGGCACGGCCCATCACCTTCATCCCGCTGCCGGAGAAGAAGGAGTAGTCAGAGGACGCCATGGCGACGAAGAAGGAAAGCTACACAGGCGCGGACATCCAGGTCCTCGAGGGACTGGAGCCGGTGCGCAAGCGCCCCGCGATGTACATCGGCGGCACCGACAGCACGGGCTATCACCACCTGCTGTGGGAAATCCTCGACAACTCGGTGGACGAGGTCATCAACGGCTTCGCGACCACCGTCGAGGTGACGCTCCACAAGGACTCGCGCAGCATCACCGTGGTGGACAACGGGCGCGGCATCCCCGTGGACATCATGCCCAAGCACAAGAAGCCGGCCGTGGAGGTCATCCTCACGACGCTTCACTCGGGCGGCAAGTTCGAGCAGGGCAACTACATCCACTCGGGCGGTCTGCACGGCGTGGGCAGCTCGGTGGTCAACGCGCTCGCGCGCAAGCTCGTCGTGGAAATCAAGCGCGACGGCAAGCGGCACGTGCAGAACTACGCGCGCGGCCGGGCCACCACCCCGCTGAAGGTGGAGGGCCCTTGCCGCGGCACGGGCACGTCCGTCACCTTCGAGCCGGACCCGGAAATCTTCGGCGAGAAGCTGAAGTTCGACGCGGAGCTGGTGCGCGAGCGGCTGGAGGCCAAGAGCTACCTCCACAAGGGGATGACCGTCGTCTGGAAGGACGAGACGGCCCACCCGCACACGTCGGTGACGTACAAGCACGACGGCGGCATCGCCGAGTACCTCACCAAGGTGGTGACGGAGCGGCAGAAGCCGGTGGTGCCCACGGGCAGCGCGGCGTTCTACCACTCGCGTGACAACGGGGTGCGGCTGGAGGCCTCGCTGGCGTGGACGGAGGCCACGGACGAGCACATCCGCTCGTACGTCAACGGCATCCCCACGGCCCAGGGCGGCACGCACGAGGCGGGCCTGCGCAGCGCCGTCGTCAAGGCGGTGCGCAACTACATCGAGACGCACAACCTGACGCCCAAGGGCGTGACGCTCACCGCGGAGGACATCCGCGAGGGCATCACCGCGATTCTGTCCACGTACGTGGTGGAGCCGCAGTTCCAGGGCCAGACGAAGGGGCGCCTCAACAACCCGGAAGTCACCGCCCAGGTGGACGGCGTGCTGCGCCCCGCGCTGGAGAAGTGGCTCAACGACAACAAGTCCATCGCCGAGGCGGTGGTGGCGCGCATCGTCCTGGCCGCCCGGGCCCGCGAGGCCAGCCGGGCCGCGTCCCAGGCCATCAGCCGCAAGACGGCCGTCAGCCACCGGCTCAACCTGCCGGGCAAGCTGGCGGACTGCTCGTCCACGGACCCCGTGCACAGCGAGCTGTTCATCGTCGAGGGCGACTCGGCAGGCGGCTCCGCCAAGCAGGGGCGCGACAGGCGCACCCAGGCGATTCTCCCGCTGCGCGGCAAGGTGCTGAATGCCGAGCAGGCGTCCACCGACAAGGTGACGACGAACAAGGAGCTGCAGGACATCGTCTCCGCGCTGGGCTGCGGCATCGGCTCGGACTTCGACATCAGCAAGCTGCGCTACGGGCGCGTCTTCCTGCTGATGGACGCGGACAGCGACGGCCACCACATCGCCACGCTGCTGCTCACCTTCTTCTACCGGCACCTGCGCCCGCTCATCGAGAGCGGCGCCATCCACATCGCCCAGCCGCCCCTGTACCGGGTGGACATCGGCAAGGAGACGTACTGGGCGCTGGACGAGGCGGACAGAGACCGCATCATCCAGGAGAAGACCCGGGGCAACGCGAAGCCCAACATCATGCGCTTCAAGGGCCTGGGCGAGATGACGCCGGACGAGCTGAAGGAGACGACGCTCGACCCGAAGCACCGGATGAGCCTGCGCGTCACCATCGACAACCCCCTGGAGACGGACCGGCTCATCAATGACTTGATGGGCAAGGACGTCAGCGCCCGCTTCAAGTTCATCATGGAGCGCGCGGGCGAGGTCCAGGAGCTGGACGTCTAGGCAGCCCCCTCCCCCCTGGCGGAGCGGCCCGTGCCCCCCTGGCGCGGGTCCGCTCCCACCCGGAGGGGGGTCGGATGACTGGACGGGGCTTTTGAGAGTCCCCCCCTGCTCGGCTAGCATCCGGCGCGTGAACACGTTCCGCCGATTCGCCCTGCTCCTCGCGCTGCTGCTGGCCTTCGTCCCCGCCCACGCCCAGACCACCCGGAAGAAGGCCACCCGGAAGAAGGCGGCCGTCACCAAGGTGGTGAAGAAGAAGAAGGGCAAGAAGACGAAGGCCCCGCCCGTGGCGGAGGAGACGGCGGAGACGACCGAGGTGGCGCCCACCGAGCCCATGGTCTTCGGCGAGGGTGAGCCCGAGAAGCCGGCCGAGCCCGCGAAGCCGGTGGCGCCGTCGGACAAGCCCGCCGTCGCCACCCCGGCCCCCGTGGCCCCCGCGCCCACCCCCGTGGTGATGCAGAAGCCGACGCTGCCCGCCGCGCTGACGGCCTCCGGCCCCGTCGCGCTGTTCGCCGTGGCGCGCACGCCGGCGGCGGCGGACGCGGCGGTGAAGCTGGAGGCGGAGCTGCTGGGGCACCTGCGCAAGGGCAGCGGCGTGGAGCTGGTGGACCTGGGGCTGGCCTTCCCGCCTCCGGAGCCCGCCCCGCTCACCAAGGCGGACACCCTCTTCGAGGAGGGCCGCACCGCCTATGACAACCTGGACCCGGAGGCCGCGGAGGCGAAGTTCCGCGCGGCCGCCGAGGCCTACGTCCAGTCCCCCGGCCAGCTGTCCCCGGAGCGGCTGTCCCAGGCCTACGTGTTCCTCGGCGCGTCTCGCATGCTCAACGGCGATGCCGCCGGCGCGAAGGCGGCCTTCCGGAGCGCCGTGGAGGCCCAGCCCTCCAACCGCCCCGACGCCGCCCTCTTCGGCCAGGACGTGCAGAAGGCCTTCGAAGACGCCCGCGCCGAGGTGACGGCGCGCCCCGCTGGCAAGCTGGTGGTGGACTCGCAGCCGGCCGGCGCCCAGGTGCTGGTGGGCGGCCGTGAGCTGGGCGTCACCCCCCTCAAGGGCGTGGACGTCCCCGCCGGCCCGCACCCCGTGGTGGTGCAGCTGCCCGGCTACGCGCCCTACGCGCAGTACGCGGAGGTGAAGTCCGCCGCGAGCACCGAGGTGAAGGCGAAGCTGGAGCCCACCCCCGGCCTGTCCGCCATCCGCGAGGCGGCCACGCGGGGCGCCACCGAGGCCGCCTTCGACCAGGACGCCCCCCCGCCGGAGGTGCGCGCCATCGGCGAGCGGCTGGACGCCCGCTACGTGGTGCTGGCCGCGGTGACGAAGGACAAGAAGGGCCGCAACCAGGCAGAGCTGCAGGCGTGGGACTTGAAGTCCAAGGCCCGGCTGCGCGGCGTGGAAATCGAGCTGGCGGCGCGGGACGGCAAGCGCAGCCCGTCGGCCGCGGCGGACCAGGTGCGCGGCTTCGTCAACGGCGCCATGGCGCCCCGCGTCTCGGAGAAGAGCGGCTCGGGGGACTCGCTGCTGAAGCGGCCGTGGTTCTGGGCGGCGGTGGGTGGCGCGGCGGCGGTGGCGGCCGGCACCGTCTACGTGGTGACGCAGCAGCCGGGTGGTCGCTACAACCCGATTACCGGAGGCGTCGGCTTCTGAGGTATCGGAATTGAATGCAGGGCGGCGCCCCCGCGTCGCCTGCTCCGAGCCTTCCTCGAGATTCCCCATGAAAGTCCTCCTCCTCACCCTCCTCCCTGCGTTGGTCCTGGCCGCTCCGCCGCCCTCGCGCCGTGTCACCAGCCTGCTGGTGCCCATGGATCCGGCCTCCGAGGCCGGGGGCGTCCAGATGGAGGGCTACATGAACGAGGCCCTCCGCCACTTCAATGGCTTCACCGTGCGCAAGCCGGAGGAGCTGTTCGGCATGCCCGAGGACACCAACGCCAAGGCGTCGCTGGAGCGCGGGCGCAAGGGCTACTCGGAGAGCGTCGCCGCGTTCGACAAGAAGGAATACGAGGAGGCGGAGCGCAAGGTGCGCGCCACCCTCAAGGAGCTGCAGTCGGCGGCGGGGGCCATGCGCGGGTGCTCGCCGCTGTGCGAGTCGCTGGCGCTGTACGGCGCGCTGCTGCACCTGCGCGGGGACGTGGAGGAGGCGAAGCTGGCGCTGATGGACCTCATCGCGCTGATGCCCACCTTCGAGCTGGACCCCAAGCGCTTCAGCCGGGACTTCATCGCCCTGCGCGTGCAGGTGGCCACCGGCCGCACGTCGCTGTTGCGCGGCGGGGCCACGGTGAAGTCGCGCCCGTCGGGCGCGCGGGTGTACGTGGACGGAGACCTGGTGGGCCACACGCCGGTGACGCTGCCGGCGCTGCCCATCGGCAAGCACCTGGTGCGGCTGGAGCGCGCCGGCTTCCGCCAGCACGGCATGCTGCTGGAAGTCACGCCGGACGACGTGGAGTCCACCACGGACCTGGTGCCCACCGCCGCGTACAAGGCCTATGACGCCCAGCTGGACAGGGTGGCCGGCGAGGTGATGCGCGGGGGCTCCAAGTCCTCGGCCGTGACGGCGCTGGGGCAGTCGCTGGGGCTGGAGCGGGCCATGGTGGGCACCGTGAAGGCGCTGGAGGAAGGCTCCGAGCTGCACCTGGGCTACTACGACGTCAAGAGCGGCCGGCGGCTGGGCGGCCGGCGCGTGGTGCTCCAGGGCGACGAGTTCGGCCAGCTGAAGCAGGAGATGGAGCGCATGGTGAACCAGCTGGTGAACGGCAGCGGCGAGAAGATGTCGCGCAGCTCGGACCCGCTGGACAACCGCGGCGGCACCGAGGACTGGAGCGCCGAGGACCGCGGCGGGAAGACCAAGGCCGTCGAGAAGAAGAAGAAAGCGGACGACCCGCTGGACGGGGTGTCTGGAACCGAGGATTGGTGACGCACGGCGCTTGTCCCGGGACTGCTGGCGCCTAGAGTCCCGGGGCGTATGCGCCTGCTCGCCCTCCTGCTGCTCCCCGCCCTCGCCCTCGCCCAGACGGGCACCGTCCCCCAGTCCCACCAACCTTCCCGGGGGGTGACGCTGCCGCCCACCGGCGCGGCCCTGGTGGACGAGGCCACCGCCCTCTCCCTCAACCCCGCGGGCCTGGGCTACCTCGACGGCAGCCAGCTCTTCTACCTGCACGAGCGCAACCTCACGCGCGACGGCGTGGGCGACGGCGTCTTCGTGGCCACGCGCTTCCTCGGCCTGGGCGCCGGCGCCTCCATGGAGTGGATTCGCGGCCGCTTCGAGCCCGACTACCGCAAGACGTCGCTGGGCCTGTCGCTGGGCTCGCGCACGCTGCAGCTGGGCGGCGCGTGGCACGACTTCAGCTCGGACGACGACGACCTCGATGACCTGTCCAGCTTCGACCTGGGCCTCACCGCGAGGCCGGCGCGCGGGCTGTCGCTGGCCGCGGTGGTGAAGGACCTCAATGCCCCTGAAGAGGGGGGCGTGGCGCTGAAGCGCCGGTACAACCTGGGCCTGGGCGTGCGGCCGCTGGACGAGCGCTACACGCTGGGCGTGGACTGGCTCTTCTCCGAGGGGGCGTTCCGCACCGGGCAGGCCACGTACACGCTCAACGCGGAGGTGATTCCGGGCGTGCGGCTGGGCGCGGGCGTGTCCCACGGCTTCGCCAGCGGTGTGCCGCTGGCGCTCCAGGTGGCGGCCACGGTGGACGCCTCGCGCGTGGGCCTCACCTATGCGATGGGCGGCACCCGTGACGGGCTGGACCACGTGGTGGCGGTGCGCCTGTCGGGCGAGAACTACCGCGCCCTGCGGCCGCCCGGGGGCGTGGTGGCGATGCTGGACCTGAACGACATGCTGGCCGGCGGCACCAGCCCCCTGCTGGCGCTGCTGGGCGGGAGCACGTCGGACCCGTACCTGCGGCTGACGCGGTGGCTGGAGCTGGCCACGAAGGACCCGCGGCTGTCGGGCGTGGTGCTGAAGATGGAGGGCCTGCCCGGCCTGGACTGGGGCACGGCGGAGGAGCTGCGCCAGGCGGTGCTGCGGCTGCGCGGCGCCGGCAAGCGCGTCATGGCGGTGCTGATGTCGGCGGATGACCGGGGCTACTTCGTGGCCTCGGCGGCGGACCGGGTGTACGCGCTGCCGGAGTCGATGCTGCCCATCAACGGGCTGGCGGCCCACATCCAGCTGCTGGGCGGGACGATGCAGAAGCTGAACGTCCACTGGGACGTGGCGCGCGTGGGGCAGTACAAGACGGCGCCCGAGCAGTTCACCCTCACCGAGCCCAGCGAGGCGTCGCGCGAGACGGTGAATGCGTACCTGGACGCGCAGGTGACCTGGTACGAGAAGGCGGTGGCGGAGGGGCGCAAGCACCCGCCCGAGCAGCTGCGGCGGCTGTGGGCCACGGGCCTGGCCACCCCGAAGCAGGCCCAGGCGCTGGGCTTCCTCGACGGCGTCATCGTGCCCTCGGAGCTGGACGCGAAGGTGGCGGAGCTGGTGCCGGGCGGCCGCTTCAGCAGCACCTACTGGCCCCGGGACGAGCGCGAGGGGCGCTGGGGTCAGCGGCGCCGCGTGGCCGTGGTGCCGGTGCTGGGCGGCATCGCCGGGGGCCGCAGCCGCGAGGACCCGCTGGGCTTCAGCCGCATCGCCGGGGCGGAGACGGTCATCCGGGCGCTGGAGCGGGCGCAGGCGGACCCGTCGGTGGTGGCCATCGTCGTGCGCGTCGACTCGAGCGGCGGCGAGGTGCTGGCCTCGCACCTGATGTACCAGGCGGTGCTGGAGGCCGCGAAGCACAAGCCCGTCATCGCCTCCATGGGCGACGTGGCGGCCTCCGGCGGCTACTACGCGGCCATGGGCGCGCACGAGGTGCTGGCCCTGCCCACCACGCTGACGGGCAGCATCGGCGTCTTCTACATCAAGCCCGCGCTGCAGGGCCTGCTGGGCGACATGCTGGGCGTCACCCAGGAGAGCATCACCCGGGCGCCCCTGGCGGACGTCTTCGACCTCTGGCGGCCGTGGACGCCGGAGGAGCAGACCGCCATCCAGGGCTGGGTGGACGCGTCGTACGACACCTTCATCACCGAGGTGGCGGCGCGGCGGAAGCAGGACAAGGCGAAGGTGGACGAGGTGGCCCGGGGACGCGTGTGGAGCGGCCAGGACGCGCTGGCGCGCGGGCTGGTGGACCGGCTGGGCGGCCTGCCCGAGGCGGTGGACGCCGCGCGGACGCGGGCCGGCGTGCCCGCCGACGAGGACCTGGACGTGGTGGTGATGGGCGAGGCCCGGGGCTTCTTCTCCGCGCTCGGCGGGGAGCCGGGCGTCCAGGCGGCGCTCTCCCTGCTGCCGGAGCCCCCGCCCGCCATCCCCGAGCCGCTGCGCGCCCTGGCGCGTGGCATGGGCCTCAACCTGGAGCTGCTGCGCCCGGGAGTGAAGGCGATGGTGCCCTTCACCCTGACGGTGGACTGAGGGAGCTGGGAGGGGGTCCGCCGGACAACACCCGGTGAAAATCCGGGTGAAAAAACCGGCGGCGCCGCTCCCGGGCTCTGTTAGTGTTGCAGGAGTACCCCGGACGGCCCCGGCCGCCAGGGTGCTCCAGGGACCGGCGGTTCGGCCTGCTCATCTCAAGGCCCCGCGTCCGGCTCTCTGTCCCACAGCCTGAGTCACCCTGCGTCTCCGCCTCCCCTCGGGATGGCCTGCATGGGACGCGCGCAGTCTGGAAACCCATGAGCGAAAACTCCGATAACCGCGACCCTCGTGAAGCCCCCCCGATGCCCGTGGCCGCCCGGCCGGCACCTCCGTCCGAGCCGGATGACGACGGTGGCGACGAGGGCGACGACGAGGGGCCCGACGACGGCGAAGGCGCGAGCGCGGGAGGCCCCCAGGGCGCCCCCGGGCAGCCCGGCCAGGCAGGCGGGCGTCGCCGCCGCCGCCGCCGCCGCCGCCGTGGCGCCCAGGTCCTCTTCACACCGGACGGCCAGGCCTACCGGATGCAGCCCGGCCCCGACGGCCAGCAGGTCCAGGTCTTCCTGACGCCGCAGGAGCTGGAGCAGTACAAGCAGCGCCAGGCGCAGCAACAGCAGCAGGGCCAGGGCGCCCCGCCGCAGCAGGCGCAGCAACAGCAGCCGCAGCACCATCATCAGCGCCAGCAGCACGGCGGAGGCCAGCAGCAGCGCGAGGCCGCGCAGCAGGCCAACCTGGCGCCGGTGGAGGGCGTGCTGGACACGGAGGCCAAGGGCCCCAACGCCTACCTGCGACAGCTCAAGCGCAACCTCCTGGCGGCGCCGGACGACCCGGAGCTGCCGAAGAACCTGGTGCAGAAGCTGAAGCTGCGGCAGGGCCAGTACCTCACGGCCTTCGCGCAGATGCGGGGCAACAAGGGCATCATCCAGAAGGTGGACACGGTGGACGGCCGCCCGCTGGAGGGCGCGCCCCGCCTGCCGCACTTCGCGGACCTGACGTCGGTGGACCCCACCGAGCGCCTGAAGCTGGAGAACGGCCACAAGGAGCTGGTGACGCGGGTGCTGGACCTGATTGCCCCCATCGGCAAGGGCCAGCGCGCGCTCATCGTCGCGCCGCCCAAGACGGGCAAGACCATCATGCTCCAGCGCATCGCCCAGGCGGTGCTGGCCAACCACCCCGAGTGTCACGTCATGGTGGTGCTCATCGACGAGCGCCCCGAGGAAGTGACGGACATGCGCCGCGGCATCAAGGCGGAGGTGCTGGCGTCCAGCTCGGACCGGCCCACGGTGGACCACCTCAAGGTGGCGGAGCTGGCGCTGGAGCGCGCGCGCCGGCTGGTGGAGTCCGGCAAGGACGTGGTGATTCTGCTCGACTCGATTACGCGCCTGGCGCGCGCCTTCAACAAGGAGATCGACAACTCCGGCCGCACCATGTCCGGCGGCGTGGACAGCCGCGCGCTGGAGCGCCCCAAGCGCATCTTCGGCGCCGCCCGCGCGACGGAGGAGGCCGGCTCGCTGACCATCATCGGCACGGCGCTCATCGACACCGGCAGCCGCATGGACGAGGTCATCTTCGAGGAGTTCAAGGGCACCGGTAACAGCGAAGTCACCCTGGACCGCCTGCTCGCGGAGAAGCGCGTCTTCCCGGCCGTCAACATCGCCCAGTCCGGCACGCGCAAGGAGGAGAAGCTCTTCACCCTGCGCGAGTACGAGAAGGTGAAGAAGCTGCGGCAGATGCTCCACTCGGTGAAGCCGGTGGAGGCCATGGAGGCGCTCGTCAAGCGGCTGTCGCGCTACACGTACAACGACGAGTTCCTCGACGAGTTGTAGCGGGGGTGGTGCGGCGGGCCCGGGTTTGCTTAAGGTGGCGTCATGATTCAGGGCTCGGGCCGCTGCCACTACCACCCGGAGCGTGCCGGCCTCGGCGTCTGCGTGGAGTGCCGGCGCGTCATCTGCCGGGAGTGCACCACGCAGTTCGAGGGCATCAACCGCTGCGCCAGCTGCCTGGAGAAGCGCCTCAAGGCGCTGGAGGGCCCTGGCGAGCGGAGGGAGTGGACGGTGGGCAACGTGGTGCTGGCGTTGGTGGGAGTGGGCCTCGTCTGGGGCGCGCTCCTCCTGGTGGCGCAAGTGGCGGCGAGCTAGCGCATGGCCGTCTCCGCGCTCGAGCTGCGCCCCCGAGGCGCGGTGGCCCTGATGGACGCGGCGTTCCGCCTGTGCGCGCGCAACGCGGGCGTCTGGTCCCTCACGCTGCCCGGCGGCGTGGCCGTCGTCTCCGCGGCGCTGTACCTGGCCGAGGCGGTGCGGCTGGGCCAGCCGGTGGTGCTGCCCACGCTGTGGCTCACGCTGGCATGGTTCCTCCGGGGGCTCTGCCAGGGCGCGGCCTGCCACCATGTGCAGGGGCTGCTGTTGGACCCGAAGGGCGAGCCCACCGCCCGGGAGTCCATGCGGGCGGCGCTGGCCCGCGCGCCCGCGCTCTTCATCACCGTGGCGTACCTCTTCGCCTTCAACACGCTGACGGTGATGTTGACGCTGGGCATCGCCTTCTTCGTGATGGTGGCCCAGGGCGTGGGCTACGCGGCGATGATGCAGGGCCGGGGCAGCCCGCTGCGGCTGTACGGCGTGTGCTCACGGCTGCTGGGCCCGGCGCGAGGCACGGCCGCGGCGGTGCGCATCCTCATGGGCGTGCAGCTGCTGGGGTTCTTGAACCTGCACATCGCGCTCAACTTCCTGCTGTTCCTCGGGCGGAAGCTGGTGGGCATCGACCTGACGTTCGCCGAGCGCTTCGCCTCGCTGGACAACCCGCAGTGGCTGCTGTTCCTCGCCGTCACGACGTTTGCCCTCTTCGAGCCGGTGCGCGCCACCATCGCCACGCTGCTGCTGGTGGATGGGCGCGTGCGGCAGGAGGGCCTCGACTTGCTGGCCGCCGTGCAGCAGCTCCCCGCGCGCAACACGGGCCGGCCCCTGGGTGCCGCTCGGGGCTCCGGCACCGCCGCGGCCGTGCTCGCGGGGGTGCTCGGGCTGGGGCTGCTGGCCCCGGGTACGGCTCGGGCTGGAGCCATGGGCGCGGTGGCCCCCGGCGGCCTGGCCCTGATGTCGCAGGACGCGGAAGCGCCGCTGCCGGCGGAGCACGCCGAGGGCCCACTGGGGCGTGACGCCATTGCCCGGCTGGCGCAAGACACGCAGGAGCCACCTTCGGATGACGCCGAGACGCCCGATCCATCGGAGTCCGACGAGGCCGCACCTGAGGAAGCCGAGCCCCCCGCTCCGCTGGAGGCCGAAGAGGACGCCGTGCCAGTCGCGCCGCCACGGCCGTCGGTGGCCCCGACTGGCGAACCGGGCAAGGACGTGAAGACGCCCGTCACCTCGGGCAAGGACGCCGTGCGGCGCCTGGGCGCCGTGGCGGATGCCTGCGAGGGCATCGGCCCCACCGGAGACGAGCGCTTCGAGTCGCTGGGAGCACTGGGCCCCACCGAGGTGGGCAAGCTGGACCGGCTGGTGCGCACCGTGGAGCGGCAGGCCTGGGACGAGGAGGACTGCGACACCGCGCTCGGCACGCTAGAGACGGGACTGACGCAGGCCACGCTCACGGTGGACGCACAGGCCCGCGCGGACGCCCGGGCCGCGGCGTCACGGGCGAAGGACATCCTGGCACGGCCGGAGTTCGCGGTGGCGCCCCCCGTGGAGAAGGCCCCCGACGAGCCTGCGCCTCCGCCGGAGCCGCCGGGCTGGTGGCGGCGCTTCATCGACTGGCTGGGCGAGTTCCTCAAGAAGCTCTTCGAGCGAGACCCGGCACCGCCACCGCGAGCCGACACGCCCCTCGTCTCCGGCCTCGACGCGGCCAACGTGCTCGTCATCGCGCTGGTGGTGCTGGCGCTCGGGGTGCTGGGCGGGCTGCTGCTGCGGTTCATGAGCAGGGACAGGAAGGGCCAGGGCGAGGCCGGGCTGGAGGTGTCCACGCTGGACGCCGCGGCGCTGGCGGGTGACCCGGCCCATGCGCTGTCCCGCCCGCCCGAGGGCTGGGCACACCTGGCGGACGAACTGGCCGCCCGGGGCGAGTACCGCGAGGCGGTGCGCAGCCTCTACCTGGCGCTGCTGTCCCGGCTGCACCGCGACGGCGCCATCCTCTACGACGTGACGCTGAGCAACTGGGACTACCTGCGCCAGTTCCGGGGCCGCTCGGAGCTGAAGGCCCCCTTCCGCGAGCTGACGCGGCGCTTCGACTTCGCGTGGTACGGCAACCTGCCCGTGGGCGTGGAGGGCTACCGCGAGTTCCGCACCCTCACCGAGCCGCTGCTGGCCGCGCCCCGCCCGGAGGCCGCCGGTGCGTGACCGTTTCCCGCTGCTGGTGGTAGGCGGCCTGGTGCTCACCGTGGTGCTGGGCGGCTTCCTCGTCCGGGGCGCCCGGCGCGGCGAGTTCGCCGACACGCTGTCCAGCTACCGCGCCCAGGAGGACGGCTCGCGCGCCCTCTTCCTGCTGGCCCAGGAGAGCGGCCTGCCCGTGTCCCGCCGCATGGCCGACTTGCGCGTCTACTCCGGCCCCGGGACGCCGGTGCTGCTGGCGGTGGAGGTGGAGGGCGCGCAGGAGGCGGACCCGGACGAGACGCGGCTCGCCGCCGAGCCCGACGGCGGCCTCGCGGACGAGGACGTGCCGCGCACCGGCTTCAACGCCTTCCGCGCCGCCGCGCTGGACGAGGACGAGCGCGAGAAGCTGCTCGACTACGTGCGCGGCGGCGGCGCGCTGGTGTACGTGCCCTGGGGCTCGCGGGAGAACCCGCTGCTCGATGCCCTGGAGGTGAAGCTCTTCAAGGCGGACACCTCGCTGCCCATGCGCACGCTGGTGCCACCGCTGCCCACGCCGTACACGCTGGGCGTGGAGCGGGTGGAGGCGAAGGTCCAGGCGTACCTGGAGCTGCCGACGAGCGCGGTGCCGGTGCTGGAGGATGACCGGCTGGGCCGCATGGTGGCGGCGGTGGTGCCCTACGGCCAGGGCCGGGTGCTGGTGGTGGGCGCGCCGGAGCTGGCGATGAACCGGGCGCTGGCGCGCGCGGACAACGCGCAGTTCTGGCTGAGCACCCTGGCCGCGCTGGGCCCCGGCCCCTACGAGTTCGACGAGTTCCACCACGGCTTCACCAACGAGCGCTCGGTGGTGGACTTCGCGCGGCGCTACGGCCTGCACTTCGCCGTGGTGCAGTTGCTGCTGGGCGTGGCCCTGTGGTCGGTGTCGCTCAAGCGCTTCGGCCGCCCGCGCCGGCCGCCCGAGTCCGCCCGCGTGGGCGCCACCGACGCCCTCTTCGCCATGGGCCGCCTCTACCGCGAGGGCCGGCACCACGGCTTCGCCGCCGGCCTCATCGCCAGGGGGCTCACGCAGGAGTTCGCCCTGCACGCGGGCCTGCCCGCGCACGCCCCCGTCGCCACGGTGGCCGACGGCCTCGAGGAGCGCGGCCGCGAGGACCTCGCCCGGGGCCTGAAAGCCGTGGCCGGGCAGGCCGAGACCGTGACGAGCGACAAGGACCTCCAGCAGCTCGCCGCCCACGCGGCCGGGCTGCGCCAACGTCTTCCCACCGCCGGCCGTAGCCGGCGCAGCACTCCCGGAACGCCATGAACGACACTCCGCCCGCCGTCCCCTTCTCCTCGGCCGGCAACGCAGTCCAGGCCGCCCACGCCATCCGCGAGGGCGTGCTGTACGAGGTGCGCAAGGCCGTGGTCGGCCAGGACGAGGCCCTGGAGCTGATGCTCTGCGGCCTCATCGCCGGCGGCCACGTGCTGCTGGAGGGCGTGCCCGGCGTGGCCAAGACGCTGATGGCCAAGGCCCTGGCGCGCACCATCGGCTCGGACTTCAAGCGCATCCAGTTCACACCGGACCTGATGCCCGCGGACATCCTGGGCACCAGCGTGTTCGATTTGAAGTCCCAGTCCTTCGTGCTGGTGCGCGGTCCCATCTTCACGGACCTGCTGCTGGCGGACGAAATCAACCGCGCTCCGGCCAAGACGCAGTCCGCGCTGCTGGAGGCCATGCAGGAGCGCGGCGTGTCGATGGAGGGCCGCAACCTGACGCTGTCGCCCCTCTTCACGGTGTTCGCCACGCAGAACCCGGTGGAGTCCGAGGGCACGTACCCGCTGCCCGAGGCCCAGCTGGACCGCTTCCTGCTGAAGATTGAAGTGGGCTACCCGGCGCCGGACGAGGAGGACGCGATTCTCGCCTCGGTGCACCGCGGCTTCGACTCGGGCGACCTGGCGCGCGCGGGCGTCAACGCGGCGGTGAGCAAGGATGGCCTGCTGGCGGCGCGGGCGGCGCTCAACGAGGTGACGGTGGAGCCGCCGGTGCTGGCGTACATCCGCAAGCTGGTGGCGGCCACGCGCACCTCCAGCCGCATCCGCCTGGGTGCGGGCCCGCGCGCGGGCGTCCATCTGCTCCTGGCGTCCAAGGCGCTGGCGGCGCTGCGCGGGCGCGGCTTCGTCACGCCGGACGACGTGCGCTTCCTGGCCGGGCCGGTGCTGAAGCACCGCCTGCTGCTGTCGCCGGACGCGGAGCTGGACGGGGCCACGCCCACGGACGTGCTGCGCGAGGTGGTGCAGGGGGTGGAGGTCCCTCGGTGATACCCACCCCGCGCCTGTGGGGGCTGCTGGCGCTACTGGCGCTGCCGATGATGGCCGCGGGGTTCTTCCCGGGCCTCGGCGGCGCCGTGCTGGTGCTGGACGTGCTGGTGCTGGCGCTCGCAGGCCTGGACGTCCTCTCCGCCCGCCGGGTGCGGCTGGAGGTGCGCCGGGTGCTGCCGCAGCGGCTCAACGTCGGCGTGCCCAATAAAGTCGAAGTGCGGCTGGTGCACCGGGGCCGGGGCTCGGTGGACGTACGGGTGAAGGACGACGTGCCGGAGTCCTTCACCTCCACGGTGGAGCAGGCGCCGCTCGTGCTGCCCGCGGACAGCGAGGCGCGCTGGGTGTACCGGGTGACGCCCGCGAAGCGGGGCCGCTTCGAGTTCGGCGACGTGCACGTGCGCGTGCGCGGGCCGCTGGGGCTCGTCTTCCACGAGCGCGTGTTCCCCGCCGCGCAGGCCATCTCCGTCTACCCGGACCTGCGCGGGGCCAGCCGGCTGCTGCTGTCCGGCGCGGCGCTGGACCTGGTCAACCTGGGCCTGCGCCAGCTGCGCCGTGACGGCCGGGGCAGTGAGTTCGCGCGCCTGCGGGACTACGCACAGGGCGACAGCGCGCGCGACGTGGACTGGAAGGCCACCGCGCGCAGGGGCCGGCCGGTGACGCGCGTGCTGGAGTCGGAGCGCTCGCAGTCCATCCTCATCTGCGTGGACGCGGGCCGCTCCATGGCGGCGCAGGTGGACGGGCTCACCAAGCTGGACCACGCGGTGAACGCGGCCCTCTTCCTGGCCTTCGTGGCGGTGCGCAATGGGGACCGGGTGGGGCTGGCCGTGTTCGCGGACGGCGTGAAGACGTACCTGCCTCCGGCGGCGGGGCGCGGGCAGTACCGGAAGATGGTGGACGCGCTCTACTCCACCACGCCCAGCCTCACGTACGTGGACTACCTGGCGCTCTTCAAGGAGCTCAACGTCCGCCTCACGCGACGCAGCCTGCTGTGCGTCTTCACCGACTTCCTCGACGAGGAGCAGGCGTCCACCATGGTGGCCCCGCTGCACCGGCTGGCGCGGCGGCACGTGCCCCTCTGTCTCTCCGTGAAGGACACGGCGCTGCAGAAGCTGCTGCGCACGCGGCCACCCGGACCGGAAGAGGCATTCCAACACGCGGTGGCCTCCGAGCTGCTGTCGGACCGCGAGGTGCTCAAGGCCCGGGTGAGCCAGGGCGGCGTGCAGATGATGGACGTGCAGCCGGATGAGCTGAGCCTCGCGGCCGTGAACCGCTATCTGGACATCAAGGCGCGCGGCGTGCTGTAGCAGCAGGTCCATGAGCCCTCTCTTCCAGGCCATGGACCTCACCGCCGAGCGCGTGTCCGACGCCGACGTGGACCTGTTCCAGCCGCTGCTGGTGCGCGGCGAGGACTTCTACCAGCGCTGCTACGGCCGGCCCGCGCGCGAGGACGAGGCGCGGCAGATTCCGCTGGAGCGACCGCCCGGAGTGGGGCCGGAGCGCGGCCACCTGGTGGCGCTGCGGGACGCGCGGGGACACCTCGTGGGCATCCTCGAGGGCATCAGTGACTTCCCGAACCCGGGCGAGTGGTACCTGGGATTGATGCTGCTGGCGCCGGAGGTCCGCGGGCAGCGGCGCGGCGAGGCGGTGATTCGCGGGTACGAGGACTGGCTGCGCCGCGAGGGCGCGCGGCTGCTGCGGCTCGGCGTGGCGGAGCCCAACCCCGACGCCCTCCGCTTCTGGACGCGCGTGGGCTTCCGCGAGGAGGTGTGGGTGGGGCCGCTGGAGCAGGGCCTGCTCACCTACCGCGTGCTGCGGCTGTCGAAGCCGCTGGCCTGAGTCAGGGCGTGGGGAGCCAGCCGGTGAAGTGCGTCTCCGGCACGTTGCCGCGCACGCGGTGCAGCCCCCGCTTGAAGAAGGCGTAGACGCTGAAGAAGCGCTCCAGCCCGGCGCGCTCGGACGCGCTCAGGGGCGTGGCGCTGCACACCACCTTCGGGTCTCCCCGCCCCTCGTCGATGAAGCCGAGCACGGCCACCACGGGCACGCGGACCCGCTGCCCGCGCGGCAGCCGGGGCCCCATCACCACCGCGTCGAGCGGATCTCCATCGTCCGACATGAGGCCGGGGATGCTGCCGTAGTTGTAGGGGCACGGCAGCGGCGACACGAAGTCCACCGCGCCGTCCGCGCGCCGCTTCACGAAGGAGAAGCGCGGGCACTCGATGAGGACCTCCGGCTCGCGGGGCAGCGGAGGAAGGGCGGGAGGCACGGGCACGGGGAGCGGTCTACCACGGCCCCGGTGTCAGGACGTGACGGCGGACCCGGCCGGCGCTTCGCTTCCATCCGGCGCCTGCGTTCCGCCGCGCAGCCAGTCCGACAGGAGGTACGCGTACACGCCCGCGCCCACGGTGAGCGCGAAGGAGATCTTGAAGACCACCGACAGCTTCGGCGGATGGATTTGCGACACGGTGCCTTCGATGAACCCCGCCAGCACGAAGAGGACGAGGGTGCCGAACAGCAGCTTCACCGCCGTCACCGCCTCCTGACGCAGGGCCTGGCCCCGGGGCAGTCCGCGCGGAGCCACCATTCCACGCGCAATCACCAGGCCCGCCGCGCCCGCGATGCAGATGGCCGTTATCTCCGGGATGCCGTGCGGAAGAATCCACGCCCAGAACCAGCCCGCCATCCCCTTGGCCGCGTACACGTGCGCCAGCGCCCCCAGGAACAGGCCGTTGACGAACAGCATCAGCGCCGTGCCCAGTCCCATGGTGATTCCCAGCGCGAAGGCCAGGAAGGCCACCTGGATGTTGTGGGTGAACAGGAAGGTGGTGAACTGGGCCTGCTGGTCCGTCGTCATCCCATCCCCGGCCGCCTCTTCCGCGGCGCGCTTCACCGGGTCCAGGTCCAGGTGCTCGGCGGGCACCAGGTAGTGCGCGGCATCCGGGTCCACCATCATCCCCAGGTAGCCGAAGCCCATGCCCGCCAGCAGCAACATCAGCGAGGCGACATACATGCGCCACTCACGGCGCATCAGCGCGGGGAAGCCCCGGGCCACGAAGCCCCACACGTCCGCCAGGCGCGGGCGGCGTCCGGGATAGGTGAGCGCATAGGCCCGGCCCACCAGGTCGTTGAGGTAGGCGCTCACGTCCGCCGAGCCGCTGCGCGCACGCACCCAGAGCAAATCACTGGAGACGGCACGGTACAGCCGGCCGAGCGTCCGGGCGTCCTCCAGGCTCAGCTTTCGCAAACCGTGGGACTCGGACCTGTCCAGCAGCGCCTCCAGCTGCTCCCAGCGCGGCCGGCGCGACTCGATGAACTCCGCCATCTCCATGGTCCGACACTCTAACCCAGACACGTCCCCCCCCACCTGCCCTCGGGGCGGCGGTTGTGGGAAAACTCGGGTCATGACGTGTCGGATGGCGTTCCTGGGGCTGGTCATGGCCGTGCTGTCGGGGTGCACCGGCGTGCGTGCCGTATGTCCCCTCGAGGGCGGGCGTGCCTGGGTGGAGGTGCGCAGCTCCCACTTCAACGTCCGGACGAACCTGGACGCGGAGACCGCGGAGGAGGCCACCCGGGAGCTGGAGATGCTCCGCCAGGGACTGCTCCAGGCGTGGGGCGGCAGCTTCGACCCGCCGGGCGCGGTGGAGGTCATCGTCCTCAGCAACCGGGCCGCGATGGAGGAGTTCACCAACGTCCGCATCGAGGGCTTCTCCGCCACCACCTCCGACGGCCCCGTGCTCGTCATGGCCGGCAACGCATACGTGCTCAGCGAGCAGTCCGCGGACCAGGGCACCCAGGCGCACGAGCTGACGCACTACCTCTCCGAGTTTGCCCTGGTGCGCCAGCCGCGCTGGCTCTCCGAGGGGCTGGCCTCCTATCTGGAGTCCATCGCCCTGCGGCCCGAAAGGCAGGAGGTCATCCTCGGCCGGCTGCACGGCCCCTTCTTCCAGCACGTGCACCGCAGCGGCTGGCGCACGCTGGACGAGCTGTGGGAGTGGGACGGCAAGGGGCTGCTCAGCACCGCCGAGTCGCGGCAGTACTACGCGTCCTCGTGGCTCTGGGTGCACTTCCTCATCAGCCGCCACGCAGACCGCTTCGAGGACTTCCAGATGCGCCTGATGCGCGGGGATGAGCCCCGCCAGGCGTGGGAGGAGTCCTTCCGGGGCGTGAAGGACATGGCCGGCCAGCTCCACGCCTACGTCCACGGCGGGCGCCACGTCACCTACCCCACCATCACCGCGCCGCTCAAACCCGAGACGAGCCCCATCCACACGCGCCTCATGGTGCCAGGAGAGGTCCACGCCATCCGCGCCCAGCTCTTCCTGATGACGCCGGGCGCCGCGCCCACCGAGGAGCGGCTGGAGAAGGCGGAGCGGGAGATGGCGCAGGCGCTGCGGGAGAACCCGGACAACGTCACGGTGGCCCTGCTGCGCATCCGCTCCACGGCGGACCCGTTCCGCCGGCTCGAGCTCGCCCGGGCGCTGGCGGAGCGGCACCCGGAGAGCGGCCAGGCCTGGGACGCGCTGGCCCAGGCGCTGGACGCGGCGGGCAACACCTCCGAGGAGCAGGAGGCCGCGCGGCTGCGGGCCGTGGAGCTGCTGCCCGACAGCATCAGCGCGCAGAACGGCCTGGCCGGCTTCTACGCGCGCACCTCGCAGCCGGAGAAGGGGCTGGCCGCGGCCCGGCGTGCCCTGGCCCTGGCCCCCGGCAACGCGGCGGTGCTCGACACCTGGTCCACCCTCCTCTTCCAGCTCGGCCGCTGCCAGGAGGCGCTCTCCGCGCAGCAGCTCGCGGCGGACATGCTCCACGAGGGCACCCCGGAGCGGCTGCGGCGGACGGTGCACGACACGCTGGCGCGCTATGAGGCGGTGTGCGGCACGGCGTCCTCCCCTGCCCCGTCCTCCGAGCCGGCCGCCGTGCCCGGGGCGCACTGAGGGCCTTGCCGGAAACGGCGAAGCGCCGGAAGGCCCCGTGAAGGGAACCGTCCGGCGCTCCGGGGAGTGCGGGGTGCGGCGGGACTACTTCAGCAGCTTCTCCAGCGGCTTCTTCTCGCTGGACTCCTTGCCCTTCGTCCAGTCCACCACCGGCGTCTGCCAGGCCATGCCCGTCTCGGTGGGCTCGGGGTCCAGCTTCTCGAACTCGAAGCCGTCACCGCCGAAGTAGAGGTACTCCACCGTGGCCACGGAGTACTCCTTCTTCGGGTCCAGCGCCTTGCCCTTGGCGTCCTTGAACTTGTTCTTCCCGGCGGGGGTGAAGCCGGCGATGAGCGCGGCGGGGTTGGCCAGCTGCTTCGCCAGGTCCTCGCCCTTGAGGTTGACGACGAGCAGCGTGTTCTCGAAGGGCATCACCGAGTAGATGCTGCCGCGCGTGACGGCGCCGGCCGGCAGGTCGCCGCGCAGGCCGCCGCGGTTGAGGACGGCCCCGTCCGTGCCGAGCACCTCGCGCACCGCGCCCGCCACCCACTTCGCCATCTGCGGCGAGTCCTGGGGGATGCCGGCCTTGGTGAAGCCAATCTGCTGGCCGAGCGACTCGTCGAGCTGCGTCTTCCACTTGGCGATGAGCTGCGCCGTCTCCGCGTCCGGGGTACCGCCCGCCGCGTCGACGAGCTTCGTGTCCACGGCCGTCACCTTCTCGCCCGCGGGCTTCTTCGGGTCGAAGGTGAGGTGCGCGCGCAGGTACTTGTTGAAGCCGCGGTCCAGCGACACGAAGGCGGTGCCGCCCTCCTTCACGTCCACCGGCTGCGGGCAGCGGCCACCGGCCACCAGCGCCAGCTTCCACTCGGCGTGCTTGGCGACGACGGGCTGCAGCTCGGTGACGCAGGCGTCGGCGACCACCACCACCACGTCCGCGCCGGCCTTGCGGGCCTCGGGGACGGCGACGTTCAGCGCTTCCTCGTAGCCCGTCACTTCCAGGCCCTCGGCGCGGCCGGCCATGGCCGTGCGCACCGTCTTCTCCGAGGCCAGGCCCACCACGCCGACCTTGAGGCCGCGGCGCTCGAACACCTGGAACGCGGGCATGGAGAGGTCACCGGCCAGGGCCGCGTCCTTCACCTTGAGGTTGGCGGCGAGGAACGGGAAGCCGCCGGCGGCGCGGTTCTTGAGGAAGGCCTCCTTGCCGAAGGCCAGCTCGTGGTTGCCCAGGGCGGAGGCCGCGTAGCCCATGCGGCCCATGACCTCGGCGGTGGGGGTGCCCAGGAAGAAGGAGGAGATGGCCGGGCCATTCCAGTGGTCACCGGTGGCGAGCGCCAGGGTGCCGGAGTCGGCGCAGGTGGCCTGGCCGTCCTTCACGGGGCCGGCACAGTGCTTCTCCTCGGCCACCCAGCGGCCGAGCAGCTCCGCGGCGCCGCCCTTGCCCTCGGCGGGCTGGAGCTGACCGAAGGCGCCGCCCGTGACGAGCAGGGTGACCTCGCTGGGCACCGCGGGAGCGGCGGGCGCCTGGGCGGCCGGCTGCTCCGCGGGGGCGGCGGGCGGCGGAGGGGTGCTCTTCTCGCAGCCGGTGAGGGCGCCAAGAGCAAGGACCAGCACGCCGGACAGCCGCGGCTGGCGGGAGGGACGCTGACGGAAGGAAGGAGGGGTCGTTCTCACACCCGCGCCTTTAGCACAACTCGGCACGTGCTACGGTGCCAGCGTGTCGGAGCACGACGGCCAGCAGGACCCGCCCGCGTCCCAGGGCGGAGCGAGCAAGGACGCGGAGCGCGGGCCCACCGGGCACGGTGAGGCCATGGCCCGGGAAGTCTGGGAAGAGGTGCGAGAGGGTGCGCTCCACTTCCACCTGAGGAACCGGAAGGTTCCGCCCGGGCGGGTGCGGCAGTTCATCCACGGGTTGAGCCTGCCGTTCCACCTCGCCCGGGCGCTGATGGCAGACCCGATGGCCCGGGGGCGATACCTGCGCGTGGGCCTCCTCCAGACGGTGGCCGCCCTGGCGCTGGCGCTGACCTGCATGGGCTCCGGCAAGAAAGCCGCGGAAAACGCGAGCGAGCGGAGTTCGCAGGCGTCGGACGCGAAGGCGATTCGCGCGGTGACGGAGGCCGTGGTCGCCCGGCATCTCGAAAACGCGGAGACGAAGCGGACGCGGCAACAGGAGAAGGTTGACGCGCGGGTGGACGAAATCCTGCGCAACGCGGGCGTGACGCCCCCGGCGCGGCGTCGGCGGGATGCGGGGACGGGCGCCACCGTCCAGGAGACGACAGCAGCGGGGCAGTCCCAGCAGGACGCGGGCGCGGTGGCCACGAGCCAGGACGAAGCAAGCGCGGCGGCCGTCCCCTCCTCGGACGCGGGAGCCATCACCGCGCTCGAGGATGAAGCGAGCGCCGGGCCCCTCCCCGCTCCGGACGCGGGAGCGGTGGCCTCGGGCAAGGCGGACGCGGGTGACGCGCCAGCCCTCACTCGGGACGAAGCACGGGCCCAGGCGGCCCAGGCGCGCATGGAGCAGCGCATCCGCGACCTGGAGGCCGCGGTCCAGGGCGGCGACGCGGGTACCTCCCTCTCGGAGGCCATCAGCGCCCTGGTGCTCGAGACTGCGGCGCTCGCCGAGGCCCCCGAGACGGAGGACGAGGACGAAGACGAGGACGGCGGCCCCCCCGCGGCCACCCGGGCGGACCCGCCTCAGGACGAGGACGGCGAAGCCGCTCGCGACGCTCAGCCCAAGGCCAAGGCGGACACCGACTTCTTCACGGTGAAGGGCTTCTCCCTCTGGGGACTGGCCTTCTGGGGCGCGCTGTTCGCGGCGCTCCAGCTGTCCCAGTGGGTGGTCATCGCGCTGTCGCGGGAGCACCACGACGCCATCGCCCGTGATGCCAGCCTGCTCACCGGCGTGCCGCCGGAGGACGAGGAGCTCACCCCGCGCATCCGCGTGGACGTCCCGTGGATTCGCAAGAAGGTGAAGCGGCGCTGGCGGGCGTTCATGCTGTTCCTGGTGGGCGTGCCGGCCATGGTGGTGCTCACCGTGCCCTTCCTGTTCAGCCGCACGATGTTCAGCATCCTCTCCACGCTCTGGGGCGGGTGGTGGCTGATTGTCTTCACCGCCGCCAAGAGCGGCCAGGCCTGGGAAGCCGTGGGCGAGCCGCAAACGCCCTGGTTCCTCCGTGCCTGGACCTGGCTCACCACGAAGGTGCCCGGGCTGCGGTGGGGCATGCTCCAACGCTACGGCGCGCTCGTGACACGGCGCACGCAGGAGGTCATCGCCCCGGTGGCCACCGTGGAGCGCCACCCCTGGGCCTTCGCGGGGCTGACGCTGGTGCGCTTCCTGGGCACCTTCCCGCCCATGAAGTTCTTCATCCGGCCGCTCATCCCCGTGGCCTCCGCGCACCTGCTCGCGGACGAGGCGGCCGCGCGGGCCGCCCTCAAGCCCGCACCTCCGAAGCCGGCGATTCCCGCGGGCGAGACGGGCTCCTGACGGGGCTCCGGACAGTGGGCTCCGTCAGCCCTCGTCGCGAGCCCGCTCCCGGGCCGCGCTGATGACCTCGTTCGTCCCGCTGACCTCGGGCGCCGGGCCCGTGGGCAGCGGCGGCGCGTCGATGGGCTGCGGGGCGGTCAGCTCCAGGCGCTCACCCGTCTCGCGCGAGTCCGGCAGGGCCATGAGCTTCTGCAGCTGCAGGCTCACCGCGCGGAAGAAGCCCGTCAGCAGCTCCGGGCGGTCCGCCAGCAGGTCCAGGAAGTCTCGCCGGTCGATGATGAGCAGGCGCGTGTCCACCGCGGCCACCATGTCCGTGGGACGCGGCGCCCCGTCCAGGAGGCTCACCTCGCCGAAGGCCTGCTTGCCCTGGAAGCGCAGCACGTGCTCACCGTCGTGGAACGCGTCCACCGCGCCCTCGACGATGACGTAGAGCGCGTCCCCCGGGTCGCCCTGCGCGTAGATGCGCTCGCCCGCGCGGAACGAGGCCTCGCGCGCCACGGCGGCGATGGCCGCCAGGTCGTCCACGTCGCTCTGCGAGAAGACGCTCACCCCTTCCAGGGCGAACATCCGTTGGACCGTCCTGTCGCTCAAGTCACCCTCCTGCGGGAGCACGTTCAGCCCGTTCACCCGCGCCACGTGGCGGGCGCACGCGCGCAGCACCACGTCCTCGCTCTGCACCAGCGCCGCCAGCCGCCGCCACAGGCGCCCGGGCGCGCCCGGAGGCAGCTCGCGGTGGTGGGCCTCCACCTGCTCCATCACCAGCTCCCGGTCTTCTTCGGAGACCAGGTTCTCCAGCAGCTCCAGCGCCAGCGCCCGCCGGCGCGCGTCCTGCCCCACCAGGTTGTAGTGGATGCCGCGCATCACCTGCGACGGGTGCAGGAGCCCCAGCAGGAAGAAGGACAGCTCCAGCGCCTGGTCCAGCCGGTCTCCCACCGCGCGCGTCAGCAGCGAGCCGTCCCCCAGCGCCGCGCGCACGTCGCGGAAGGCGCCCACCAGCGCGCGGTACACCTCGCGCCGGCGGCCCAGCGCCTCGCGCACGCGCTCCACGTCCACCGGGTGCTCGGGGTGCTCGTCGCGCAGGCGCGACAGCTGCGCGCCGATGCGGAAGTGCAGCGAGGCATCGTCGCGCACGTTGGAGAACAGCAGCGCGTCCAGCGCCGCCGGCGTGCCGATGTCACGCAGCACGCGCGGCAGCTGCAGCCGCATGGCCAGGGGCGCGCCCTTGTTGTTGAGCTGCTCCTCCACCAGAGGCGTCACCGCGTCGCCCAGCGCCACCAGCGACTCGCGCGCCGTCTTGCGCTCCTCGCGCCAGGTGAGGAAGGGCAGCAGGCGCGGCGCCAGCTCCACGTAGCCCCCCTCGCCCACCGCGGCCAGCGCCACGCGCCGCACGGACGGGTCCGGGTCCTCCAGGTAGCGCACCAGCGGCGAGGCGAAGCGCGCGTCCTGCAGCCGCCCCAGCAGCTTCGCCACCTCGCGCCGCTCAGGCTCCGGGGCCCCCTCGCCGCGCGCCAGCACCGCATGGAGCGCGTCCAGCGCCGCCGAGCTGCCCGACGACTTCAGCAGCGCGCCGATGGCCGCGCACCGCAGCCCCACGTCCGGGTGGTTGAGCAGCGCCGGCAGCAGCCGCTCCGCGCGCTCCGGCGACAGCCGCGCCAGCGCCCACACGGCCTGGTCGCGGGGACGGCGCGGGCCCTCCTCCACCAGTCGCTCCAGCACGGGCGCCAGCTCGTGCGCCTCCAGCTCCAGCGCCAGGGACACGCCGCGCTCCAGCACGCGCTCGTGCGGGTGGCGCAGCAGCGCGGCCAGGTGCGGCCGCAGCGGAACCTCCGCCTGCTCCATCATGTCCACCGCGCGCAGCACCCGCTCCGGCGCGGGCGCCGCCAAAGCCTCCGCCAGCAGGCGCTGCTCCTCCTCCCCCTCCAGCGCCACCTCCTCCTCTTCGGGCGCGCCCACCTGCTCGCCCAGCGCGGCCACGTACGCGGGCTTGAGGCGCACCAGCAAGAGCCCCAGCGCGGCGCACATGCCCACCACGGCCACGGCCATGGTGTCGCCGGTGGCCGCGCGGCCCGCGCCGATGAGCAGCAGGCCGGCCAGCACCACGCCGCCCTTGCGCAGCAGCCCCTCCACCGTGGCGCGCAGCCCCTCGCGCTGGTCGTCCGGCACCGCCGCGTACAGCAACTGGATGCCCACCGGGAGGATGGAGTAGCTCACCGCCGTCTCCACCAGCCGCAGCAGGTGCACCGGCCACATCGCGGGCGTGACGAGCGCCGCGCCCGCCAGGGGCGCCAGCACCAGCGGCACCAGCGCCACGTAGCGCAGGAGGCCCAGCCGCTTGAGCAGCCGCTGCGCCACCAGCAGCTGGAAGGCCACGCAGAACAGGCCAATCCACAGCTGCAGCGAGCCGAAGAGCGCCGCCAGCGCGTCCTCGCTCATGGTGCCCTCCAGCCGCAGCCGGAAGTGGTAGTCCACGAAGGAGGACAGCACCGCGAAGGCGATGCCCAGCGCCGCCAGCACCTGCGCGTAGGGGCTCTCCGCCAGGTAGCTGAACCCCAGGAACGACGCGGCGGCCGGACGGCTGCGCGGCACGGGCGGAGGCTCGCCCTTGTAGAGGTGGTGGAAGATGGCGCCCGCCGTCAGCAGGCCCAGCGCGCCGCTCACCACCATGGCCGGCGTGCCCAGCCGCTCCGCGAAGGCCTGCACCAGCAGGCCGCCGACGATGCCTCCGCCCATGGCGAAGCCGTTGAGCGCGGTGAAGGCCCGCCGCGCCTCGCGCGCGTCGAACGCGGCGGCCATGCGGCCCCAGAAGCGGAAGGAGACGAACGTGGAGAACGTGTCCGCGAACAGGTACAGCGCCAGCGCCGGCATGCGCTGCCCCGCCGACAGCGCCGCCGCCAGCCCCAGCGCCACCAGGCCGCCCAGGCCCGTCAGCACCCCCGGCGACTCCAGCGGCGAGCCCTGCTTCGAGCGCGGCAGCACCGTCAGCGCCGCCGTCATCAGCGCGCCCAGCAGGTACAGGTACGGCAGGGCCTGCGACTCGAAGCGCGACAGCACCAGCGCGTTGGCCGTCGTCTTGAGCTGCGTCACCCCGGCGATGAGCGCGAACTGGAAGGCGGCCGCCGGCCAGAGACGGCGGTTCCAGGATGAGGAGTTGGTGGCGGCCACGGTGAAAGAGCGCCGGAGACTAACCCACCGTCCGGACAGCCATGAACAACCCTGTCATGCCCCGGCTCGCCCGTCTGCCCTCCCGGCGGCCAGGAGCCTCTTTCCCGACACCCCGGCCCCCGGCCCGGCCCACACTTCCGCGCTGGGACTGGAATCGTTGGCGGACGAAAGGGCCCCCAAGGCGGCTAGACTGCCGGGGTGACGACCGCCACCGACACGCTGCTGGACGGCACCCACACGGTGCTCACGCCCGAGTACGTGGAGTTCCGCTTCACGCTCGCCGGGCTGTACTCGCGCATGCTGGCGTGGCTGGTGGACGCCATCATCGTCCTGGTCGTCAGCCTGTCCATCATGATGGGGCTCAGCGTGGCGCTGATGGCCTTCCCCGGCTTCGGCAGCGCGCTGGGCATCGTCGTCTACTTCCTGGTGGACTGGGGCTACGCCATCGCCCTGGAGACGGTGTGGAGCGGGCGCACCGTGGGCAAGCGCTTGTTCTCCCTGCGCGTCATCCAGGAGAGCGGCGTACGCATCGGCTTCTACCACGCGGCGCTGCGCAACCTGGCGCGGCCGGTGGACCGGCTGCCCCTCTTCTACCTGGTGGGTGGGGTGGCCGCGCTCGTCTCCGGCTCGCAGCAGCGGCTGGGGGACATGCTGGCGGGGACCATCGTCGTGCGCGAGCGCCGCCTCAAGGTGCCCTCCGCCCTGGGCACCACCGGCGAGGAGGGGCTGCTGGCGGACCCGCTCTTCGTGTCCCGCGTGAAGCGGCTGTCCACCGAGGAGCGCGAGGTGGTGCTGTCAGCCGCCCTGCGCCGCGAGGAGCTGCGGCTGGAGGCCCGGCTGCGCCTGTTCTCCACCCTGGGCGCGCGGCTGCAGGACGCGCTGGCCATGGAGAAGCCGGCCCACCTCTCCGACGAGAAGTGGACCCTGCTGGTGGCCACCGCCCTGCTGCCGCCGAAGAAGGGCGCGCGCGCCGCGGCGCCTCGCGCCCGTACCCTGGCGTAGCGGCGGGGACGCCTAGAAGTACGCCGCCACGCCCGCCGACAGCGACAGCGACGTCTGCACGTCCTCGTTGAGCGCCAGGTAGAAGTTGTACTGGCCGCGCAGGCCCAGGCTCACCGAGTCCGACACGAAGAAGTCCACGCCCACGTTGGGCCCGATGCCCACCAGGTTGTTGATGCTCTCCTTGAAGACGGCCAGGTAGCTGATGTCCGTCCCCACGTACGGGCGGATAGACTCCTCGGAGAACAGGTAGCGCACGCCGATGGACGGGGCCAGGACCACCACCCGCTCATCGTCGGCCGTGGTGTCCTTCGGGATGGCAATCTTCGACAGGGACACGATTTCGAAGCCGCTCTCGATGTAGAGGCTGGCGTCGATGCCCAGGAAGAAGGCCTCGTCCAGGCCCGAGGTCCGGTGGAAGTCCATGTAGCCCAACGACAGGCCCAGGCTGCGGTTGGCGAACTGGGCCTGCGCCGGGGTGGCCCCCAGGAGGGCCAGGGCGAATCCAAGGGTGTAGAGCAGGGTACGCATGGGCCGCCACTCTAACGGCGCAACCCCCGGAAAACAGCCTGGATTCTGAGGGCGCCAGGGCGTTGCTTCGGACGGCGCCGCTCTCCTACACTCGCGCGGCCATGCGTCTTGCCCGACTCGTTTCCGCCCTGTCCCTGGTGGCCGCGCTGCCCCTCGCCGCCTGCGTCTCCACCCCCGCCGCGCCCCATCCGCGCGCGGAGATCAACAACGAGCTGTGCGCGCAGGAACTCGAGAAGGGCGACCTGGTGCGCGCGGAGACCTTCTGCGACCTGGGCCTGGAGTTCGGCCCCCAGTACGCGGACCTGTGGGCCAACAAGGGCCTCATCGCCATGTACAGCGGCCGCAAGGATGAGGCCAAGAAGCACTTCATCAAGGCGCTCCGCTTCAACCAGGAGCACCTGCAGGCATATCAGAACCTCGGCGCCATCTACTTCGAGGAGGGCGCGTACGGGAAGGCCCACGACAACTACCGCCGGGCCCTGAAGGTGAACCCGGACAACCTGGAGACGCGCTACAACCTCGCCGTCACCCTGATGAAGATGGGGAAGATGGAGCCGTCGAAGAAGGAGCTGCGCACGCTGCTGGCCATCAACCCCGGCCTCGCGGACGCCCACCACACCCTGGGCGTCATCGCCTACGCGGAGGGCGAGTACGACGAGTCGGTGGGGCACCTGGCCCAGGCCACGCAGCTCACCCCGGACGCGTCCCAGATGTGGCACGACCTGGGCACCTCGCTGATGGAGCTCTCCCGCTTCCCCGAGGCGCGCGATGCCTTCGCCAACTGCGCCCGCCTGGACGAGAAGAACAGCAGCTGCATCAACCACCTGGCCCTCGCCCAGCGCAAGACGGCCCTCACCGACGCCGCCTTCAAGGAGATCAAGGACACCCAGCAGGCGGAGAACTCCGCCCCCGCCCTCTTCATGCTCGCCCGCCAGTACCGCGAGAAGGGCCTGCTCGCCGAGGAGGAGTCCACCTACCGCAAGTGCGTCAAGCTGGACGGCAAGTTCGCCCCCTGCCACTTCGGCCTCTTCCAGCTCTTCTCCGACGCCCACAAGCGGGACCTCGCCGAGGTGGCCTGCAAGCAATTCCTGAAGTATGGGACGTCCGAGGAGTTCCCCACCGAGTACCAGACGTGTGAGAAGTTCCTGAGCGACGCCACGTTCTGAAAGCCCGCCTCCTTCTGCCCGTGCCCTCCCCGAGATGTCCGTCCGTCTGACCGTCACGCAGCGCAGCGAGGCCGGCGCCAATCCGAGCACCGAGGTCGTCCTGGACGACGCGGTCATCACCCTCGGCAGGGACAAGGCCTGCCAGGTGGTGCTGCCCCAGCAGGCGGTGTCGCGCAACCACGCGCGCATCTGCCAGGAGGGCACCCACTTCTTCGTGGAGGACCTGGGCAGCGCCTACGGCACGCAGATCAACGGCAAGCCGCTGCCCAAGGGCGAGAAGCGCGTGCTGCGCAACGGCGACGTCATCGCCATTGCCCAGTACGACGTGAAGTTCGACCGGCTGACGGAGCTCAACGCCGACGTCAACTCGGAGAAGACGTCCTTCATCGCCCGCGGCCTGGTGAAGGACGCCATGCGCTCGGCCTCCAGCGACGAGCGCTTCCTGCGCTTCATGAATGGCCCCCGCGAGGGCGAGCGCATCGAGATTGGCGACGCGAAGGAGCTCATCTTCGGCCGCGACGAGAACGAGGCCGACATCATCCTCAAGGATGACCTGGTCTCCCGGAAGCACGCCAAGATTCGCCGCGACTGGTCCGGCACGCACGTGGAGGACCTGGGCAGCCGCAACGGCATCAAGGTCAACAAGAAGCGGGTGAACCGCAAGGCCCTCAAGGACAGCGACGAGCTGGAGGTGGGCGCCACCCGCTTCCTCTACGTGGACCCGTCCGAGCCGGCCGACGAGCCCGTCCAGATTTCCACGGAGGCCAAGGCCCCGCCTCCGCCCTCGCCCCAGCGCCCCGCCTCGCGCCAGGCCAGGGCCGTCCCCGTGGAGGAGCCGGAGGAGCCCGCGCCGCCCCCCGAGGAGCCCCCCGCTCCCGAGGAGCCCGCGCCCCCGCCCGAGGAGCCCGCCGCCGAGGCCGCCCCCGAGGAGCCCGTCTCCAACTCCGCGGAGCAGCCCATCCCCGACTCCGAGGACGTCAACGAGGCCGTGGGCGGCGGCGCACTCGCCGCGTTCAAGGACAAGCAGAAGCTCGTCCCCCTGGTGGTCATGGGCGTCGTGGGACTGCTGTTCCTCGTCCTGATGATCGCCGTCCTCGTCGGCGCCTGAACGGGCGGCCGGGCGAGCCCGGCCCCCGCTCGCAACTTCTCGCGCCCCCGTGGGACAATCAAAACGGGAATTCACCGTTTGGAGGGGATACGTGAAGATTTCCAATGAGCGAGGGCCGAAGGTCCCTGCGCAGAGCCAGGGTCCGAAGAGCGCGCAGGCGGGGGAGCTGGATGTCCTGAAGAGCCTCGAGACGCTGGTCAAGACGCCGGGGCCGGCGGCCGACCCCCTCCTCGCGGCACTCCAGAGCCTGACGGGCGTCGCGGCCCCCGAGGCCGCCCCGGCCGACCCCGTCCTGGCGGCGCTGTCGGCGCTGACGGGCGTGCAGGCCCCCACGGCCACCGCCACCCAGTCCACGGCCCGGACAGCCTTCAGCGCGGACGCCCCCCGGGCGCCGCTGTCCCAGGCCCTGCTGCCCAACTCCGTCAACCCGCCCAACGAAGAGCGCCTCTTCCGCTGCTTCCAGGACGCCTGGAAGTCCGCCTACGGCAACACGAAGCTGGCCAGCACGGCGGAGCGTGAGGCCCTGATGAAGATGGCGACCGACCTGCGCAACCAGGGCAAGAGCGCCGTCGAAATCGAGTACGCGCTCCTGGCCCACATCAAGGGCGGTGGGGCCGCGGCGGGCGCCGGCGGGGCGAGTGCCGCCGACGCGCGCACGGCGGCGACAGAGGCCTTCAAGTCCACCTTCCGCAGGGAGCCCACCCCGGACGAGGCCCGGCACTGGGAGGCCGAGGCCCACAAGCTCGCCGAGAAGGGCATGGACGCCACGCGCATCAAGTACGCGCTGATGACGCCCATGCAGCAGGCGCGCGACAAGGTGGACCCCAATGACCGCAACGCGCTGAGCACCATCGCCCGGGAGGCCTTCAAGGGCGTCTACGGCCGCGAGCCCAACCCCACCGAGCTCAAGGAGTGGACGGACAAGGCCGAGGCCATGGCCAAGGACGGCAAGGACGCCACCACCATCAAGTACGCGCTGATGACGCCCATGCAGCAGGCGCGCGACAAGGTGGACCCCAACGACAGGAACGCGCTCAACACCCTGGCGCGCGAGGCCTTCAAGTCCGTCTTCGGCCGCGAGCCCAACCCCACCGAGCTCAAGGAGTGGGCGGACAAGGCCGAGGCCATGGCCAAGGACGGCAAGGACGCCACCACCATCAAGTACGCGCTCATCACCCCCATGCAGCAGGCGCGGGATGGCGGCGGCAGGACGGACGACGCGGCGCTCGTCGACCTCATCAAGAACGCCTTCCGCGACGTGCTCCGCGACGCGTACCGCGAACCCAGCCCGCGCGAGGAGCGCGAGTGGCTGAAGGTCGCCCAGAAGCTGCGGGACGAGGGCAAGCTGAGCGCCACGGCCATCAAGCACATGCTGATGGCCGAGGTGCGCGTCGCCTACGGGAACCTGTAGTCCCCGGGCCGCCCTCCCCTTCAGGCCCGCACCGGGCTGGACGCGGAAAAGCACGACGCGGCCGGGCCACGAAGGGTGACCGGGCCGCGCGGGCGGAGCCAGACAGTGGAGGGAGTCGCTACTTCTTCGCACCCGGCGCGGGGCGGCCCTTCGTCTTCACCTGCTCCGCCTGGCGCTTGAGCGCGAGCAGCGTGCCATGGGCGCGCTGGGTGGAGCGGCGCGCCAGGCCCGGGTCCAGCTCGATGGCCCGGCTCAGGTCCTTCAGCCCCTCGGGGACGCTGCCGCGGCGCAGGTGGATTTCCCCGCGGCCCACGTACGCATCCACGTTGCCGTTGTTGAAGCGCAGGGCCGTGTCGTACGCCTCGAAGGCCTCGTCCACGCGCTCCAGCGTCAGGAGCGTGGCGCCGAGCTGGGCGTGGAAGACGCTGTCCTTCGGGGACGCCGCCACCAGGCCCTGGAATATCTTGAGCGCCTGCTGGGTGCGCCCGGCCTGCAGCATCTGGTGGCCGGTGGTGGCGTACTCGTACAGCTTGTCGCGCGACAGCCCCAGGAACTGTCCCAGCTCCAGCTCTCCCCGGAGCAGCCGCTCCGCGACGTCCTGGGGAAGCTCGGCGTTGGACTCCGGCTGCTTCGGCTCCGGAGCCTGCTTCGACGGCGACTGGGGCTTGCTGCTCACGACCACCTCACGAGGGGGCCCTGAAGGCCCCCCCTACGCGGTTCACGTCAGGCGAACACGTTCCGACGGGTGACCATATCATTCAGCGAGGAGATCTCATCCAGCGAGCGGAACATGTCCCGCACCGACGTGAACGCGTCCTGCACGCCCTCGCGGTGCTCGGCCTTGTCGTAGCCGAACAGGTCGTCCGCGCCGCGGAACGGGTTGAAGCCGAACGCGCGGCTGTCCGTGAGCTTGTCCAGGCTGCTGGTGGCCTTGTCCTCGAGGAAGCGCAGCGCCTCGTCGCGCACCTGCGCCGCCTGCTGGCGCTTGGCCATCGCCTTCGGGACGTCGCCCTTGTCCACCGCCTTGGGCTCCTCGCCCTTCTCGCGGGTGGTGTTCTTGATGGCGTTCTCGCCCCAGGACAGGAAGCCGCCCGTCTTGAAGGAGTCGCCGCCGCCCACGTCCCCCACCACCTCGTGGCCCTGGAAGGACCAGTCGTCGGACTCCTTGCCCATCTTCAGGGTGTCGCCGTAGTGGTTGGCGGTGAACTCGGCGTCCACGTCGTAGCCATCCTTCTGGATGGTGCCGACCTTGCCCTTGCCCTTGTCGATGTCCGCGACGTGGATGTGGTCGTCCCCGCAGGTGATGTCCAGCGAGCCCGTCACCGTCATCCCGTTGCCCCAGGGCTTGGTGCCGCAGTGGATCTCCGTGCCGTCACCCAGCACGAACGTGGTGTTGCGCTTGAAGTCGAACTTGCCGCCATCGCCCTCGTCGACGTGCGGGTCACCCCACACGCGCGTGTGCTTGCCGTCCGGACCGGAGACCTTCCACTCGAACTGGCCCAGCTGCTCGATCTTGTAGCCGCCCGGCGTGGTGATGACGCCGTTGGCGTCCACCTTGAGCTGGTCCTTCGGGCGCATCATGTCCTGCCACTTCGGCGCCTCGCTGGGGAACGCGCCGCCGGTGGAGCCCGTCTGGGGGTCGGTGTTGAGCTTCTGCACCATCTCGAAGGTGCTCTTCGCCACCTCCTTGTCGCTCTGGACGGTCAGCTGGGGCGACGCGGATTCAATCTGCTTGATGGCCTGATCGACGGTGCTCTCGATGAGCTTCAGGTTCTTCAGCAGCTCGGCCTCGTTCAGGTTCGAGGCCTGATTCAGGTTCGTCCGCTGGCTGCTGGTCGTCCCCACCGAATTGATGCCGGCCATGATTGCTCCCCTTGCTGAAGATGCGCGCCCCTCCGGGCGCTGGAATCCGATACCGGGATTATCGTTGGCACGGATCTGAAGTTGCGGCCCCGCCTGATGATTTCCGCCCCCGGAATAACGCTCCGGGTGAAATCCAGGTGACGCGCCCGGGGCCTACCGGGTGGAGATGCGGGCCACCGGCTGGATGTTCAGCTCGGGGGACAGCTCCTGGTAGCTGAGGACGGAGAACGAGGGGTTGAACTCGTACTCAAGCAGCTTCCGGACGTACCGGCGGATGTCCATGGCGGTGAGGATGACGGGGCGCTGGGCGCTGGGCGGCAGGTGGCCGCACTCGGAGCGCACGGCCTGGACGATTTCCTGGGCCAGCTCCGGCTCCAGCGCCAGGTGGGCGCCGGCGGAGGTCCGCTTGACGGAGCCGCGGATGGCCTCCTCGATGTTGGGGTCCAGCAGGTACACCACCAGCGTGCCGGTGCCGCGCGCGTACTTGTGGGAGATGTAGCGGCGCTGGGACGCACGCACGTGCTCGGTGAGCATGACGTTGTCCGCCTCCACCTGCCCGTACTCGGCCAGGGCCTGGAGGATGCCGCGCAAGTCACGGATGGAGATCTCCTCCTCCACCAGGCGCTGGAGGATGTCCGTCAGCTTCAGGACGTTGACGACCTTGGGCACCACCTCCTTGACGATGGCGGGGAAGGCCTTCTCCAGCTGCTCCAGCATCGTCTGCGTCTCCTGCACGCCGACGAACTCGCGCGCGTTGCGCCGCAGCACGGCGGCCATGTGCAGGATGATGTAGCCGGGCACGTCCCAGGTGGTGAGGCCCGCGGCCTCGAGCGTCTCGCGGTGCTGCTCGGGCACCCACGCGGCCGGCTGGCGGGTGGCGGGGTTGATGGCCTCGAAGCCCTGGATGTTCATCAGCCGGAGCCGGTCCACCGTGTCGTTGACGAGGATGTGGCCCAGCGTGGCCTGGCCGGTGACGACGGGCACCTCGTTGATCTGCACCTGGTAGGCGCCGGGCGGCAGCGAGCCGTTGCCGCGCGCGCGCACGCCCGGGAAGCGCACGCCGAGCTCCACGAAGAGGCCGTCGCGCATGAACGGGATGAGCTCGAAGAGGAACTTCCCGTTGTCCTGGCGCGAGTCCACGTACGGCACCAGCGCGTCGGAGACCTCCAGGACGATGGGCGTGACGACGGGGATGAAGAGCTCGGAGTCCGGGTTCATCGGCTCCTTGGGAGCCGGCTCCGAGGACATGGGCGTGCCGTTGTCCGTCTCCAGGGCCGGGCCCGCCTCCTCCACCACCTCCGCCTGCTTGGCCTTCTTGAGCATCGTATAGGCGCCGAAGCCCGCGCCGATGCCCAGCAGGAAGAAGGGAATCTTGGGCAGGCCGGGGACGAGGCCGAGCACGATGAGCATGCCCGCGGCGATGGCGATGGCCTTCGGGTAGGCAGTGAGCTGGCTGCCCATGTCCATGCCCAGGTGGGCCCCCTCCTCCTCGCCGCCCACGCGCGTCACGATGATGCCGGCGCAGGTGGAGATGAGGATGGCGGGAATCATGCTCACCAGGCCGTCACCGATGGTGAGCAGCGTGTACTTCTCCGCCGCGTCGGCCGCCGACATGCCCTTCTGCGTCACGCCGATGATGAGGCCACCGACGATGTTGACGACGGTGATGATGATGCTGGCGATGGCGTCGCCCTTCACGAACTTCATGGCGCCGTCCATGGCGCCGAACAGCTGGCTCTCGCGCTCCAGGTCGCGGCGCTTCTTCTTGCCCTGGTCCTGGTCGATGGAGCCCGCGCGGAGGTCCGCGTCGATGGACATCTGCTTGCCCGGCATCGCGTCCAGGGTGAAGCGCGCGGCCACTTCCGCGACGCGCTCCGAGCCCTTGGAGATGACGATGAAGTTCACGATGACGAGGATGATGAAGAGGATGGCGCCGACGACGAAGTTGCCCTGCACCACGAAGTTGCCGAACGCGATGACGACCTCACCCGGGTCACCCGTCAGCAGGATGAGGCGCGTGGTGGAGATGGTCAGCGACAGCCGGAACATCGTGGTGATGAGCAGCAGCGTCGGGAACACCGTCAGGTGCAGCGCCGCTGGCACGTAGAGCGACACGAGCAGCAACACCACCGAGATGCTGATGTTCAACGTCAGCAGCACGTCCAGCAGCAGCGTGGGCAGCGGGACGATCATCATCCCGACGATGCCCACGACCACCAACGCCAGGACGATGTCGGAGTACTTGGAGAGGAAGCTGTTCGGATTGGAGGCGGCCATCAGCGGGGTGCCATCCTAGTCCGTGCCCGGCCCCAAGCCCAAGGGGGCCGGCTCCAAAGCCACGCACGGCCGGTCGCTCTTGGGGAAAAGGCCTACGGCGGCAGCGCGCTCAGCGCCCGCCGGCGTCGGACTCGGGGGCGCCCTGGGCCTCTTCCACGCTCTCCAGGGCGGCGGCGGCCAGCATGCGGGCCCGGGCGCTCAGGGGGTCCTTCCCCTCGGGATCCAGGCTCACGGCATGATTGAAGTCCCGCGCGGCCTCCATCACCTTGCCCTGGCGCAGGTGGACCTCGCCCCGGTTGACGAAGGGGGTGATGTCCGTCGGGTCCAGCTCGATGGCGCGGTTGAAGTAGGCCTCGGCCTGGTCCAGGTCCTCCAGCGCGAGGTGGCACGCGCCGAGCGCCGTCTGGAAGTAGGCCTCCGCCGGGTCCATGGAGGCCAGCCGCTCGAAGATGGCCAGCGACTGCTGGAAGTGGCCGTCCTGGAAGAGGTTGAAGCCTTCCGTGGCGCGCTCGAGCATCTCCGGACCTGAGAGCGGCTTCACGTCGTCGCTGGGCACCGTCGCCTTCGTCGTCATGCGTTCCGTTCTCTCGGGCCAGGGGAGCGCGGGAGTCTAGCCCGCTCCCGTCGCGCCTTCCAAGCGGGGCACCCACGGCCACGGGCGCCCCGCCCTGCTGCGACTACTCCTGCGACTCGCGGATGCGGGACAGCGTCTCCTGCAGCATCTTGTCGATGACGTCCTTGAAGATCTTCGCGCCCAGGGACTCGTTGTTGAAGGTCTTCTTCACCTCCGCGTCCACCTGCTCCGGGGTGGCGTTGGGGTTGGCCTTCACGTAGTCCTCGACCTTGGACTTGATCTTGTCCATGACCTTGTTCGCGTCCGAGCCGAGCAGCGACGCGAGGTACATCTTGTTCTCTTCGAGCTTCTTGGTCAGCGCCTCGTCGGCGTAGCTCTTCCCGCCCTCCTGGGTGGGCTGCGCGTCGGCGGCCTTCTGCTGCGCGGGCGCCGCGGCGCCACCGGCCGCCTTCTGCAGCAGCGGCAGGAGGTCCGCCTCGCCCTTCAGCTTCGAGAGGGCAGTGCCGAACAGTCCGCCCGGCTGGGCGAGCGAGGTCGCGACCGTGGCCGCGGTGCCAACGAGGCTCTTGATATTGAAAGACATGGCGGTCCTCCGAAAAACGATTTGATGGGTTATCCGAGAACAACACCGCGAAGTTGCGCGCCCCGGGCAAGGATGACGCAGGGCCCGGAAAAAGCGACCGGCCCGTCCCTGACTCCCGAAGGAGCCAAGAGCGGGCCGGAGGATGAAGCCCCGAGGGCTTCTACGGCTTACTTCAGGTTGTTCAGGACCGCGTCGCCGGACTTGAAGAGCTTGTCCATGAGGTCCGTGATCAGCTTGGTGATCTTCGCCTCCTGGTCGGCCTTCTGCTGGGCGCGGAGGAACGGCTGCTGATCCGCGGGAGCCAGGGCGATCATGTCGTCCGTCGCGCTCTTGATGGTCTGCATGCCGGTGATCGCGGTGTTGACAGTGTTGGCCATGGACATGACGGTTCTCCTTGGGGTTTGCAGCTAAGTGGTTGGTTTCGGTGGGTGCTGCCGTGCAGCAGAGCCTACAAACAAGTTATCGGGGATGCGGTCCGGAAGTTTCCTGGGGAATTACGGATCATTTACCGAATCCGAATTCCCCAGTTGCGGCGGGGACTTAGCCCTTGAGCTTCCCCAGATTGGGGTTCTTCATCCAGGCCTTGAAGGACTCGAGCTGCTGCTGCTCGGCCTTGGGGTCCGCCGGAGGCGGCACGGCCTCGGGGTTGAGGGCCAGCGGGCGGGAGGAGCCGCCACTGGACTCGAAGCCGTCCTTGGCCTTCGCGGCGGGCGCGGCCTGCTTCGGCGCGGGCGCGGGCGCGGCGGCGGCCGGGGCCCCCGGGACGGTGAACTGCATCTTCTTCCCCATCTCGGGGTTCATCTCCATGACCGCGTTCTGGATGGTCATGCCGTAGGTGCTCAGGCGGTACTGGAGGTACTCCACCACCTGCCCGAGGATGGCCGGGGGCGGGATGATGGGGTCCTTCATGAAGCGGGCGAGCGCGTCCTTCACGTCCCCGTACAGCTTGGGGTCGAAGGGCTGCGAAGGCGCCGTCGAGGTGACCAGCATCTTCATGGTCCGGACGACCTGCAGGAACGTGCCCTGCGCCTTCTTCGCCTCCGCATCGAGGTCCGTCACCAGCTTCTCGCGCTTGGCGATGACTTCCGGCGGCTCCGGAGGAAGCTGGCGCGGTTCGGTGGAATTGGACATTCGGATTCTCCGAGGGTGTTGGGTTGACTCTTCGAGACTAACAGATAGTTCCGGACTGGCGCATTTCAGCGGCGGTTGAGGGCCGTGAGCATGGCGCCGGCCTTGCGGACCACGGGGTCCTCGGCGGGCGTCATCGCCGCGGCGCGGCGCAGGTCCTCGATGGCCTGGGGCTTCTGGCCCAGGGCGAGCTTCACCTCGGCGCGGCCGACGTAGACGGACGGGTCCTGGGGGGACAGCTTGGCGGCCACGTCGAAGGCGGCGAGCGCGCCCTGCCCGTTTCCGGCGGCCATCTCCACCACGCCCAGCGCCTTGGCGAAGTAGCCGTCGGTGGGGTTGACGGCGTACAGGCCCTGGAAGAGCGTGCGCGCCTCGCTGATGCGGCCCTGGTAGAAGAAGAAGTAGGCCGTCTTGGCGATGGCGTACAGCTCGTCATCCGAGTAGCCGCGCACCTCCTTCAGGGTGGCCTTGCCGTCCGCCCAGCGCTGCAGCGTGGCGGCGAGCTTCGCCTCGTCCTGGGGGTCTTCCGGATCCAACGCGGCCATGGCGCTAGTAGCCCTCGTCCTTCTGCTCCGCCCACATGCGGCGGATGATTTCCTTCGTCTCCTCGTTGACCTGGTCCACGAGGGTGAGCATGGAGGACTCGCGCTGGAGCAGCGCCTTGAGGCGCTCCAGCCGCTCCGGAGCGGCGCTCACCTTGGACAGGCCGCGCTCCAGCATGCGGCGCTGGTCCTCGTCCCCGCGGCCGGCCACGCTGGCCAGGTGGGGCCTGTCGCTGAAGCCCTCCAGGTCCGCGTCATGGCCGCCGGGGTGCGGGGGCAGCGGCAGGCGGAGCTCCTCCGAGGAGTGCGCCGGGCCGATGAAGTCCAGCAGCGCCGCCGAGGCGAGCGCCGGGTTCTTGGGGTTGCCCGTCTTGCGCAGCTTCTTGCGGTCGACCTGGGACGGGTCGACGAGCCGCTCACGGACGCTTCGGGGACCTCCCCACGGCCACAGGGGCGCCTTGGGGGGCTGGTTGTTGATTCTGGCCATCGTGGTACCGAACCTCACTCCAGGTGGGTGGGGGCCGTCCAGCCCCCTAGCGCCTGTTGCTGGCGGCTGCCTGCTCGCGCTGCAGCTCGTAGACGAAGTTGAGGACCTCGGCGACGGCGTCGTAGAGCTCCTCCGGCACCTCCTGGCCCACCTCCACGCGGTACAGCGCGTTGGCCAGGTTGACGTTGCGCATGAAGGGGATGCCGTGCTCCTTGGCGATGGCGCGAATCTTCTCCGCCTTCAGCCGCATCCCCTTGGCCACCACGCGCGGGGCGCCGTCGTTGTTCTTGTCGTACTTCAGCGCGATGGCAATCTCGGCTTCGTCGTCACTCATGGATTGCTCCGTTGCGCCGGGACGGCCGGGGGCCCGGACTTGAGGCCATAGACGAAGTTGAGGACCTCGGCGACGGCATCATACAGCTCCTCCGGCACCTCGTGCCCCACCTCCACGCGCAGCAGGGCGTGGGCCAGGGGCACGTTGCGCAGGGTGGGCACGTCCTGCTCGCGGGCAATGGCCTTGATGCGCTCGGCCTTGTGGTCGATGCCGCGGGCGAGCACGCGGGGCGCGCCGTCCTTCTCGCGGTCGTACTTCAGGGCGACGGCGACGTGGTCCGGGTTGGTGACGATGACGTCCGCCTCGCGCACGGCCTCCATCTGCGCGCCCTCCATGATTTCGTGGTGGAGCTCCTTGCGCTTGGCCTTGTGGTGCGGGTCGCCCTCGCTCTCCTTGTACTCCTTCTTCACCTCCTCCTTCGACATCATCATGTCCTTCATGAAGGACTTGCGCTGCCACCACACGTCGAAGATGGCGAAGAGGACGAAGAGGAGCGCCACGCGGGTGGACACCCGCATCACCAGCTCGCCCATGATGGTCATGATGGCGCGCGTGTCCTGGCGCACCGTCTCCATCACCAGGGGCATGGCGTCACGCACCACGCCGTAGACGACGTAGGCGGTGACGGAGATCTTGATGAGGTTCTTGAGCAGCTCCACCAACGCCTTCTTGGAGAACATGTTCTTCAAGCCGGCGAGCGGGTTGAGCTTGTCCAGCTTGGGCATCAGCGGGTCCATGGTGAAGAGCGAGCCCACCTGGACGTACTCCAGGAGCCCGCCCACCAGCGCCCCGCCCACGAGCACCGGCAGCGACACGATGATGAGCGTGCGCACCGCGAGGTACAGCGCCTGCCCCGTGACGACGCTCAGGTGGTCCGGGTGCGTCAGGTGGTCGAAGGTGAAGAGGAAGAGCGCGGAGATTTCATGCTCCAGGATGTCCCAGGTGCCCTTCACGGCGCCCAGGCCCACCAGGAGCACGCCCATGCCGCTCAGGTCCTTGCTCTTCCAGACCTGACCCTTCTTGCGAGAGTCATCCAGCTTCTTCTGCGACGGTTCTTCTGTCTTGTCTCCACTCTCGTCCGACATGGCGCGCGTCCGGGGGAAACGGGGTCAGGCCAGCAGCCGCAGGGCTTCATGGAGGACGCGGAGCATGACCTTCAGCTCGCCCTGCATGCGCGCGAGCAGCGCGCTCATGACGAGGAAGGCGATGAGCACGCCCACCAGCGGCTTGATGGCCATGGAGATGAAGAAGACCTGGATTTGAGGGGCCACGCGGTTGATGGCGCCCAGGGCCACGTCCGTGAGGAAGGTGGCGAGCATGGCGGGAGCGGCCAGGGCCAGGCTGATGCGCAAGAGGTCCGCGAAGACACGGGTGACCAGGTCGAAGAAGGGCCACGCGCCCTGGCTGAAGCGGGGGAAGCCGTCCAGCGGCACGGTGTTGAGGCTCTCGGCGAGCGCCGAGATGACCAGGTGGTGCCCGTCCAGGGTGAGGAAGAGCACCACGGCGAGCTGGACCTTGAGGTTGGAGAAGAGCGAGACCTGCTGGCCGAGCTGCGGCACGTACAGCTGCGCGTTGTTGCTGCCGGCCATGGTGTCCGCCAGCGTGCCAGCCACGCGCGCCGCCTCGAAGACGGAGCTCACGATGAAGGCCATGGTGAAGCCGATGAAGACCTCCTTGGCCATCAGCGCGATGTACGGCAGCGCGCTGGTGGGGATGCGCGTCACCGAGTTGGAGATGACCGGGAAGAGCACGATGGAGAGCGTCAGCCCCACGCCCATCTTCACTTCCGTGGGCACCACTTCGCCGCCCAGGAAGGGGCTGAAGATGAGCACGGGCATCACCCGGCACATCAGCAGCGCCACGGTGAAGATGACGCCCGAGACGTTGGCACGCGTGCCCAGCTCGGCCACGAGGTCCGCGACGTTCATTTGATGAGGGCGGGGAATCTGTCGAAGACGTGGAAGGTGAAGCGCACCAGCTGGCTGCCAATCCACGGCCCAGTCAGGGCCAGCACCCCGAAGACGATGACGACCTTGGGGGCGAAGGTGAGCGTCTGCTCTTGAATCTGCGTGGTGGCCTGGAAGACGGAGATGATGAAGCCGACCAGCAGGCTGGTGAGGACCGGCGGGGCCGACACCACGAGCACCAGGAACAGCGCCTCCTGGGTGATGAACGTGAGCTGATTCATGGGGGCGCGCTCCTAGAGGTAGCCGACGACCAGGCCCTTGGCGATGAGGTACCAGCCGTCCACGAGCACGAACAGCAGCAGCTTGAACGGCATGGAGATGGTGGTGGGCGACAGCATGTGCATGCCCAGCGCCAGCAGGATGTTCGCCACCACCATGTCGATGACGATGAACGGTACGAAGAGCAGGAAGCCTATCTGGAAGGCCTCCTTCAATTCGGACACCACGAAGGCGGGGATGATGACCATGAAGTCCGTGCTCTCCACGGCGTCACGGTCCTCGCCCTTGCGCATCTTCTTGGCGAGGTTGAAGAAGAGGGACCGGTCCTTGTTGGTCACCTTCTTCATCAGCCAGTCGCGCAGGGGCTCCTTGGACTTGTTGGCCGCGCCCAGCAGCGTGCCCACCGTCTCCGAGGAGAAGACGCCCGGTCCCTTGGACCAGATGTCCACGCCCGCGGCCCGGTACATCTCCTGGCCCACGGGGGCCATGATGTAGACGGTGAGGATGACGGCCAGGCCCGTAATCACCTGGGTGGGCGGAATCTGCTGGGTGCCCAGCGCCGAGCGGACGATGGAGAGCACCACCGAAATCTTCACGAAGCTCGTCACCATCATCAGCGCGAAGGGCACCAGGCCCATGGCGGCGAGCGCGAGGATGAGGATGAGCGGGCGCGAGGTGAACGAGTCGCTGCTCACCGCCTCGTTGGCCACCGAGTCGGGCAGGGCGGCCCCGCGCCCCTTCTTCTGGGCGAGCGCGATGAAGGGGTGGAGCGAGACCGCGGCCGCGAACAGCCAGGGCGGGATACGCGGAAGGAGGGGGCGGGCGGAGAGCGAGGCGTTCACGGTCAGGGTCTTCAAGCGCCGGGGGGCTGGGAGGGAGAGCCACCGGAGCGGCGGGAGAGGAGCTTCTGGAGGAAGGGGCTCAGGGGGACCACGTTCGTCGGAGGTCGCTGCGAGCGGATGCGCTCCACCGCCTCGGTATCCAGCTTCGACAGCAGCTGCAGGCCGGCCTCGCCACCGCCCACCAGCAGGTACTCGTCCGCGGCCTTGAGGACGAAGAGCGTGCGGCGCTGGTCCAACGGCAGGCGCTCCACCACGGAAACCACCGGCTCGCGGCCCGCGGTGGTGCCCTGCAGGCCCATCAGCCGGCGCAGGCCCACGTTCAGTGTGAGGTAGATGGAGGCCACCACCGCGCCCAGCACCAGCAGCGTGCGGATGAGCGTCCAGCCCAGGCTGTCCGGCTCCGCGTCCGCCTCCGTGCCCAGGGGCGGCTCGGCGGCCGGGTCCTGCCAGAGCGGCTCGGCGTCGGCGGCCCGGGCGGAAGGCTCCTGCGGGACGGTGTCCGTCCGCGCGGGGGGAGCGGCTTCCACGGGCATGGTGGAGGGCTGCGCCGTCACGGCGTTCCCGGACGCGGCCGTTGGCGCGGGCGCGGCCGGTTGAGCAGGCGCAGCCGCAGGCGTCGTCGCGGAGGCCGGAGGTGGCGCGGCGGTCGTTGGAGCAGGTGCAGCCGCAAGAGCCGGAAGCGGCGCGGCGGCCGTTCGAGCAGGTGCAGCCGCAGGAGCCGGAGGCGGCGCGACGGCCGTTGGCGCGGGCGTTGGCGTCGTCGCGGTGGCCGGGCTCGCGGCGGGCCCGGCCTTTGCGGGGGCCTCCACGGAGGGGCTCCCCGAAGGCGCGGGCTCGGCTGGAGCCTGCGCCAGGGCGGCGGGCGGCGTGAGGACCAGCGCGGCGCCGAGCAGCAGGCGCATGAAGGGGGGGCGGAGGACTGCCATGGCTGGGCGCGAGGCTAGTTCATCGGCCGGAGGACCGCCACGGGCCCCCGCCCGGCCGCCCGCCCCTGCCCGCCTGCTCCTCGCCGGAGCCGCCCCCGAAGGGCCCGACTCGCGGGCCCGGCTCGAAGACCCGGCTCAGGCCAGGGTGAGGATGCGCACGCCGAGCTGGCCCTCGATTTCGACCAGCTCGCCCCGGGCCACCACCTTGCCGTTGACGGACAGCTCCACCGGCTCGCCCGGGCCCCGGTTCAGCTCGATGACCTGCCCGGCCCTCATCCCCACCACCTGCTGCGCCGTGACGGGCACGCGCGCCAGCTCCACGGCAATCTGCAGGGGCAGATCCCCCAGCAGGTCGCTTCCGTCCGGCTTGTTCACGTCGTCCAAGGCCGCCCCTTCCAGTTCCGGAGGCACGTCCAGCTCCGGGTTCGTGAAGTCCTCTGCTTCTTCCCCTTCGCCCTCCTCCGAGCCCGAGCCCGGGTGGCCCGCCTCGCCGGGGACGATGTCGGTGATGCGCGCCCGATAGCTCCCGCCCTCGACGAACACCTCCGCGTCCGCGCGGCCCGCCCGCCCCGTGCCCACCCGCAGCTGCGCCCTGCCGGCCTCGCCCCGGTCCGGCCGCGCCGACAGCGCGTCCACCAGGAGCACGTCCTTCACCCGCAGGCTCGCCAGGTCCCGGGCGGAGATCTCCGCCGTGCCAATCTCCGCCCGCAGCCAGCTCTTCACCGCGGACAGCCGGCTGGCGAACGCCTCCAGGTCGTCCCTGGAGCGCACGCGCCGCTGGGCGCTCTCCACCTTCGGCTCCGCCGCCTCCAGCACCGCCGAGGGCACCACCAGCCGCACCATGCCGCCGTGCGGCCCCAGCGTCGCGTGGAGGTGGACGGCCAGCATGGGCCCGTCGTCCCCCAGGCGCGCGGACACCTCGTCCACGCCTCGCGCCACCCCGTCCAGCCGGGGGCGCGGCACCGCGTCCTGCATCGCGGGCACCAGCACCTTGAGGGCCTCCAGGACGACGTAGCCCATCACGCCCTCCTCGATGTCCGTCAGCGGCCGCAGGCCCACCATCTCCCCGGCACCGCCCAGGAGCAGGTCCACCGCCGCGTGCGCCAGGGCCAGCTCCACCTCCAGCACCGCCCTGCCCTGCAGCGCCCCGGGCGCCAGCACCGCGAGGAACGTGGGGTCCCCCAGGAAGCGCCGCAGCTCCGACATGGGCCGCACCTGGACGGACTCCAGCGTCAGCTGCACGTCCGCGTCGAAGAGCGCCTTGAGACGCGCGGACACCTCGGCGAGCGTCCCCTTCGACGGCGTCAGCCAGCGCAGCCGCTCCGCGAGCAGGCCCTGCGCCCGGGACACCTTCTCCAGGTTCCGGAACACGAACGGACGCCAGGCGCGCTCCGGGCGCTCCGGCTTCGCGGCCACGGGACGCTCCGGGCGGGAGGGGCGCAGCTGGCGGAGGTCCACCAGCATGGTCCGCTCATGCGTGCCCGGCGCGTCGTCGTCGGGCTCCACGCTCATGTCTTCGCCTCGAACTTCACGTCCTCCAGCTTGAGGCCGCGGCCGCCCAGCGCCGTCTTCAGGCCCTCACGGTGCTCCTCCAGCAGCTTGAGCACGTCGCGGTTGCTGCCGCTGAAGGTGGCCGAAATCTTCCCGTTCTTCGCGCTGACCTTGATGGACAGGCCGTTGAGCACGTCGCCGCGCAGGTCAATCTGGAACTCCGCGTTGCCCGCGGCGTTGGTGCCCACGCGCACCCGCTCGACAATCTTCTGGGCAATCTCCGTGGCGATGGCGCGCAGCCGCTCGGAGCCCGCGGTGTCCTTGGGCTTGGCCACCGGCACCGGCGCCATCAGCGCGGGGTTGAAGCGGAAGCCCGGGCCCATCTCCGTCCCGCCCTCCTTCTTGTCCTTCCCGCCCCCGCCGCTGCCCTTGCCACCGCCCGCGTCGGCGTCCGCCCGGATGGCGGCGCCCTTCTCCGAGTTGACCTGGCCGATGGCGGACTCGGACTTGCTCAGGTCCTTGTCGCGTGTCTCGGAGGTGCGCTTGTCCTCGCGGGAGTCCGACACGCGGGAGCCGGAGCGGGCCTCCGCGGCGTTCGTGTCCGCGCGCTTCTGCGTCTGGGCCGTGGACTGGCCTCCGGCCGTGGAGGGCTGCTGCTGCAGCTTCTCGCCGAAGGTCTTCCCCTCCTGCGTGGCCCGGGCCAGCACGGCGCGGGCCAGGCCCCCCTGCGGCGGGGCCGGCGTCTGGGGCGCGGCCGGCGGCGGGGAGGTGGGCTGCTGCATCAGCTTCTGGAAGGCGGAGGCGCCCTCCTGGCGCTTCTTGGCCTGGCCCTCCTGGAGCTTCTTCTCCTGCATGATGCGCTCGGCCAGGCGCGCTGCATCGCGATCGTCGTCGACTCGGCTCATGACGTCATTCCGGAGGGAGGGGGTGGCGGCAGGTTACTTGCGCTGCCGAGCCAGGAACAAGGCGTTGCCAATCTCCTCCTGGTTCAGCTCCTCGCGCTGTTGGCGCTCGTACTTCACCTGCTTCTGCCAGGTCTCTTTGTTCTTCTCGATGGCCTTGAGCTCCATGGCCGCGTCCGACATCTCCTGGCGGCGCCGCTCGACCAGGCGCTCGGCCACCTTCACCGCCTCCCGCTGGCGCTCGACCTCCAGCGCCACCTGCGCCTCCTCGTCCTTCAGGCGCTCCTCGAAGCGGCTCATCATGTTCATGCCGTTGATGCCGGCACCCTTGGCCATGACCTCCTTGAGGTAGGCGGCGACCTTCGCCTTGCGCTCGCGCTTGCGGCGCTCCAGGTCGTCGATGAGCCGCTGGAGCTCCACCTGCTCCTTCTTGAGGGCCTCGTTGGCGGCGGCGAAGGCCTGCTCCGCCTCCTCCTTGGCCCGGGCGCGCATGTCCAGCAGGGTCTGCAACCGGTACGGGGGCATGGTGGCCCCATCCTACCCCGGATTGCCGGCCGCGCACCCCCGCCCCGGTGTCACTCGTCGAACAGGGCGATGAGCTGCTCCACCGTGTCCTCGAAGGTGGAGTTGGAGTGGGTGTCCTGCTTGAGGAACTCGATGATGGCCTCGTACTTGTCGATGGCCCGGTCCGTCCGGGGGTCCGTGCCGTACTGGTAGGCGCCCAGGAGGATGAGGTCGCGCTGCTTCTCGTAGGTGGAGAGCAGCTCGCGCAGCGTGCCGGCCGCCTTCTTGTGCTCCTTGCTGACGATGCCGCTCATCACACGGCTGAGGCTGGCCAGCACGTCCATGGCGGGCCACTGGTTGCGCTCGCCCAGGGCGCGGTTGAGGATGAAGTGGCCGTCGAGAATACCGCGGACCTCGTCCGCGATGGGCTCCTCCATGTCACCGCCGGCCACGAGGCACGTGTAGATGGCGGTGCACTTGCCCTTCTGCGAGTTGCCCGTGCGCTCCAGGATGCGCGGCAGCATGGAGAACACGCTGGGCGGGTAGCCCTGGCGGGCCGGGGGCTCACCCACGGCGAGGCCAATCTCACGCTGGGCGCGGGCCAGACGCGTCACGGTGTCCAGCATGAAGAGGACGTTGCCGCCCCGCTCGCGGAAGTACTCGGCGATGGCCGTGGCCACGTAGGCGGCGCGCAGACGCACGAGGCTGGGCTGGTCGGAGGTGGCGCACACCAGCACGGAGCGCTTCATGCCCTCCTCGCCCATGGCGTCCTCGATGAACTCGCGCACCTCGCGGCCACGCTCGCCGATGAGGGCCACGACGCAGAGGTCGGCCTTCGTGTTCCGGGCTATCTGCCCCATCAGCGTGGACTTGCCGACGCCGGAGCCGGCGAAGAGGCCCACGCGCTGGCCCTCGCCCACGGTGAGCAGCCCGTCGATGCAGCGCACCCCCAGGGGCAGCGGCCGCTCGATGCGCTGGCGGGTGAAGGGGTCCGGGCAGTCGCGGTCCACGGACCAGTCGATGAGGCCCTCGTCGGGCAGCGGGCTGCCGTCCATGGGCTCGCCAATGCCGTTGAGCACGCGGCCGAGCAGCGCCTCGCCGCACTTGATGCTCAGCGGCTTGCCGGTGGGGATGACCTCGCTGTCCGGGCCGATGCCCTGCAGCTCGCCCAGGGGCATGAGCATGACCTCGTCACCCTGGAAGCCGACCACCTCGGCCTTCACCGCGTTGCGGTTGCGGCTCTTGATGAGGACCAGCTCGCCCACGCGCACGTTGGGCACGCTGGCCTTGATGATGAGGCCGGTCAGCTCGGTGACGCGGCCCCGGACGCGCACCACCTGCGCTTCCTTGATGAGGTCGAAGTAGTGCGACAGGTCGAGCGCCATGGTGTCGCCTCCTCAGGCCGGCCCTTCCTTCCGGCCGTTCGGGTCCGGAAGGAGGACGTTCTGGAGCATCTCCAGCTGGGTGGGCAGCTGCGCGTCCACCGTGCCGAACTCCGTCTGGACGATGCAGCCCACGGGAGCCACCTCGGGGTCCTCCTTGATGGCCAGGTCCACCGCGCGGCCGATGAGCTCCATCAGCACGGGCTTCTTCGCGCGCAGCACCGCCGCCGTCTTCGGGTGCACGCGCAGCACCATGGCCCGCGCGCTGCGCAGGTTGTCGATGGCGGACGCGCACAGCTCCACCATGAGGTCGGGGTCCTTCTCCAGGCTGCGGCCGATGATCTTCTCCGCCATCTTCAGGGACAGCGCGATGACGTCCTTCTCGTAGGTGCCGAGCAGCTCCCCGGCCTGCATCTTCGCGCGGAGGATGATCTCCGTGGCCTGCGCCAGGCCCTCCTGGCGGCCCTGCTCGCGGGCCTTGGCCAGCAGCTCCTCCTTCTCGCGGTGGGCCTCGGCGAGGATGCGCTCCTTCTCGCGGTGGGCCTCCTCGAGGATGCCCTGGGCGCCCTGCCGGGCCTCGAAGACCTCGGCGTTCATCACGCCGGCGCGGGGAGGCCGCAGCGCGGGCCGCTCCGTCGAGAGGGCCGGCTCCACCGTCCCGTCACCCTTGATCACCTTGCCGATAGCCATGGACCGCTCCTTCGGCCCCGGATGCTAGCGCGTTCCGCCCTTGGGTCCACGCCCACCCGCGCCCGGGGGCACTGGCCGGTCGGTTCCCGACGTCGAGCGGGGCCGGCGCTGCACCGACGTCCCTTCACTGGCGGCCGGCACGCCGGAGGCCGTGGGTGCCCGCCCGGTGAGCACCCGGGGAGGCCGCTCGGGGGCGGAGTCCCCCGCCTGGGAGCCGCCCCTGAGGGCCCCCAGCGAGGCGGAGGAGCGCGAGCGGAACACCCGCGAGCCCTCCGGGTCCTCCCGGGGCTCGGCCAGGGACTCCGGACGCGGCCGCACCCGCGAGGACCGGGACAGCTCCTCCGGCGGCCGCTGCACCCGCGAGGACTCGCCCGCGACGCGGGAGCGCTCCCGTCCGGGCTCAGGCTCGCTGGCGACGCGCGAGCGCTCGCGGCCGGGCTCGGGCTCGCCGCCGACGCGCGAGCGCTCCCGAGCAGGCTCCGGGGCCGCATCGGGCTCTTCCGGCCGCCGGGGTGCGCCGCGCATGCCCAGGCGCGAGGGCGGCGGACCGATGCGGGCGCCGTCCGGGTCCGGCCGCACGGGACGCGACGGCCGGGGCTCGGGGCCTCCGGGCTCGCGGCGGGCGCTGCCCGACTGTGGGGAGCCGGCGACGACGGACTCCCGGCGGGGCGGTACGCGATGCACCGACGAGCCGTCCGGCGCGCCTTCGGGCTTCACCGAGGGCGCCGCGCGCGAGGGCGCCCGGCTGGACACCGCGCCCGCGTTGCGGGCCGCGCGCTCCGCCATGACGTCGCGCCGCACGGCGGGGGCGCCGTCGCGCGACACGGAGGGAGAACGCAGCGACGCGGCCGGGCCCCGCATGGAGGCGGACGGGGCTCGCAGCGACGCGGAAGGGCCGCGCGTGGACACAGCCGGGCCGCGCGTGGACGCGGCAGGCCCGCGCGTGGACACCGCGGGCCCCTGGCCGGACACCGCGGGCCCCTGGCCGGACACCGCGGGCCCCTGACTCGACACCGCGGGCCCCTGGGCCGACACCGCGGGCCCCTGCATGGACACCGCGGGGCCTTGCATGGACGCCGCGGGGCCCTGCATGGACGCGGCGGGCCCTCGCATGGACGCCGCGGGGCCCTGCATGGACGCGGCGGGCCCTCGCATGGAAGCCCGGGGCTCCTGGACGGAAGCGCCCACGGCGCTGGCGGCCTTGCGCGCGCCCGGCGGCGGCGGGAGCACCGCGGACTGGCGGGGTGGCGGAGGCGTCGCGAGGCGGACGGGGCGCTCGATGAGGCCGCGCGTGGCCAGCCGCTCCAGGTCCATGACGATGTCGGTGCGGCCGCCGTCTCCACGCGCGGTGGGACGGATGCGCTCCTCGCGCACCCACTTCGCCAGCAGGCCGCCGAACTCGCCGCGATACTTCTCCAGCATGCGCGCGGCGAACTCCGGCGACTGCGCCACGCACGCGCGCGCCAGCCGCTGGACGCCCGCGCTGCGGATGGCGCCCGCCGGGTTCGCCTTCGCGTCGTGCAGCTCCAACTGCGCCCGCGCGTCCTCCTCCGGCAGCTTGCGCGGGGCATTGGCCGCCACGGACTTGCCGGCCAGCAGCTTCAGGTCCGGCGGCAGCGGCTCGAAGAAGGCCTCGCGCTCCGCGTCGGGCAGGCCCGCCATGGCCGGCCCCAGCACGCGCGCGCCCAGCCGGTCGCAGACGGTGAGCAGCTCACGCTGCTGCAGCTGCAGCACGTCCGAGAACTTGAAGCCCGCGGCCTGCTGCCCCGCCTCGCGCGCGAGCGCCTCCTCCAGCTTCCACCGGACGATGTCCAGCACCTGGGGGCGCACCTCGCGGGTGAGCTTCACGCGCGGCGGCGGCAGGTGCGCGCGCACGGCCTCCGCCAGCGTGCCGGGCAGCGCGCGCAGCACCACCTCCATCAGCGCGCCCCGCTCGCGTTGCAGCAGCGCCGCCAGCCGCTCCGGCTCCGCGCTCCACAGCTGCCCGCGCCGGTCCTTCACCAGGCGCTTGATTTCCTGCACCAGCGCGGGGATGCGCTTGTCGCGGGGAATCTGGAAGATCTCCTGCGCGCGGTGACGCAGCAGCGCGCCCTCCTCTTCCGGGAGGTGCTCCAGCGCCTCCAGGCTCTCCTGACCGCCGAAGGTGACGGCCGTCAGGAGCAGCATGCTCTGGCGCTTGTTGAGCGAGGTGAAGAACGAGTCCAAACGTCACCTCGCGGGCTCACGGCCGCCCGCTGGGAGGGAGGGAGAAGCCCCGCCGGGAGGGGCGAGGGCTTCAGGCCTCCGGAGGCCGCGCGCGCGGACGTCCATTGCCGGCGCGCGAGGCCGGAGCGCTGGAGCCCGAGCGCATGAACGTCCACGCCGTCAGGCCCATCATCGCCAGCACCAGCGCGAAGGCGCCGGCGAACATCACCTTGAACTGGCTCGCGCTGGCCGCCGTCATCCGCAGCCCCAGCACGTCCTGCAGCCGGCTCTCCGAGTCCGTCTCCGCCGCGGGCGGCAGGGCCTGCGTCATCAGCACCGTCACCGCGTCCGGCTTCAGCTCCGGCACCGCCGTGGAGGCGAACTGCTTCACCGCCTCCGGGGTGATGGGCGACTTGCCGCCATCCAGGAGCCGGTACTTGATGAACACCGACGCGGACGGCATCGGCTTGTTCTCCGGCTGCGTCAGGTCGTTGTTCTCCGGAATCATCACGATGGCGCGCGCCTCGAGCACGCCGTCAATCTGATTGAGCGCGTTGGAGACCTCGCCCGCCAGCGCCTTGAGGAGCATGGCGCGCTCCTCGGTGGCGGTGGGCACCATGCTGCCCTTGGCGAAGTGGGACAGGCCCTTCTCCACCGGGCGCGGCAGCGAGTTGAGCTTGAGCAGCTCCGCGGCCTGCGCCGCGTCCGCCTTGGGCACGGTGATCATGAACCGCACTTCGTTGCCGCCCTCCTCCTTCTCCTTCTTCGCGGTGATGCCGTTCTTGCTGAGCAGGACGTAGATTTCGTTGGCGTCCGCCTCGCTGAGCTCGTGCTGCAGCTCGATGTGGCAGCCCGTCATGAGGACGAGGGCGAGGAGCGGGGCGACAAACGCGTGCGGTCGGCGATTCATGGGCGGGGAGAGCTTACTCGGCCCCCGGAAAACGCGGAAGGGCGCCCCTCCCAGCAGCGGGAGGGAACGCCCTTCGAGGCGCCACCGGAAGCGGGCGGGCGGCCTCAGACCTGCGTCTTGACGACGTCCTTGAGGCCGGTGGTGGCCTTCTCGACGACCTTGGACGTCAGGTCCAGCTGCTGGGTGTACTGGTACATGGAGGCCTGGAGCGACAGCAGCTCCGCGTTGGAGAACTGCTTGCCGTTGGAGGCCTGGGAGATGATCTTCTCCAGGTTGCCCTGGCCCTTCTCCAGGTCGCCCAGCACCTGCGACATCATGTCGCCGGCCTTGGACGTCTTGGCCGTCTCCGTCTTGGCGGCCACGGGCTCGGCGCCCTTGGCCGTCAGGGGCTCCTGCCCCGCGGCGCTGACCTTGTTGAGGGCGGCCTTCTCCGTCTTGTTGACGGTCTCCACCTGGCGGACGGCGTCCGCCTTCTGCGTGGCCTGGGCCGCCTGGGCCTTGTTGGCACCCTGGACCGCGTCCGCCTGGCCCGCGCCCTGCGCCTTGTCAGCGAGAACTCCGTCGAACTTCGAAGCTCCCTGCTTGTTCGTCTGCTGGGCGCCCTGGTCCTGCAGCTTTTGCTGCGCCACCTGTGCCGCGGAGACCCCGGTCATCGGACCCGCCATGTGAGACCCTCCTTGCATCCGTCGGAGGAGGAGGGAGTTCCTCTTCCTCGTTCAAGAGTTCCTTGAGCCGGTCGATGGCGCGCGCATGAAGCCGCGACGCCCAGCTCTTCGACTGCCCTATCTCCGCGCCCGCCTCTTCCAGCGTCCTGCCCTGGAAGTAGTACCCCTGAAGGAGCTTCTTCTCCTTCTCCGGGAGCTTCTCTATCGCCGCCCGCACCCGATTCTTCGTCTGCTCCAGCTCCATCCGGACGTCCACCGGCAGCGACTCGTCGGTGTAGCCCTGCGTGTCCGCCCCTTCCAGGCTCGTGGCGAACACCATGGCGAGCCCGGCCACCGCATCCGAGATGTCATTCACATCATCGTCGAATGAGCTGCCGCGGTTGCTTGTCCCCGACTCGCGGTCCGACAAATTGCCCAGGTACGCCGCCGCCCGCTCTCCCGCGTACGCCGTCCGCGCGTCCGAACCCCGCAGAATCCCCATCTTCCGCAGGCCATCGAAGATGGCACCCTTGATGCGGTAGTGGGCAAAGGTGAGGAAGTTGGCCCCGACCTTGGGGTCGAAGCGCTCGGCGGCCTCCAGGAGGCCTATCTGTCCGTACGCCACCAGCTCGTCCAGCTCGAGCTGGGCGTTGAACTGCTTGCGGACGGTCGCCGCCAGCGACCGCACGTAGGGGCCGTACTTCTCGAGGATGACCTTCCTGTCTTCGCCCAGAGCCAAGCGCCGCTCACTCGGCCTTCGACCACAGCCGCTCGAGAACCTGGTTCAGCCGGGGATCATCCTGCAGGGCGTCCGAAATCTTGCTGGTGAGGGAGGAGGACTTCATGCGGAGCTTCTCCTTCAGGATTTCGGCGACCAGGGCCTTCGTCGCCTCTTCCTTGCTCTTGAAGCCCCCATTCTTCAGCTGCCGGGCGATGGCGACCGCCTGGGCGGCCACCGGGTCCGCAGCCTGGGGGCCCTGGACATTGCTGGAGCCTACCAGACCCGAGGGCCCGACGAGCGACTCGGCCTTGTCCACCTTGCCACCAAAGCTGGAGCCCGCGGCCGGCGCGGCGCCAGACGCTCCCTTCGCGCCACCGGCGCGTCCCTTACCGCCCCCTCTGCCCACGCCACCAACAGCCATCGCCGTCTCCTCCCTACTTCTTCGCAGGAGGCAGCACACCCGCCTCCTTTGCCTGGATGAGCGACTGGGCCAGCCGGGCACCGTCCCCGTCCGGCTCGAGGTCCATGGCGGCCTTCAGCTCCTTGAGGGCCTCCGGCACCTTGCCCATGAACAGGAGCGCCTCGCCCGCGTGCGCGCGAGGCAGCGAAGCCTGGGGCGCCAGGCGCTGCGCGGCGCGGTACGCCTGCAGCGCCTTGTCATGGCGGCCCTGCGCGAACTCCACCGCGCCCAGCCCCAGCTGCGGGACTTCACTCTTGGGCATCAGCGCCGCAGCTCCGGAGAAGATCTCCTTCGCCTTGTCGAACTGGCCCATGTCCAGCCACAGATAGCCGGTCTCCAGCAGGACCATGGCCTGCTGGCGGCCGAGGGGGACGAGACTGTTCGAGATCTCCGAGCTCTCCGCCATGGACTTCGCGCTTCCTTTCGTGTCCGCCGAGGCCGGGAGCGGCGCCGCTCCCCTGCCCCGCCGGGCTCACGCCCGCCTACGACTAGCGGACGTTGCTGATGGAGTTCTTGATGCAGTCGTGCCGCGACTTCATCACGTTGGAGATCGCCGTGAAAGCCTGCGACTCCTGCTGGATGGCCGCCTGCAGGTTCAGGAGCTTGGAGTTCTCCTCGGCCATCTTGTTCAGCGAGAAGTTGCCGTTGACGGTGTCCGTGGGGCTGCTGGCGTTCGCGCCGACGCCCACGTTGGACGCGGGGTTGCCCACCACGCCGCCCACGCCGCCGCCGACCGAGATGCCGCCGGCCATCGGGGCAGCGCCGCCCATCATGCCGCCCGCGGGAGCCACCGCCGTGCCCATCACCCCGGCGTACGGCGCGCCGGCCATGCCGGAGCCGCTGGTGCTGGAGAACGTGTGCATGGAGGACACCGCGGCGGAGACAATCTGCCCGCCGGGAATCATGCCCGCCACCGCGCCCACGCCCGCGCCCACCGCGCCAGCCGCGCTGTTGAGGCCGTTCTGCAGCCGCGCACCGAAGCCCGTGTTCGGCGTCTGCCGGGACGTCGTGACGTTGGTCGAGAGACGCACGCTCGGGCCCATCATGTTGTCGATCTTCGCCATTGCTTCCTCCAGGCGCTGCTTGCAGCGAAAAGGGTAGAGATCCCCAATGTTCCGGATGCTCTCCCCCTGATTATCGGGCCATCGCCCCGGCGGTTGCCTGATCCACCCAAAAAACCTGCCGGGGGTGGAAAAAGCCAGTTATCTCCGGCCCTTGGCGCCGCCCTTGGCCTCGGCGAGCAGGCGCTCGCGCGTCTCCACGAGCAGCTCCAGCAGCTCCTCGGCGCGGGAGATGGCGGCCTGCGCCTTCTTGCCGTGCTCCACCTTGGGGCCCTTGAGGTCGGTGAGGCCCGTCTTCACCGGGGCGAAGAAGGCCCGCACCTCCTCCACGGAGGCGGCCTCGAGCAGGGACTCGACGGCGGGGTACGAGGGCGCGGGCAGCTCCTGCGCCGGAGCGGGCGTGGACGGCTTGGCTGACGGGGGCATGGGAAGCGGGACTCCTGCGAGGCCACCAGCCGGAAGGCCGGTGGGCGGACACCAGGGTGGTGACGGTAGGGGAAAAGCCCTACCGCCTTCAAGCCGGGCCGTCATCCGCTGGGGGCCGCACTCCACGTTCCACCGGCCGAGGAGGGAACGGGCACGCCTCCGGGTTGCCCTCCGTGCCCTGTGCGCTTCCACCAGCGCACCTAGCTTTTCCCCAGCGGAGGGTCGCTCATTGCCCTCCGCCCATTCACCACAGGAGAGATTCCATGAAGAAGCTGGTTGGGGTTTTCGCGACCATCGCGCTGCTGGGCTCGGGCGCCGCACTCGCGGGTGATGACAAGAACAAGCCACAGCAGGACCCGTCCTCGGCCCAGGGCGGCGCCGGGCAGGCAGGTAGCGAGAGCGTGCCGCAGGACACCGGCATGCAGGACAGCACCATTCCCCAGGACGACCCCGCCACGGGTGGCTCGGGCACGACGATGCCGAGCGACCCGGCCATGGGCGGCTCGGGCACCATGGGCAGCCAGAGCGCCATGGGCCAGAAGGAGATCACCGGCAAGGTGGTCAAGGCCGACAGCAAGACAGTCTGGCTGTCGCAGGCGGACGGCGCGGTGGTGCCGCTGAAGGTGGACAAGAGCACCCAGTTCGGTGATCCGAACGTCAAGCGCGCCAAGGACCTGCAGCCCGGCCAGGAGATTCGCGCCAGCTACGAGGTGAAGGAGACGGACAACATCGCCAAGAGCATCTCCATGTCGGGCACGGGCGGCTCCGGCGCGGGGGATGTGATGTCTCCGGACTCGTCCATCAACGAGGGCACCGGCGGCACGGGCATGGAGGACGACAAGAGCCTGGACCCGGGAATGACCCCGCCGCCGAGCACGGACCCCGGCACCGGCGGCTCCGGTGACAGCACCATGAACCCGGACACCCAGTCCGGCTCCACCTCCGGCTCCGACGTCCACTGAAGGCCGACACACGGCGACAGCCACGGACACCTCTGCCCGTGACACACACTCCCTCCCCCACGACGGGGAACCCCAAGGGCCCACGGCCGACCCCGGCCGCGGGCCTCTTTCCGTTGACGCAACACGATTACGACATACGGTGCGGCAGCCAGGTGCCGCACAGTCCTTTCAGTCCATTCAGTCTTGACTGAACGAACTGAACCCACTACATGCCTGCCCGCCTCCCGGGACCTTGCCTCGCACGTGAAGCGGCGCGAGGGGACCCGGGGGAGGCACGGAGGCGGGCATGACGGAGTTGGGCGCCGCGGAGCATCGCTTCATCGAGGCGATGGGTCTGCTCTTCGAGAGACAGGGAGGAACGCGCATCGGCGGGCGCATGCAAGCGCTGCTGATGCTGGCGGACGAGCCGCTGTCGCTCAAGCGCATCGCCGAGCTGCTCAAGGTGAGCGCCGCCTCCGTGTCCACCAACATCCGCGCCTCCATGGCCATGGGGCTGGTGGAGCCCGTGAGCGTGCCGGGGGACCGGCAGCACTACTACGTCATCAACGCGGAGGGCTATGAGGGCCGGCTGCGCACCGCGGAGGAGTCCCTGAAGGCCTTCATCCGCGTGTGCCGGAGCGCCATGGCGACGCCGCAGCTTTCGGGCAAGCACCACCTGCGCGAGGCCACCGAGTTCTGTGAATTCTACCTGGCCGAGATGGCCGGCATCGCCGAGCGGTGGCGCGCGTCGCGCGCGGCCCGTCCCGCCCGGACTTCCAAGGCTTCGAAAGGACGCACCGCATGAACGCCGCCTCACACCCCATCGTCTCCATCACGAGCGTGACCAAGGACTACACCCTGGGCAAGGTCGTCGTCCCGGCGCTACGGGGGGTGGACCTCCAGGTGCACAAGGGAGAGTTCATCTCCATCGCCGGCCCGTCCGGCAGCGGCAAGACGACGCTGCTCAACCTCATCGGCTGCGTGGACACCGCCACCAGCGGCGTGGTGAGCGTGGCCGGTCAGGACACCAAGCTGCTCAGCGAGCGGCAGCTGACCAACCTGCGCCTGAACACCATTGGCTTCATCTTCCAGAGCTTCAACCTCGTCTCCGTGCTCAGCGTCTTCCAGAACGTGGAGTTCCCCCTGCTGCTCCAGCGCAAGCTGGACAAGGCACAGCGGCGCGAGCGGGTGATGCAGCTGTTGGAGCAGGTGGGCCTGGCCAGCCACGCGAAGCACCGCCCCAACGAGCTGTCCGGCGGCCAGCGCCAGCGCGTCGCCGTGGCGCGCGCACTGGTCACCCGGCCCCAGCTCATCCTCGCGGACGAGCCCACCGCCAACCTGGACTCGGTGACGGGCCAGCACATCATCGACCTGATGAAGGAGCTCAACCAGAAGGAGGGCACCACCTTCATCTTCT